>DATJJJ010000021.1:0-10053 GCA_035492215.1 Edaphobacter sp. | reverse complement strand
ATTTAGGGCCCATAATCCATGCGCATCGGGCTGGGTGCGATATGGAAGTGATTGTTTACGACAAATTCATCGATCCGGGCTCTGCATTTATGCCAAACGCTGTCTTCCCCATCAGAGATCTGCGACAGCGTGAGGTTTTCTTACTGTCTTCCTGAATCTGGAAGCTCCTCGGGACTGAAAAATCCGCGATGTCTGTTCAAGGCCCCGTATTAAGTGGGCTCGCAGGCGTTAATTGGCCAACTATGCGGCACTGGTCGCGTAGACGGTGGAACTTCGTCAAACCAAGCCGTGGAGGCAGAAGTGAAAAATCTCGTAACTACATCGACTCTTGTTGCAGCCTTAGTCGTCTCTGGACAAGCATACGGCCAGAGCAAAGCAAAATCGTCGTCGGAGAAGAAGCAGACCAAAACCCATGAGCTGCGGGACAACCAGATGGATCATGTCACCGCCGCCGGCGAAGAGAACACCGCAGTTGCTGCTGGTAACTCTTCCGTGACCGTGAGCAACACCGGCACGGTCAATCTGTCGGGAAGCTCTCTGAACGGAGCCTCGGGCGTCAACATCGTCAGCTCTTCGGACGCGGTTGTTGCCAATGGCGTCAATGTTTACAGTGGCACGATGTCGTCGCCGGCCAGCAATGGCGGCGCGGATGTCACCCAGGGGAACGCCATCACCCAGAGCAGCGCCCAGGAAGGTGCCATCAGCGGCTACTCGCGTGGCGCCAATGTTCAGCTCGGCGTTACGGCCACCTCCGATGTGGACAAGAGCCAGTCGAAGAGCAGCAGCTTCGATAGCTCCCTGAACACATCCAAGAGCGACGATAAGAGCCTGACCATCGACCACACCAAGACCAGCACCCTTGCTGCCACCCACTCCAGCGACAAGAGCCAGTCGTTGGATGCGAGCAAGAGCAACACCGCCTCGCTTTCGACCGCTGCTTCTTCGTCCAAGAGCTCGACGGCTTCGCTCTCGGCCGATCACACAGCATCGAAGAGCGCGGATGCTTCGGTTTCGAAGGATAACTCCTCTTCGAAGAGCGCGAATGCTTCGCTCTCGGCGACCGGTTCGCACTCCAGCGATTCCTCGTTGAATGCCAGCGCTTCCAAGTCGAACTCTTCGACTGGCAATGCTTCGGCAACCCATGGGTCCACCAGCAACTCCACCAGCAACACGAACTCCACTGGAAACGCTGTCATCGCCGGTTCGGATGGCTCTGCCAGCAACAGCGGCAACACCGCGTACAACAACACGGCGACCAGCGGAAGCGATAACTCTGCTTCCAACGGCACCACCGCGCATGACATGTCGGCTTCCAATGGCGGCGCTGCTCTGAATGGCAGCCACACCACTGCGGATACGTCTGCGGACACCTCCAACTCCACCGGCAACCTGGCCACCACGCATGACAGCTCTGCGGACAAGAGCCTGGCAGCGACGGACTCCAAGTCGTCCAGCGCCAGCCTGGATGCTGCGGCCTCCAAGTCGGCCACCCAGTCCAACTCGTTTGACGCTTCGGCTTCGAAGTCGTCCAGCGTGTCGGATTCGCTCGATGCCTCGGCTTCCAAGTCTTCGGACAAGTCGGCTTCGCTCGATGCCAGCAAGTCTTCTACCGCTTCGCTGAGCACCAGCAAGACCTCCTCGAAGACCGGTAGCCTCAACGTCAGCAACACCACCAGCGACTCGCTCGCAGCCACCGACAGCAAGAGCTCGACCCTTGCGTCGACTGTTTCGAGCACGAAGTCTGAGTCGAGCAGCAACCACACCGTACAGTCGCTCGATCTGACCTACTCCAAGCAGGGCGCGATCTCCTTCGACTCCGCCACCGGCAAGTATGTTGCCGTGGATGGATCGTCGGTCAACGCGACCAACAACTATGCCGTTGCGCTTGCGGACAATGCTCTGCAGAACGCCTCCGGTCTCAACATCGTCAATGCTGCGGGTGGAATGGTCTCCAATGGCGTGAACGTCGCCCGCACCTCCAACATGAACTCGGCTCCGACCATCAACCAGGTCAACACCATCAGCCAGGTCCGCTAAACGGCGAACGGTGCGAGCCGGAGGTCTGGGCAAACGGCCTGACTCCGGCTCGCATCCTGCTCGCTCACTGGATTCAAGGGAGTATGTATGCGACGAATTCTCGTGATAGCGGCACTGACCCTGCTGAGTTCGGCAGGCCTGGTTCAGGCTGGCGCGCAATCGCCGGTCAAGGCCAGGGTTGAGACCAAGGCAAAGCTCCTGAGCGATGCCGCCCTGGATGGAGTAACGGCTGCTGGAATCACCGCCGGACTCTCCAACAATGGCGTCGTCCACTTTGAGGGCTCCACGCCAACGCCGAACGGCGTGGTCTCAAGCACAGGCTCGCTCGCCATTCAAAACGCGCCGATCGGGGGAAACACCACCACAAACCTCGGTTCGCTCAGCCTGAATGGCAACGCGCAGCAGAATCTGAGTTCTCTGGTGAACATCAACGCCGTGAACTCAAAGATCAATGTCCTGCTTAACCTCAACATCAATATCAACTCCACTGTGGGCACGCTGACACAGTCCAACCTGAATGGGAAGCCATAATGAAGGGCCTCTCCCTCAGGCTTTTTTCCGGGGCGCTCGCGCTAATCATGGCGAGCGCTCTGCTCTTCCCTGCCCCCGTGTTCTCTCAAGACAGCGAATACACCAAGAGCGTTCGCAGCCTTAAAGAAATTCGCGGAGAAGGCGTGGTCCGCCAGAAGTGGGATATGAGCTGCGGAGCCGCCGCGCTCAGCACCCTGCTGACCTACGACTTCAAAGACAATACCCCGGAGACCGCAATCGTTGTCTGGATTCTGCATCGCGTCGATCCAGTCAAGGTGCGTGCCCGCGGAGGTTTTTCTCTGCTCGACCTCAAGCGATTCGCGCAGGCCCGTGGTTATCACGCGGAAGGCTATACCGGCATGTCCATCGAAGAGCTCGCCCAGCAGAAGAGTTCGGTGATTGTGCCGATTCGTCTCAAGGGATTCGACCACTTCATCGTCGTGCATCGCATCGTCAACGGAAGCGTCATCATCGCCGACCCCGGCTTCGGAAACATCACGATGCGGGTCGAACGCTTTCAATCTCTCTGGAAGGAAGGCATCGTCTTTGTCGTGCGTCCTCCCACCGACCTCATGCTCACCGAAAGGCCGCCAACGATCGCCTCGCGCACAATTCCTGATCCAAGCATCATCCAGCGCGGGATCGGGGTCGCCATTCCACCCAATTATCTCTACTGAACTCTTGCTTAACGATGCAACTGGAAAGGCATGATCGATGTCATTCAAACCAAGAAGATATTGCGCCACGCTGATCTTCTGGGCCCTGGCAGGTTCGGCCACATCAACCCGGGCTCAGCAGCAACTGACCTCAGCACCGCCTCCTCAACAAGTACAGCAGCAGCGTCCACAGCAGCAGGGCAGCATCACCATGACCGCGTCGCAACAGGAGTCCCTGCTCGCCGCCGTCAATCAGCAGCTCAACAATTCCCTGCGCGAGCGCGACGCCATCATCCGCAACCTTCTTGAACGCGTGCAGGAGCTCGAGTGGCGCGTCAACGGAGGCTTCACGACTTCGCCGCGCGATCTTCTCGCTCCCAAACCCATCTCGGCGAATGTTTCAGCACCGCCTATGCCTCGCGGGGCCTCTGCGGCCGTCTCCTCTGTCGTCGCCACCTCCGGCTACGATGCCGAGGAGCGACAGGCCAGCCAGGCTCTCGATCAGGCCCTCATCGTGCGCGGCGGACTTCTGCTACCGCCCGGCACCATCGAAATCGACAACACGACCTCCTACTTCAGCTCGACCTCCGATCGCATCAATATCGACGGATTCGCCCTGCTGCCTGTTCTTGTCGTCGGCGATATCTCCTCGCAGCGCGTGCGAAAAGATCTTCTGCTGCCCGTGTTCTCCACTCGCCTCGGCCTTCCCGGCAAGCTGCAGTTCGACAGCTACGTTCCGTACGGCTATCAGTTGAACCGCACCGTCGATGTGAACAACACACAGACCTCGCAAAGCACCTTCGGCCTCGGCGACATCACCTTCGGTCTCTCACGGCAACTCACTCTCGAGCACGGACGCGTCCCCGATCTGCTCGCGAATGTGCGTTTCAAGACCACCACCGGCATCGACAGCTTCAATCTCAACAGCAGCCAGACGGCTCTGGGAACCGGCTTCTACGCCGTGCAGGGAAATCTCACTGCGGCAAAATCCAACGACCCGGTCGTCTTCTTCGGCAATCTCTCTTACACGGCCAACCTGAACGGAACCCATTCGGTCCCGGCGAACGATCCCAACAATCCTGGTGCCATGGTTCCCGGCCACTTCAAACCCGGCGATGCCGTCGGCTTCCAGCTCGGCTCCATCCTTTCGCTCAACCCCGAGACCTCGATGACCATCGGCTGGGACCAGCGCTTTACCCGAGCCACGACTCTCAACGACAAGACCATTCCCGCCTCCTTCCTGGTGGAAGGATCGCTGCGGCTCGGCGCATCGTATCTCTACGCTCCTGGCCGAACCATCGACCTCAGCTTTGGTGTCGGGCTAACACCGGACACACCGAACCTGCAGTTCTCGGTCGGTCTGCCTATTCGCAAATCGCTATGGAAACCGCATACAAGTCTGACCAATTTCAAGAGCAGTGTTCACGAGTAAGAGCGCGGAGATTGCAGAGAAATACATTCGAATGACAACTCTCTGACAACTCTCAGCAGGAAGCGTTTTACCGTGATAGGAGTACCTCGGAAGTGCATCGCTCCCGGGGGACGAAAGGCAACTATCCGGTTCCAATCAACCGGTCTTCAGGCGATGGAGTATGAATTGGGCGATGCTCCATCGCCGTTTTTCTTAAGCCGGCGCTCCTCCCGACTCCAGCAGCGAGTGCAGCGTGATCTCCTCCAGAAAACGAATCTCCATCCGCAACGAGACCACCTGCCCAAGGTCGGTCACCGCAACGACGTTATGACGGCACGTACACAGATCGGTCAGTGCCATGTGGGAAGAACGCGTTAGCTCCAAACCGGCGGCAACAATCGATCCGTACAGGTCGAGGATCGACCGGAGCTGCACCTCGACGCGCAACTCCATCAGATTGGGAGCAAGAGTCCTACGGTCCAGAACCCAGCCTCCGCAGTCGGCCAACGAGGCCAGCAGCCCCGGTAGCACGCCTGCACGTTCGTCATAGCTGAATCCCTGAATCTCGAGTGATGACATAGCAGTCTTTGGGCCCTTTCAGGAAAAATTCACGAGCCGTCAAACCTTTCATCGGAGCCAGGCAGTTGTAGCGTGATGCCGGGCGCGGTACGGTGGTCATATGACGATCGAGTACAGCGGAGCCACAAAGTGATCCTTGGAATCGGAACCGACATGATAGAGATCAGCCGGATTGAGCTAAGCATCGAACAGTACGGCGAACGCTTTCTCGACCGCGTCTTTACCTCCGGCGAGATTGCCTACTGCCAACGCAAGAAGAAGCGCGCCGCCGAAAGCTTTGCCGCGCGTTTTGCCGCCAAAGAGGCCGGAGCCAAGGCGCTCGGCACCGGCATCAGCAACGGCGTCGCCTGGAAGGAGATCGAGGTGCAGCGCGAGCCCAGCGGACGACCCACCCTTCATCTCACTGGCCGCGCCCGCGAACAAGCCGATAAGCTCGGCATCACTCGTCTCTCCGTGAGCCTGACTCACAGCCGCGATCTCGCGCTCGCCGTCGTCATCGCCGAAAACACCTGAACCGCAGATCGATCCCCAAAACAGGTCATCCCTCCCGCTACGCGGCAATGCCATAATTCTCTTTAGGAGACCCTCCCCACCTTGACCGGCCAGCAGACCTTTTTAGCCCGCGGAGCTCTTGGCGTTCTCGCCGGAGTCGCCTCCATCGTCGCCTGCTCTCTTCCCTCACTTCGCCGCCTCTCTTCTCAGGGCTTCGACCGTCTCGTCACGCTCGCCTTTCCGCTGAGCCGCTTCAGCCTCTTCGGTGCTCTCTTCTTCCTGCTCCGCATCGCTCCTCGCGGCGACGTCCCGGCCTATTACTGGCCCGAGGCCCGCTTCGTCCTTCAGGGCCGGCTTCCGTACCGCGACTTCCCCAGCAGCTACGCTCCGCTGCATCCGTATCTCGACGCCGCCGTCATCACTCTGTGGCACAGCCCTCTTGCCATCATCTTTCTCTCTATCCTCATCGAGACGGCTTTGATCCCCCTCTGGCTGCGCTTCGGCCGGACTCTCTTCTCCGAAGCCACGATCCGCACTGCAGCCTTGCTCTACCTCTGCAGCACGGTCAGCCTGCAGTTTGTCGCCACCGACGGCCAGGACACCGTCATCATCGGCGTCTTTCTCGCCCTCGCGATGCTGCTGCTCGCCCGCAGCAAAGAGCTGCTCTCCGGCCTTGTCGTCGGAATCTCTGTCGCAACCGTGAAGTTTCTCCCCCTGCTCTACGCCCCGACCTTCTTTTTGGCTCTCAAAAAGCGCTGGCATTGGACCCTCGGGATCCTGCTGCCCATCGTCGCAGTCTACGGCTCCTTCGTCGCGATGCACCTGAACGTTCTCGTTCCTCTCCAGCGCGAGGGAGGCATCAAAAGCGCAGGAAACTTCCCCTATCTCGTCGAATCGCTCTTCGGCATCTCTCTTCCGGCCCGCTTGTGGGATCTGCTCCTGCTGGCGGTCCTTGCAGCAATCTTCCTTCTCGTCGCTCGCGCAGCGCACACCGCCTCCCCTGAGACACGCCTGCGGGTGATCGTCTTCGCCATGCCGGCCCTCACCCTGGCGCTGATGATCTTTTCCAAGAAATCCTGGCCGCCCTACCTGATGCTGACGCTCTTTCCGCTATGCCTGCTGATCGATGGCCGCCGGCTGCTGCAGGTCGCCGCCTTTGCAGGAGTCGGCATCGTAGCTGTGCTGGAGCACAGCTACTGGGCCACCTTCCTCTCGCAACTGGACGCCCAGCATCTCCATCAGGGACTTCTCTCCGGCCAGTCGACCTACTTTATTCTGTTCGCCTTTGAGCTGTTTCTCCTTGCAGGCTACGGCTGGCTGCTGGCACTCTCGTTGCGAAACATCTCGTCGTCGGAAAGATTGGCGCCCCGTACCCCTTCTTCTCAGGGGGAATTAGCGCCAAATTTTCAGTAAAATTATTGAAAATAAACCGCTTATCTATTGAGACGAAGGAAAGGTGGACTCCTTCTCCTCGGCGCTCCTCCAAGCGGAACTCGAAGGATCGCGGATCCCAGAACCCTCTTGGAAGGAACAAAAAGCCGGCAAAATCTCACGGATTATCCCGTTGTTTCTGCGGCAATTCGCATTGACTCCCCCCAGAAGCTCGGATATTCTTAAAACTCGCGCAGTCTCGTGGCTGCACGTCTGGGCATTGGTACGCTTAGACGGCGGTTGAGACAACGTCGTGGATCCACCCGGGGCAAGCTAAAGTATCCCGCCCCCAAAGCACCCACACCTCAGGCCCCCGGAACCAGGCTCTGTGCGCAATCCAGGCAGTTGGCTTTTCGCGTTTGGAGAGGCTTTTTCCTCGTCCTTCGCGGCGTCCAACGCTTGGGAGGTATTTTGGTTCGCTTCAGCATTTAGCAGGATGCAGCACCCATCTGTTCCATCATTCTTCCGCAGTACGCCGACCAAGGAAGACGGCAGAACCAAGGAGTAACAAAGACGATGTCTACCAGGATTCCGAGCGCGAAAGAGATTCAGCGCAAGTGGTTTGTCCTCGATGCCAGCGGTAAGACGCTCGGCCGCCTCGCCACCCAGGCAGCCAATGTGCTGTCGGGCAAGCTCAACCCGATCTACACGCCTTATATCGATACCGGCGATCACGTCGTGATCATCAACGCCGAAAAGATCGTGCTGACCGGGCTCAAGGCCGACAGCAAGGTTTATCGCCGCTACACCGGCTTTCCCGGCGGCCTTCGCGAAGAGTCCTTTATCAAGCTGTTGGAGCGTCGCCCCGAGGCGATCATCGAGCAGGCCGTCAAGGGTATGCTTCCCAAGTCCAAGCTGGGACGTCAGATGGCGACCAAGCTGAAGGTCTACAAGGGCGAGAAGCATCCGCACCAGGCTCAGAAGCCTGAGCCGCTCGAGGCGACCGCCTAAGTTTTAGGCACGGGTTTGATCCGTGCCGACAGTTCGAACGATACGAAGAGGCTTTGGCCTCTGAAGTTCAAGAGGATTTAGAGGATATATGGCAGATCTCGTCCAGTATTATGGCACCGGCCGCCGCAAGAGCTCGATCGCGCGCGTCTTCCTGCGCCCGGGCAGCGGAAAATTCACCGTCAACAAGAAGGAAGTTGACGTTTACTTTGTCACCGCGCAACAGCGCGCCGCCGCCAAGCGTTCGCTCGGCATTGAAAACATCGGCGAGACCTTCGACGTCATCACCACCGTTCGCGGTGGCGGCGTGATGGGTCAGGCCGACGCGGTGAAGCTCGGCATTGCCCGCGCGCTCATGGAGTTCAACCCTGAGCTCCGCAAGGCGCTCAAGAGCGAAGGCCTCGTCACCCGTGATTCGCGCGCCAAGGAGCGCAAGAAGTACGGACAGAAGGGCGCTCGCGCACGCTTCCAGTTCTCGAAGCGATAAGAAAGCCTCTCAGCAAGATCTTTTTGCTGCTGCTTTTCTCCTCGAGAACCTCAGTTTTGGCAGGAGCCTGTTCCCCGTGATCGGGCTCCTGTTCGCAGCACCTGCAGGAGCCTCTTCGCCTGCGGCAAGGAGTCCAATCTCCCCTACGGGGGATAAATCCAGGTCCCGGATGTTCGCACTCCGTTTGGGCCTCAACCAAGGAGATTCATTTGGCTACCATCACTATGAAAGAACTGCTCGAAGCTGGAGTTCACTTCGGGCATCAGACCAAGCGCTGGAACCCGAAGATGAAGGAGTATATCTTCGGCGAGCGTAACGGAATCTACATCATCGACCTGCAGAAGACGCTCAAGATGTTCAAGGACGCGTCGAAGTTCGTCACCGACCTGACCGCGCAGGGCAAGCTGATCCTCTTCGTCGGAACCAAGCGCCAGGCGCAGGACGCCGTGGCCGAAGAGGCCAACCGCGCCGGAATGCCCTACATCAACTCGCGCTGGCTCGGCGGTCTTCTGACCAACTGGGTCACGGTGCAGAAGTCGGTCAAGCGCCTGCAGGAGCTCGACGACATGTCGACCGACGGCCGCTATGAGCTGCTCACCAAGAAGGAAGTCATCAAGCTGGAGCGCGAGCGCAAGCACCTGTCGACGAACCTCGCCGGCATCAAGATGATGAAGCGGCTTCCGGATGCGCTCTTTATTATCGACTCCAACAACGAAGCTATCGCCGTCTCCGAGGCGCGCAAGCTCGGCATCCCGGTCGTCGCCGTGGTCGATACCAACTGCGACCCGACCGTTGTCGACTACGTGATCCCCGGCAACGACGACGCCCTGCGCGCCATCCGCCTGTTCACCACCAAGATCGCCGACTCGGCCTTCGAGGGTGTTCAGATGGTCTCCGAGCGCGCCTTCTCCGATGAGGTCTCCGACGTTCAGGCCGCCGAAGTCGCTCCCGAGTTCATCGGTGAGGACGGCGAGCTGGCCGAGGTTCAGGCCTCCATCTCCGCCGCCGATGAGGACGAGGACGACAACGTCGATCTCGCCGCCGTCCTGGGCGGAAACATCCGTAAGGCACCTGCCACCGCCTCGGCCGACGAGCCCGATACCGCCGCCGTCGCCGATGCCGGAGCCTAAGCCCCCACGCACCGCTTTTGCAGTGCCGTAACCGCCATCTGGCATTCTCAGGGGGCGCGGGTTTCAAGCCCGCGCCCCCTTTGTCTGAATCACGTTTCACCTAGGAAGGGATCTATCTCATGTCTGACACCGCCGTAAAGATCGACGCAAAACTCGTCAAGGAACTCCGCGAAAAGTCCGGCGCCCCGATGGGCGACTGCCTCAAGGCGTTGCAGGAGGCCAAGGGCGATATGGAGGAGGCGTTCGTCGTCCTCCGCAAGCGTGGCATGGCGTCTGCCGCCAAGAAGGCCTCTCGTACCACCAACGAAGGCTCGGTCGGAACCTATATCCACGCCGGCGGCAAGATCGGCG
>DATJJJ010000020.1:0-21145 GCA_035492215.1 Edaphobacter sp. | reverse complement strand
TTGGGAGAGGGCCGCATTGGAAAAGCCAGTGCGGTCCTTTGCCTTGAGACGAGGAAACGTGAAAGAAGCTGTCGATCAGACCGCAGGTTCGGAATTTCGATTCGCCCCGGTAATTCTTGCAGGCGGTAGTGGAACTCGCTTTTGGCCGCGAAGTCGCAAGTCCCGAGCGAAACAGGTTCTGGCTCTCGATGGCGAGCGGACCATGATTCAGCAGACGGTTGATCGCTTGTTACCTGTAGCTGCTGCGGAAGACATCTGGGTCATCACCAATGACTTGCTGAAGGAAGCCATCGTCGATCAGCTTCCGGATGTGTCTCGCGATCATATTTTGAGCGAGCCTGCTGCGAGAAATACGGCTCCTGCGTGCGCTCTGGCCGCATTTCTTCTGGAAAAGACGCAACCGGATACCGTCATCGGAATTTTTCCTTCAGACCATGTTGTGAAAGATGGCAAGAGGTTTGCCGAGATTGTAAAGGCTGGAGTTGCGCTCGCTGCCAGCGGCGAGAAGATCGTTGTTCTGGGTGTTCCTGCGACCAAGCCCGAGACGGGATACGGCTACATCGAGTATGGGGCAGCCTCCGATCCTGTTCGTGGAATTGAGGTCCACACGGTCAAACGATTTACGGAGAAGCCGCATAAGGCACTCGCTGAGGTGTTTGTGGCCTCGGGCAACTACGCATGGAACAGCGGAATGTTTTTATGGAGCGTAAAGACCCTGACCAACGCCATCCGGGAACACAGCCCTGGCATCGCGGCACAGATGGAGAAGATCGCAGCGGCGTATGGGACCCCGCAGTTCGCGCAGGTCTTCGCGGAGGTCTATCCTCTCTGCGAAAACATCTCTATTGACTATGCGGTTCTTGAACCGCGATCGGCGAAGGGCGAAGAAGCTTCGCAGCTCTATTGTTTGCCCGGAGATTTCTGCTGGAACGATCTGGGGTGCTGGTCGGCCCTGCATGAGCATGTCGCGGACTGCGGCCCGGAGGATCTGGCGAAGAAAAACGTCTTCGACAAGACGAATCAGGCATGTGTCGATATCGACGCTGAAGGGAACTATGTCTATGCGCCGGGAAAGGCAGTTGCTTTGGTGGGGGTGAGCGATCTGGTGGTCGTCGAGACAGAGGACGCGTTGCTGATTACGACGCGCGAACGGTCACAGGATGTCGGGAAGGTCGTTGCGGAGTTGAAGCAGGCAGGCCGAGAGGATCTGGTTTAGCAAGCGGTCGGAAGGTTTATGTCAGAGACAAAGACTGTGGTGAAGTTTGGGACGGATGGCTGGCGCGGCATTATCGCCGATGATTTTACCTACGCCAATGTTCGCGTGGCAGCAGCGGCAATTGGGCATTACATCCTTGAGCACGAGGATGCGAAGGCCGGTGTCTGCATCGGTTGGGATACGCGCTTCGCTTCAAGGTCTTTTGCGCGAGTGGTTGCAGAGGAGCTTTCGAGGGCGGGAATTCCGGTTCAGCTTGCAGGACGGATCACTGCTACGCCTGCGTTGTCCTATGCGGTACGCACTCGCAAGGCTGCCGGTGGGGTGATGATTACCTCCAGCCACAATCCTGCAGAGTGGAATGGAGTGAAGTACAAGGCGAGCTATGGGGGATCGGGCAAACCCTCCATTATGGCTTCGATCGAGAGCTACCTCATGAAGCCTGCTCCTCGGTCAGAGAAACCCGCTTCGGTCGAAGAGGTCGATTTTCTGCCGGAGTATGTTGCGGCGCTCGAGAAGTTCGTCGATCTGAAGGCGATCAAGGAGAGTGGGTCGAAGTTTCTGATCGATGTGATGTATGGCGCAGGTCGCGGCGTGATTGCGGGAATCTTTACGCGGGCTGGCATTCCGTTTGTCGAGATTCGTAGCGAGGTGAATCCGGCATTCCCGGGAATTAATCCGGAGCCGATTTTGCCGCACATTAAGGCGGCACAGGAAGCGGTAGTGAAAGAGAAGTGTGCCGCTGGTTTGATCACGGATGGCGACGCTGATCGTATTGGTGCGGTCGATGAGCATGGCAATGTTGTCGATGCTCACAAGATCTTCTCCATTCTGCTGTGGTGGCTGCTGGAACGGAAGAAGTGGCCGGGCGAAGTGACGCGCGCTTTCAATACGACCAAGATGATCGATCGGATCTCGGCGAAGTATGGCCGGAAACTGAACGAGCATGGCATTGGCTTCAAGTACGTCGTCGATCTGATGCTGGAAAAAGAGATTCTGATCGGTGGGGAAGAGTCGGGTGGTGTGGGGATCAGCAAGCATCTGCCGGAGCGCGATGGCCTGCTGAATTCTCTGCTGCTGGCCAACGTGATGGCCGACGAGAAGAAGACTCTGGGCGAACTGGTGACGATGCTGCAGGACGAGTTTGGTGTGCATGAATACGGACGCATCGACATGCACATCGAGGAGTCGATTAAGCAGTCGGCCATCAGCCGCGCGAAGGCGGGCGTTACAGAGATCGCCGGCATGAAGGTTTTGCGGACCGAGAATCTGGATGGGATCAAGTTCTTTTTGGAGAACCCGGAGTGTGCAGGCAAGCCGAATGCTGCGGAGACCTGGCTGCTGCTGCGTGCCTCGGGAACGGAGCCTTTGTTGCGCGTTTACTGCGAGAGCTGTTCGACCGAGTCGGTGACGAAGGTTCTTGAAGCTGCAAAGGTATTTGTTTTGAAGGGAGAGCAGGTTTGAGCGAAGTGGTACGGGTGAAGGTGAAGGGCCTGCTCTTCGATATGGATGGCGTTTTGATCAGCTCGATCGGATCTGTCGTTCGCTGCTGGCGGATCTGGGCAAAGCAATACGATATTCCGAATGCCGATACCTACGAGGTTCCGCATGGAATGCGCGCGATCGATATCGTTCGCGAGCTTCGACCCGATATAGACCCGTTGGAAGGTCTTCGCATGATTGAAGACCTTGAGATCGCTGACACTTCGGATCTCAAGGTGCTTCCAGGTGCAAAGGAACTGCTTGGGAGTCTTCCGCCAGAGCGGTGGGCCATTGTGACATCCGCAACGCGACGCCTGATGCTGGGACGCCTGGAGGCTGCGGGCCTACCTGCGCCAGACCGTATTGTGAGTGCGGATGATGTGGTGCGGGGCAAACCGGATCCCGAGCCATACCGCAAGGGGGCCGAGTTGCTGGGATGTGCTCCGGAGGAGTGCATCGTGGTCGAGGACGCACCTTCGGGCGTTGGCGCGGGCAAAGCTGCCGGATCACGTGTTCTGGGGGTCGTCGGAACCCATACGCTTGCCCAACTGGAGCAGGCAGACTGGGTTGTGAGCTCGCTTGAGAGTGTGAGCGCGACCGTCGACAACGGTGGTCTGGAGCTTACGTTTAAGGCCGATAAGCGCTAGAAGGTATCCGCTAAGCGAGGTTTGTGGAGCTTCTACTTCCATAGGTGGACACGGCTTAGCGGGTTAGCACCGTCTCCACGAGACGGAGGTCTTCTTCGGTATCGACCCCGATGGTATCGAAGGGCGTGGGCTCTACATAGAGGTTCACGCCGTTCTCGAGGAAGCGCAACTGCTCAAGGCGCTCGGTGTGTTCCAAGGTGCTGCCGGGAAGCGCCGGGAAACGCTGGAGGGCAGCCTTGCGATAGGCGTACAGGCCGATGTGTTTCCAATACTGTGCGGGATTTCCGTCGCGGTTGTAAGGAATGGTCGCGCGGGAGAAGTAGAGTGCTCTGCCATCGGCAGCGGTGACCACTTTGACGGCATTGGGATTGTGAATGTTCTCGGGCGTGCAAGGGACCTTGAGCGTGGTTACTTCCACGTGGGGTTTTGCGAAGGGCTGCAGCAAGGCTGTCAGGTGTTCGGGTTTAAGAAGAGGCTCATCCCCCTGGATGTTGACGTAGACGTCAGCATCGACAAGCTGGGAGATCGCGTGTACGCGATCTGTGCCGCTGGCGAGGTTGGGAGAGGTAAGTTGGCAAGCCCATCCGTTTTCTCGGCAGAGGTCGGCGATCTCTTCGGAGTCGGTGGCAACCAGCAGGTCGTTGAGTTGCGGGCAGGCCTGGGCTGCCTCCCATACCCAGGAGAGCATGGGGCGACCTGCGATAGGGCGTAAGATCTTACGTGGCAGGCGGGTGGAAGCAAGACGTGCGGGAATGACTCCGATGATACGCAAAGGCTGAGTCTCGTTAGACTTTCCCGTCAGAGTGGAATCAAGTATGATGGAACCTGGCTGTGCCAGAGGCGACTCTCCCCGATTCGCGACGATTTTTCTGGTGGGCACGGCTCTCTTTTATCGGCGGTGTAGCTCAGATGGTTAGAGCGACGGACTCATAACCCGTAGGTCGACAGTTCGATTCTGTCCACCGCCACCATAGTTGTTCCTGCCCATATCGCGGAATCTCCGTACGAGAGTATCATTTTGGCAGGGTGTTTCGTCTAACGCCTGTTGGGCGGTCTCTGATCGCCGGAGAGTTCTCTATCTATGCCGAAGATTTCGAAGATCCTTCTGCTTTCTGTATCGGTAGTTCTGGTGCTCACCGTTTTTCTGGGAGTCAATTCGAGCGGCGTGAATGCTGCTACGGACGACCAGGATGGCGCCTATCGGCAGATCAATGTGTACAGCGAGGTTCTTCGGCATATCCAGACGGACTACGTGGAGGAGCCGAACATTCCGGATGTTACGGATGGAGCTCTGCGTGGGCTGCTGGAGTCCCTCGATTCGGATTCGAGCTACCTGACGGCCGCGGACTACAAGACCTACAAGGCGGACAAGGGCGGTAAGGCGCAGGTGGGCATCAATGTCTCCAAGCGCTGGGGTTATGCGACGGTCGTCTCGGTCGTTCCGGGAAGCCCGGCGGAGAAGGCGAATCTGAATGACGGCGACATTATCGAAGCGATCGGAGATCAGGACACGCGCAATGTCTCGCTGGCGATGATCCGGATGATGCTGGAAGGTGCACCAGGAAGCGAGCTGTCAATTGCGGTCGTGCGTCCGAGAAAGGCGACTCCGGAGAAGGTAACGATGACCCGCGTGGTGACCACTGAGCCGCCGGTCGGCGAGACGATGTATGAGAACTCTTCGATCCTGTATCTGAAGCCGATGGTGCTCGACCATGAACACGTTCAGCAGGTAGAGGCGAAACTTAAGGGCATGCAGAAGGCCGGTAACAAGAAGGTTTTGCTCGATCTGCGAGATGTGGCTGCGGGAGAGAATCCTGAGGCGATTCGATTGGCCAACTTCCTGCTGAAGTCTGGAACGATTACCACGCTTGAAGGTCAGAAGGTGGAAAAGCAGACGTTTGCTGCGGAATCTTCGAAAGCAATCAATACAACCTCACCAGTGGTGGTACTCGTCAACAGGGGAACAGCAGGTCCAGCTGAGATCGTTGCCGCGGCTTTGATGGATAACCATCGGGCAGACCTGGTAGGCGAAAAAACGTTTGGTGAGGGATCGCAGCAGAAGACGTTTGAGCTTCCTGACGGATCAGCGCTGATCTTGTCTGTCGCCAAGTATGAGTCGCCGTCAGGGAAGAAGCTTGAGGATGAGGGCGTTACTCCGGGTCTTACCGTAGCCTCGAACATCGATGACAATGAGCCTATCGACGAGGATGCGCCTGCTGCAGAAGCGCAGCAACCCCAGACAAAGAAGCCCGCGGTCTCGGTCGACGAACAGCTGAACAAGGCGCTTGATTTACTGAAAGCTAAAGCCGCGTAAGCGTTATCCTCTAGCTCTTGCGCTTGTTGTTTGTCGGGTCTGTTCCACAGTTGCGTTTGATCTGCCGGGCCTGTGTGATCATGCTATGGTGAAGGGCAGTGCCGAGCTTACACAGACGCGAAGAGAATGCGGTTGAGACCCTGCCGGAGCCTCTCTGGCAACGGGTTCTTCAACGGTTGATGGAGTGGCGCGAATATCCCAGCAGGAGGCGTGCCCGGCTCGTCACCTTTTACGTACTGCTCTCTCTCTCGGCGATCTTAGGAGCCCTCTGCGGGTTAATGCTGGTTTATTCGATCGATCTGCCGGAGGTCGACGATCTCACTCGTTATCACCCAAACACGACGACTGAGCTGGTGGATGTGCATGGCCGTCCGTTTGGATCGTTCGCGCTCGAACGACGAGTCGTGGTGCCTTATTCTGAATTTCCTCCCGTCTTGAAAGAGGCGATCCTCTCGATTGAGGACAAAAGCTTCGAGAGCAACTGGGGCGTGAACCTGGTGCGCGCTCTTGGCGCTGCTTACAGAGATCTGCACTCGCAGGGCAAAGCGCAGGGAGCCTCTACCCTGACCATGCAGCTCTCGCGAAATCTCTTTCTATCGAACGAGAAGACCTATGGCAGAAAGTTTCAGGAGGTCATTCTCTCGATGCAGATCGAGAGACGATTCACAAAAAATCAGATCTTCGAGCTGTACGCGAATCAGATTTATCTAGGACGAGGAACTTACGGATTTGAAGCGGGCGCGGAGTACTACTTCAATAAACACGTTCGCAACCTCACGTTGCCTGAAGCCGCATTGCTGGCAGCCCTTCCCAAGGGCCCGGAGTACTACTCTCCTGTCCGTCATCCCGAACGTGCGCTAAAGCGTCGCAATCTCGTCCTAAGCGAGTTGAAGCAGGACGGCAAGATCACTGCGGAACAGGAAGAGAAAGCACAGGCGGCTCCGCTGGGTCTTCATATCCAGTCTCCTCCGAATAGCGTTGCACCTTACTTTGTGGAAGAGGTGCGGCGACAGCTTGAGAAAGAGTATGGCGTCGAAGAGGTTCATGGTGCAGGTTTGCGTGTCTACACGACGCTGGATCTGGATCTGCAAGCCGTGGCGAATAAAGCAGTACTTGACGGAGCTGCTTCCTATGAGCGGCGTGAAGGCTGGAAGGGCGATCTGCAGAACGTCGTGCTCTCCGGTGGAGACGTGGAGAGTTATAAGCATCCGGACTGGGTTCAACCCATCGCAAAAGATACGTATGTACACGGTGTCGTTACCTCGGTCGAACCGAAGCGGGTCACGGTAAAGCTGGGAACCCAGATTGCTGTTCTGACGCCGGAGAACTGGCAGTGGACCACTTATGCGGAGGCTGACAGCTTCCTCCGCAATGGAGATCTGGTCTACCTCAAAATTCTGGCGCCAGGTCCAGCCGGAACATGGAAGGCTTCGCTCGAGCAGGACTCGGGCGCTCAGGCGTCGCTGATGGCTGTAGATAATGCAACCGGCGAGGTCGTAGCGATGGTCGGCGGTCGCGACTTTGCACTTTCCCAGTTCAATCGTGCGACACAGGCGAGGCGTCAGGTTGGCTCATCGTTCAAGCCCTATGTCTATACGACCGCGATAGAGGCCGGTACGAAACCCACCGACATCATCGTGGATGGTCCGACGACATTTCCCACCCCCAGCGGTCCCTATACCCCTCATAATTACGAGGGCAACTATATGGGGCCGATTTCCATTACGTATGCATTTGCGGATTCGCGTAATATTCCTGCCCTCAAGCTGGCTTCACACGTTGGCATCCGCAAGGTAATCGATACTGCGCATCGTTTTGGAGTTACCAGCGATATCCCGGCGTTCCTGCCGGTGGCACTCGGAGCTGCCGACATATCGCTCTACGATCAGGTCGGCGCCTACAGCGTATTTCCCAATGATGGCATCCGTATTGAGCCCCATTACATCCGCAAGGTGACCCAGGCTGATGGACTTCCTCTCGATGAAAAGCCAACTGATGTGCGTGAGGTGATCTCAGTAGAAACTGCGCGAACGATGATGGAACTCTTTCAGGCCGTCGTTCGAATGGGGACAGGAGCTCGAGCTTCCCAGTTGAATCATCCACTCGGTGGAAAGACGGGTACGACGAACAACTACACGGATGCATGGTTCATCGGCTTCTCTCCTTCTGTTACCTGTGGGACCTGGATCGGGTATGACAGCCGCCAGTCGCTCGGAGATAAAGAGACCGGCGCACGGGCTGCACTGCCTATTTGGATGGATTTTATGCGGGCAGCGATTGCCAACAAACCAGAGGAGCAGTTTCCCTCCGACAGTGCTCCAAAGAAACCTCTCAGTGTGGCCGTGAATCGAGCCGCAGCAGCGACATCAACGGCAAGAACCGAAGAGTCCCCAAGACAAAACGATCCTGAAGCCGGGCCGGACAAAGTTGCTCCTCATCGGTAGAGCTACTTGCAGGTTGAAGAAGAGTAGATCTACTGCCTGCCTGCCAGTCGATCGCACAGAGAAAAGTAGCGCTTGGCGCGGCGTACATCTCGTCCAATCTGTTCCCGCAGAGCCTCTGGCGATGGCCACCGAATCTCGTCTCGGAGGCGCTTGAGAAACTCGAGATGGAGCGGCGTCTGCTCGCTGAGTTCGATGGGATGGAAGTTGAGAATATGCGACTCGATCGTGAAAGAGTCTTCCCCAAACGTAGGCCTGTTGCCCACATTGGTGACTGCCTGAAAGCACTCTCCATGAATCGTCAGCGTGGTGATGTACACGCCGATGGCCGGAATCAGTTCGTCATACGGGGCTAAGTTGATCGTCGGTACTGTGTACTGAGTCCCGTATCCGCGGCCTGAAGCAGGTGTGCCCACGATGGCAAAGGGTCTGCCAAGAAGGCAACGCGCTCCGCTAACGTCGCCCGCTGCAATCAGCTGCCGAATACGCGTAGACGAGACAGCTTCGCCACGCAGCACGCGAGGAGAGTCGATCGCAACACGAAATCCAAGTTCGTGTCCGAGCGCATCGAGCGAATCCACTCCCGCCTCTGCTCTATAGCCGAATCGGAAGTTATCTCCCTCATGGAGCTCTATGACCCCGAGCTTGCCTTTCAAAACACTTTCAGCGAAGTCCCGAGCACTCGTACGTGAGAGGTCATCGGTGAACGGGAGCACCAGGGTAGCGTCCAGTCCTGTGGTGGCAAGAAGATCCAGCTTCTGCGCCAGCGGAGTGATAAGAGGACGCTTACTCAATGGATGAAGTATGCGGGCGGGATGGGGATCGAATGTGATGGCGAGCGAGCGGGCATTGAGGTCTTGCGCACGAGCAATAACCTCGCGGATCACCTTCTGATGGCCCCGATGCACACCATCGAAGTTCCCAATGGTAGCTACAGTGGGACCGAAGGAGGCTGGAAGCTCAGTGAGTGCCCGAAAGATCTGCATACTTTTCGTACCCGTCATCTACGCGATCTCAAAGCTAAGCTGAAGGCCGTCATAGGCAAGTCGGACGTAAGGAGGCAGTTCGGCTTCGATAGCCGCGTGGTCGAGATCATGGCTGATATGAGTGAAGAAGGCTCGCCGTGGTTTGAGCTGCTCTACAAAGGAGATCGAGCGTTCCAGGTGCGAGTGGCTTGGATGCGGCTGTCGTCGAAGAGCGTCAAGGATAAGAACATCCAGATCTTGAAGGAGTGGAACACTCTCACTGGGGATATCACTCATGTCCGTAAGATAGGCTGCGGAGCCGAAGCGGTAGCCTGTGATTGTCTGTGTACCGTGGGTGACAGGGATGCGCTGGAAACATGCTCCGAAGATATCGATTCCGGCTCCGGGAGTGACTTCGTTCAGGGGATGAATCGTAACCCGAGCGGCCGTGGAATAGCGGTCCCGCTCACGAAATGTGTAGTCGAAGATGCGCCTCAGTGTGCCGGCTGTTTCCAGGTCGGCATAGATCGGCAGGTTGTCTTTCAACTGAAAGCTGAGAGGGCGCAGATCGTCGAAGCCAAGGACGTGGTCGGCATGACCATGTGTGTAGAGGACAGCATCGATGTGCCGGACATTTTCCCGGAGCGCCTGCGCGTGAAAGTCCGGGCCCGTATCGATAAGGACGACGTGGTTGTTGTAGCTGATACGAAGTGACGGACGCGTTCGACGATTGCGCGGATCTCCTGATGGGGAGATCGCCGAGGTGCAGACAGCACAGTTACACCCTAACGTTGGCACACCCATCGATGTGCCGGTACCGAGAAACGTGAGAGTCGCTTCCATTCTTAGCGGACGATGCTCGGGCCTGAGATCGGGCCGCCAGACTTGGCGGATGCGGAGCGTGCCAGAGCCTGGGTAATCTCAAGGAAACCCATGCGAAGCTCGAAGAGAGCGCTGTCAAGCAGGCGCTGTTCCATCGTCGTCAGGTTGCCTTTCGCTTTCTCGGCCAGAACGTTCAGCATGTCGATACTCTGGCGTGCTCCCATCAGGTCGACCTGTGGCTGCTGACCCTCCGGTGTGGCTCCGCCCAGTTGAACGATGGTCGTCATGTAGATGGACTGCACCAAAGTCTCGAAGCTCATTGCGGGAGGGTGATCTGCACCTGGATTCGCCGCCCGGATCGCCGTGTCGAGCCGTTCTGCGGTCGCTTCATACGCAAGTCGGGACTGTTCGATCTGTTCGGGAGTCGGACCGGCGAGCATTTCCTCGGACATTTCCTCAGAACCTTCCTCGCTGGCGGGTCTCTCTGATTCCCGTGTCTTCACGGGGATTGGCTCCGTCGCTTGTGCCTTTTCCCGCTCCTCAGGCTCTTCCGGCGAGCGGGTTGCGTCAGGACGGAGTTCGCCATCCAGGTTAAATTTGCGACGATCCGTAACGACGAAAGGCTTGTTTTGTTCAGACATGATGGTCTCGCTTTGAAGAATCAGATGCTTTATGAGGTAGTTCCGTCGCCGGCCAGAGAAAATGGGGATGGCGTCGGATGTGCTATTCCGCCCTGGTATTGAAGCGGTTCGTGACGATCAAGGACCTCACGGCGGACGTAGCCGAGTCCAAGCTGTAAAGTAGTTCCGCTGCCGCCTGTCACCGGGATGGCAGCCGCGCTGGTAAGCTCCCCTACCTGTTTCTCAGCGGCTTGGAGAGTGGTTCCTGGAGCAGGAAGATTGCCTTCCAGGCGAAAGGTCGTCAAGGTGCGGTGAACGTTGCCCCGAGACCGGATGCGTTCGACGATCTCCTGACCGAGATAGCAGCCTTTGCTGAAGTGCAGGGCCCTGGTTTGATTCGTCTCCTGGGGAAGGTCGCGGTCGCGGATATCAATCCCGTAAAGCGGAGTTCCTTCCAGCAGGCGAAGCCACTCCAGCGGCACAGGTCCACAGGGAACCGCGCCTGCGGCTTCAAGAGCCTCTCGCAACGCCTGGAGATCAGCTGCATTCTCTGTCCAGAGCTCGAACCGGGGGGCCAGGGTGCCGTGTGCTCGAAGGATCGCGGCCGTAATCGAGTTCCATGGCTGGAACGCAAGCTTCAGATCTTCCGTCGGAATCTCAGAAAAGCCAATCCCCGTGAGCAAAGAAGGCGCTTCAGGGCCGATCAGAGCCAATCCGTATCGATTGCCGCTGATGTCAGCCAGCTCGACGTCATCCATGATGATGTAGTGGTCCAGATAGGGGATCAGAGTAGCGATCTGCTGTCGGGTGGTCTCAATCAGCAGTTCGTCCCCCGCGGCAAAGATATTCCCATCTCCCTGGATACGCCCCTGGGCGTTGAGGAAGAAGTTGTAGGCTCCGGTTCTCGGTGTGAGCCCCTGGACCGAGTTGGTGGCCATACCGTTGAGCCAGCGAACACGATCCGATCCCGCTACTCTTATCCAACCTGTCTGGTCTAACGAAGCAATACCCGCGCTATGCAGAAGCGCATTGAGTTGCGGATCAGACGCGTATGGGATTGCAGGGGGCGTATTGGGAGAGGTTGCTGTCCTCATAGTGGCAACGCGACGTCTTGAGCGAAC
Organism: Edaphobacter sp.; assembly: GCA_035492215.1. Taxonomy (GTDB): domain Bacteria; phylum Acidobacteriota; class Terriglobia; order Terriglobales; family Acidobacteriaceae; genus Edaphobacter. The sequence goes on along the minus strand of DATJJJ010000020.1, from coordinate 9,520 downwards.
TCTGCGTACACTTGATTATAGCGGTCAGACAGAGAGGCAGGTTTACAGCCAGGAATGGGAAACATGAGGGTGGGATGGGTAGGACGATGGCTGGCAGGCTCGATTCTGATGACTGGCTGCACCGTTGCTGGTCTAAGCCAGGTCCCGGGCCAAACCAAGGACGATGATAATAAGCCGCATGCTCCCATGACCAAGCAGGAGGCCAAGGAACTGTTCCGGTCTGTCGATCAGATCCTGAATTTTGTCAGCTCCGATACGAAGCTTCCCATTCAGCACGGCGTCAAGCGAAAGCTGACATCGAGGGATGAGGTCACAAAATACCTCAAAAAGAAGTTCGACGAGGACGAGAGCACTCGCAGGATGCAGCGCTCCGAGCTTGTGTTGAAGAAGTTCGGTCTTCTGGATCGCGACTTCCATCTACGGCCTTTTCTGCTGTCGCTGCTGACGGAGCAGATCGCCGGCTTCTATGACAACAAGACCAAGACGGTGAATCTGTTGGACTGGATCGAACCTGACGAGCAGAAACCCGTCCTAGCACACGAACTCACACACGCCCTCCAGGATCAGAAGGTCGATCTGACGAAGTGGTCCGATATCAGCCTCGAGGGAGTTTCGCAGAACGCGCAGGAGGACAACCGTCACCTCGAGGTAGATGAGGCGGATACGGCGAGAGAGGCAGTCGCAGAAGGCCAGGCAATGGCTACCTTTATCGATTACACGCTCCAGCCCTCGGGAAAGACGTTGGCCGACGCGTCGCCTGAGATGATGTCCCGTCTGAAGGGCATGGTAGCGGATACATCCGGCTCGCCCGTGCTAGCCAGGGCCCCTCTACTCCTGCAGGAGTCGATGCTGTTCCCCTATACCGACGGTCTCAACTTCGAGCATGCGGTCCTGCTGAAGGGAGGGAAAGAGGCTGCTTTCGCAGGTGTTCTTATCAATCCTCCTTCATCAAGCTTTGAAGTGCTTCACCCTGAGCAATACATCGCTCATGTCCCGGTCCCCGTTCTGCGAATGCCTGACATCCATCCCCTGCTTGGTGACGCCTGGGAGCCCTACGACCTGGGTGTCATGGGCGAATTGGACGTTCGTATCCTGGTGGAACTCTTCGGGGGCCGCGAGATCGCCGACGGGCTCGCTCCGGAGTGGGACGGAGGCATCTATTACGCCGCTCAGCGCAAGACGGCTTCCCCTGCCGAGAAAGAGACCACCTCTTCGGTCGGACTGCTCTACTACTCCCGGTGGAAAAATCCCGATTCCGCAAGCACGTTTATGCGTATCTACGCCAACCAGCTCCCGAGAAAATATTCGAATCTGGTTCGGCGTTCAAAAGATGAGTCCGGTGCGAACGAACAGGTCTACTCGACGAATGAAGGCGACGTTTTGCTGTCAATCTCGGGTTCGACGGTGTTCGTCAGCGAAGGATTCGATCTTCAGCTCGCCCGCAAATTGCGGGATAGCATTCACAATGAGCAGCCAAAAGGCCCTGTCCGCCTTGCCGTGGTGGGCAATGAGCCCGCTTTGTCGCTGTCTCGTCTGATGGGCGCGTACGGCATGATGAAGCCGGCGTTGCTCGAGCGATATACTTCCCAAGGGCGCGAGTTATTTCAGCCCCTCGCGAAATAGGAGACATTCATTTTGAAGAAGGCCGAGATTGGGATCATTGGCGGTAGCGGACTCTACGCCATGCCGGGACTGACGGATGTTCACGAAGAAAAGCTGACAACACCATTCGGAGATCCTTCCGATGCCTTCGTCCTGGGGACTCTTGAAGGGCGGAAAGTCGCCTTTCTTGCCCGCCATGGAAGGGGTCACCGCCTGCTCCCTACAGAGCTAAACTTCCGCGCCAACATTTATGCCATGAAGATGCTCGGTGTTCAGCGTATTCTTTCGGTCTCTGCCGTCGGATCGCTCAAGGAAGAGCACAAACCGACCGATTTTGTGATGCCGGACCAGTTCATCGACCGCACCTATGCACGCACCTCCACCTTCTTTGGCGAAGGCATCGTAGCCCACGTGGCCTTTGGTGATCCCGTGTGCGCTAGCATCTCTACGGCTTTCCAGAAGGCATGCGACGACAGCGGAGTTGTTGGAAAGAGCGGCGGAACTTACGTTTGTATGGAGGGTCCGCAGTTCTCTACACGCGCCGAATCGAATCTTTATCGCAGCTGGGGCGCTGATGTAATCGGAATGACTAATCTTCAGGAAGCCAAACTCGCCCGTGAAGCGGAGATCTGCTATGCCACCATGGCGATGGTGACCGACTACGATTGCTGGCATGAGGGACATGATGACGTGACTGTCGATCAGATCGTCGCCGTCATGCATCAGAACTCCCGGAACGCCGAGAAAGTGGTTCGCGCAGCTGTTGCCGCTCTTCCTGGCGAACGAACCTGCGGCTGTGGCGACGCACTGAAATACGCGATTCTTACGGACAAGAAGACGATTCCGGCAGAGACCCGGCAGAAGCTCTGGCTGCTGCTGGAGAAATATCTGTAGATTGTCCAGGGAAAGATCAGCGGAATACTCACTTCTCACATCAAGAAAGAGGGGCAATGTCCATTCTGGTTGTAGGGTCGGTTGCTTTCGACAACATCGAGACTCCCAGCGGTTCCGTCGAGAATTGCCTGGGCGGTGCTGCGACACACTTTGCGCTCGCTGCCAGCTACTTTACCGATGTTCGCGTCATCGCCGTAGTTGGCAAAGATTTTACGGACGAACATGAGGCCGTCCTTACCCGTCGGGGAATCGACACACGCGGTCTTGAGCGCGCCGACGGACTCAGCTTTCACTGGACGGGCTCTTATGTGAAGAATCTCAACGAGGCGCAGACCCTGGGGACCGATCTCAATGTCTTCCAGGAGTTCGATCCCAAGATTCCCGAGGCCTACAAGGACAGCGACTACCTCTTCCTGGCCAACATCGACCCGGTCCTTCAGGCGCGCGTACGTAGCCAGATGTCGAACGCGCGCATGGTCTGCGGCGACACGATGAACTACTGGATCTCGGCCCATGCGGCGAACCTCGCGAAGGTCCTGCGCGAGTTGGATGTTCTGCTGATCAATGACGGCGAAGTGCGGATGTTGGCCGAGGATCAGAATCTTGTCGTCGCTGCTAATAAGGTCCTCGAAATGGGGCCGAAAACTTTGATCGTGAAGCATGGCGAGTATGGAGCGACTTCGTTCTTTGGGAAGAACTCGTTCTCATCCGGCATTCGTGCGCTGCATCCGTTCCGCGCGCCGGCGCTTCCACTCGCCGAAGTCGTCGACCCCACCGGAGCCGGGGACTCGTTTGCCGGAGGATTTTACGGATATCTGGCTTCTCAGCCGGAGCTGACACCCACCGTCTTTCGTACAGCGATGTTCTACGGAGGCGTGATGGGCTCTTTTGCTGTAGAGCGCTTCGGAACCGAGCGTCTTCAAAATGTAAGCCGCGAGGAGATTGACGAGCGGTTCCGGCTGTTCAAGGAGATCTCGCATCTTGAGTATGAGAGGGCGTAGACGGAGTCCCCGAGGCAAAGAGGCGGAGGCGCTGCAGCCTCTGAGCTTCGAGATCCGTCCATCGAAACGCGAAGAGGCGATGCCGTACGTGATCGCGGCGATTGCGTTTGCATTTACTGCGTTGATCGTCTGCATGGGGCGGGATTACCTCCTGCTCTACGGGGACGCTGTAGCCCATCTGGGAATAGCGCGACGGATTCTCGATACGCGAAATCCCGGATTGATCCAGCTGGGGGGCGTCTGGCTCCCTCTGCCGCATCTGTTGATGCTCCCCTTCGTGCAGAAAATAGAGTGGTGGCAGAACGGTCTTGCGGGCGCATGGCCCTCACTGTTTGCATATGTTTTGAGTGTAGGCGGCCTCTATCGCCTGGCAAGGCGTCTCGTCGCCCCACAATGGGCAATGGTGGCCGCGCTTTTTTATGCGCTCAATCCAAATCTGTTGTATCTGTCGACGACGGCCATGACGGAGCCGTTGTTCCTGGCAATCATCATCTGGATGACTCTGCTCACGATGGAGTGCGTCGCTGCGATTCACGATGGGCGACTCCCTGCAGTCAGAGGAAGACTGCTTGCTCTCGGTCTCTTCATCCTTGCGGCAGTGCTTACGCGTTATGACGGATGGATCTTTGGTGCGGCGGTGTGGTGCGTCATCGCCTGGAAGATCTTTCGCACCGGGAAAGTTCGCAGCCAGGTCAACATCTCCTTTGCCATCTTTACCGCTCTTGCGATAGCCGGTCCAATCACGTGGCTGGCCTACAATCAGCATTTTTTTCACGATCCGCTGGACTTTATGCGAGGTCCCTACTCTGCACTGGCAATTGAGCAAAAGACTTCAAAGTCGGGTGCGCATCACCCTGGCTGGCACAATCCTTTCTGGGCGGCGGTGCTTTACCTTAGGACCGCACAGTTGGATACGTCGGCCTGGGAGACAGGATTTGGTGTGGCAGCTCTCGCCGTTACCGGTACTGTCATCGCGATTCGCCGCCGCCTGGAGATGGCGTCTACGCTGCTGTGGGTGCCGCTGCCTTTCTATATCTATTCCATTGCGTACGGATCGATTCCGATCTTCATCCCGCCGCTCTTTCCGCATTCCTTCTATAACTCCCGATACGGTGTCGAACTATTGCCCGCATTCGTCATCTTCTCCTGCGTAACTCTGGGATGGATACAGGAGTGGGGCGCGGTCTCACAACCTCTGCTTGTGAGGCTGATGTCGCCTGTCGCTTTATTGCTGATCGCCGTTAATGCAATTGCGATGATGTATCGCGTTCCTTTGGTGCTCAAAGAGGCGATGGTCAACTCCACGACCCGCATTGCATTCGAGCAGGCAATTGCGAACGACATTAAGGGGTTTCCCCCGGGAGCGTCGATCCTGATGTACAACTCGGATCACATCGGGGCTCTGCAACGCGCCGGTATTCCATTGAAACAGACGATCAGCGAGACGGACTACGATAGCTGGAAGGCAGCCCTGGCCGATCCAGCCAGGCACGCTGCTTATGTCATCGCAATCGCGGGAGATCCAGTCTCCGCTGCGGTTGCAGCTCACCCTGAGGATCTTACTGAGCTATCCGTTCTATGCACCACCGGTCAGCCGTGCGCGCGCTTTTACAAGTCCTCTCATTTTTAGAAAACCTGCAGCGGCAGATGGGAAAGACAAGACAAGGTGCTACTATCTGTCGCAGGTCAGATGCTTGTTCCTCAGTTTCACTTCAGCCAGATCGATCAGGAGCTACTCTCCACGGGTACCGCAGCGCGTCTGCTGACCGCGTGCGTTCTTGGAGGTCTGGTAGGCATGGAACGGGAGTGGCGGCATAAGGCCGCCGGTCTGCGGACGAATCTTCTGTTGTGTCTCGGCTGCGCTTTTTTCACTCTCTTATCGGCTGTACTTGCCGGGGAGTCGAACCCCGACAAAGGGCGGGTGGCCTCCAATATTGTGCAGGGGATCGGCTTCCTGGGAGCCGGAATCATTCTCCATACGCGGGACCGTGTCCTTGGCCTGACAAGCGCTGCAACCGTGTTTGTCGTGGCCTCCATCGGCATGGCATGCGGAGCCGGTCTCTATATCGAAGCCGTAATGGCAACCATCGTTACCCTGATTGCTCTGGCGGTCGTTGGCTATGTCGAATCCAAAGCAGCATGGAAGCACGTTTCCATGCTTTACGAGGTTCGCGGGACCGATCGCAAGGCGATGTATGTCTGCGTGCTTAGCGTGCTGGATCGCATGCAAATCCCGCTGAAAGTTAAACAGCACGAGAATACAGAGGGTTTTGAGAGGATGATGTTCACTGTTCAGGCGACTCGAGGTCGACATGCGGAGTTGATTCAGCAGCTTCGGAGCAGCGGAACGACCGAGCAGGTTGTGGTCTTTCGCGATTCTGAGGAAGAATAAGAAGCGATGATTCCCTTTGTAAAAGCACATGCATGCGGTAACGATTTTCTTATCCTCGAAGAGACAGTAGCTGCACGGCAGCACGCCGCGCTGGCGCGGAAGCTCTGCAGCCGGAATACGAGTGTCGGTGCCGACGGAATTGAGTTTCTGGAACGCAAGCCGAACGGCGAGTTTTTTCTGCGTCTCTTCAATGCCGATGGAAGCGAAGCGGAACTCTCCGGCAATGGAACCCGCTGCGTCGCAGCCTGGCTGGCCAGTTCCGAGGGAAGGGATGACGTGATCTTCGGCACCCATGGAGGACCCAGGAGATGCCAGGTCGTAGAAGATGCTGATCCTCTCTACCTGATCGAAAGCGAGATGGGAGTTCCGCGTGTCATGGAGCGCACGATCGAGCTTCCGGAGGTGGGCCAGGTCGCAGGAGCGATGGTCAACGTCGGCAATCCTCATTTTGTGATCTTTGTTGATTCTGAAGACTTCAGCGCTCATGGACTCTCCTGGCAGACTCTGGGAGGCCAGATCAGCGTAAGCCCGTTGTTTCCGCATGGAACCAACGTCGAGTTCGTAAAGATTCTTTCCAGCGGGGAGATTGCCTTCCGCATCTTCGAGCGTGGGTGCGGACCTACCACATCGTCCGGAACCGGAACCTGCGCCTCTTCCGCGGCGGCGATGGCGTTGCGCAATGTCGATCGCGACCTGAAAGCAATTGCAGAGGGTGGAGCACAACGCACGGTGTGGCTTACCAGCGATCAGACGATGCGGCTCACCGGCCCTGCGGAGATCATCTGCCGCGGCGAGGTCTCCGGGCTGTGATTCCGACCGATCGAACATTCATCCGGCCCCGTGCCCTGGGGCCCGGTTCGACGCTCGGTGTGATTTCGCCGGCGAGTACTCCGAAGCGGGATCTGGTTGAGAGAGGTCTGGCTGAGCTTGAAGCAGCGGGTTATCAGATCAAGCTCGGAAAGCATGCCTTCGGTGGAGGGCCGCTCTACTACGCTGGAACGATGGCGGAGCGTCTTGAAGATCTTCATGCCGCTTTCGCCGACGATACCGTCGACGGCATCATCTGCACGAGGGGCGGGTGGGGTTCGGCAGAGCTTCTGGCCCATCTGGATGCGGAGCTGATTCGCTCGAATCCGAAGGCCTTCATCGGTTACAGCGATCACACTTCGCTGCATACATGGTTCCAGAACGAGATTGGGCTGACGAGTTTTTATGCCCCGATGGTTGCGGCTGACTTTGCTCGCGAGGGCGGCGTCGATTGGGCAAGCTGGAGAAACACATTTGAAGGGGCGAGCGGCTGGGCGCTCGATGTCGAGGACGGCCTGCGTGTTCTTCAGCCTGGCGTCGGAGAAGGGAACCTGCTGGGCGGATGCATCTCGATTCTGGCCGCCGGTCTTGGAACGCCGTACGCTCCGCAGCTTGCAGGAAGCGTCCTGTTTGTGGAGGACATAGGAACCAAGCCCTATCAATGGGACAGATTACTGTTGCATCTTCGCTACTCCGGCCGTCTCGACGAGGTTCGGGGTATTGTCTTCGGAGATATGGCGCAATGTGTTCCACAAGAGGAGCAGGACCTTCTGGAGCGGGCGATTCTACATGGCCTCCGCGGCTTTCCGGGGCCGGTCGCGATCGGGTTGCGCTGCGGTCATGTCGACGGCGCCAACCGCACCCTGCCGCTGGGAACTTTGGTTCGGCTCGACCTTTCGGATCAGGATAATCCCTGCCTGAGCTTCCTTGAGCCCTCGGTTTCGGTTTAGTCTTTCTTTGGTGCAATGCGGAAACACGTTTATCTCATAGGAATCTGTGGCACGGCGATGGCGTCGCTTGCCGGAATGCTGGCCGGGCAAGGTTACGAGGTGACCGGCTCGGACGCGGCGGCGTATCCGCCGATGAGCGATCTCCTGCGCGATCTTGGCATCACGGTCCATGAGCCCTATGCGGAGCGCAATCTGGATCGCCGTCCCGACCTTGTCATCGTCGGCAATGCGATCTCGCGCGGCAATGTGGAGCTGGAACGCGTGATGGACGAGCGGATTCCATTTCGTTCGATGGCATCGGTGCTGCACGACGAGTTTCTTATAAACCGGCAGCCGCTGGTGGTAGCAGGGACGCACGGCAAGACGACGACGACCAGTATGCTGGCCTGGATCTACGAGACGGCTGCGCAGAGCGATCCTACGTTTGCTCCCTCCTTTCTGATCGGCGGTGTTGCGGAGAACTTCGGAACCAGCTTCCGGGTTCGTCCTACGAAGCCCTTCATCCTGGAGGGGGACGAATACGATACGGCCTTCTTCGATAAGGGGCCGAAGTTCCTGCATTACTTTCCAGACTCGGCGATCCTGACGCATGTAGAGTTCGATCACGCCGACATCTACGCAGACCTGGAGGCGGTGAAGACGGCCTTCAAGCGGTTCGTCAATCTCATTCCGCGGCGCGGACGTCTGATCGCCTACGATGCGAGCGAGAACGTCAGCGAGTGCGTTGCAAAGGCATTCTGCACCGTCGAGCGCTACGGGTTCCATGAGGGCTCGTACTGGAGACTCTCCGATCTTCGTCATGACGGGCCGAAGACGCGATGGACTCTCTGGCGGGCCGGAGAAAGATTTGCCGAGCTGTCGTTGCCGATGGCGGGAGAGTACAACGCTCTGAACGCGACGGCGGCCGCGGCCCTGGCTTTCGGGCAGGGAGTTCCGGTTGAGGCGATTGTTCAGGCGCTCGAGACCTTTCACAGCGTGAAGCGGCGGTTGGAGGTTAAGGCTGTGGCCGAGGGCGTTACGATCATCGACGATTTTGCCCATCACCCGACGGCGATCCGCGAGACCCTGCGTGCCCTGCGGGAGAGCAGACCGGGCCAGAGACTGATTGCCGTGCTGGAGCCTCGGTCGAACACGCTGCGAAGGAACGTCTTCGAGAGCGCTCTGATCGACAGCCTGGCGCTGGCAGACCGCGTCGCCATCGCCGGAGTCTTCAAGTCCGAGAGTATTCCGGCAGCCGAGAGACTCGATCCGGGGCACGTGGTTCAAGGGTTGTTGGATCGAGGTGTTCCCGCCGCGGTCTACCATGACGCCGACGCGATTGTGACGGCGCTCACCCCGGAGCTGCGAAACGGAGATGTTGTGGTGATTCTGTCCAATGGCGGCTTCGGAGGAATCTACCAGAAGCTCCCGCGCGCGATTACGTCGGCGGCGGTAACGGCGCGGGTTGCGGTCCAGTTCAGCTAGCTCTCCCCCGGCCTGATTTTCGCAAAGTCTTGCATAGAAAAGATTTATCGGTGGACTAAGATGCCAAAGTCTTGATTTGACTAGGCTTATAAGCAAAGTCTTTGAATTCAATTATTTGCGCACGCATCTGCCCTGGCAGTGGGAGCAGGTCGGCGGGAAGAGCTTTACCGAGCCATGGACTGAATTCGTTCTACTTCCTTTCTTTAAGTCTACCGAAGCGGGAAAACTCGTCGGCAAGGAGATCTTTATGGTGGGAAAGGAGTTGGCAGTCAATCAGGCTTGACAGGCAGGAAGAGCTAACGATGTCGGGTGAGATAGTCTGGAAGATGGAATGTTCGCTACGTTAAAGCTGCTGTTGGTTTATTTGAGTCTAGGGGTACCTGCCGGGATCTTCGGAATTCCGTATTCGT
>DATJJJ010000019.1:0-31998 GCA_035492215.1 Edaphobacter sp. | reverse complement strand
GAGAATCGCGCGAGCTGACGGCGCAGAGCAATATGCTGAGCGAGGTCTTCAAACATCCTGCGGACGTCAACAACGTCTATCCGCAGGTGGTCGTCTCATTCATGGATGCCGTAGCGCCGAACGATGTTGACGGCCTTTCACGGCAGGATCGGCTAATTCACAACTGGGTGGAAATGGGAAGAATTCCGGAACCAAATTCACTTGAGGGAAGAGAGAAGATCGATCATCTCGTCAGCCTGCCGGGGGAGAAGGCGAAGCAGACGATCGCTGATTTGGAAGATCGACAGTCGATGCTCTACGACCTGCGAGTGCGGTTGAATTACATGAAGCTCGACTTGGCTATTCTGATGGCCAGTCTTCCGACGATCAAGCTACCCAGCGATACAGAATTGACTCTGACGCCTACTCATCAGGCAGATTCGCACTAGACGCCTTTCTTTTGCGGCTCCCAAATGAATTTGTGGATCTGTAGGGAGAGCCGTGCAGGCAAACCATCTTCAAGCATCCAATCCACAATTTTGCGTGGATCGAGGCTCATGTTGTCGGCTGTACGAAGCGGAGACGGTACCTTCTGAAAAGCAGGCGACAGTAGGATCTGTCCTGCTTTTTCTGCAAGGCCATGTTCACGGATGAAGTCTCGAGCAAACTCGTAATCGGTTCGATCGGAGATTACGAACTTCACCTCATCTCTCTGGGTGAGAGCATCGAGATTTTCCATACGGAAGGTGTTGGCCGCAGCCCCCGCGCCCGGGCACTTCACGTCGACGATCTTGTGCACTGCCTTCGGCACATCGGCCAGAGGACGCTCTCCCGAAGTCTCGATCATCAGGGTGTAGCCAGCCGCAAGCAGACGCTCCATCAGCAGCAGAAGTTCACGGGCTTGTAGCATTGGCTCGCCACCGGTGAACTCGACCAATTTGCAGGGAGCCAGCGCTTCGATCTGCGCGACCACCTCGTCTTGCGTGAACGGTTTGCCACCGCTGAAGGTGTACTCTGAGTCGCACCAGGAGCAGCGCAGGTTGCATCCCGCCAGCCGCACAAAGATGCACGGCAGCCCGGCGAAAGAAGACTCGCCCTGTACGGATTTGTAAAGCTCAATCAGATGCATGGTCTTTGGCTACTCGTAGTAGCGGGCAAAGCTGGTGTCGGTCTCGTAGAGCGTGCAATCCTTCACTTTCACGCGGCCATTCGTCATCTCGCGAAGCTGCTTCTCCGTCTCCTGGTAGAAGTAACGCGCCAGGTTCTCGGCCGAGGGATTGACCGTAGTAAATGGCTCAAGATCGTTGATCATCTGGTGATCGAGATAGTTCACAACAGGCCTCATCACCTGCTTCAACAACTTGAAATCAAGCAGCAACCCGGCTCCGTCCAGCTCTTCGCCGATCAGCGTGACGAAGACCTTGTAATTGTGGCCATGCGGATTCTCACATTTCCCGTGGTAGTTACGCAGATAGTGGCCGGAGGAGAATCCAGCTTCTACAGTCACTTCAAACATGTTGTTTCCAGTACCTTTCAGCAGGCCGCAAAAAGGGAGGCCAATGAGGCGGCCGGGCCTTTTTCTATTGTATCGCTTAGCGCTTGCGCCGTTTTAGGCGATCTTCGTCCGCCCTTCGTTCTGCCTGCTCAAACAGGGAAGACAGGATTCCCGCAAGTGCAACGATCAGAGCAAGGACAAGAAGCGCCAGGCCTGTCGTCTGCCACAAGGCAACATCTCCAGGCGAACCAGGCTGTTGCGCAATATTCGTGCGCGCCACGATACACGAGATCAGCGAAAGAGCAAACAACGTCGCAGCGAGGATGTACAGATTGCGTCCCATCGATCTTCTTATTCTACGGCGCGATCGTCGCTTGCGAAGAACTGCTCGACCTCGCCGATGTCGTGGGTGCGTCGATATGGCGGCAGGCTTTCGAGAAAGATGCGCCCATAACGTTGGCGCTGGATACGAGGGTCCAGCAGCATCAGCACACCGCGATCCTCAAGCGAACGGATGAGACGCCCAAAGCCCTGCTTGAGCGTAATCACCGCGTTGGGAACCTGATAGTCGAAGAAGGGTTTACCGCCACCCTCCTCGATTGCGCGCATGCGGGCTTCAACGACAGGATCGGTCGGCACGGCAAATGGAAGCCTGTCGATGATGACGCAGCTGAGCTGCTCTCCCTGCACATCGACCCCTTGCCAGAAGCTCGATGTGCCGAAGAGAACTGCGTTCGGCGTCTCCCGAAACTGTTGCAGCAGCACATGACGCGGTGCAGTGCCGTGCAGCAGCAGCTTGTAGGGAAGTTCCACCAGCATGCGCTCGTAGATCGTTCGCATCTGGCTGTAACTGGTGAACAGGCAGAATGCTCGTCCGCGGCTGATCTCAAGAACGCGACGAATCCTCTCTGACGCGCGCTCCGTAAAGTCCGGCTCACGCGGATCGGGCATCGTAGGCGGAAGATAAAGCAGCGCCTGCCTCTCATATTGAAAGTGCGACGGTACGATCAGCTCGCGTGCCGTTATCAGCCCAAGACGCTTGCGAATGTGATCGAAACCGCCGGAGACGGTCAGCGTGGCCGAGGTCAACACTACGCTCGAATAACTGTCGAAGAGCGCCGTTGAGAGCAGCTCCGAGACATCGATTGGCGTCGCCTGGAGGTGGGTGTTGAAGGCGGTATGGCTCTGGCCACGCGCTACGGCTCGTACTCCACCGACGGCTCGGCGCTCAATCCAGAAGACCGTATTGTGATCCGTCGATTCGAGCAGAAAGGCCAGGTGTGCGCGAATATCTGCAACGCGCTTGCGAAGCCCTGCTGCCTCTTCAACATTTCTCACCCGCTCCAGCTCGCCTTCAAGACGAGTCAAAGCGTTGAGAGTCGCGGTGTAGTAGTCTCCGCTCTCTTCAAGAAAATCGGCGCGATGGAGAAACGGCATACGACTAGCCCCGTTCCTGTCGTCCGGAAGCGCAGAGAAGAACATCCGCGAACGATTTTGCAATGTGGAGCATGCACTTTCGATTGCCGAGGTCGTAGCCTGCTTCGCCCGCAGCATAATCTCGACATCGCGCACCAGCTCGTCGACACGCTGCGTACTCAATCCAATGCCGAAGTAGTTGGAAGCTACTTCCTCAAGCTCATGGGCCTCATCGAAGACCACTGCAGCCGCCTCAGGCAGAATGCCCGCGTCCGGCGCGTTCGCGGCCTGCTGCTTAATGCTGAGGTCTGCAAAGAAGAGATGGTGATTGACGATCACGATGTCCGACTCGAGCGCCTTGCGCCTCATCGCGGTAATAAAGCATCGTTCCCAATCAGGACAGGTCTGGCCCAGACAGACTTCGGTGCGGGCGTCGATCTTGTGCCACAGCGCGGAGCTTTCAGGCAAGGCATCAATCTCTGCCCGATCGCCGGTTTCGGTCGTTTTCTCCCAAGCAGCAATGGCGTGGAACTGCTCGATCTCTTCCAGGCCGTTGAGCAGTGGATTGTCGCGCAGAGCGTAGAGCTTATGACGACAGAGATAGTTTCCTCTGCCTTTCATGTAGCAGACCTTCAACGGCCCCAGCAGCGACTCGAGGAAAGGAACGTCTTTGAAAAAAAGCTGCTCCTGCAGATTCTTAGTCCCAGTCGAAACGATCACACGCTGTTGTCGCTCACGAGCCAGGCGCAACGCAGGCAGAAGATAGGCCAGAGTCTTGCCCGTTCCGGTTCCGGCCTCGACGATGAGATGACGCTTCTCTTCGAAGGCCTTCTCCACGGCGCGGGCCATCTCGTACTGGCCGCGGCGATGCTCGAAGGCGAGCGAGGAGCGCGAGAGAATTCCGCCTGGCGAAAAAAACTCATGCAGCGTCGGCAGGCGCTCGCCCGGTTCAAGCGCTCGAGGAAGAATCGGGATGGATGAAGGCACGGACAAGGCGAAGAGGCGGCAAAAGGCTCGCTGGTTTCTATAATAGACAGGTTGAGCGACGCCGCTGGCTAAGTGGCGAGTTTGGAATAACCTCACCGCGGATAGTACTGCGGACAGAAAGCTGGAATCTACGGTGGCAAAAAACGATCAGAAACGTCTCGGGAAGAAACACCGTCAGGCCAGCACGCGGCCCAAGAAAGGCCGCGCTTCCAAAACCTCTCCAACGACTGGAGCAGTCGATCCACGGAAGCGCAAACTTCTCACCGCGAAGCAGGCCGAGGCCGAAAAGCTCAAGCGTATCCCCAAGAAATCTCCCGAGCGTGAGCGACGAGTAACCCTGCGAGGCGATGAGCGCCGTCCGCCTGCGAGTGTACGGCCTGCAACTCCGCGGCCCCGACCGGAGGAGTCCGACGAGCAGCGTGAGTGGCACGAGGCAGAGAAGATTGCGGCACAACACTCTGTCGACGCCGAAGATACCTCCTCCTCCCAGCTCCCGTTAATAGCAGTCTGCGGGCGCCCCAACGTCGGCAAATCGACTTTGTTCAATCGTCTCACCGGATCGCGACGCTCAATCGTCGGCGATGAGCCGGGCATCACGCGCGATCGCATCTATGGCGACATTGAGTGGGCCGGTAGAGTCGTACGTGTCGTCGATACCGGCGGCGTGATTCCCGACGATGAAGCCCTGATTCCGAGCGAGATCTTCCGCCAGGCGCAGGTGGCTCTTGAAGAGGCCGATGCCATCGTGATGGTCGTCGATGGACGCACCGAGCTTGCAGCCCCGGATATCGAGCTTGCGCGCCTGCTGCTTCGCGGTGGAAAGCCGGTCTTTCTCGCAGTCAACAAAATGGATTCCGCCGAATTGTTGGCCGGGGCGGAGAACTTCCGCAGTCTCGGCCTTCAGAATGTCCTTCCCATCTCTGCCGAGCATGGAACCGGTATAGGTGATCTTCTGGACGAGGTTTTCGCTGCGCTTCCCACAGAGACGGTCGAGGAAGAACCTACTGAGATCATGCTGACCGCCGAGGACGAGATGTCCGAGGACGAAGACGGTCCTTCACCCGCACGCAGGCTGCGTTCGCACGGTGAATATCTTCAGCTCGAGACCAAGATCGCAATTATCGGTCGTCCGAATGTAGGCAAGTCCACCTTGCTGAACGCTCTCACAGGAACGAAACGGGCCATCGTGTCACCGATCGCCGGCACGACGCGCGACGCGGTCGATGAGGTCGTTGAACGCGGCGGACATAACTTCCGTTTTGTCGATACCGCAGGCATCCGACGCAAGGGCAAGACGAAGCTTATGGCGGAGAAGCTTTCGGTAGTGATGGCACGCAAACACCTTGAAGCTGCCGATGTTTCACTGCTGGTGATCGATGCGACCGAAGGCGTCACTGCACTTGACGCCAACATTGGCGGCTATGCCCACGAGAGCGGACGCAGCGTGATCATCGTCGTTAACAAGTGGGATGCGGTCACGACTGGACGGACCGACGGTAAACCTTCTGCAGATAAAAAAGTCTACGAGCAGCAGGTTCGCGACGCTCTGAAATACCTTGACTACGCTCCTCTGCTGTTTATCTCAGCGGCTGAAGGCAAGGGTGTCGATCAGGTCTTCAAGAAGGTCGAGCTGGTAGCGCGCGAGCGACGCAAGCGAATCACGACGGGAAACATGAATCGATTCCTGGAGAGCGTCGACTTTCAGAAGGCTTCGGTTCCGATGTCGAAGCGCATCCGAATCTACTACATGACACAGGCCGCAGTAGCTCCGCCGACGTTTGTACTGTTCACCGATAAAGAGGTGAAGCTGCACTTCAGCTTTGAGCGGTTTCTGGCAAACCAGATTCGCGAGAGCTTCGGATTCATCGGCTCGCCGATCTGGTTCAAGATCCGCGCACGCAACAAGAAGAAAAGCTAATTAAACAGACATGGCTCGCCGAGCGAAGATGCGGCGAGCCATGTTGTGAGTTAGCGCAGCAGAGGTCTTCCAAGCGAGATAACCTGTCGCCCGGAGTGTGCATTGAGAACCTCGATAAAGGCGACGACCAGGGCGTCAATGCCGGTCAGCAATCCAAGATAGCCTCCTAGAACGCCGCCCCGAAGACTGCCGAGCGATCCTCCGAAGTCTCCCCAGGCAAGAACGAAAAAGGTGAGCCAGAGCAGAAGAAAGATGCTCCAGACGGCAAGATTGGAGCGAAAGGTCACAAACCACATCAGCAGCGTAAAGACACCCCAGATTAAGAGCACCGTGGCAACGGCCTCCGCAGGAGGCGCCTTCAGCCAGCCAGCGCCGATAGTCCATTGCAGAAATGCAAACCACCACCAGAAAAGTCCATAGGAAGTAAAGGCAACCATCCCAAAGGTATTACCGGTGCGGAATTCCAGGATTCCAGCGATGATTTGCGCTACGCCGCCGTAGGCAAAGGCCAGAGGAACGACGACCGGAACGGCCTCTCGGGGAAGGAGACCGGCGTTGATGCAGCTGAGAACAATGGTGGTAAGACCGAAGGCAGCCAGACCGAGAGGTCCGGGATTTGCCTTCGGAAGAGAGCCCGTTGAATCTTTTTCCATCGTGCCTGCTTTTCTCCGAGGACACACGAAGCCCTCGGTTCGCGGAAGATTTTATGGATCGGCCTGTAAAAGGGCGCTCCCATAGTAGCCGGGCAATTGTTACAGCGGTGTCCTTTTTCTGTTCGTGATGGAGTGGGAATCTTTCGAGCTACTGAGCCAATCATCGTTGCAACTGATTGAAGTTATGTCGTGCTGTCGTCAATGTTCGTATCAATGCAAGCGGGAGAAATCATTTGCTTTGGTCTCGATTCCGTGGATAAATGGTTGATCATCGCGACTTTGAGGTTCGTTTCTTTCCAGAACACGGAGCCTCAAGATGAGATTTGCCTTACCGGGCCCGGAGTTCCTTCCGAATCTCAATGTTCCGAGGAACACAGATGGATGCTGCGGGAATCATTACTGAATTGATTGCAGGCGGCGTTGGAGGCAATATCGCCGGTGCGTTGTTGAAGAAATTCAACCTTGGACCGCTTGGAAATACCGTCGCCGGCGTCATTGGAGGAGGCCTCGGCGGTCAACTTCTGAACATGATGCTCTCCGGAGGCGGCGCGGCCGCTACCACGGCAGCAGCCGCCGGCGGGGGAATGGATATGACGTCCATTCTTTCCAGCGTTGGTGGAGGCGGCGTCGGCGGAGCGATTGTGATGGTGATCTTTGGCCTGATTAAGAATCAGATGACCAAGACCAATCCTTAGCTTTCAGCCTTTGAGCTTGTTGCGCAACTTCAGGCCGTGAACATTGCTATGCAGTGCTGCTGAGCCATTCGTCCCAGGCGGCGAGGGCGCGTTCGCACTGGATGCGATGTCGCTCCTTCTTGTCGCGGATCTTTCGGCGCAGCTCCTCTTCGAGAGGGAGCAGCAGGTCGAAGGTGATGTTCGCGGGTTGAAAGTTCTTCGCCTCGCTGTAAGTGATGTAGTGAATCAGCGAGCCGTGCGCGGTCAGCCGTGGCGGAGGGGTTGGTGTGTGCCCCTGAGCCAAGGCGGCGGCGAAGCGTCCGGCGAGAAGGCCTCCGGCGATCGACTCGGTGTAGCCTTCGACTCCACTAAGCTGACCGGCGATGAGGATACCGGGGTGTGCGCGGAGTTGGAGAGTTTCGGTGAGGACCGTCGGGGAGTTGATGTAGGTGTTGCGGTGAATCTGGCCGTAGCGAAGAAACTTTGCGTTTTCGAGGCCGGGGATCATACGCAGGACCCGCGCCTGCTCCCCGTACTTGAGGTGGTTTTGGAAACCGACGAGGGTGTAGGAGTCGGCGCGGAGGTTCTCCTGCCGAAGCTGCACAGCGGCGTAAGGCCAGCGGCCAGTGCGCGGGTTGGTGAGACCGGCGGGTTTCATGGGGCCGAAGCGGAGGGTGTCGCGGCCACGGCGGGCGATCTCTTCGATGGGGAGACAGCCTTCGAAGTAGTTGCAGGTTGCTGGTTGCCGGTTGTTGGTTGAGGTGCTGTCGGCGGCTTCGAGGTCGGCGCCGGGAATCTGCTCCCACTCTTTGGCCGGGACGGTCTCGGCGGTGGAGAGAGCGTCGATGAAGCGGTCGTACTCTTCTTTCGTGAAGGGACAGTTGATGTAGTCGGCGGTGCCTTTGTCCCAGCGGGCGGCGAAGTAGACCTTCTCCATGTCGATGGTGCTGGCATCGACGATGGGGGAGATGGAGTCGTAGAAGGCGAGGTGCTGAGAGCCGGTGAGGCGCTGGAGCTCGGTAACGAGGGCGGGCGAGGTGAGCGGGCCGGTGGCGAGGACGGTGATCGCGTCGTCGTTGTCGTCGAGGATGGTGACTTCCTCGCGGACGACGGTGATGCGCGGGTTCTGTTCGATCAGTTGCTGGACACGGCGCGAAAACTCGATGCGGTCGACGGCGAGGGCGTGCCCTGCGGGGACCGCGGAGGCATCGGCGGCGGTGAGCAGGAAAGAATTGGCGCGGCGCATCTCCTGCTTGAGGAGCCAGGGGGCGGAGTTCTCGGACTCGGACTTGAGCGAGTTGGAGCAGACGAGCTCGGCGAAGTCGGAGGTCTGGTGCGCCTCGGTGGAGCGTTGCGGGCGCATCTCGTAGAGCGTGACCTCGCAGCCGAAAGCGGCGGCCTGCAGGGCTGCCTCAGGGCCAGCCAATCCTCCTCCAATGACTTTGACCCTCTTTGCTGGCAACTTCCCTTCCCCTCCCTATCTTTTGGTGCAAAATCTTGGAAACAGAGATGTTAAGTCCGGACCTCCATCCCCAAGTCTTCTATTTTAAATACGCAGGAGAGATTTTTCCCGATGCGTCGGCATAGGGTATCTGCTCAAGAGATTTCGGTCTTGTCCCCTACTTTTAATTATATCGACTCCGTCAATCCCTTGGCTTGTAAGCACTGAAGGATCTTAGGGTTAGACGATGCTTGATGCCGCCAGCCGTTTGAGAGCCTCGCCATCGATACGCATGATGCGCCATTGGCTGAGCATGTGGGCTCCCATCGATTCGTAAAAGTCGATGGCGAGCTGATTCCAGTCGAGGACGTGCCACTGGAAACGGTCTCCACGCTCGAGGGTGATCTGGGCAAGACGGGCGAAGAGAGCTTTGGCAATTCCCTTGCGCCGGAACTGCGGGCGAACGAAGAGGTCTTCGAGGTGAACTCCGGCGTTCCCGCGCCAGGTGGAGTAGAAGGGGATGTAGAGAGCCATTGCGGCGGGTTGGGTCACACCATTTTCGGTCCATTCGGCGATGAGGCACTGGAAGACAGGGCGCGGACCAAAGCCGTCTCGGAGAAGATCTTCTGCGGTCGCGATGGCTGCCTCGGGCTCACGCTCGTACTCGGCTAGTTCGCTGATGAAGGCCAGCATCTCGGGAACGTCAGCGGGAACTGCTTCTCGGATATGGAGCGAGTTGTCCGTTGTAGGTTGCAGGTTGTCAGTGGTCATCAAAAGATTTCTTCAGTTGCAGGTTACGGTTGGATGGCTTTAATGATTGCTCCTGGATCTCACGGGCCAGATAGGCCGAGAGACCACCGAGCATCTTGCCAATTTCGATGGAAAGCGTCTCTGCAGCGGAGAGTTGAGTCTGATCGCCGAACTCGAGACGCCTCGCAATGATGAGTTGTGTCTGCAGCTCACAGTTGCTGCCTTCGGCTTGCTTTACGAACTGCCTGAAGTCTCTCCGTGTTCCACGCGCTGAACCTTCGGCAACGTTACTGGAGATGGAAACAGCGGCACGACGCATTTGAGCTGTCAGGCTATAGATCTCCTGCCTCGGAAAGTCGTTCGTGAGCCGATAGATCGAAACGGTCAGATCGATTGACCTTTTCCAGACTTCAAGCTCGCGGAACGTCTTTGCCAAAGAACTTCTCCACAATTGGCGTGATCGTTTTCTCGAAATCTTCTCACAAACGAACCACTTATAACCTGCAATTCGCTACTTTCCCTTTTGTGTGGCGAGCCACTTGTTGAAGGGGATGGAGAAGGCGAAGAGTTCTTTGCCGTCGGCAGTGCGGATCATTTTTACGTAGATCTGTGCGCCTTTGAGCGGAGGAGAGTCGAGGTCTTTGATGTCGTAGAAGAGATAGCCGCCGACGGTGGAATGAGCCGCAACCGTAGTGGTTTTGAAGCCGAAGTCGTCATCATCTTCGGTGATCTTTTTATCGATTGCGGCGTGGTGCATGGGAAGGGGAAACGGGACGATGGGGCTTTTTTTTCCGGCTGCTGCCTTGGTGGAGAAGAGGCGGCGGTTGAGGTCGTCGAGGTTGGCTGCGGGGAGCTTGTCGCCGTTGGAAGAGATGAACTGCATGCGGACGTCATCGAGCTTGAGCGCAGCGTTGCTGTCGTTGGTGATGATGACGCGGACCGGAATCATGGAGTGGCGGATATAGGGGAGGCGGAAGAAGTCGCAGTCGCTCTGCTCGGTGCAGGGGTCGATGGCGATGGTGACGTGCTCCTGAGGGTGGGTATCGAAGGCCGGGTATTCACCGGCGGGACGGACTGGAGGAGCTTTGTGGCCGAAAGCATAAACAGGGGCCGAAGCTGCGCCTGTGAGGGCAGCGAACAAGAGTAATGTACGTAAGGTCTGGAAAGAGTGGGACTTCATGGACAAGTTGATTATCATCTTCGCTGGGATACCTGGTAAAGCGAGGGCATGGTTCGTTGATTCTGGCGGTTTATAGCGCGCTGCTGGCTCTGGTGCTGGTGGCCGGCGCTCCCTGGTGGCTGTTTCGGATGGCGACCAGCGGACGGTACCGTGCCGGCCTGGGCGGGCGTTTGGGGAGGATTCCCCACGGGCTAGCCGGAGCGGTCGCGGGGCGCCGGGTGATTTGGCTGCATGCAGTCTCTGTAGGCGAGGTGATGGCGGCCACG
Organism: Edaphobacter sp.; assembly: GCA_035492215.1. Classification (GTDB taxonomy): domain Bacteria; phylum Acidobacteriota; class Terriglobia; order Terriglobales; family Acidobacteriaceae; genus Edaphobacter. The sequence continues at coordinate 21,239 of DATJJJ010000019.1, read as the reverse complement.
GAGCTGGTACGGTCGCTGCGTAAGGCATTGCCGGAATGGGTGATTGCCGTCTCCACTACGACTGAGACGGGGCAAAGACTGGCGCGTGAGCGGTTTGGGCCGGAGTCGCCGGTGTTCTATCTGCCGTTGGATTTTGCGACTTTGGTCCGGCGCTATCTGAGGGTTTTGCACCCTGAGCTTCTGGTGCTGATGGAGAGCGAGTTCTGGCCGAACCTGATGGATGGGTGCGCAGAGCAGGGGATCCCGGTAGCCGTTGTGAATACGCGGGTTTCGGATCGTTCGCTGCCGCGATACCTGAGGCTGAGAAGTCTGTGGAAGCCGCTGCTGGAGAGGGTAAGCCTGTTTCTGGCGCAGAGTGAAGAGAATGCGCGGCGGCTGGCGAGGATTGGAGCTCCTAGGGAGCGGGTGCATGTGAGCGGCAACCTGAAGTACGACGTAAAGACCGCAGGCGCCAATGCGATGACGGCGCTGCTGCGGGAGCGGATTCCTGCGGCGGCGAAGATCGTGGTGGCGGGGAGCACGGGCGAGGGAGAAGAACGGATTCTGCTGGAGGCGTGGAAGCAGGTTCTGGAGAGCGAACCGGAGGCGGTACTGATTCTGGCTCCCCGACGCGTGGAGAGGTTTGGAGCCGTGGCCGCCCTGGTGGAGGCCGCAGGATTTGACGTGGCTCGAGCCAGCGCACTGGCGGCAGGCGAGGCTGGAATGGGGCAGGAGGGAGTGATTCTGCTGGATACGATCGGGGATCTGGCGTCGGTGTATTCGCTGGGTACGATTGCCTTCGTTGGGGGTAGTCTGGTGACGGGAGGCGGTCACAATCCGCTGGAGCCAGCGCAGTTCGGGGTTCCAGTGGTGATGGGCAGATCGACGGAGAACTTCCGCGAGATTGTGGATGCAATGTTAAAGGCCGAGGCGATCCGCATTGTGGACTCGACCGAACTGGCCGGAGCTGTCACAGATTTGCTGGCTAATGCCGACAAGGCTCACCGGATGGGCGAGCAGGGCCGTATGGTGTTTATAGAACAGGCAGGAGCTACGAAGCGAACGGTTGAGGCTCTTCTGGAACTGCTGAACAGGGGAGAGTCATGAACGCACGGAGAGACTGGCTGATTCCACTGGTACCGCTGTACGGCGCAGTGGTGGTGGCTAAGCGCCGGATGTATGAGCTGGGCTGGCGGAGGACGAACCGTTTGCCTTCTCCGGTGATCAGCGTGGGAAGCGTTTCGGCCGGAGGCGCGGGCAAGACGCCGATGGTTGCGATGCTGGCGGGGATTTTGCGACGGCGCGGATATGCGGTCAGCATTCTGACGCGGGGATACGGCCGGAGCTCGAGTCTGGTGGAGCGAGTGGAGCCCTATGACGATCCGGGATGGCATGGCGATGAGCCGGTGCTGCTGGCGCAGAGGGCCGGGGTTCCTGTATTTGCAGGAGCTGATCGCTACCGGGCGGGGATGCTGGCGGAACAGGATGAGCGCGGCGACAGAGTCGCGGTGCATCTTCTGGATGATGGATTTCAGCACCAGCGGCTGGCGCGAAACGTAAATATTGTGATGCTGACGCTGGAGGATGTGGGGGATTGCCTGCTTCCGGCGGGAAATCTGCGCGAACCGATCTCGGCGGTGAGCCGTGCTGATGTGGTGGCGGTGCGGGAAGAGGAAGCCAACCAGCTGAAAGGCACGCTGGACGAGTTGCAGAGCATGGGCAACGGGTTTGTCGTATGGAGGGTTCGCCGGAGCCTGAGCCTGGCGGAGGGTGGAGAGACCCTGCCGACGCTGCCGCTGGCGTTCTGTGGGATTGCGAGACCGGATAACTTTACCCAGATGCTGAAGGGGTCGCGGTATGAGCCGCTGGATACGGTGGCGTTTCCGGATCACCACGCTTATGACGAACGCGATATGGCAAAGCTGCTGGAACGGGCACGGCAGAAGGGCGCCAACGGCTTTGTGACCACGGAGAAGGACGCGGTCAAGCTGACTCCTGTGCTGCGGGAGCGTCTTGAGGCGGTGGGCCCGGTGATTGTGGCTCGGTTGCAGGTGGATCTGGTGAATGAGAAAGAGGCGATGGCCGAGCTGGTGGGGATGGTTTCGGAGCTGGATCGCAGAAAAGCCTCGGAACGATCGTGAGAAAATGAGCGCTTGGCGAGACGGGACCATTCTTTAACGGCAGACGAGCCGCAGCGCGTACTGATGGTACGGATCGGCGCGATGGGCGATGTGCTGCATGCATTGCCTGCGGTGGCAGCGCTTCGAAGACTGCGACCTAAATGGACCATCGGGTGGGTCGTGGAGCCGAGGTGGCTCCCTCTCCTGCAGGCGGCGAGGATGGGATCGGAGCCGGGGCGACCGGTGGTGGACGAGATTTATCTGGCAGCGACGAGGGATTGGAAGCGAAGGCCGGTTGCGCCGAAGACGCTGGGCAAGATTTTTTCGTTGAGGCGCGAGCTGCGCGGTGGGCGGTTCGATCTTTGCGTCGATATGCAGGGCTCCATCCGATCGGCAGTCATTGGGAGGATGGCGGGAACGAAGGAGTTCGCCGGGCCACGGGAGCCGAGAGAAGGGCCGGCGCGGTGGCTTTATGGAGAGAAGATTCCAACCGATGCTGCGCATGTGATCGAGCAGGGGTGCGAGTTGCTGGGGCGCGCGGCGGGGTTGAGGCTCGAGCCGGAGGAGGTGGGATTTTCGGTCGAGGAAGATATCAAGCGAGAGTGCGAGGCGATGGTGGAGCGGTTGCTTCCGGGAGGTGAGCGGTTTGTCCTGGTGGTTCCCACGGCGGGTTGGGGAGCGAAGCAGTGGCCTGCGGAGCGGTTCGGCGCTGTGGCGGAGGAGCTGGGGAGGCGGGGAGTCCGTACGCTGGTGAACGCGTCAGGGACGGATGATCCGGTGGCACAGAGTGTAGTACGGGCGAGCGGAGGATACGCAGCGGTGGCTTCCGCGGATCTTCGGCATCTGATTGCGCTGACGCGGCGGGCGAGCGTGGTGATTGCGGGCGATACAGGGCCGGTGCATTTGGCGGCGGCGATGAGGAGGCCGGTGGTGGCACTGTTTGGGCCGACAGATCCGGCGAGGAATGGACCGTACGGGACGGAAGCGCGGGTTCTGCGTCACGGGAGCGAGCGGCGCGACCACAGGAGGCTGGCCGAGCCGGAGGCGGGGCTGCTGCAGATTACAGTAGAGGAGGTGGCCGAGGCCGCCTTTGAACTCTTGCAGGGTAAGGGAGACGAGTGAGCGAACGTAGCAGCTGGCAACGCATAGCAAGGCGGATCCGCGTGCCGCTGGGATTTTTGTTCGCCGCGGGATTTCTATGGCTGGCGCGGCCGACGTGGACGCTGATGCTGTGGAGTCTGGTGCTGGTGGTTCCGGGAGTGTGGCTGCGCGGCTATGCCGCCGGGTATGTGAAAAAGAATGCGGAACTGACGCGTACCGGGCCGTATGCCTATACGCGGAATCCGCTGTACCTGGGATCGATGATGATCGCGTTTGGGTTTGCCTGGGCCTCGGGAAGCTGGGTGATCTTCGTGGCGCTGGCGGTGGGGTTTCTGGGGATCTACCTGCCGACGATCCGGTCGGAGGAGGAGTACCTGCGGGCGAACTTTGCGGGATTCGACGAGTATGCCCGGCAGGTTCCGCGACTGCTGCCCCGACTAACGGCGGCGAAGAGCGATGTTCCGCCGGGAAGGTTTTCGCGGGAGAGGTACCTGCACCATCGCGAGTACAATGCACTTATGGGCGCAGCGGCGATTTACGCCGTCCTTGCGATCCGGCTGCTGCTCCGGCGGTAGGCGCGTCGCGAGAAGAGACCTTGAAGAAGAATCAGCTTTCTGTATCTTTGGTGAAGCCAGTGAACGAGTTGCAACGCATGTTCGACCGTTCAATCCCAATCCTGTGAGTTAGCTCTGTCGAAACGTTTCAAGGTCCTTCTTCTTCCGATTCTTCTATGGCTGACGTGTGCGAACTGCCCGGCGCAGTCGCTGACGCAGAGAATCTTCTCTACCCCACAGCCTCAGCAGCCCATTCCGACACTGGTACCGCCTCCCACGACCTTCGCGTTTCCGACGAAGCAGACCCTCAGCTATACCGTGGACTGGAGGGTGTTTACGGCTGCGGTGGCGGTCTTTCAGATTGAGCAGCAGGGCACGACCCAGAAGATTACGGCAACGGCAGATACGGTAGGCGGGGTGACGATGCTGTTTCCGGTGGTGGACCGGTTTCTATCGTCGTTCGATAACAAGACGGGGTGCTCCGCGGGGTTTTCGAAGCAGACGCTGGAGGGGCGGCGGAAGATCTCGAGCGAGTTGAACTTTAACTACAAAGACGGCAAGCAGACGATGGTGGAGCGCAATCTGGTGAAAGGGACGACGAAGCAGCTTTCGGCCTCGATCCCGGCGTGCGTGACCGATTCTCTCTCCGCGATCTTTTATGTCGGGTCGCAGCCTCTGATTGTGGGGCAGGACTTCCGGTTTCCGCTGGCGGACTCGATGCGTACGGTGACGGTGACGATGAAGGTGGAGGCCAAGGAGGAGATCAAGACTCCGGCGGGAACCTTCCAGACGGTTCGGGTGCAGCCGACGGCCGATGAGGGTGTGGTGAAGAACCGCGGCAAGATCTGGATCTGGTACACGGACGATGCACGGCACATTCCGGTGCAGGTGAGGGCGAGCCTCTTCTGGGGAACGATTACGGCCCGTCTGCAGTCGTACGAGACGAAGTGAGGGGCGGGAATGGATGATCTGACGGTAGCCGGTCTGGACCCGGAGCAGTATGTGATGGTGAGGCGATTCGAAGACCCGGTGGAGGCCCACATGGCCAAGGGGATGCTGGAGTCGGCGGGGCTGGAGTGTTTTCTTCATGGCGAGAATGCGAATCAGCTGCTGAACGCGGCGTTTCGGGCTCGATTGATGGTTCACCGGAAGGATGAGGAAGTGGCGCGCGAGCTGCTGCCTGCCGAAGACGAATCCTCCATAGAGAACGAGGGGGAGGAGCCATGACAGCGATAAGACCTCGAGCGGTCTTGTGCCTTTCGGGCGGCATGGATTCGACTGTATGCGCTGCCCTTGCGGCGCGGGATTACGACGTTTATGCCCTGCACTTCAGCTATGGGCAGCGTACCGAAGCCCGTGAGCTGGCGGCGGCGACCGAGATCGCCAAACTTACTGGAGCGAAGGAGTTTCTGCCGCTGAAGATGGACCTGTTCCGCAGGATTGGAGGTTCGGCCCTGACGGATGCTTCGATCGCGGTCCCGGAGGCACCCGCCGAGGAGTCGGCGATCGGCACGGAGATTCCGGTGACCTATGTTCCGTTCCGCAATGCACACTTTCTTTCGGCGGCGGTGAGCTGGGCCGAGGTTCTGGGGGCAAAACGGGTCTTGATCGGGGCGGTAGAGCAGGACAGTTCAGGGTATCCGGACTGTAGACCGTCGTATTATGAAGCATTTAACGAGCTGATTCAGAGAGGCACGAAAGAAGGGGATATTCGCGTGGAGACCCCGCTGATCGCCTTGCGGAAGAGCGAGATCGTTCGGCTGGGAGTTGAATTGGGCGCACCGTTCCATGTAAGTTGGTCATGCTATTCCGGTGAGCGGGAGGCGTGTGGGGTTTGTGAAAGCTGCGTATTGCGGCTGAGGGCGTTTCGCGAGGCGGGAGCCGTGGATCCCATACCTTATGCCGGCTCACAAACGGCATCTAATCAGGAGCAGGATCGCCGCAAAGTTTGAGAACCAGCCAAGGGCCATTACGGCCTGACGAAGACTGAAAACCAGGAGAACGAAGAGATGAATCGTATGGGAAGAAAATGGAGCGTGGGGCTGGGAGCCATTCTGGCGCTCGTATTAACCCTGGCGACCCAGAACGGATGGTCGCAGGCAGCGCCGGCAAGCATCCATGGACACGTCAACAACCCGGTTGGCGCCCCAATTACCCAGGGCCAGGTGAGACTGACCCAGGACCGCAGCGCGGACGAGAAGAGCCGGAAGTATCCCTACAGCTTCGATATCGATGCGTCGGGCAACTTCAAGGGCACAGGGATTGCTCCTGGAGCCTACCTGGTGATTGTGTTTGTCGATAACAAGAGCGTTGATTTCGTCGACAATGTCAACTTCGCAGCGGGTGAAGATCATCTGGTGAACTTCGACATGAGCCGGCAGGAGTACATCGACAAGATGACTCCGGAAGAGAAGAAGCAGCTGGAAGAGTTCAAGAAGAAGAACACCGAAGCGATGGCTGCCAACACGAAGATCGCGAACCTGAACAAGCTGTTGACCCAGGCCCGCGCGGATACGAAGGCCGGTAACTTCGACCCAGCGATCTCTGCCATGCAGCAGGCGACCCAGCAGAAGCCGGATGAGGCGATTCTGTGGGTTGCCCTCGGCGATGCGCAGCTGGGCTCGGCGGATGCCGCGGCAAAGGCGGCGAAGGCCTCCGGCAAGCCGGTGGATCAGGCAATCACGGCGAAGTACACCGAAGCTGCGGCTTCGTACAAGAAGGGCGTCGACGCCAACACGGCGTCGAAGAAGCCCAATCCGGAGACCGCTGCTGCGGCCTACAATCAGATGGGACAGGCCCTGGCCAAGGGAGGCGACGGCAAGGGAGCTTCGGATGCCTATGAAGAGGCAGCCAAGGCTCAGCCTGCCAATGCCGGCATGTATTTCTACAACGAGGCCGCGACTCTGTATAACGCAGGTAAGCTGGAAGACGCCGCGACGGCCGCCGATAAGGCCATTGCCGCCGATCCCAAGCGTGCCGATGCGTACTACATCAAGGGCCAGGCTCTGATTCCGAAGGCGAGTGTCGATCCGAAGACGCAGAAGATCGTTGCGCCTCCGGGATGCATTGAGGCTTATCAGCAGTTCATCGAGCTGGCCGCTGACAATCCTGCAGAACAGCCTCGCGTCGAAGAGGTGAAGGGTATTCTGTCGGGTATCGGGGCTGAGGTAAAGTCCAGCTACAAGGCAGGCAAGAAGAAGTAAGTTCGACTCAAGCAACAGACGAAAAGGGCCTCGGCGAAATGCCGAGGCCCTCCGTATTTGAGAACATATTGCACACGGAGAGAATGCAATGAGATCAAGCAGCCTGCGCGGAGGCCAGGAGAACGTGGTGAGCTTTGAACAGGCGCTTGAGATTGTGCTGCAGCACGCGTCTGAAGTAAGACAACCCGAAATGGAGAAGGTTGCGCTGATGGAGTCGCTGGGGCGGATTTTGGCAGTGCCGATCCGGGCGGACCGGGATCAGCCGCCTTTCGATCGCTCGACACGGGATGGCTTCGCGGTGCGAGCAGTCGAGGCGAACGCGGGAACGTGGCTCGCTGTCGCAGGACAGGTACAGGCTGGGCAGCAGTGGGAAGACGGGCCATTAAAACCCGATCATGCCATCGAGATCATGACCGGCGCGCCTGTTCCTGAAGGGGCCGATGCCGTGGTGATGCTGGAACATGTGGAGCAGAGCGGCACGGAGAGCAAAAGAGCGATTCGGCTGGCAGAAGGGCGAAAGCTGGGAGAGGGAGACAATATCGTTGCGCGCGGAAGCGAGGCGTTAGCAGGAGACGATGTGCTGGCGGCGGGTACGGAGATGAAGGCCGCTGAGATTGCTCTTGCGGCAGCTTGTGGAGCGGCGACGCTGGAGGTCTTTCGGCGGCCTGAGGTCGCGATTCTGGCGACCGGCGATGAGCTGGTGGATGTGGAAGAGATTCCTGGCCCGCAACAGATCCGGAACTCGAACAGCTATGGACTGGCGGCACTGGTTCACAACGGCGGAGGAAGAGCTGTACGACGCGAGGCGGTTCCTGACCGGCGCGACGAACTGAAGCAGGCGATTACCGAGGCGCGCGCAAGCGATCTGATTGTGTTGAGCGGCGGGGTCTCGATGGGAGAGTACGACCTGGTGGAAGAGGTACTGTCGTCGTTCGGCGCTGAATTCTTTTTTACCGGAGTGAAGATGCAGCCGGGAAAACCAGTTGTCTTCGGCAGGCTTCCAGAGAGAGAGGGCAGGAGGGCGATTTACTTCTTTGGGCTGCCGGGTAACCCGGTTTCGACGCAGGTGACGTTTGCATGCTTCGTAGAACCGCTGCTCCGCGCGCTCCATGGCGCAGCGACGATACAACCGCGTTTTGTGCAGGCCACGCTAGGCGAGAGAGTGGAAGGCAAGCCGGAGCTTACGCGTGTGCTTCCGGCCTATGTGGATTCAAATCGGCTGCAACCGGAGGTGAAACCGGTGGTCTGGCAGGGCTCAGGCGATATGGCAGCCCATGCACGCGCGAATTGTTACGCCATTCTATCCGCTGGACATAAGCACTTTGACCGCGGCGAGGTAGTTCCTATTCTTCTTCGTTAAACATTTGCCGGACTATCATAGGGACCATGAGGCTCTTCACAAAATTCGAAAACTGGTCGCTGATTGTGCTTTTCGCCAGCCTTGCTGTGGCGTATGCACTCTGCTTTGCACCAGGTCGGTCTATGTTTGGAGACCTGAGCGATCCACTCTCAACCACGATCGAGGGGATTATGATCTTCGCGGTGCTCGTAGAGATGGTTGTGCTCTTTACGATGTCGCGGAGGCGTGAGCATTGACGAAGTTATCGCATTACGACGAGAAGGGCGAAGCCCACATGGTGGATGTGAGCGGAAAGCCCGAGACACGGCGCGAGGCGCGGGCCAGAGCTTTTGTGGAGCTTGCACCTGAGACGCTGGCAGCTCTTCCTGAGAATCCTAAAGGGAACCCATTGGAGGTGGCTCGCTTTGCCGGAATTCAGGCAGCGAAGCAGACATCTACACTGATTCCGATGTGCCATCCGCTGGCGCTGAGCTTCGTCGATGTTGAAGCAAAGGTTGTCGAAGGTGGCGTGGCGATTGAAGCAATCGCAGCTACCGTTGCGGGAACCGGCGTGGAGATGGAGGCGATGGTGGCGGCGTCGGTCGCCGCGCTGACTGTGTATGACATGACGAAGGCGCTCGACAAAGGGATTCGTATCCGCGATGTTGAGCTGATCAGCAAAAGCGGCGGAAAGAGCGGCGAGTGGCGGCGTCAGCCTGATGTTCGCTAGATAGCAGTTGCCAGATTGACCGCGAAGAGATGTGCCCCGTTTTGCCAGGTTCGGGTGAGTTCAAAACCGGCGGAGTGGAGCAGACTGCGGATTCTGTCGGCGGTGAATTTGTAACTGTTTTCAGTATGAATACTCTCTCCCTGCTGAAAGCGCACGGTAAACGCGGGGCCAGCGGAGTTGGCAGGGATGTGGACCACCTGAGCGGTAAGTGCGACCAGATGCATTTCGATGCGTGACTCGGTTGCATTCCAGCGAGCTTCGTGCTGGAAGGCTTCAGTGCGGAAATCGGCGCCGAGTTCGCGATTGAGGCGCACGAGGACGTTGCGATTGAAGTCTGCGGTGACTCCGGCCTCGTCGTTGTAAGCGGCAAGAAGACTAGCGATGCTCTTGGAAGGTCCGGGAGCAAGGTCGGTGCCGAGCAGAAGCTTGTCGCCGGGGAGAAGCTGCGCGCGGAGGTTGCAAAGAACGTCGCGGGCGTCCTGGGGAGAAAAGTTGCCGATGCTGGAACCGATGTAGAGAGCGAGCGTGCGGGTGTTGGGGAGGCGATTGAGAGGGAGGGCCTGCGTGGTGTAATCGGCCACCTGACATCGTACGGTAACGCCGGGAATTTGCGAGCGAATGTTGAGGGTCGCTTCTGCGAGCGCAGACTCGGAGACATCAACGGGCTGATAGACGACGGTCCGCTGGCGACGGACTGCAGCAGCGAGAAGAATTCCGGTCTTGGTGGCGGTACCTGCACCAAGTTCGATGAGGGTTAGCATGGGAGCGGGATCGGTGCCGGTGGGCTCGGAGGCGAGCTCGATGATCTCATCGGCGTGCGCGGTGAAGAGGCTGCGCTCCGCACGGGTGAGGTAGTATTCGGGCAGCTCCGTGATCTGCTCGAAGAGACGAGAGCCATTCTCATCGTAGAAGAGCCAGGGAGAGAGCGTCTTTGGATTACTGGTGAGACCGTTGCGAACTTCAGCGGCGACTGCCTCTATAGGAGATGGAGCGATGGTCGGATTGCTGACTGAGGACAACGAATCAGCAAACGCAGGAGTCATGGGCACTGTGAAAAATTTCCCTTCCTAAAGCTGGCGGCAGTCACGTCCGCTCAGCCATTGGATGCAAAGTTGCTGGTAGGAAGTAACAGGAAATTTGTAACTTACTGACACAGCGGTGTCAGCAGGTTATTTACGGCAGGTGAATCGCCGTAAAGGGAGCTGCGCCAAGGTTCACGCCGTATGCCTTATGGGTTACCGGATTGAGGGCGACCGCGTAAGGATGATCGGGATCGCTCAAAGTACCTTTGACGTGGAGAGTCTTTGTATCCACAACCGTAATGGCGTTCTGCTGCGGGCTGGCGATGTAGAGCAGACCTGCGGCGTCATCAAGGGTTAGCCCTTGCGGATGAGAGGTTACCTTGAGGCTCGAGGGCTTGCCGTGATCGAGAACGGTGACGGTGCCATCCGCGTAGTTCGCAACGTAGATCTTGCCTGTGGAGGAACTGACGGCAATAGCGCAGGGCATCGCTCCGGCGGGTAATGCGCTGACTGTATGGGTCGTGAGATCGATAGCGCCGATGCTGTGTTCCTGCACATGCGAAACGTAAAGGGTCTTCCCTACCCTGGCGGCTCCCCAGAGGTGCAGTGCTCCGGCGGGAAGCTTGACTGTAGCTCCGGTGGCAGGATCGAGCTCCGTAACTGTGTCGCTCTCATAACCGAAAAGGATGATGCGATGCGGATCGGGATTGACCACAATGATATCGGCCGAACCGACTGGGAGATTCGTGGTGGTATTGGTCGCACCTTCGATGACCGTGAGTTTGTTGCTGAAGGTGTTGGAGACATATACCTTGTCTGCGGCCGCATCGACCGCGATGGCATAAGGACGCGCGGCAGTTTCGACCGTAGCTTTGACCGCATGCGTTTTGTCGTCGATGACGGAGACCGAGCGTCCGCCGGAGTTGACGACGTAAAGCATGCCTGTGCGGTGGTTGAGCACGACAGCGATTGGTTTGGAACCGACCTGGATGCTGGAGCTGTTGCCCGATGAGGAGAGAACGGAGACGGCGTCGTGCAGGAAATCGACGAGATAAAGATCGCCGGAGGCCTCGCTGTAAACAGCAGCGTCGCGATTGAACAGCGCAGTCTCGGGCTGAGGAGACTGGGCTGAAGCAGCAGAGATTGCAACAGAGATTACTGCGAGCGCGCCGAGCGTACGCTGCAAAAGACGACTCATCCTGATCTCCTAGTTTGAGTGTGTAATGATTCGCTATAAGACATACGTTTGTCTACAATGGACCACGCGATTCTATCAGCACAACCTTTTCGTCGAGAGACGCGATTCTTTTTAAGAAGGATTGAAAAGAGATGAACTGGCTTCGATGGCAGCTGGCTGTTGCTTTTTTGTTTGTACTTTCCTGGACCAGCTGCGTAGCTCAGGCGCAGTCGAACCATGCGTTTCATGTGCTCGCGATTGCAGAAAAGGGTGGGATTCATCAGCCCTTCGTGGATGCCGCCAAGGTTTGGCTGGCGAAAGAGGCACAGCAGGATCACTTCACAATCGATTACATCGAAGACACGAAGCCCATCAATCAAGAGTTCCTGGCTCGTTATCAGGTTTTTGTACAGCTCAACTATCCTCCGTACAACTGGACTCCCGAGGCCGCGGCAGCTTTTACCGAGGCTATTGAGAAGGGGACGATCGGCTGGGTTGGGTTTCATCATGCAACGCTGTTGGGCGAGTTCGATGGCTTTCCCATGTGGCCGTGGTTTTCCCGCTTTATGGGAGATATCCGTTTCACCAGCTACGTCAAAGATTTTGCAACGGCAACGGTTAACGTAGAGGCTCCGACACATCCTGTGATGAAGGGACTGCCTTCGAGCTTCACGATCGAAAACGAAGAATGGTACACATGGAGTCATTCACCGCGTCCGAATGTGCATGTGTTGGCTACTGTGGATGAAAAGACTTACAAGCCCGACACGATGATCAAGATGGGAGGAGATCATCCTGTGATCTGGTCGAACGAGCATGTGAAGGCGAGGAACGTTTATATCTTCATGGGTCATCATCCGGAGCTCTTCAGCAATCAGGCTTTTACAACTCTGTTTCACAACTCCATTCTTTGGGCAGCAGGACGATGAGACGAATTCTATGCACACTAGCCGCAATTGCGGCGTTGAGCCTTGTGGCGCGAGCGCAACAACCGACGTTTCATGCGCTGGCTTTTTACTCCGAGACGGTCGAACACGATCACGTAGACTTTGCGCATCAGGCGATCCAGTTCTACACCGAAGCTGCAAAGCGCGATCATTTCGAGTTCGCAACGACGCAGAACTGGGACGATATGAATGCCGAGAAACTGGCTTCGTACCAGGTGGTGCTTTGGCTCGACGACTTTCCCCATACGCAGCAGCAACGAGCGGCTTTTGAACAGTACATGGAGCATGGCGGGGGATGGCTTGGGTTTCATATTGCCGCCTACAACGACAAGGGAACTCGCTGGCCGTGGTTTCTTAATTTTCTGGGTGGCGGAGTGTTTTACGGAAACAACTGGCCGCCATTACCGGCAACCCTTGCGGTCGACGACCCGAAGAGCCCTGTAACGAAGAGCCTGCCCTCGAGCTTTGAGTCGCCTGCGAATGAGTGGTATATCTGGCGCCCCTCGCCACGCGAAAACAAGGATGTGAAGGTGCTGCTGACCCTGTCTCCTAAGAATTATCCGATCGGGATGAAGGATGTGATTCGCGGCGGGGACCTTCCGGTGATGTGGACGAATACTCGCTACCGCATGCTGTATATGAATATGGGGCACGGCAACAAAATCTTCACTACCGAACTGCAGAATAAGCTGGTTGAAGATTCGTTGATGTGGGTTGGGACAAGTCACCGCCCGTAGCGGCGACCATCCACAACAGAAAGAAAAAGGGCCGGCGAAGGGGCCGGCCTTTGCTATTGCAGCGTTGTAATCAACTAGCGAGTGGCTGCGGCGGTTACGAGATCAAGAACATCGGCGACGATACGCGTAGTTGGATTGTAGGCGACGACATAGCCGTCGTAGTAGCCATACTGGTATCCCGCTGGAGGCGGCGGAACCTGAGAATAGTAGGAGCGAGGAACTGGCTGAAAGTGGTAGTTGGAGGGAATGCGTTCTCCGCGTGCGAAATGGGGGCGTCCGTGAGAGTTATGCTGCCAGTGGTCGATGTCTTTCTGGTAATGAGGAGCGAAGTGTTCCCGATCCTGATCATGGAAGCGGAAGTCCTGGTCATGGCGGTCATGATCGTCATGATCAGAGTGGCCGTGATCGGGACCATGTTGAGGTGAGGCCTGTGCAATACCCGTTGAAACAGCAAATGCCAGAACTGGCACAAGTGCGCTTTTTAGGGCCCGAGGCGCAATAAAACGAATTGTCATTGACCGTTCCTTGTGGACATGGAGATGTCCACAAGGTGAGATGCAGAAATTGTCCAGAGACCTTTATCCACAAAGGTTCTTCCTTAGAGCTAATGGGTCAATTTCTTCAATTTTTAAATATTAATTCGAGGCAACTTTCGAGACTTAATGTGTCGCATCCATTGCAAGCCTCAAACCTGAGAACTGCCAGCGCGTGCCGGGCGCGAAGAAGTTGCGATAGGTGACACGAATGTGAGACGCAGGCGTGACGCAGGAACCGCCGCGTAACACCATCTGCGAGCTCATGAATTTTCCGTTGTATTCGCCCAATGCTCCAGGAAGCGGAGCATAACCGGGATAGCCAGTGTAGGGGCTGGCGGTCCACTCCCAGACATCGCCGAAGAGCTGCTGCACCCCAGGAATGTGGTTTGCCGTGGTGGGATGAAGATGACCGCTTCCGAGCAGATTGGCCTGCAGCGGTTCCGTCTCAGAGTTATTACGTGCGGGATATTGCGCAGCGGCGTACTCCCACTCAAACTCCGTGGGGAGACGATGACCGGTCCAACGTGCATAGGCGTCGGCTTCGAAGAAGCTCAGATGACAGACAGGCGTCTCGGAGAGATCTTCAAGCGGAATGAGACCGTGAAGCGTGTAGATCGACCAGCCGGACTTCGTCTCTGAATCGCGTTGCCAGTAAAGAGGAGCCTGCCAGCCTTCGGAGCGCAACGTCGTCCAGCCCTCGGAGAGCCAGAGCTCAGGACGGTTGTAGCCGTTCTGATCGATGAAGGCGAGGTATTCGGCACAGGTGACGAGACGGGTAGCAAGACGGAACGGTGTGATATAGACGGGATGCCGCGGCGTTTCGTTGTCAAAGGAGAAGGCTTCGACGGAAGAGGGATCGGGAGTCAGGCCGATCTCGGTAAGGCCGGGCGAGAATTCAACCCAGTCCATCGGTGGAGCGATTGCAGTCGTAGCCAGCGGCTCGGTGTTGTCGATGTAAGCAGGATGAAGAGGATTGGTGAAGAGCGCGTGCTTGACGTCGGTGGCGATCAACTCCTGATGCTGCTGTTCGTGCTCGATTCCGAGAACGATGCGGCGGGCGGCTTCGTCTTCGACGGGATGCAGCAACAACTGCTCGATCGCAGCGTCGACATGAGCGCGGTAGGCAAGGATGAGATCGAGTGGAGGCCGCGAGAAGGAGGAGCGCAGCTTCTTTTCCGGCATCTCTCCGAGCGAGTTGTAGTAGCTGTTGAAGAGCCAGCGGAAGTCGGAATGAAAGGGAACGTAGTTGACGAGAAATTCGGAGAGGACAAAGGTTTCAAAGAACCAGCTGGTGTGTGCAAGATGCCACTTGACGGGACTGGCCTCAGGACAGGACTGCACCATCATGTCCTCGGGCGAGAGAGGACGACAGAGTGTGGAGGTAGCACTGCGTACAGCCTTGAAGCGGGCTGAAAGATGGGCGGCGACATTTTCAGTAGAAGCTGGCATGTTCATCCTTTGACCTGTGTTTATGGGATGGGAGCGTAACGGGTTTTGTTGCTTTTTTCTCTCTCCAGGGCCTGTTGGAAGGTATTTTTAATCGCGCGTGAGCTAAGCGTGCTCGTTCAACAGGAGAGCAAGCCCATAGGCCGCCGCCGCGGCTGTTCCGCCGATCACCACGGTCTGAATGGCGCTGCGAAGCCATCCGGTGCCTACCATCTTTCCCTTGAGCGCTCCAAAGAGAGCGAGAGCCAGCAGAGTGATGGCAATCGAGAGTTGGAGCGCGAGCCGGTTGCTGTTGACCAACATATAGGGCAGAAGAGGTACGAAGCCTCCTGCAACGTAAGACAGGGCAATCGTGAGGGCGGAGCGATGCGCCCGGTTTGGAGCCGGCTCTTCCAGGCCAAGCTCGAAGCGCATCATAAAGTTGACCCATGCGGCCGGGTTCTGTTTCAGCGCCTCGAGTACGGGAGCTGCGTTTGCGCGCGGGACGGAGTACTGCTCGAAGATCTCGTAGATCTCCTCCTCTTCGTCCGGCATGCGTTCGACGACCTCTCGCTCTTCGCGCTTCTTCTCGGAGGCGTAATGCTCGGCGTCTCCGCGCGCCGCCAGATACCCGCCAAGCCCCATAGCGATCGATCCGGCGGCGATCTCGGCAAGCCCTGCCAGCACAACGATGCGCGAGGAGTTTACGGCGCCGGAGAGGCCTGCTGCTAACGCAAACGGAACCGTAAGTCCATCGGAGAGACCGATAACGATGTCGCGTACTGTCACGCTGGATTCAAAGTGGCCCTCGAGATGAGGCGTATCTCCACCCGAAGAGGCTGGAGTGCTGTGAAGAATTGGAGAACCGGGAGTACCGGAAGATGGAGGCATAACAGTAGTTTAACTTCCGAGGTTTGCGGCCAGCCCGTAAATATGGATTTTTGTCGTCTATCGCGTCTTTCGGCGCGAAAGTGCGTCTGTATGTGCACAGGCCTTGGAATGAAGAAGGATAGAACGATGAGAACGGGATGGGCGCGGTTTGTTTTGGCTGTTGCGATTGCGGTTACAGGAACGGGAGTCACAAAGGCACAGGATGGTCCAGAAGGCGGGGCGGCCCTTGCCCGCGGGCCTATGGTGCGAGGCACCGTGACGGCCACCGCTGCCAATCATCTGACCGTCAAGACCGACTCCGGGGAAGTCTATGAGGTTTCCCTGACGCCGAATACGCGTCTGATGAAGAATCGCCAGCCTGTTCAGGCAGCTGATATCAAAGTGGGTGATGGCGTTGGCGCCATGGGAGAGCTGGATGCTCCCAAGAAGACCATGCATGCGTTGTTTGTCGCCGTGGTGGATGCCGAGCAGGTGAAGAAGATGCGCGAGGATCTCGGCAAGACCTACATCACAGGCAAGGTAACCGCCATCGACGATGTGAAGCTGACGATTTTGCGTCCAGACCAGGTAAGCCAGGTGATCGAAGTGGATGAAACCACCTCGTTTCGTAAAGGCGGCGGAAGACGGCGCGGCGCGGCCGGTCCCGGAGAAAATGGCGCCGATTCAGCTGCAGCAGCAGGAAGTGGAGAGCTGGTAACTCTGGCCGATGTAAAGGTCGGCGAGATGATCGCCGGACGCGGATCTGTGAAGCATGGGGTCTTCGTGCCGACAAACCTTGCCATACTGCCTGAAGGAGCGGCCAATGGAATGGGAATGGGCCGGAGGCGTGGAGGCCAGGGCGCGGCACCGGAGAGCTCTCCGCCAACAGTGACTTCTCCTTCGAAGCCCTAGAGCTTGTGGATCAAGGACGAACTGGCGGTTTCGATTTTCAAGACTTGGTGCGAGGTCTCGGTGAAGAAAGCGTTTCAAAGTGCGGCTCTGTGTGCCTTCCTCTGTGGAGCAGCTGTTGCATGGTGCCAGGAAACACCCGCTGCCCCAGCGGCTGCCACTCCGCAGGCTGTATCCGGCGGCGTGATTCGCGGATCCGTAAAAGCAGGAGCTGTGCCGCTTCCGGGAGTCGCAATTACAGCGACCAATACCCTGACGGGGAAAAAATATGCGACCACGACTGACGTTGCAGGCTCATTCGCCATGGCGATCCCAAAGAATGGACGTTACGTGGTCAAGGCAGATCTGGCGGCCTTTGCCAGCGATGCCAAAGAAGTGCTGATCAACACGAGCGGTGAGAATGGCGGCAAGCCGGAGCAGGTTGCGGACTTCACCATGCAGCTGGCTTCGCGTGTGGAACAGCAGCAGGAACGACAGGTGAGCCAACAGAACGCCACGACCGCCGGATTGGCCGGTGCGCTCGGCCGGGGCATGCAGTCGTTGAGTGTGACCGAAGGAGCGTCGGACCTTGCCGATGCAAGCGCTGGCACCGGCAACGTCGGAGTGCAGATGCCAACGATGGCTGGACTCAGCGACGCGGCTGCGACCGACTCCGTTGCGGTGAGCGGACAGATGGGGCAGACGAATGGCCTGGCAAACCTGAGCGAGGATGAGATTCGTCAGCGCGTGGAAGAAGTGATGGCGCGAGCTCGCCAGCAGGGCGGAGCCAACGCCGATGTCGCCAACGCGGTAGCGGGAATGCTCGGTGGATTTATGGGAGGAGGAGGCCGCGGTGGCGGCGGTGGTGGCCGCGGCGGCTTTGCGGTACGCGGAGGCCGCGGGCGAGGCTTCGATCCGACACAGCCGCATGGAGCTATCTTCTATCAGGGTGGAAACGGCGCGTTGGACGCAACCAACTTTTCACTGACCGGAGCTCCTGTGGTGAAGCCGGCCTATAGCCGCAATCAGTTCGGAGTCAGCTTTGCGGGATCGCCATTTATTCCCGGTCTGATTAAGCCGAGCACGAAGCAGTTCGTCTTCTTCAACGTCACGGGCATCCGCAATTCGAACCCTCAAAACCTTTACGCGACTGTACCTACAGATGCTGAACGAAGCGGCAACTTCTCACAACTTGCACCGATCTTCGATCCGGCAACCGGTCAGCAGTTTCAGTGCAACGGCGTGCTGAATGTCATCTGCCAGAATCGGTTCTCACCACAGGCGACTTCGTTGCTGAATTTTTATCCGGCTGCCAACATTCCAGCCACAGGCCAACAGGGCCTCAACTATCAGACGATTACCTCTGCTGGACAAAATTCGCTCCGGGCCTCCGCACGTTATGTGCGGAACTTCGGACAAAGCGGCGTTGGAAGCTTTATGAGGCGGCCGGCTGCGGGAGCACCGAAGGCGCTGCGGCAGAACATCAACTTCTCTTTCAGCTACAGCCATGCCGCCTCGGATCTTCCCAATGTATTTCTTCCGCTCGGAGGCTCTTCGAGCTCAAACGGCTATAGCGTTGCCGCAGGCTATACGGTGGGATATGGAAGGTTCAACAACAGCGCCACCGTCAACTGGAACCGCTCCCACGCTACGACACTGAACTTCTTCACCAACGGCACGGTGAATCCTGCGGCAGATGCGGGAATTCTGATCGGCAGTGCGGCCATCGCCTCCAACCCGTTTTATTATGGCGTGCCTTCGCTGACCTTCTCAGGATTTAGCGGGCTGAACGAGACCTCGCCCAGTGACCTGATTAACCAGACCATCTCCTTCAGCGATTCGGCGAGATGGTCGCACGGCAAGCACAACTTCAGGTTTGGAGTCGATCTACGCCGGGTTCATGCCGACAGTCTGACCGCACCGGGAAATCTGCAGAGCGGAGCCGGCCCCCTGGGATCGTTTACCTTTACTGGAAACTCAACAAAGGATCCGAGCACTCCCGCAGAACAATCGGGCGGGAACGGCTTTGCGGATTTTCTACTTGGACTTCCTCAGCAGGCTGCCGTGCAGGCCGGACTTAGCAAGGCTTATCTACGCGCTAACGTCTTCGATCTCTACGCCACGGATGACTGGCGCATTCTGCCGAACCTGACGCTGAACTATGGACTGCGTTATGAGTATTTCTCTCCTTATGTTGAAAAAAACAACCGCCTGGTCAATCTGGATCACAATGCAAATTTCTCGAGCATCACTCCGGTAACTCCTGGTCAAACAGGCCCGGATAGCGGCAGCACTTTTCCGCGTTCTCTGGTCAATCCTGATCGCACGATGTTCTCACCGCGATTCGGTTTCGCCTATCGTCCCAAAGGGAACTTCCTCAAGGAGACGGTCGTTCGCGGAGGATATGGGATCAACTACAACACCACCCAGTACGGAAGCTTTGCTCGTCAGCTTGCCTTTCAGCCTCCCTTCGCCATTACTCAGACCAACATTGCGGGTTCCGGGGCAGGTCAATGCGGAACTCTTGTGCTGGCAAATGCCTTCGACTGCCCGACGGGAACGGTACAGAACAACTACAGCGTGAACCTGAACTATCGTCTGGGCAATGTGCAGATGTGGAATCTCGATATTCAGAGGACGTTGCCGATGGATGTGGTGCTCGATATCGGCTATACCGGTTCTTTAGGAGGCGATCTCGATATGGTACGCACTCCCAATGCCGCTGGAGCCTCGGTTCAGCCCTTCAACTATGAAGACTCCCTGGGTTTTTCCCGGATGAACATGCTGATCATCAATGCACGAAAGCGAATGCAGAAAGGCATCTCGTTGCAGGCAACGTATCATTACGGGCACTCCATCGATAACGCCTCCTCGATTGGAGGAGGTACGATCGTCCCGGTACAAAACGACCTCAATCTGAATGCGGAAGAAGGTAATAGCTCCTTCGACGTTCGTCAGCAGCTCACCGGAAACTGGGTGATGGAGCTTCCTTTCGGACCGAATCGCGCCTTTTTCTCCAAAGGCGGCTTCTGGTCAAAGGCGCTGGATGGCTT
Source organism: Edaphobacter sp. (assembly GCA_035492215.1). Taxonomy (GTDB): domain Bacteria; phylum Acidobacteriota; class Terriglobia; order Terriglobales; family Acidobacteriaceae; genus Edaphobacter. Next base: position 1,558 of record DATJJJ010000019.1, on the reverse strand, counting down.
CTCGCTTTCGGGCGATTTCACTTTTGCGACGGGAACGTACTACACTCCCCGCTACCTCGCGACCGCAGCTGGAACGGCCACGGGAAGGAACAATTCACTACGCCCCGATCGTATTTTTTCGCAATCGATTGATGGAGCAGGAACAAGCCTGAACTGGTTCAATACGGCAGCTTTTGCTACGCCGACCGGCAGCAGCATCTTCGGTACAGCCTCACGAAATTCGATCGAAGGACCGGGAACGGTTGCCATTGATGGCTCGCTCTCAAGAACGGTGGCGTTGGGCGAGACACGTTCTTTTGAAATGCGCGTGACCGCAAACAACGTCTTCAATACCGTACAGTACTCAGCCATCGGCACCACCCTGCCTTCTCCCACCTTTGGACAGGTCACTTCGACAGCAGATATGCGGCGACTGCTCTTTACCGCTCGCTACAGGTTCTAACAAAGAGAAAGGCAAGGTTAGCGGATATGCGGCGGATAACAGCAGCGGTGCTTGCGACAGCCATGACGATGATGCCGAGCTATGGCACACCTATAGCATGGGCTCAACAGGCCGCGGCTGACGGCACCTTTACGCTCAAGGTGCAGACCGATATCGTGCTAACGAATGTTGTGGTTCGCGACAAGAAAACCGGCGATGTCGTAAAGGGACTTACCGCGAAAGACTTTACCGTACTTGAAAACGGCAAGCCGCAGAAGATTGCCAGCTTTGACTACCAGAACGTGGATGCAGCCGTTGCCCTCCAGGAGAAAGCAACTGTAAGCGGCAAGAGTCCCTCGATCGCCGATCTGGTGAATCGCGACTTCGCCGCCGATCCTGCACAGCTCAAAGATCACAGACTGATCGTCATGTTCTTCGACCTGAGCACCATGCAGCCGGAGGACGTGGATCGCGCCGTGCAATCTGCGCAGGACTATATCAACAAGAAGATGCAGCCTGCGGATCTGGTTGCAGCCGTCAGCATGTCCACGTCTCTGAGCCTGGACCAGGATTTCACCGCCGACAAGACCGCTCTATTGAAGGCGGTCGGACGCTACAACGGAAGCGAGGGCACAGGGTTCGCGAATGGCAACGAGGGCGGAAACTCCGGTGGAACAGCGGACGACGCTTCGAGCTTCACCGCGGATGACTCCGAATACAACGCACTGAATACTGACCGGGAGCTTTATGCCATTCGGACGATTGCCGAGAGCCTTCAGCGCGTGGATCAGCGTAAGAGTCTTCTCTACTTCTCCGGCGGATTGACACGGCAAGGCATCGAGAATCAGGCCAGTATGCGCGCGGCTACCAACGCAGCGGTGCGTGCCAACATGGCCATCTACAGCGTGGATTCACGGGGTCTACAGGCTCTACCGCCGCTTGGCGATGCCTCTCAGGGAAGCCTGCGTGGGACGGCCGCTTACAGCGGAGGCGCAATGCAGAGCCAGCTGGATGCGAACTTCGGTTCGCAGGAGGTGCTGGCAACCCTGTCGAAGGACACAGGTGGAAAAGCCTTCTTCGATTCGAACGACTTTGGTCCTGCCTTTCAACAGATTCAACGCGATACCGAGGCATATT
>DATJJJ010000018.1:0-15226 GCA_035492215.1 Edaphobacter sp. | reverse complement strand
TCTGTAAGAAATGACAGTTACACTATCTCGTCCTTGCCTTTATCGTTGCCCTCAGAGGATGCAACTTTTGCTGACGGTGGTCGCTCCCTGCTACTCTCCATTCCGCCGTTGGATGGTGATGGTGAAATGCGATGCGGTGGATGCGCAAGCTGGAATGGCTGCTGGTAGCTTTTGGCGTCTTAACGCTCGGTTTTTATGTCGTAGCACGCATCCACGAGATCGTTCTCTCGCGAGCAGAGGTCGAGAGATTCAAAAGCCACTTGTTGTTCGCCCAGGAACCAAATCGTAACGGAGGGACTACAAGTACGTCGCCTGACTTTAGTCTTTGGTCGCCTAAACGCATTCAGGCCTATCAGCAAAGTCTGGCCAGCCATTTCGCGCCGGCGATTGCAATCCTCCGTATCCCAAAAATTGGACTTGAAGTGCCGGTTATGGAAGGCACTGACGATCTTAGCTTGAATCGAGCCCTCGGACATATTTCAGGAACGGCGAAGCCCGGAGACAACGGGAACATCGGAATCGCAGGCCATCGGGACGGATTTTTCAGAGGGCTGAAGGATGTCGTCATCGGGGACGACATTGAGATCATGACGCAGAAAGAGACCAGCGCCTACAGGATCGATCAGATCGTTATCGTTGATCCAAGCGATGTGTCTGTTCTGGCGCCGCGCTCACACTCTTCCCTGACGCTCGTGACGTGCTACCCGTTCTATTTTGTAGGGAGCGCACCCCAGAGATACATCGTCCAGGCGTCCCTGACAAAAGTCATTCATAAAAGACCGTAGTAAGAACACTCAAAGATCTACGGAGCCACAGGCTGGAAATAAAGGAGAGTACACAATGAACCGCAGAGACGCATCAACGCATCGATGGCTGCTGCTCGGGGTGGGGGCTGTGTGCCTCACCTTCGCCATGAACGGAAGAGCACAGGTGCAAACCGAGACGAGCACCGCAACAGGGCAAGCCACGAGACAAGTGAAGGTGGAGCGTGCCCAGGTGGTCTACGTGAGCGGAAACGAATTGGTAGTGAAGATGGAAGATGGTACGATCCGTCACTTTGCCAACATTCCTGAGAGCGCAAAGGTGACAGTGGATGGCAAGGAACTTGGCATCCACGACTTAAAAGTAGGGATGACGCTTCAACGGACGATCACCACGACAACTACACCTAAAGTGATTACGACAACCCAAAACGTCACGGGCACAGTGTGGAATGTGCAGCCACCCAGTTCGGTAATCCTGACACTGGCAGATGGCACCAATCAGTCTTTCAAAATTCCGAAGAATCAGAAGTTCAACATCGACGGCCAAATGTTGGACGCATGGGGGCTCAGAAAAGGGATGAGGGTTACCGCGACGAAGATTGTTGAGGAACCAATCACACAGGTCGAACAAGCACGTAAATTGACTGGCCAGATGCCTCCACCCCCTCCCCCGGCAGATGTTCCCATCCTGATCGTTGCGGCAGTGCCGCGAGCTCCGCAGGCACCTCCTCCGACGACTGAAGCTGCCGCACCCGCACCGACCTTACCGAAAACGGCAAGCCCGCTACCTCTTATTGGCACGATCGGGCTGGTAAGTCTCTTGTCGGGCCTCGGTCTTCGACAGTTTCACGAAAATATATAGCCTCGAAGAAATGTTGCAGGCGGGCTCACGCTCACCTTTCCAGTTGAGGAGTGAATGTGAGCCCGGCTCTATCTGCTAGAGCGAATAAGAGCGCTTCGGAGTCAAGGCGTTGGAGCGCCTTCCGGGCTTGGCATTAGTTCAACTTGGCCTGCGATAGCAGATCTGACCATCAGAAAAGAAAAATTCTGAAGAACAGGTGTGAGAGCCGCATATCATCGCCTCCAAACCAGCGCACTGGTGCCGCGTGATGAGTCCAAGTGTTCCGCAGGTGGGGCATGAGAGAACCGCGCAGAAGGGGTTCTCCGGCTTTCCGAGCATAGCGTCATTGTCCAGCAGGAACATCGTGCCCGGCTCCATTTGCTCCGGGATCCACTCATCGAGGAAGTTCAAATCCGCCATCATAAGCCACCTCTTTCGCGATTGTGAGTTTGTTTGGGACGATGCGGTCTGCGCCGGAATGAAGTACGCTTCAGCCTTTCGGAAGCCTCCTGGGAAGAAAAATGCACCATCTATGGTGCAAAGCATACGCCAATTCCCTGCTGTGTCAATGGACCTGCTGTGGAAGATTCCTAAGTTGATTCCCTTCCAGGTCCGCCGATGGGACCGAGAGACGAGATGATGGCACCTAACCTCCACCCCCCGTGGTCTTTTTAACGCTTGCCGCTATAGAGCGACTGATAAAACATCCGGTTGCGAAGGATGGCCTGCACGTACTCGCGGGTCTCCGTATAGGGGATGGATTCGACAAACTCCGCGATGTCCTTATAGTCGCCGATCGCCATCCACTGCCGCACCGGAACATCGCCAGCGTTATAGGCAGCGAGAGCATACTCCGGCTGCCCACCATAGCGGGCCAGCACCTGGCTGAGATTGAGGGTTCCTAACTGAAGATTGACGGATGGATTGAGAAGTTGAGCCGTACTGAAGCCACGCATACGCTGCTTGCGAGCAAGCGATTTGCCGACGGAGGGAAGCAGTTGCATCAGCCCATAGGCATGAGCACGGCTGACTGCTCCGGCATTGAACTCGGATTCCTGCCGGATGAGAGAGGCAACCAGAAAGGGATCAAGACCGTTCTTCTCCGCATTGGTTACCAACTCGCTCCAGTAAGGTCTTGGAAAGAGAAGTTGCCAGTAAAGTTCCGGGACCTGATCGACGGGAATGGCAAAGAAAGATATCTTGCTTCGTTTGAGCGACTGTAGAGCTCGTGTGGTCTCTCCGTATGAGGAATAAATACGCGCCTCTGCCAGCGCGCCCCACTCGGCGGAGTCGGGAGCCGCCTGAATCTCCGCAGCGATGTACTCGTTGAGCGCAGCATTGGCGAGTAGACGAGCCTTGATGAGGTGCGGTTCGTCGTCAGGAAGATCGTCCGTCAGGGTGGGTATCTCACGCTGCTGGACCGAGGCGAGCACGGGTGAGTCCGGAACCGAAGTGGCCTGCCCTTTGAGGACCGCGAGACGCTTGCGTGCGAGCTCCGCGTAGTAGTAGTTGACGTAGTTGCTGACAAGCGCGCGGTAGTAGTTCGCCGCCTGGCCGGGATTATGCTCCTCGTCTTCGTAGATGCGGGCTCGCCAGTAGAGCGCCGTCGGGGCCTCGATTCCGGCAGAGTACCGTACGATCTGCTCATCCATCAGCCGAGCAGCCTCGCCGTAACGGCGCAGACGATAGTTCAGCCAGGCGCATCGCCAGTGCGCCGAAGGAGCATAGGTGCTGCGAGGAAACATCTGAACCAGGAGGCTGTAGTGGTGGATGGCCTGCTCGAAGTCATGCTTGATCAGGTACATATTTCCACCGGAGTAAAGTGCCTCCTCCAGCCAGCGGCTTGTGGGAAAGCGTTTAATCAACTGGTCGAGAATGGCCGCATGCGTCTGCTCGTCGTTTTCATTGCGCGAGATCTCGGCGAGCAGATAAAGCTTTGCGGCTGCAGTATCGTCGTTGCCGGTATCGGGAAGACGTTCAACGTCGCGCCGGCTGATGCGCTTGAGCTTGTAGTCGCAGACAGCCGCATAGATCGCCAGCGCATCGCGATCAGCCTGCGGGAGACTGCTGTCGTCGCGAGCGATCTCGTGGTACTCCTGACCGGCATCGTTGTATCGTTTTGCGTTGAAGAGAAAGTCTGCATGAGCCTTTCGTTCCGCCACGTTGAGCGGAACTCCCATGGCATCGAGCTGCGAACGAGCCTGCGTGGCGTCGTAGCTGGTAGGAAACTTCGTATAGATACTCCGGTAGATCGGAGCGGCGTGTCCGGTGTCTCCCGTGAGCTGGTAGGCACGGGCAAGGATGTAACGGAAGTCACTGTGTCCACCGACCGCGCTATTTTCCAAAGGCTGCAGCGCTGTAAGAGCGCCCTGCGGGTTGTTCTGCTGAATATAGGCGTTGGCCAGCAGGACAGGAGCATTCGCGACAAAGATGCTGTTCGGATGGCGCTCGTCGAAACGGTCGAGTAAAGCGTAGGCGTCGGAGCCGCGATTGGCCTGGAGAGCAGCCTGCGCCCCAAGATAGTCCGCGTAGTCGTCCAGCGCTTTGCCGCTCGCCTTCGCTTGTTGGAACGCACTGTAAGCCTCGTTGTACCGATGGTCGAGCATGTAGGCGTGGCCGAGCGAGAGCCACGCTGCCGCGGCTCCCTCACCGGAGTGGGCGCGTGCGTAGGACTGGACTCCGGCGTAGGCTGCGGCCGAGCGTGTGGCGATCAACTGCTGAGCCATCGGTCGAAGCTGCTCCGTCGCGTGAAAGGCGCTGGTCAGATGGATGGACTCTGTCGCTTCCTTCTTCGAAAGACGACGGCGGGAGGCGACCTTTTTCTTCGTCGAAGACTTCGCCCCTTTTGATGACGACGATTTCGATGCCGTATGTTTCGCCGGGGTCTGCGACTTTTTCGTGGAGCTCTTCTTCGATGACTTTTTGGCAGACGAGTGTGTGGACTTTTGCGCCGTCGCCGTCTCGCGAGCCCCTGCCCACGAAGAACCTGCCAGCAGAGAACCAATCAGGACTGCAATATAAAACCGGGACCGACCCTTCAACTTCGCCTCTCTTCGCGCGAGCTCACCTATCTACTCTAAGCCGCAAGTCAGTTCTATAGAGTTGGACTGCGCAGAGCGGAATCTGGACAGATACACCGCAATCAAGTTTTCTCTTCGGGAATCAGGACCGATTTGGCCTGAAAGCCGAAGGCCATTTATGATGGAAGCGTGCAGAAAACTGAGCCGATAAGGCTCAGACTCGATTTGACGAACCCTTTCAGTGATGCCGGCCATCCAATCCACAGGAACGGAAGAGATTCATCCCGACGTAGCTCTGGTAGAGCGCGCACGGGAGGGAGACGCAGCAGCCTTCGAGCAGCTGGTCCGGCAGTACGAACGCCAGATCTTCCGGGTAGCGCAACATATTACGCAGAACCGTGAAGACGCCGAAGACATCACGCAGGATACCTTCCTCAAGGCTTACGAGAAACTGGACCAGTTCCAGGGAAACTCCAAGTTTTCGACCTGGCTCGTCCGCATCGCGGTCAATGAGAGCCTCATGCGGCTGCGCAAGCGCAAAACCAGCAAGACTGTCTCCATGGACGAGGATGTCCAGACCGAAGAAGGATCGATTCCTCGAGATTTTGCCGAGTGGCGTCCCAACCCCGAGCAGATCTTCGACCAGAACGAGCTTAATGACATTCTTCGACGGACCATTCAGGGCCTGCCGCCCGGATTCCGCACCGTCTTCACGCTCCGCGACATCGAAAACCTGTCTACAGAAGAGACTGCGGAGGCACTCGGCTTGAGCATCCCCGCCGTCAAATCACGACTGTTACGCGCTCGGTTACAATTGCGCGAACGTTTGAGCAGGTACTTCCGACAGCGGAAGGAAGGACAACCCGCATGAACTGCACCGATTTTCTAAGCCAGCTTACCGATTACTTCGACGGCCAGATCAGCCCCGAACTTCTGGAAGAGGTTCGTACCCATCTGGCAGGCTGCAAACATTGCGAGGTAGTGCTGAATACCACCCGGCGAACAATCGAGGTCTACCGCGACAATCAGATCTACGATATCTCTGACGATCTTCGCGAAAAGCTGCACTCGGCGATTATGACCAAGTGCCTCGAGAAGAAACGAGCCTGAATCGAAACGGGGGCTAGATCTTTCCCTCGGCGCGCAAGGCGCCGATCTCCTCGTCCTGAAAGACCCTCGACCGGATTAGAAACCGTACTCCCTCCGGTCCCTCCAGCGAGAACATCCCACCCCTGCCCGGCACCACATCCAGGATCAACTGTGTGTGTTTCCAATACTCGAACTGTGCCCTGCTGATGTAGAAGGGGGTACCGTCTACCTCACCCAGGAGAACGTCACTGTCGCCCACGAGGAATTCTCCACGCGGATAGCACATGGGGGAGCTTCCGTCACAGCAGCCTCCCGATTGATGGAACATCAGCTCCCCATGCTTTGCCCTGAGCGTATCGATCAGGGCGACCGCGGCCGGAGTCGCGGTCACCTGAAGCGGCGAATTGGTCGTACTTGTCGCCATAGCTCTAAAAGAATCCCATCGCCTTCGGACTGTAGCTGATGAGCTGATTCTTGGTCTGCTGGTAGTGATCGAGCATGAGTTTGTGATTCTCACGACCGATGCCGGATTGCTTATAGCCTCCGAAAGCTGCGTGAGCAGGATACAGGTGATAGCAGTTGGTCCAGACTCGGCCCGCCTGTATAGCGCGGCCGAAACGATAGGCGCGATTCAGGTCGCGTGTCCAGATACCAGCGCCCAGACCGTAGAGCGTATCGTTGGCGATGGCCAACGCTTCGTCGTCGTCCTTGAATGTCGTCACCGAAACAACAGGGCCAAAAATCTCTTCCTGGAAGATCCTCATCTTGTTGTGCCCTTTGAAGACGGTCGGTTCAATGTAGAAGCCCTGCGCAAGCTCGCCCTCGAGTGACGCGCGTTTTCCTCCGGCAAGAACCTCTGCACCTTCCTGTCTGCCGATGTCGAGATAGGAAAGAATCTTCTCCATCTGCTCCGTCGAGGCCTGCGCGCCGATCATCGTGGACTTGTCCAGCGGATTCCCCTGCTTGATGGCTTTAACACGCTTGATAGCGTGCTCCATGAAGCGGTCGTAGATAGACTCCTGCACCAGCGCACGCGATGGACAGGTGCACACTTCTCCCTGGTTGAGGGCGAACATCGCGAAGCCCTCAAGGCATTTGTCGAAGAAATCATCGTCTTCACGCATCGTGTCGGCAAAAAAGATATTGGGAGACTTACCGCCAAGCTCAAGCGTGACAGGGATGATGTTCTGCGAGGCGTACTGCATGATGAGGCGGCCGGTAGTCGTCTCGCCAGTGAAGGCGATCTTGGCGATGCGCGAGCTGGAGGCAAGCGGCTTCCCTGCCTCGAGGCCAAAGCCGTTGACGACGTTCACAACACCGGGGGGAAGGATGTCCTGGATCAACTCCATCAGCACAAGGATGGCCAGCGGCGTCTGCTCGGCCGGTTTCAGCACGACAGCATTGCCTGCGGCCAGTGCCGGGGCGAGCTTCCAGGTAGCCATTAGCAGCGGGAAGTTCCAGGGGATGATCTGGCCGACGACGCCGAGCGGTTCGTGATAGTGATAGGCGACGGTGGTCTCGTCGATCTCCGCGATGGAGCCTTCCTGCGCCCGGATGCATCCTGCGAAGTAGCGGAAGTGATCGATGGCGAGCGGGAGATCGGCGGCCATAGTCTCGCGGATCGGCTTACCGTTATCCCACGTCTCGACGGTCGCAAGCATCTCGAGATTGTCTTCCATGCGCTGCGCAATCTGCTCAAGCACGCGTGCGCGCTCTGCCTGCGACGCCTTGCCCCAGGCGACCTTTGCGGCGTGCGCTGCATCCAGCGCACGGTCTACGTCCGCTGCATTCGAGCGCGGAATCTCGCAGAGAATTTGCCCTGTGACCGGGGTTACATTCTCAAAGTACTGTCCCGACGCGGGAGCCACCCACTCGCCGCCGATGAAGTTCTCATATCGTGGGCGGATCGAGACGGGGTATCCGTACTCTCCCGGCCGAAGCGCTGTCATCGTTGCCATGCTCGTTTACTCCTTGGCAGTCGTGAATTACGACGCGCGGAGATTGTAGACCTGCACGGCAGGAGCTGTCACAGCAGACGAAAGCTTTCCCAATGTTTTCACATAAAAGGAAGAGCGCCGGATGAGACGGCAAACGGTCCGTCTAACCCGGCGCTCTGACTTATCTACTGCGATTAAGGCTTACGCTTGGGCGAGATCTTGTTCAGCTCTGCAAGCAGCATGCTGGCCGAAGCAGGAGCCTTCACCTCGTGCTTGAATACGATGTCGCGTGCAGACACGTCTGTTCCATAGAGATTCTTATTGGCGCCATCATCGGCGCGCATGGTCGAGCCTGAAAGGGATACACCGGCAAACAGCCCCTGGGCTCGCGACCACGAAAGAATCTCCGCCTTCATCACAACATCGGTCTCTGCACTCACGTTCCGGCCAACCGGGCCCGCTGCCGCCGATGCGTCGCCGCCGATCTTCACCTTGCTGGAGAGAACGGACTTGGCACCCTTCTCATTCATGATCAACAGAACGAAGTCGGTCGCCTGCCCACCAATCTGGAAGCCGAAGCTCGCGCCTTCCAGCGCCATCATCGCCGGCGCGCTCCACGGACCGGTGAACGTAGCGCCCGTGCGGCACGTCATCACACCGCGTCCATAGCTTCCACCTACCACGAAGGCGGCTTTCTTGACGGACGGGTAAATAACCACGCACTCTGCCTTATCCACCAAGTCGTGCGGAATTCCTTTATCGGGCGACTCAAGAATGTCCCTCAGAACTTCTCCTGAGGCCTTGACGCGATCTACTTCCTTTGTGTCCTGAGCGTTGGCCACGGCGGGGAGTACCAGCAGGAAGCCTAACGATAGACATGCAATCTTCTTCATCTTTTCTCTCCTTGACCTTCTGTTCTTTTCGCCAGAACGAACCCCCGTTTATGCGTTACCGCCTTGCACCTTATCGGAGAGCGTCGCTGGGGATACGACGTATCTTTTGATATTTCAGTTGCTTGAACCGCCGAACCTGGCTGAAACAAAGTCCGAGATACCGTGCACGCATGGAAAGCGAACCCCTTGGCACACAAGCCTTTGGAAGGAATCCGGATGCGGCTTCTCAGCTCTCTCCATAGACTGGCACCGAGGCTCCATGAACGACCTTGGCCGCATCACTTGCCAGGAACAGAACAACACGTGCAATCTCCTCCGGCTTCGGCCACTTCGAAAAATCGGCATCCGGCATGGCTTGGCGGTTTACCTCGGTGTCGATAATGCTCGGCAGAATCGTGTTCACCCGCACCCCGGTCCCCTTCACGTCCGCCGCCAGACAGTCCATCATGGCGACAGCAGCGGCTTTTGACGCGGCATACGCAGTTGCGCCTGCTGCGTGGTCAACAGCTGCCTTTGAAGCGATATTGATAAATGCGCCGCTTCCCTGCTTCAGCATCGAGGGCAGCGTCGCCTGGGCCAGGACGAATCCGGCCTGCAGGTTAAGATCGAACATCTTCTGAAAGACATCGGGCGCGATCTCCCACAGCTTCACTCCACCCGCATATCCGCCAATCGTGTTGACCACAACATCCAGCGCACCGTGTCGCGTCACAATGCGATCGACCATTGCACGCACGGCGGGGGCCTCCGTCACATCCTCCGCCATTCCTTCCAGCAGCGTCGCTTGCGAACCAGCTTCGGCTTTCAGGGCATTGAAGCCCTCTTCGTGACGATAGGTCACGATCACCTTTGCACCTTCCGACAAAAAAGCCAGGCTCACGCTCTTCCCTAATCCTCCCGTGCCGCCTGCCACCAGAACCGTCTTTCCTGCAAAATTAATCTCCACTTCGCCTCCTCCGGAAACACCTTGTTACATCCTCTGTTGGCAAAAGACTACATAGCCGATCGTTACAAAAGGTTTCGATTGTCGTACCACCGGCTTGTCTTTATGATCGCCAGAACATTATTCCAGCTTCGGGACGAGGGTTCGAATGGCCATCCTTGTATCCGCTTTTCTCATTGGCATCATCGCAGGCCTGCGCGCGATCATGGCTCCGGCTGTCGTTAGCTGGGCAGCCGGATTGGGCTGGCTCAACCTTCAAGGCACACCGCTGAGCTTCTTCAGTTCTCCCATTGCCCGCTGGCTCTTTGCGCTGGCTGCATTGGGCGAACTGATCAACGACAAGCTGCCCAGGACTCCCAGCCGCACGATTCCACCGCAGTTCGCTACTCGTGTCATTACGGGAGCGCTCTCCGGGGCGGCGCTCGGCGCGGCGCGTCAGCAACTGGTACTTGGCCTGCTCGCAGGCGCCATAGGAGCCGTTGCAGGAACGCTGGGCGGAGCTTCTTTCCGCGGCTGGTTATCCCGCATCATCGGGAAGGATCTTCCTGCTGCTCTCATCGAGGATGCCATCGCCATCGTCGGCGGACTGCTGATAGTCTCCCATCTATGACAGCCCAACAATTCGATACCATAGTCGTCGGTGCCGGGCAGGCTGGTCCTTCCCTGGCCGGGAGGCTCGCACAGGCCGGACGCAAGGTCGCAATCGTCGAACGCAAGCTGTTCGGTGGCACCTGCGTCAATACAGGCTGCACTCCAACCAAGACCCTGATTGCCAGCGCCTATGTCGCCCATAAAGCCCGGACGGCAAATACATTCGGCATTGAGGTCAACGGCACGGTCAAGGCCGATATGAAGGCGCTCAAAGCACGGAAGGATTCCGTACTCCTTAAATCGCGCGGCAATATCGAGTCCTGGTTGCGAGGAATGGAAAACTGCACTGTCTACACCGGTCATGCCCGTTTCGAATCACCGACCGAGATGCGCATCGGCGAAGACCTGATCGCTGCACCGCAGATCTTTTTAAACGTAGGAGGACGCGCCTTTATACCCGATATGCCGGGCGTGAAGGACATCCCATTCCTCACCAACACCACGCTTCTGGACCTCGAAACGCTCCCGGCACATCTGGCCATCGTCGGTGGAAGCTACATCGGGATTGAGTTCGCACAGGCATTCCGTCGTTTCGGAAGCGAGGTCACCATCATTGAGATGGGGCCTCGCCTTGCGCAGCGGGAAGATGAAGATGTCTCCACAGCGATCAAGGAGATTCTGGAGAAGGAAGGCATTCGCATCCGGTTAAATGCTGAATGTATCGAACTGCACAAAGGCCCCGGTGGTGTGGCAGTGCACGTCAACTGCGACGAGAATCCGGAGCCGACGAGCGCAACCCATGTACTGCTGGCGGTCGGACGCACCCCCAACACCGACGATCTTGGTCTGGACAAGGCAGGAGTCACCGTAGACAAACGCGGATACATCCAGGTGGACGATCAGCTTCGCACCAACGTTCCCGGCATCTGGGCGATGGGCGACTGCAATGGACGCGGGGCCTTCACCCATACCGCCTACAACGACTTCGAGATCGTTGCCGCCAACCTGCTCGACAACGACCCGAGGAGGGTCACCGATCGCATCCTGACCTATGGACTCTTCATGGATCCTCCCCTGGCGCGGGTTGGAATGACGGAGCGAGAGGTGCGAGCATCAGGCAGGTCTGCCCTGATCGGAACACGCCCCATGACCAAGGTGAACCGCGCCGTCGAAAAGGGTGAAAGCGATGGCTTCATGAAGATTCTGGTAGACGAGGAAACCAAACAGATTCTGGGAGCCTCCATCCTCGGCGTGGGCGGAGACGAAGCGATCCACTGCATTACCGACATTATGTACGCCCGTGCTCCCTACACCACCATTCAGCGCGCGGTGCATATTCACCCCACAGTGGCGGAGTTGATCCCGACCGTCCTCGGCGACCTTAAGCCGTTGAAGTAATCCAATCGGTAGGCACATACGAAAGGACTCCAAATGCCCAAACCTATCGTCGGTTTGCACCACGTAACCGCCATTGCTTCCGACCCACAGACAAACCTTGACTTTTATACCGAAGTACTCGGCCTTCGCTTCGTCAAACGGACGGTAAACTTCGACGACCCGGGAAGCTACCACTTTTACTTCGGAGACGATTCCGGAACACCGGGAACCATCCTCACTTTCTTTCCCTGGCCAGGAGCAAAACGCGGAACACAGGGCGTTGGCGAGGTCACGCTTACGGCCTTTAGCGTTCCGCTATCCTCTGTCGACTTCTGGGAGCAGCGACTCCTGGGCATCAATCTCCCGGTCGAGCGCAGCACGCGCTTCGCGGAGACGGTGCTGACATTTCCTGATCCCGACGGCATGAAGATCGAGATCGTCGGCCATGCCAATGCCGAGTCCTCACGGCCTTCCCGCTTCAGCAATGTTCCTGCAGAGCATAGCCTTCGCGGCTTCTACGGCGTGACGCTCTCTCTTCGGAAGGCCGACGAGACTGCAGAGATCCTGAACCTGATGGGATTTACAAAGCGAGCAGAAGACGGCAAGCGTCTGCGATTCTCGGCCGAAGGTTCCGCACTGGGCAACCACATCGACCTGCTTATCAACTCTGAAGGGATCCACGGCCACATGGGAGCGGGTACGGTGCATCACATCGCCTTCCGCGCCGCTGACGATGCCTCGCAACTCGAGTGGAGAGAGGCAATTGCAAAGCACCTGGACGTAACCCCGGTCCTCGATCGGACGTACTTTCACTCGATCTACTTCCGCGAACCCGGTGGCGTTCTTTTTGAGTTGGCAACCAATCCTCCAGGTTTTACCTTTGACGAGCCCATCGAATCGCTGGGCGAGGGACTTCGCGTTCCGCCATGGCTCGAACAACATCGCGCCACGATTGAACAGCGTCTTCCCCGCATCGAATTGCACAAAGCGAAGGTGATTGCATAAATGGACAGCTCCAGCATTCCTGCCGATCCGCATCGCGACCAGCCGGTCAGCCATCTCGGTGAGACCCTCCAGCACGCTCTTGGAGCAGTCATTCTGCTCCACGGACGTGGAGGGTCTGCGGGAGACATCCTTTCGCTGGCTGGCGAGATGTACCACCCTGAGCTTGCCTATCTGGCGCCACAGGCCGCGGGCAATACCTGGTATCCCAACTCGTTTCTTGCTCCGCGCGAACAGAATCAGCCGTGGCTCGACTCAGCTCTGCGCAAGGTGGAGGCCACGGTAAAGATGGCCACAGACGCCGGTATCGATCAGGAGAATATCCTGCTCTGCGGCTTCTCGCAGGGTGCTTGTCTGGCGACTGAGTTCGTCGCATCGCATCCCCGGCGCTACGCCGGCCTGGTCGCCTTTACAGGAGGCCTCATCGGTCCTCCTGGGTCCGACTTGAAGCATACCGGCAGCCTTGCGGGAACCCCGGTCTTCTTCGGTTCGGGAGATCCGGATCCACATGTTCCCTTCTCTCGCGTTCAGGAGTCCGCCGACATCCTCTCCGCGATGGGAGCAAGCGTTATCCTTCGACGCTTTCCTGGTCGCCCTCACACGATTCTTCCCGAGGAGACCGAGGCTGCCCGTCGTATCGTTCGGGAAGCCTTTGGGGACTCCCCCATCAGGACGTAATCACGGTCTTCTCCCTCGTCACAAACAATGCTCCTGCCCACAAGAGGAGTAATGGAAAGAATTCCAGCGTGTATCGCGGTTCGGAGTTATCCAGCGTCAGCAGCAATCCGCAGCGAAGCAGGAAGAAGCCCAGGGTCGACCAGGCCAGAACCGAGTAGCCGTCCCACTTCTTCCTGCGCCACTGCCATAGACCGGCTGCACCCATGGCAAAGTAGACGAAGTTCAGCGCCGCATAGGCTGACGCAAACGCCGTCTGCGCCCTGTGCTTGCTCCACTTCCACCATTCCAGATCGATCTCCATCATCTCCACCCGAGGACGCAGCATCATGTTCATCAGGCGCGCGAAGGGCAGAGCGACGTAATAGCGAACAGGATCGTCTTCAATGCGTTCCCTGGCGAGTGCGGCAAAGCCCGCATCGAGCTTTGGAGTAGCATTCGACGTCTGGTTGTACTCGTTTAAGAGATCGTTGACGCGGTCATACTGTTCATCGCTATCGAAGGCGCGTGTCGGAATGTCGTCGATGTCAATCGGCGACGTGTTCCAGTTCCAGTAAACGTCCTCGGTCGAGGCGAAATCGATTGCCCAGGTTCGATGCCATTGGTTGAAGCCGCGCGGGGCCAGCTCCCCGGGATCAACCGCATCTCTCGGCACCAGTGGCTGAAAGACATGGAAGGTATGCCAGTTCCTGATCGTCCATGGGACCAGTGGCAAAACAACACATAACGCAACTGTTGCCACGGGAGCTGAAGCAGCAGCCCACTGCCGCCCCCGGCGGAGAACAACCCACGCCATTGCAGGAACGACAGCAGCAGCCAGCAATCCTTGTTCAGGCCGCAGCAGAAGAGAGTAGGTCAACGCCGCAGCGATCGCCCAGAACCAGCGATCCCACCGAGCCCCCTGCTCTCTCCACCGCTCCAGGCTGTAGAACGCAACGGCGATCGTGGCCAGCGTAAGCGTCTCTGTCAGCGGAGCGGCCACGTAATTTGCGGTGAACGGACATAACGCCGCCATCCACAGTACGATCATGGCCGGTCTCGCCCCGAAGATCCTCCGGGTCAGATCCCACAGCAGGACACAGGTTCCAAGATCGATCACCGTCTGAACCAGCATCACGGCGTTGTACTGGTCGTCTCCGAAGATACGGAAACAGAGCGCGAGAAATAATGGATACCCCGGCAGGCGGATCAGCGTCGGAACCGGCCCGTCGGGCGAGTCGGCAAAGCCGTAGACCCAATGATGCATCCAGTTCTTCGCGATGTCGCCGTACATCAGCGTATCCCCCGCGATTCGAGGAGCATGCAGAACGAAGACCAGCCGCAGGACGAATCCCAGCAAAAGCGCCAGCCAGAACTGCACTACCTGTCTCCGTGGTTTTTGCATGCAAATGCATCATACTGTGAACCTTCGTCCCGGTTCGCATGGCGTTGACTGCATCGACCCGGCTGCATAGGATGGAGCCAGGACAGGCACTGCGGACGCGCGTCAGACTCCCCCGATGAAGAAACAGATTTTCTACGATCCGCAACGGAAACGCTGGAAGCGCCTTCGGGTCATCTTCGATATGCTGGCGCTGGGCGGTCTTGTCCTGGGCACGATCTTCATGATCGGGCTCATGCGCATGAAGCCCCTGCCGGAGCTCCTGCTCGCATCGCAGAAGCGCAACTACCGAACGCTGACGAATCAGCCTCTGCCGAAAAATCAGAAGTTTCGACGCTCCGCGCACCGTAAGACGGATATCAAGCCCTCCGAAGTTCCCTTGAACTCCGGCGAAGGCCTGCGCGCCGCCTACTATGTGGACGACGACCCCGCCAGCTACTCCTCCCTGCGACAGCACATCAGCCAGATCGACCTTCTCTTCCCCGAGTGGCTGCACGTCACCTCCCCCGACGGTACTCTGACTGGATCTTCGATTGATGGCCGACCCTATAAGATCATCGCCAACAATAGCGTGATCCCCGTCGACCGCGACAACAAGATCGCCAACGTCATCGCCGAAAGCCATGCCAACGTCGACATTCTGCCGCTGGTCAACAACTACGACCCCGTCAAGAACAACTTCATCCCCGAAGTGGGCCAGTTTCTTTCGAGTG
>DATJJJ010000017.1:0-13541 GCA_035492215.1 Edaphobacter sp. | reverse complement strand
TTTTTTTCAATACTTTACAAGTAAGTCTTTTGTTTCGAATACTTTGACATGAAAGTACGAAGCTAAAGCCAATAGAATAAATACTTTGCGCAACAACAGGGGAGAGGGGGGTACCCCTTCAGGAAGGAGCGCAACGATGTATATTCCCCGGCACCACGAAGAGACCCGCATCGATGTCCTCGATCGCCTCATGTGCTCCCAGCCGCTGGCCTCGCTCGTCACCATGGGAAGCTCCGGCCTCTTCGCCTCGCACCTCCCCATGCTCCTTCACCGCGAAAGCGACGACCACGCCGTCCTGCGAGCACACCTCTCCCGCGCCAATCGTCAGTGGCGCGACCTCTCTCCTGACGTTCAGGCGCTGGCCATCTTCTCCGGCCCCCAGCACTACATCACACCCGGTTGGTATCCGGAGAAGGCCGAGACCGGCAAGGTCGTTCCCACTTGGAACTACGCCGTCGTCCACGCTTACGGTCCACTTAGGCTCATCGAAGATCCCGAGTGGCTTCTCGCCCACCTCAACACCCTTGTAGACACGCACGAAGCCTCCCAGCCCGCCCCCTGGAGCGTCAGCGACGCCCCGGAGGAGTTCATCTCCTCTCTCCTCAAAGGGATCGTCGGCCTCGAAATGAAGATTGAGCGCCTCGAAGGTAAGTGGAAGGTCAGTCAAAATCAGACCGAGCGCACCCGCGCCTCCGTCATGCAAGGGCTTGCATCTCTCGGCACCGAACCTGCCGTGGCCATGCGCGATCTGGTAGACGGCAAACGCCCTTGAACCGGGCCAAACCTGCACATTTGCCCGCCTCTCGTCAACTTGCAAAGCGTTCGCACCACAGGTAGCATCACAACTCAAGAGACCGGCCTGCAAAGCAGGTGCGCGATCCACGCTGGTTGAACCAACATTCATTGAACAGGGGCCTGGCTCGTATACATGGTTCGGTGTGCAGAGTCCGCCAGTCCGGAATGCCTAAAGAACCACGGCAGGGTCCCACCGTCTTAGGACGGGTTCACCAGCGCATCTGCGCACGGCCCCGCGGGTCGGTTTTCTTGTATCGCGATGGTTCACCCTTTTTAATGGAACTCCACCGCGGGCTCCATCACCTCTAAAATCAGAGAGTGGCATCCTGAGCGAAGACGCCTCCATCGCGTCGAAGCCGAAGGATCTGCGGTCCAGATTCACCCAATGCATCCCACTCTCCTTCACTTCGGTTTCCTGAACATCCCGACCTTCGGACTGCTCGCCGCCGCCGGACTGATGCTCTCGCTCGGCCTCAGCCTCCGTACCGCAGCCCTCGTCGGCCTCAGCCCCGACCGGCTTTGGAACGCCGGGCTCTTCGCAGTCATCGCGGCCTTTCTTCTCTCCCGCGTCCTTCTGGTCGCCACCAATCTGCACACCTTCCTCACCTACCCCATCCTTCTGTTGATGGTTCCCTCGCTCACTCCTCTCGGCATCCTGCTGACCGTCGTCGTAACCGCCGTCTATCTTCGCCTCCGTGCGCTTCCGCTCCTTCCCACACTCGATGCCTGGGCTCCCTGCGCCACCCTGATCTGGGCCTTCCTCGCCCTCGGACACTTCGCCGATGGCAGCGACCCCGGACTCCCCAGCAACCTTCCCTGGGCAGTACCGGTTCCTTCCAGCACCCTCCGGTTGCACCCCGTGGCCCTCTACGCCGCTCTCATCGCGTTAATCCTCACCGTCGTGTTGTTCATCCACCTCAAGCGACGCCATTACGACGGGGATACAGCGGCTCTGGCTCTAGCTGCTACTGGGCTGGCTCAGTTTCTCCTTAGCTTTCTGCGGGAACCGGCATTTGAAGGCGGTACCCTGGGAAGCCTGTTAGACCCTCTTCAGTGGCTAGCGCTCGGTTGGATCGTCCTCGCCGCAGTCCTCTTCCAACAACCGAGAAAGGAAGTAGCCCATGCCGTCTAAACACATGCTTCCCAAGGGCAAGCGCCGTCAGACGGTCAAGCATGAGTACCGTGCCACCCGTGGCGTCGAGTCTCCCCCTCCACCCGTCATCCCTGTCCTCGAGATTGAGGACGAAGCCGAAGAGTCGCTTCACGCCTTCACCGCGGCACCCGAGGCCGCGGGCCTCCGGCTGGATCAGTACCTCGCACAGGCCATTCCCGACATCAGCCGTGCCCGCGTGCAGCTTCTCATCGAGCACGGGCAGGTGCGCGTCGGCGGCCAGCTCGCCAAAGCGAAGCTCAAGCTGCAGGGCGGCGAAGCCATTGAGATCGAAGGCGCGCCGCATCCTCCTCCGCTTCACGCCTTCCCCGAGGACATCCCGCTAAAAATCCTCTACGAAGACGACTCCCTGGCCGTCATCGACAAACCAGCCGGCATGATGGTTCACGCCGGCTCCGGAGCCACCGACGACGAGCGCAATCACGGAACCCTCGTCAACGCTCTGCTGTATCACTTCAATAAGCTCTCTCAAGTCGGCGGCGAGCTTCGCCCCGGCATCGTCCATCGTCTCGACAAACAGACCAGCGGCATCATCGTCGTCGCCAAAGACGACAAGACTCATCGCAAACTCAGTGAGATGTTCGCCGGACGCGAGCTCGAAAAGACCTACCTCGCTCTTGTGCACGGCAATATCGCGCGCGACAACACTACTGTTGATCTTCCGATTGGGCGGGATTTGGTTCGGCGCACCCGCATGACCACGCGTCGCTCCATCGACAGCGAAGGCGTACGCAATGCCCTCTCCCACGTCCGCGTACTTGAGCGCATCCGCTCTCCTCGATACGGCCAGTTCACACTCGTCGAAGTGAAAATAGAAACCGGCCGTACTCATCAAATTCGCGTTCATTTGCAGGCTCTTGGCCATCCTGTCGTGGGAGATACCCTCTACGGCGCTCCCAAACATATCGGCTCCTCTCCCGACGCTCCATCGCTCGACCGGAACTTTCTTCACGCCGCCCGCCTCGTCTTCCGTCACCCCAAAACCGGCAAGACCATGACCTTCGAGTCGCCGCTCCCAGTTGAGTTGGAGAGTCTCCTCGCCTCGATCCGTGCCGATTAGCGAACCCTTTTGAGTAAAATAATTTCAGTGATCGTACCGACTCGAATGAACCGTGCCTTCCGGCTCCTGGCCGCTCTCTCCCTCTGCGCTCCATGCATTCCCGCGCACCTTTGCGCGCAGACCCCCTCTTCCTCGACCCAAAACCTTCCATCTGCGCCGAGTGCTATCCGCAATCCGCAGCCTGCGCAGCTCCCCCCAACGCCTGCGCCTCAGACCCCGGCAGCTACTCAGCCCGGCGCTCCTGCGCCGCAGCAACAGACCCCTTCTGCTCCTCCGGTGACGCAGCCGTCGACCCCAGCAGGCACACCACAACAGCCTGCCACTACACCACCTGCTGCCGCTCAGACTCCAACGAATGAAGAGCCCATCACCACCATCAAGGTGCAGGTGAACGAGGTTAACCTCATCTTCACTGTCACCGACAAAAAAGGCCGCTTCATCACTGGATTGAAACGCGAGAACTTTGGCCTGCTCGATGACGGTCGTCCTCCTGTCGCCGTACTTCGCTTCAGCCAGCAGACCAATCTTCCTCTTCGTGTCGGCATCATGCTCGACACCTCGAGCTCTATCCGTCAGCGCTTCCAGTTCGAGCAGGACTCTGCCATCGAATTTCTTCTGCAGATCCTTCATCGCAACGACCGCGCCTTCGTGATGGGTTTCGATATCGAGACTGATATGGCGCAGGGCTTTACCAACAACATCGACCTGCTCAACCAGGGCATCCGAAAGCTCCGTCCCGGTGGCGGCACCGCACTGTACGACGCGCTTTACAAGACCTGCCGCGACCAGATGCTGACTCTTCAGGAAAACGGTGCTGTACGTCGTGCGCTCATCGTCGTCTCTGACGGTGACGACAACTACAGCCGCGCCCAGCAGTCCGACGCCATCAAGATGTGCCAGCGTGCCGAGACCATCGTCTACACCATCAGCACCAACGTCAGCCCCAGCAAAGACAAAGGCGACGAGATTCTCAAAACCATCTCCGAGGCGACCGGAGGCATGGCCTTCTTCCCCGTCAAAATCGAGGACGTTGCTACTGGCTTCCACAATATTCAGGAAGAGCTGCGCAGTCAGTACTCGCTGGTCTATCGCCCTGCAAACTTCCGGCAGGATGGCTCCTTCCGAACGATCTACCTTCAGGCGCTCGACCCGCGTTACCACGTGCGTGCAAGCAAGGGTTACTTCGCTCCGCGTCCGCAGTAAGACTCAAAGCTGATCGCGATATTTCTCAATGGCCAGCAGCACAAGCTGCGAGCGAGTCCGTACGCCGGTCTTCGAAAACAGCTGTTGCAGCGTTGCCTTAACCGCGCTCTCGGAGATGTTGAGATTCGCCGCAATCTCCTTATTCGCCAGTCCCTGCAGAAGATAGCGCAGCGTAACCCGCTCCCGGTCCGTAAACCGGATCGACTCCTGCGGCTGCGCCGCCGCAACCACCGCCTGAAGATATTGCTGGTCGATCAGAACGCGGCCCTGGGCCACTTCGACGATCGCCCGCTGCAGCTCCTCCGGTGATTCCTGCTTGTGAAAGATTCCCGAGATACCCGCCTTGATCAGGGTCAACGCATCTTTATCGGGAAGCCCTGCCGTCACAACTAAGATCTTCCCCGCAAACCCCATCTCTTTGAGCGGCGCAAGAATATCGAGAGCACTCTTATTCCCAAGATCGTAGTCGAGCACCAGGACATCGACCTTCGCCTGCTCCATCTCTATCAGAGCTGTCGCGGGATCGCCAGTATGACCAGCGATCACAAGGCGTTCGTCCGATTCCAGCAGACGGCGCAGACCCTCGCGAAACAGCATATGGTCGTCGAGAAGATAGATCCTGATAACGGTTGCGGTTGCGCTCATGCGTGGTTTGGCTCTGCCTCCGGATCTTCGAGAGAGATCGGCTGATCCTCATTATGCGCGGCAATTAACGTAATGACAAAACAGCAACCGGTCTCGGTCGGCTCAAAGCGAAGCTCTCCGCCAAAGCTCTCGATCAGAGCGCGCGATACATAAAGCCCCAGTCCCGAGCCATCCGACTCCGGACGAAACGGCTGAAACAGATGATCGGTCGACCTCATCCCCGGTCCCGAATCGCAGACGCGCAAGGACACCTTGCCATCTTGAAACATCGTCTCCACGGTAAACCGCGGGTGTGGCTCATCCTGGATCGCTCGCAGCGAATTCTGCGACAGGTTGAGCAACGTCTGAATCAACCCCTGCCGGTTCGCGCGTACCGCAGGCAGATTCTCTGCGACATCCCAAGTGAACTCGCCTTCCACGTCGGCCCAGTCCTGCCCAATAATCACGTGGACCTCTTTTACCAGCTCCTGCAGACGCACCGAAGAAAGCTTCACGCGAGCTTTGCGACGAAGATCTACTGAAGCCAGGTCGCGCAAACCCTCCGCCAGATTCTTAAGCGCCACAAAATCCGGATCCTTCGCAATCGCGTTGCTTCTCTCCATGTTCGAGGCGACAACAAAGATAGCCGAACAGAGATTGCGGATCTCATGCGAGACGGCGCTGGCCAGAATGCGGTCATGACTCACGATCTGTTCGTACTGCGCATGCTCCCGCTCGCGAACCTCATTCGACATATCGACCACAATAGCGGCGAGATGGCGCTCTGTCTTTTCGCCGTAGATCGAAAACCATGTCGTCGTCGGAACCAACGAGCCATCATGGCGCCGCGCCCACGCATTCGCCGACGTGCTGATCTCTCCAATGCCCGCGGGCAGCTGCAACGCATCCTTAAACAGAGGAATGTAATGGCGAATCTGTTGGCCGACCAGAGGACTCGTCGTCTGCAACATATGTTCTGCTGCACGATTGGCGGCAACAACCATGCCTTCCGAGTCCAGCGTAAGAATGCCCGCAGGACTGCTCTCGGCGAGCAGTCGCAGTTGCTCCTGCGCCCGACGCCGCATGCGCTGTTCGTAACGCAGGCGGGAGTAATGCTTCAACACGATTCGTCGTGAGTCCGCAATCTGATAGATCCAAAGCCCGCAACCCGTGTATGCGATGGTCGCCATACAAAAGCGAAGAACATGCTCCAGCGGCGTCTCGTCCGCAATAAAACGTCCGCGAACAAAAGCGCAGAAGGCAGCGACAAGCACAATCTGCCAACGTGTGAGAGCGATGGCCGCAACCATTACAGGAAAGATGTAGAGAATTCCCAGTGAGAAATCGAAGTCAAAGAACCATTCCAGCAAGACCAGAATGGAGACAAGCCCAATGGCCGTCAGAAGAATCTGTCGGCGATTGCCTCCAAGAAGTCGCATGCGAACGAAACGTCGGTAGAAGGTTTGCACGTTGGTAATTAGACGTCGATCGACGAAAGAATTAAGAACCTCTGGCCAAAAGATAGGCTCTTCTCCATCCAACGGCAACACCCAAAGACCGGCTGGAAGATAGGCGTCATCAACCGCTTACAAAAGGTCTAATCGTCGTAATGGAGCTTAGTGAATGATTGTTCGAGACCGATTGCCGCTTAAAAGAATCTGGCCGCAGGCATGGAAGCGGCTGCTCGTACTGCTTATCTTCGATTGCACGGTTGCAGTTGTCTACTCGGTCCTGCACCACAAATGGATCTCCCTCAATGGCCTTCCCGTAGCCCCGCTCGCTTCAGCGCTCACCGTCTTTCTCGCCTTCCGCACCAACGCCGCTTATGGCCGCTGGTGGGAGGCGCGCCAGCTGTGGGGCCAGCTTGTCAACACCTCACGCGCTCTTGCCGTGCAGTTCCTCACCATGCTCGATGATGAGACCGAAGACCCCCGGCCCATCCCGACGCGCAATCTTCTAGTGCTGCATCAGATTACCTTCGCACATGCTCTGCGCTGCCATCTTCGCAAGCAGACTTCGCTGCCCGAGGTGCGAACCCTGCTGGGCGAAGAAGCCGCTCTCGAGATGAGGGCCTACCGCAATGTTCCCGCAGCGCTTGTGCTGCGCATGGGCGACATGCTGCGTCAGGCACGCAACGAGGGCATGCTCGACAGCTTTCGCTGGGCGGCCATCAACGAAAACCTCACCGTGTTAACCAACATCCAGGGGGCCAGCGAACGCATTAAGAACACCCCGCTGCCCCGGCAATTCGACTACCTTCCCAGCGTGTTGGTTAACGCCTTCTGCTGGCTTCTGCCTTTGGGTCTCGTTGAAGATCTCGGGCTCATGACTCCGCTCGCCAGCGTGCTGATCAGCTTTACCTTTATCGCTGCCGATCTCATGAGCCGCGAGATCTCTAACCCGTTCGACAACACCATTCACGACACTCCCATGACCTCTCTCTCGCGCACCATCGAGCTCAACCTCCGCGAACAAATGGAAGGAGTCGATCGCGAGCGCGGCTGGAGAGGCAGCCCAAAACAACGCCGTGTCCGCGCCGTCTCCGATGTAATGCCAGTCGATGGATTTGTGTTCTAAGACAACGTTTGCGCTAAGGAAGGAATACCATGCTTCAAAAAAAGATCACAGAGATCGTATTCGCTACCGACTTTTCGGACTCAAGCCACGCCGTCATTCCGTCCGTGGCTCAGTGGGTGGACAAACTCGACGCAAAGCTGACCCTGATTCATGTCTACGACGCGAACAAGACGTTCTATCGCGAAGCCGAGATCCTTCTCCGTTCCTTCTTCGCGGAGGCGGATAACTACCAGCACTGTGATCGCGTCTTGATGAGTGGTGATCCCTGCGAAGGCATCGCCTCTTATTGCGAGCGCCGCCCCAATATCCTGCTGATGCTACCGCCGAGCGACCTCGCCGGGCTGCCGCGACCCTGGCATCGCTCGCTACGCGCTCGCCTCATCCAGCGGCTCTCCGTGCCCATCTGGACGCTCGGCAGAATCAACGTCGGAGACAGTCAGCCCTCCGCTGGACGCCACGTTGGCGTATGGCTCGGCGATCCGGAAGAAGGTCTCTCGCATCTGCGTCAGGCTGCGAAGTACGCCTCAGAGACCGACAGCACTCTGCATCTTCTGCACGTCGTCGACGAGATCAACGAAGGCTCCATGCTCAAACCGCTTCTCTCCAACGCCCCCATGGGCGAGGAGACCGCAGACGCGTGGCTGCAGGAGGTCGCCTGCACCATCGAGGATGGCTGCAACGTCGAAGTCCACGTTGCACAGGGAAGAGTCAACCGCGAGCTTCCACGACTTCTTCGCCGTAGTGGCGCAGACATGCTGGTGCTCAGCCAGCAAAGCGCAGTGCACTACGGCTGGATCGGTCCCGAGATCAATCCCGTCTTCCGGCAGTGCCCCATCAGCCTCGTCTGCGTCCCCTACGCTACACGGTTCGAGGAGCTGCATCGCCAGGTCGCGGAGTCTGCTGCTTAGTGTTTGAACGGTAAGGGCGCGGGAAAGTCCTGCACAACGGGACTTCCTCGCGTTCAGCCGTATCGCTCTACGCGTTGCAGCAAAGCAAGCTTCCGCGCCGGATCCAGAAAGCTGGCCTCCACCGCGTTTGCTGCAATCTCGCGCATCTGCTCCATCGTGAAGCCGAAACGTTCATACGCCAGCACATACTCTCCAAGCAGGTCGCTACCGAACATCGGCGGATCGTCGGAGTTCAGCGTAATCATCAATCCAGAGTCGAAATAATCCCGCACCGGGTGCTCTTCAAATCCCTTGCAGCATCCTGTCTTGATGTTGCTGGTCACGTTGATCTCGAGCGGTATCTGCTTCTCTGCCAGAACCTCCAGCAGCTCCGAATCATACTGCGCAGCCAACGCGTGCCCGATTCGTTCCGCGCCGATGTTGATCGCCGACCAGATGCTCTCCGGCCCTACCGACTCCCCCGCATGCGCCGTCAAGCGCAGCCCTGCATCTTTGGCTTCCTTGTACAGATCGCGAAACTGGTCGGCGGGTCCACGGGCTTCGTCGCCGCCGATACCGATTCCTACGAGGCTCGGATACTTCTCGCGAAGCTCCGCCGCGCGGCGAAAGACCCGGGCTCCTTCATCTACGCCGAAGTGCCGCACCGCATCCACAATCCACAACACCGTCGTTGCGAAGTCCTTCTCTCCGCGCAACCGTCCTCGCTCGATCGCTTCGACATACGGCTCCACATCGGTCTGCTTCCAGTAGAAGATGATTCCGAAGGAGATATACACCTCTGCATGCACCACGCCCTGGTGTGCCAGCTCGCGGATCATGTTGTAGGTGATCAGCTCGTAGTCTGCAGGCTCTCGCAGACGCTCGGTCACCGCCTTGAACGACATCAGAAAACCGAGAAAATTTTCGTACTGATAAAGTGCCCTTGCGCTCTCCAGCGTGAGTGGCTGCTCATCGTGTCGACGGCTCAGCTCCACTAGTGTCTCGGGCTTGATGGTGCCTTCCAGATGCAGATGCAGCTCCGTCTTGGGCAGGCCGCGCAGCCAGTCTGTTGCGTCCATCTCAGCGTCTTGTTGTGAAAGCCTTCGGGCCATCTCTCTATCTTAGGCCTCAGGAGCGTAAAACTCACTCCGTTTGCGGCTGTAGGACACATAAACCACCAGCCCAATCACCAGCCACACGAAGAATCGCAACCATGTCTTCACCGGAAGCCCCGCCATCAACAGGATGCAAAACGCAATGCTGAGAATGGGAATCACAGGCCCAAAGGGCACCCGGAAGCCACGATAACGCTCCGGTTGACGAGCCCTCAGCACCAGAACTCCAATCGAGACCAGCACAAAGGCAAACAGCGTGCCGATGTTCGACATCTCCGCAAAGGTGCCTACATCAAACAATCCCGCAGGAATCGCCACCAAAAATCCCGCAACCCACGTCGCAAAAGCAGGCGTTCTGAATCTCGGATGCACCTTGCTGAACGCCGATGGCAACAACCCATCGCGAGACATCGCGAACCACACACGCGCCTGTCCCAGCTGAAAGACAAGGATGGACGAGATCATCCCCACAATCGCTCCCAGCAGAACCGCAAGCCGCACCCAGTGAAGGCTATGGCCGCCCGGCATCAGCGAAACACGCTTCAGTGCATTCACTACCGGAGCCGCATCACCCGCCACCGTCTGCCATGGAACCATTCCGGTAAGAACCACGGCCACGCCGATATACAGAATCGAGCAGATCACCAGCGTCGCCAGAATCCCGATCGGAACATCCTTCTGTGGACACTGGCACTCCTCGCTCGCCGTCGAAACGGAATCGAAACCAATGTAAGTGAAGAAGATGATGGAGCCGCCCGCCAGAATGCCGCTCCAGCCGTTCGGTGAAAACGGAACATAGTTGCTGGGGTGAATAAAACTTATCCCAAAGAAGACGAAGACCAGAATGGCCAGAATCTTCACCAGCACCATAATGTTGTTCGTCCGCGCCGACTCGCGAATGCCGCGCACCAGAACCACCGTCAGCAGCAACACAATCAGAAATGCCGGAATGTTGAATCCAGCATGCCAGCCCGGCTTATAGATATCGTGTCCCTGCAGATCCTGAAGTCCCAGTGGAAGATACGCAGGCGAAAGCCACTGCGGCGAAATCTTCAATCCCAGCCAGTCCAGCAGATCTACAACATGAGCCGCAAACCCGACACTCACGCTCATATTGCTGAAGGCATACTCCAGAATCAGATCCCATCCGATGATCCAGGCCACCAGTTCACCCAGCGTCGCATAGGTGTAGGTGTACGCCGACCCCGCAATCGGGATCATGCTCGCCAGCTCGGCATAGCAAAGGCCCGTCAAGGCGCAGACAATCGCCACCAGCACCAGCGAGACCGCCAGCGCCGGACCCGCGCCCGGCCTGCCCGCAACCGCGCCACTGGTATGGTGCAGCAGCCCCACAATCAGGTCGATCACCGGAGAATCCGAAAGCTTGACCTCGCTCGCAGGATTCCCGCCGATCGCCGTACCGATGACCGTAAAGATGCCTGAGCCAATCACAGCACCGATTCCGAGCGCAGTCAGGCTCACCGGCCCAAGCGACTTCTTCAGCGCGTGTTCCGGCCGCTCCGATTCGGAGATCAGCTTGTCGATCGATTTTGTTTTAAAGATTTGCCTGGCCAGCGCCCTGCTCCTCAAGCAAAATTGCCCGGCAATATTGTTCCGGACGCAGCCGAGTCACACACCGTAGAAAGCTAAAGCTGGAACTCGTTCGGGAGGAGCGATCCTCCGGGCGAGACGGCATTCTATGCCGCATACTCGCCCTGGAGGATCTCATGGAAACTAACGCTTCGACTGGCCACGTACCAGCTTGCGAACCTTCGCCTTGTTCGAGCCACGCGGAGTCGTACGCTTGGCCTTCGGAGCAGCCTTCTTGCGGGCAGCCCGCTTAACCTTCTTGCGCTCCGTTTTGTCTGTAATGCTCTTGGTATTTGCCATCAGTCTCTTATCAATCTCTCTCTAAAAATAGTTACGGAAACCTTAAAGGCGTTCCAGCTGGGCAAACTTCTCCACCAGCTTCTTCACGCCATGCTGTTGAAATTGTACTGTAATCTTGGCGTCATCCCCATCCCCTTCGCGACGAAACACCATTCCTTCGCCGTATTTCGGATGCCGCACCCTGGTTCCCTGCTTCAGCCCCGTCTTCCCCGTCGGCTCAGGAACCTCCACCTTCGGCCTGGAAGTCTTGCCGCCGGCAGTCTTCTGTCCGCGTCCCGCAAAGAAACTCGCAATATTGTCCAGCGAACCTGATCCACCCGAAAGTCCACGCCCGCCGCTGCGAGCCTGCGCATCCGCACCTGCTTTTGAGCCTCCACGGCCGCCGCTCTGGTCTTCATCCTCATAGTTCCAGTGGCGCTCGGCATCCTCATTCTCCCCACGACCGAACCGGTTCGCCTTGGGATACGGAGTCGAATACAACCGGCTGTAATCCCCGCCGCCAAACTGAGGCCGTTCCGGCGGGCTCCCCAGATCCTCCACCAGCCGGGAAGGTACCTCCTCCAGAAACCGCGACGCCACGCTGGCCTCCGGCGAATCGTTGCCGTAGCGCCTGCGATAACGCGCCCGCGTCATCACCAGCGTGTCCATCGCACGCGTCATGCCCACGTAGCAAAGACGCCGCTCCTCCTCCAGCCCCGAGGGGTCCATCATCGTTCGCGCGCTCGGAAACAGTCCCTCTTCCATTCCCGCCACAAACACCAGCGGAAACTCCAATCCCTTGGCAGCATGCAACGTCATCAGCGTCACCTTGGCCTCAGCCGAGTACTGATCGGCATCGCTCGCCAGAGCCGCATGATCGAGAAACTCATCCAGCGCCTCTCCACGCTCTTCCGCGTCCTGCGCCGCATTGGCAAGTTCCTTCAGATTCTCGATTCGCGAAAAAGCCTCCGGCGTCCCCTCATCTTCAAGCGATCGGATGTAACCGCTGCGATCGTTCAGAAACTTGATCAGCTCCGGCAAGGTCGCCTTGCCGCCCGGAGTACGGAACGCCGGTCGTTCCTCTCGTTGCCTGTTGAAAGGCGAAACCTCCTCTTGAGCAGAACGAGACGCAGCCGCAGAATCGGCCGTCTTCTTCCTTGGCGACTCCTCCTTCAGCACCACCGGCGCAAACGGATTGAAGCTCGCCGAATCGATTCCATGCTCCGCATCCGAGTCCCGTGAGTTCTCCGCCGCAATCGTTGAGATCTCTTCGCTCGGGCCAAAGTCGAAGGCAAAGTTGAAGCTCGTATCGAACTCCTCGTTCTCCCCCGCAACCTCCGGAGCAGCCTCGACCTCGCCATCCTCCGGCTCAGCCGCAAACTCCGTCACATCGAATGACGCATCGTCGCTCGCTTCTTCGCGCACATCCTCTTCAAGCTTCTCGGCAAACCCCGGCCCCAGCATCGCGCGCGCATCGTCAATCAGCCTGCGGAACCCCTCCAACGCATTCAGCGTGCGTTGCGGCAGCAGACGATCCTCCATCGCTCGCGCCATCGCATCCCATGTGCTCATGCCCGAACTCAACGCCATCCGCTCCAGCGTCTCCATCGTCGTCTTGCCGATGCCGCGCGGCGGCGAGTTCACGACGCGCTGCAACGCAATCGAGTCGTGCGGATTCTGTACCAGCTTCAGATAGCTCAGCAGGTCTTTTACTTCAGCGCGATCGTAGAAGCTGAACCCGCCCACCATGTGGTACTGAATCTGATAACGCCGCAGCGCCTCTTCCACCAGCCGCGACTGAGAGTTCGTTCGATAGAGCACAGCGCATCGCGGCTCCTCATCGCTCTGCCCGGCCTCACGCAGATACTGCTTGATGCGGTCTGCGATAAACAGCGCCTCATTCTCGCCATCGGGAGCCTCGTAGTATCCAATCAGCGATCCGCCCTCACGCGAGGTCCACAGATTCTTGCCCTTGCGCTGCGTATTCTGCGATACCACCGCACTCGCGCCTTCCAGAATCACCTGCGTCGAACGATAGTTCTGTTCCAAGCGAATCGTCTTTGCGTTCGGAAAGTCCTTCTCGAACTCCAGAATGTTCTTGATATCCGCGCCACGCCAGCTATAGATCGATTGATCCTCATCGCCGACCACGCAGACATTCTTCTCCGGCCCCGACAGCAGCTTCATCAGCTCATACTGCGGACGGTTCGTGTCCTGATACTCATCGATCATCACGTAGC
>DATJJJ010000016.1:0-7219 GCA_035492215.1 Edaphobacter sp. | reverse complement strand
CGAATGCCACCAAGAACAATCACAACAGGATCATTGAGGCTTCTTCTGGCCCTGAACCTCTTCACCGGTGGCTTTGTCCAAGGCCTTGCCCGTGCTGTCGGCAGCGTTGCCCAGGGCCTTCACCACGTTCCGATAACTCTTGGTCAACGCGTTGCCCGTCTTCCGTTGAGCCTTATCCAGCGCTTTGCTCGTATTGCTATCGGCGAGCACAAGAGCGGTATCGGTGTTGTGTCCTCCGATGGCAATGCCATTGATCGCGGAGTTCCCTCCATAGATCGCAGCCTGCGCCGGACGTTTTGCGGGATTCGCCCAGACCACATCTGTATCGGGCAGCTTTTCAAGCCGTGCGATTCGACTCGCGGTAAAGTCCGTGCGCCGCATCTTCTCCGCCAGCGGCCAGCGGGGCGATGCCACCCACAGGTCTCCGTCGCTCGGATGCGACAGCTCCCCCAGGTTCACCACATCGCCAGTCTTTATCTTCTTCATCTCCGCGCAGCGATCACCGCCGCAACCGGAATGACAAAGCTCTTCGTGAAGAAACGACGCGTGCTTGCCTGAAGAGATCCAGACTGTGGTGCCCTTGTCCACCGCGTCAAGGGTGCTCGCCCGCGTAATCTGACTGGCGTCGCAGACCGTATCCTCGTGCGCGGCTGCATACCAGTACAGAGCCTTCCATTCCGGCTTTTCCTCACCTTTCAGCTCGCGATGCACCAGCACGGAGACATGCTCGGCATCGAGCGCATGGCCCATTTCGCCACAGTCCTGACGCCACAGATGGTAGAAGTGCAGCTCCACCTCATTCTTTTCGCCGTGGCGCGGAAACGCCTGTCCGTACACCGTCCCATCGTCCGCTACAGCAGTCGGCACCGAAGTGTTCGCAGCAAAGGCCGCCGGCTCTATCGAACAGTCTTTCGTATCGATCATCCAGCGCGGCTCAAACTGCTTCAAAAGCTCGCTTTCCAGGTTGTCCGAGAGTCCATCCCGGTCGCTATCGGGTAAAGAAGTGGCGGATTGCGCCTTTTGCGCAGCCATCGAGATCGTCATGCACCCCACAAGCACTGACACTACGACTCGGTTCATATCTCATTCTTCTCTTCGTTGCCATCTCTGTCCAATCGCATCCAAATCCTCTATCTCCTTCCGAACTCTCCAAAGACACGGCGTTCTTTTGTGGCTTAAGATAGAGGTATCGGTTTGCTCGAGAGGAGAAGACAATAAGGTGGCCGCAAGTCAGGAGATCCAGATCGCGCATCCCACCGACTTCACCGCCTTTCTCGGCAACTCCTCTGCGATCGAGCATCTTCGCACTGCCATCGCTCACGGTCGCCTACCTCACTCGCTCATCCTCTCCGGCCCTGCAGGCGCAGGAAAGTACACCCTCGCGCTCATGCTCACCATGGCCGTCGAATGCGAGCGCCAACCCCGCGACCTCTGGTCCAACGGTCAATCTCTCGCCGGCTTCTGCGGAGTCTGCCGCAACTGTACGCGTATCGCTACTGCCTTCAACCTCGATGACGAGATCGACAAGGCGGTCGCCGCCCGTGAAGAGTTACGCGAGACCGACAAGAAAGAGACCCGCGTCCTCGTCCAGCCGCACCCCGACGTCCTCATCATCCCGCCCGATCCGCCGCAGCTGCTCATTAAGCTTGGACAGGTCCGCACTCTCATCCAGAGCGCCAACTATCTTCCCGCCGAGGCTCCACGCAAGATCTTCATCATCACGGCGTCCAGCTTTATGAAGGAAGCGGCCAACTCCCTCCTCAAAGTTCTCGAGGAGCCGCCCGCGACCGTCCACATCATCATCCTCTCGGAGAATCCCGGCGAGTTATTGCCCACCATCCGCTCCCGTTGCGCGACCGTACGCCTCGGCGCGCTGCCCGTCGAAGAGATCGAGATGCTGCTCAGCGACCGCCGTCCCGACGTTCCTCCCAAACAGCGCACGCTCATCGCCCGCCTCTCTCAGGGAGCCGCGGGCCGTGCACTTCGTTTCGATCTTGCCGGTTATACCGCGGCGCGTGCCGATGCGATGCTCCTGCTTCGACAGGCCACGACGGAACCCGATCACACCGCGCTCTTCAAGATGACCGAGACCTATCGCGCCGGCGCCGAAGGTCAGCAGAAGACCTCCGACCTGCTCCGCACCCTCACCCTGCTGCTTGAAGATGTCTTGCTGATTCAGTCGGGAACGCCGGAGCTGGTCCGCAACACCGATCTTCGCGCTGAGCTCGATCGCATCGCCCAGAGCGTCTCCTTCCAGTGGATCGAGCAGGCCTCACGTTCTTTCGATCAGGTCTGGAGCGGAATGCGTCGCAATCTTCTGCGATCACTCTCTCTCGATGCCCTCGCAGGCCAGCTTATCTCCTCGGCCCGATAAAACATCGAACGCTACTCGATACGACTTAATCCTGCTGTCGAAAAAGCTCTCCCACAATTTTTGTATTTCGCAAACGAGAGTTTTTCATTTATTCATGAGACAACCTTCAAAAAAAGAATCCTTCCTATAAGAAGAGGGTGCTTCATGTTTTCTTTGTTTTACTGCCATGGTTGTGGGGAACGTAACAATGTACGGCGATCGAAGTTACGCTTACATGACCTGCCTTTAGCCCTGTTTTTACTTCGTCCCTTTCGCTGCAGAATCTGCTGGCAAAGATTCCATGGTTTTCTGTGGCGCAAAGTGGGTGCGAGAGAGCACGTTTAAACGTTCGCTTAGCCGGAGGATTTGCTGATCAGCTCTGAGGTCACTCGGAGACGAACAGTCCTGCGCGTCCAAAAATAAATTTATTTCTCGCGCGCCGCTTTCCGCAGACGATCCCGAATTGCTTCTCCGATGCCACCCATCTCCGGCACCGGACAGACAATGACCTCGGCTCCGGCTTCATCCAGCTCACGCAGCCCTGCAAACAGCCGACGTGCCAGCGACTCACCATCGCCCCACGGCCCCCACCGAAAGATATACGCGGCATGCGAAGCCTGCCACGTGTCCGGAAGCATCACGCCGACCTTCGCGCCGCACGCGGCCACCTTCGCCTCCAACTCTCCCTCTCGCACCAAAATCAGCCGCGCCCGCGGAGCGTAATGCCGAATCCCCACACCCGGCGAAGGCAGGCTCTCAGGCTCCGCTCGCTGTTCCTTCGGCTGGAAGATCGATACTGCTCCCACTCCCAACACGCTCTCCAGCGACTCCTTCGAGACGCCGCCAGGCCGATAGATCGTCCACCCTGCGCCATCCTCCGCAGGCCCGATCACCGTCGACTCAACCCCAACCTCGGTCGCGCCACCGTCAAGCACGGCGTCGATGCGTCCTTCCAGATCCGCCAGCACATGCTCCGCCGTGGTCGGGCTCGTTCTTCCAAAACGATTGGCGCTGGGTGCCGCCACCGGAACTCCCGCCATATGAATCAGCGCCTGCGCCAGCGCATGACGCGGCATCCTTACCCCCACCAGCGGCCTCCCCGCTGTCACTCGGTCCGGAACCCCCGCCCTCCGAGGCAGAAGAATCGTCAGCGGACCCGGCCAGAAAGCCTCCATCAGCCGCTCGGCCTCCGCCGAAACCTCCGCGACCTTCTCGACCATGGCCCGATCGCTCACATGCGCAATCACCGGATCCCAGCCGGGCCGCTCCTTTGCTGCAAAGATCTTTGCAACTGCTTCGGAATCAAGAGCATTGGCCCCGAGCCCATAGACCGTCTCCGTGGGAAACGCCACCGTGCCTCCGGCTCGCAGAATCTCAGCAGCGCGGTTCAGGCCCTCTTCGCCGTACAAAAGTTCCGTTTTTCCACCGGACATATCTCAATCCTATCGTTACCGGCAGGTAAAAACGGGCCTATACTCAGCGCATGGAAAATGCCGAGATCGAACTTAAACTCCCCGTCCCCGATCCCGCAGTGCTTCAGTCGCGTCTTCCCAAACTCGGTTTTCAGATCCAAACTCCTCGAACCTTCGAACACAACACCCTCTACGACACCTCCTCCCGCGATCTTCGCTCCCGTACTGAGATCCTTCGCATCCGCCAGTACGGCGATACCTGGACCGTCACCCACAAGCGTCTCGCCGGTCCGCAGGACACAACCGATCCGTCGCGCTACAAAGTCCGGATAGAGACCGAGACCACCGTCGCCGAAGGCCCTACCCTCGGCGCCATCTTCGAGCAGCTCGGCTACGCTCCCGTCTTCGTCTACGAGAAGTACCGCACCGAGTGGTTTCACCCCGATCATCCCACCGCGCACCTTGTCGTCGATGAGACGCCCATCGGCACCTATGCCGAGCTCGAAGGCCCACCGGAGTGGATCGACCGCACCGTCGCCGATCTATCCATCGATCCAGCTACCTGCCTCACCGACAGCTACGGCAAGCTCTTTCTCGACTGGAAGCAGCGCACAGGCAGTCCGGCAGAGAACCTGACCTTCGCCGAGATCGCTCCAGCTCTCGTCTGAAACGCGGAAACTCATCAACAAGAAAACCCGCCACAAAGGGCGGGTTTTCTTTCTTCAATCGTTCGCTTAGAAGATCTGGAAGTTGACCTCAACGTTCAACTCCACCAGAACCGGCTTGCCGCTCTCCATCGCAGGCTTGAAGCGGTACTGCTTCACCGCCTCGACCGCTTTCTCGTCCAGTCCCATGCCAACGCCGCGAATCACGCGCACGTGGCTCGGAAGCCCGTTGGTGTCCACCCACAGGTTCACCAGCACGTTGCCGGCGACCTTCGCCTTGCGGGCCTCTTCGGAGAACTCAGGCTCGACCGAGTAGATCAGCTGCGGAGCCGAGACACCGCCACCGATACGCCGCGGTCCGCCGCCGGTGTTTCCGCCCGAACCCGGCCCGATACCGGAGCCACTGCCTGACCCCAAACCGGTGCCCGATCCATTGCCCATCGACATTCCCACCAGCGGCGAGTTCGCCACGCCGATCTGAGGAATGCTCGAAGCCATGTGGACGTCCTTCTGGACCTCCACCGTCGGCTGAATCTTGATCTTCGGTTCCTCGAGCGGTGGAGCCTTGGGAGGAACAATCTGCTGGTCGGCAAACTTCGGCGGTGTGCCCTTGGTCACCGGCGTCGGTCCGCGCTGTCCGCCGCCGCCGCCCATCGCCTGTGCCTTCATGGGAGCCATCGGAGGAATCGTCACCTGCGTCAGTTCCGGCTGCTTTACCGGTGCCGCGAACGGAACCTTCTTATGCAGCAGCCACGCAAACAGGAGAAACAGCAGAGCATAAACCGCAATTGCGCTACCCGTCGCCGCAGGATTCTGCTTCGTCTTCAGCAGGTCCGGAACCGCAATCGGCTGAGACTCCAGCACCAGTGGAGGAAGCTTCTTCGGAAAGAAGACATCCACGATGCTGTTCTTCAGCGAAGTGAAGACATTTTCGTCTTCAATCACCAGGTCGCTCTCTACTGGCTTCGATTCCAGGTCGAGCGGAGCCTGCTTAACAGGGTTAAAGACATCGCGCAGGTTTGCAATCAGAGAGACCCACATGGAGCCTTCGGTCTCTTCGTTCAGCTTTGGTGCCTCTATCGCCGGATGCAGCGTTGCTGGTTCAGCTACATCCTCTTCGGAGTCACGATCTGGGGTATTCAGCCAAGTATTCGCCATTTAGACTGCTTTGCCTCGACGATAGCGAAGCATGTTTGCTCTCACCATCGTTTTCCTTGGGAAATCAAACATCTCCCTCTCTCTCCTGCCGGTCTTCCGCCGGCTTGCACTTTCATCTACCGCGAGGGCAGGCAACTGGCTCCGGAGATATTCTACAAAGATTCGCCTCGTACTGCTCGTCCTCATTTGGACGTAGCGTACACCCGGATTGTCTCTTTCGATTCTTTATCTTTACGTCACGTCCTCCCGGGCTCTCTCCCTTTGGCTTTCACCCCAGATACAATAGACCTTTGGCGTACCCCTGAAAGGCGAACACAAGGAAACCGATGCCGGAAGTAACCGCAACGAAAGCCGATTCCACCCAAACCGAACCTCAGGCCAAGCCCCTGAAGTCGACCCTGAACCTGCCCCAAACCGCCTTTGCCATGAAGGCGAACCTCCCGCTCAACGAGCCCATTCGCCTCGAAGCCTGGCAGAAACAGGACCTCTACTCCCAGATCCGCACCGCCCGCGCCGGTTCGCCCAAATACATCCTCCACGACGGCCCCCCCTACGCCAACGGAGCCATCCACCTCGGCCACGCCCTGAACAAGTGCATCAAGGACTTTGTCGTCAAAACCAGGACCATGGGAGGCTTTGATGCTCCCTTCGTCCCCGGTTGGGACTGCCACGGACTTCCCATCGAGATTAAAGTCGATGAGCAGCTCGGTCGCAAAAAGCTCGAGATGGACCCCCTCGCCGTCCGCAAGGCCTGCCGCGAGTACGCCCAGAAATACGTCGATCTGCAACGCTCTCAGTTCGAGCGCATCGGCGTCTTCGGCCGCTGGAACAATCCCTACCTCACGATGTCGCTTCCCTACGAGGCCTCCATCGTCGAGACCTTCTACAGCTTCTTCGAGAACGGCTTCGTCTACAAAGGCCTGAAGCCGGTCTATTGGTGCATCCACGACAGAACCGCCCTCGCCGAAGCTGAGATCGAGTACGAGATGCACACCTCGCCCTCGATCTACGTCCGTTACGCCCTCACCAGCGATCCCGCCGTCATCGATCCCGCGCTTGCCGGGCTCCCCGTCTACACCATCATCTGGACGACCACCCCCTGGACGCTCCCGGCCTCGCTCGCCGTCGCCTTCAACCCGGAGCTGGATTACGTCGCGCTCAAGAACGCTGACGGCAACGTCTACATCGTGGCCGAAGCTCTAGCGGAAGCTACGAAGCAGGCATGCAATCTCACTGACGCAAAAGAGATCGCCCGCTTCAAAGGCACCCAGCTCGAACGCGTCACCTTCAAGCACCCTTTCCTCGAGCGCGAGATCCTCGGCGTCAACGCCGACTACGTCACCACCGAGCAGGGCACCGGAGCCGTCCACACCGCTCCCGCGCACGGCGCCGACGACTTCGCCACCGGAACCCGCTACGGCCTGCCGCAGACCTGCGACGTCGACAACGCCGGACGCATCCGCAACGGCCTGCCTGAGTACGATGGCCTCCAGGTCTTCAAGGCGAACCCCGCCATCATCGAGCTCGTCCGTTCCCGCGGCGCTCTCATGGGCCTCAGCGAGATCAACCACTCCTACCCGCACTGCTGGCGCTGCCACAACCCGGTCATCTTCCGCGCCACCGAGCAGTGG
>DATJJJ010000015.1:0-3561 GCA_035492215.1 Edaphobacter sp. | reverse complement strand
GATCTCAAGCTGATCGACGTTCCGATGGAGCGGAGCGCGCTCTTCGACCGCAGTGAGGATCTTGGTGAAGTCTCCGATACCACGTGCAGCCAGCGTCTTGATAGGACCGGCGGAGATGGCGTTGACGCGGATGTTCTTCGACCCAAGCGAGGCGGCAAGATACCGCACGCAGGCTTCGAGCGAGGCCTTGGCCAGACCCATGACGTTGTAGTTGGGAAAGACCTTGGCGGAGCCATAGTAGGTCAGGGTCATGATGGAGCCGCCCTCGGTCATCAGCGGAGCTGCGGCGCGCGCGACTGCAATCAGCGTGTAGGAGCTGACATCGTGGGCGATGCGGAAGCCCTCGCGGCTGGTCAGCAGGAAGTCGTTCTTGATCTCATCAGGCGGTGCGAAGGCAACGGCATGGACCAGGATGTCGAGCTTGCCATATGTTTCCTTGAAACCCGCAAAGAGGGTGTCGATCTCGGCGTCGATGGAGAGGTCGCACTGGAACGTCCGTGCATCGGGCAGCGAGGCGGCCAGCTCGTCGGCATCGCGCTTCAGGCGCTCGTTCTGGTAGCAGATGGCAAGTGTAGCCCCGGCATCCGAGAGCTTCTGGGCGATTCCCCAGGCGATGCTGCGCTTGTTGGCGAGTCCGAAGATGACGGCGACTTTGCCCTTGAGATCGATCATGATTTCCGTTGCTTCTCCTCTGAAACTTCCCTGCTAAGGATAGCAGCCTCCCCACGAGTCGGTGAGTGCACACTCCAGGTTAGAAGTATGACTTCCCTAGAAATTCTATCGGAGTACTATGTTTCCCATAGAAGTTCTATTGGAGTAATGCCCGTGAAGAAGAAGACGGACAGCAGCGAGATATTGAAGGGGACTTTGGACATGATGATTCTTCGGACGTTGATTCACGGCGATGCGCATGGTCATACGATTGCCAAGGTCATCGAGCGAAGTTCGGAGGATGTGTTGGAGATTGAGCAGGGGTCGCTCTATCCGGCGCTGCACCGTATGGAGGATCGAGGATGGATCTCGTCGTACTGGGGGGCAAGTGAGAACAATCGCAAGGCCAGGTTTTACCAGTTGACCGCGGGCGGGAGAAAACAACTGACCGCGGAAAGCAGACGTTGGCAGAAGATGACCCGTGCGATTGCGTTGGTAATGGGGGAATCTCCCGCACAGGAGAGTGGTGAATGATGAGCTGGCGTCGATTCTTTCGCCGAAAGCACCGCGATGCAGAGCTGCAGCAAGAGGTCAAGGTTCATATAGAAGAAGAGATTGCGGAGAACCTTGAACGGGGAATGTCTGCTGCGGAGAGCCGACGCCAAGCTTATCTGAAGTTCGGCAATGTTCAGAGGATGCGTGAAGAGGTCTGGCGAAAGAACAGCTTCGTCGGGATGCAGAGTCTGCTGCGCGATCTAAAGGATGTACTCCGAAGGCTTAAGCATGCACCGACGGCTGTACTTACGGTCACGGTGTCTCTGGGGTTGGGGATTGCATCGAACGCCGTCATCTTTTCGGGATTGAACAAGCTGGTGTTGCAGAAGCCTCCGGTTGGCGATCCGGCGTCGCTGGTCGAGGTATTTTCCACGACGCTGCATGGACAAAAAACGCAAACCACTGCATTGCCTGTCTATGAAGCCGTGCGTTCGCAGGCGAAGTCCTTTTCGGGAGTCGCGGCTTATGACGTCCTCATGCAAGGAACCCTGGCGGGAGAAGGTGAGCCGGAGCGGGTGTGGGGGCAGAGCACGACGACGAACTTCTTCGACGTCGCACAACTGCCGATGCGACTAGGGAGAGGGTTTACGCGCCACGAGGAATACTCTCCGGTCATTGTGTTGAGCTATGGGCTTTGGCGGCAGTCCTTCCATGGAGATGAGGAGATCGTGGGAAAGACGATGGCGCTCTCTGGAAGGACGTTTACCGTCGTGGGTGTGACGATGCCTGGATTCCACGGTATGAATCGAATCGTCGATGCAAAATTCTGGGTTCCACTGGCCCAGCAGAGAGAATTGTCTCCAGACTCCCTTCATGATCCGACGATCCATAGCCTGAATGTGATTGCGCGGATCAAGCCGGAGGTGAGTCATGCTGACGCTGCTGCCGAGCTGAATACGGTAGCGAACCGGATTGCTGCGAGCGACGCGAAGTTATATCCGGGGCTTGGTTTTGTGATGGAAGATGCAGGATCGCTGCCGGGGCCTGCTGTCCAGAAGATCAAGATACTGCTGGCTGCCCTTACGGCGGTGGCGTTGCTGGTGCTGTGCATTGCAGGCTCGAACGTGACGAACTTGTTATTGGCGCGAGCGATGGCACGGCATCGGGAGATGGCGGTTCGGATTGCGCTAGGCGCGACGAGATGGCAACTGATACGGCCGATGTTGATGGAGAGCGCGTTGCTGGCCGTGGGAGGAGGTGTGTTTGGTATCGCAATAACCATGGTGGGACTCCGCGCGCTACAGGGATTTCATATCCCGTCACCGGTACCGATCGACATGAGCCTCAATGTAAATTGGAGAGTCACACTGTATGCCTTTCTTCTTAGCGTGGGCGTCGGCCTTTTGTGTGGGATCGGACCGGCGTTCGCTGCGACGCGCCCTGTAGTACCGAATGCTTTGAAAGGTGAAAGCACTCTGGAGAGGCCGGGTAGACAGTGGAACCTGCGCAATGTGCTGGTGGTTGTGCAGATCTCTGCCTGCCTTGTGTTGCTGTGTACGACCGGACTCTATCTCCATAACCTGGCGGACGCGTCAGACGTGGATCCGGGCTTTCGGACACACGGCATCTTCATGATTGCCATCGATCCGGTACATAACGGATATAAGGCCGAAGAAGTGCCAGTATTGCTACGGCGTGCGCGAGAACGCATTACTGCATTGTCAGGTGTCGTTTCAGCTTCATGGACGGATACGGTTCCACTTTCTATGACGGGTGCAGGTGACTCTTTCCATCCTGCAGGAAAAGCTGCTGATGAACAGCGGGACCTTCGTTCGTATGTTTTTAGCGTTAGCCCTGGTTACTTCGACACTATGGGAACCGCGCTGATTGCGGGCAAAGATCTCAACCGTGTCGATCCAAACATGTCAAAACAGGCAGTCGTGAATGAGATGTTCGCGAAGAAGATGTTTGGAACACGCAATGCCTTGGGAGAGCGGGTGTCGGGGCGGGGGGCGACGTATGAGATTGTCGGCGTCGTGAAGAACACCAAAAGCGCCTTTATGCTTGAAGAGGACCGCCCCATCATTTACACCGGGTTGGAACAGAACATCGGCTTGAACAATGCTTCGCCACCTATGGGGTATTCGTTGATGGTGCATTACGAGGGAAGTATGGCGGAGTTGGCGGCAGCGATGCGGAAGGAGATCCATGCCATCGATCCGAAGCTGGCGGTCTTCAATGAGAAGGAGATGAAGGAGCACATTAACGATGCGTTGATCATTCCTCGAGCAGAGTCTGCCGTCTTCGGGACGTTTGGTCTTGCAGGATTGCTGCTGGCTGCCGTGGGGCTGTATGGCCTGATGAGCTACTCAGTACAGCGGAGAACCCACGAAATAGGGGTACGGCTGGCACTGG
>DATJJJ010000014.1:0-49329 GCA_035492215.1 Edaphobacter sp. | reverse complement strand
GATTTCTTTGACTCCGTCGACGAAGGCCTTCAGCTTGCGGCTGCGGCTGGGGTGACGCAGTTTGCGCAGAGCCTTGGCTTCGATCTGGCGGATGCGCTCGCGGGTGACCTGGAAGGACTGGCCTACCTCTTCGAGCGTGTGTTCGGAGCCGTCTTCGAGGCCGAAGCGCATCTTGATGACGCGCTCTTCGCGCGGCGTCAGGGTGCGGAGGACCTGCGAGGTGTACTCCTTGAGGTTGACGCTGATGACCGCGTCCGAGGGCGAGACGGCCATGCGGTCTTCAATGAAGTCTCCAAGGTGCGAGTCTTCCTCTTCTCCGATGGGGGTCTCGAGCGAGATGGGCTCCTGCGCGATCTTGAGGACCTTGCGGACCTTCGCGACGGGGATGTCCATGCGGCGCGCGATCTCTTCAGAGGAGGCTTCGCGGCCAAGCTCCTGCACCAGCTGACGCGAAGTGCGGATGAGCTTGTTGATGGTCTCGATCATGTGCACCGGGATGCGGATGGTGCGGGCCTGGTCGGCGATGGCGCGGGTGATGGCCTGCCGGATCCACCAGGTGGCGTAGGTCGAGAATTTGTAACCGCGACGGTACTCGAACTTGTCGACCGCCTTCATGAGGCCGATGTTGCCCTCCTGAATGAGATCGAGGAACTGAAGACCGCGGTTGGTGTACTTCTTGGCGATGGAGACGACGAGGCGAAGGTTGGCCTCGATGAGTTCGCGCTTGGCGCGCTCGGCGTCCATGTCGCCCTGAATCATCTCGCGCTGGGTGCGCTTGAGGTCGGCGATGGAGATTCCGGCGTCCTCTTCGAGACGATCGAGATCGACGCGGCAGTTCTTCTGCTGGCGCTTGTACTCCTTCTTGAGCTCTTCGGACTTGGAGGCCTCGTGCTTGGTCTCGAGCGTCTTGATCTGGCGCTCGAGGGTGCGCATGGAGTCGACAGTCTTGTTGACCTTGTCGAGCAGACGCTTCTTCTCGGCGTTGGTGTACTTCAGCTCGCGAACGATGCGGCTGATGTAGACGTGCTCGCGACCGATAAGCCAGCGGGTCTTGCGGGTGTCCTTGGCCTTGGCTTTGGAGTCCTTACCCTGAGGAGCTGCGAGCTTCTCTTCGAGCTGCGCGATCTTCTTCTGGTGCTTAACGATGACGTCGATCCGGCCGACGGTCTGCTTGACGCGCGACTGCAGGATCTCTTCGGTGAGCTCTTCCTCGTCGAAGGTGACGACTTCTTTGATGTTGCGGACGCCGCGGCGGAGGTCTTCGCCGAGAGCGACGATCTCGCGAATGACGATCGGCGAACGCGAGATGGCCTTCATGACGCGGAGTTGTCCGCGCTCGATGCGTTTGGCGATTTCGACTTCGCCCTCGCGGGTCAGCAGCGGGACGGTACCCATCTCGCGCAGGTACATGCGGACGGGGTCGTTGGTCTTCTCCAGGGTTCCGGGCGAGAGGTCGAGTTCGACATCTTCGCCTTCTTCGCCGGCTTCGGGCTCGTACTTATCCCGATCGAACTTATCGCCGGAGAGGACGTCGATGCCCTGGGTGTTGATGGTGGTAAGCAGATCGTCGAGATC
Organism: Edaphobacter sp.; assembly: GCA_035492215.1. GTDB lineage: Bacteria > Acidobacteriota > Terriglobia > Terriglobales > Acidobacteriaceae > Edaphobacter. The sequence goes on along the minus strand of DATJJJ010000014.1, from coordinate 47,754 downwards.
GTCGGGGGTGGTGATATCTCCAGGCAGAAGGTCATTCACTTCGCCATACGTCAGATATCCCTTCTCCTTCCCGGTCTCAATCAGCTTGTCAATGTCTTCTTCGTACTTGTCGAGTTCTTCAGCCACGAGGGTGCGCGCTCCTGCAAAATAATCTTTTTCTTGGGATGCCGCTCAAGCGAGTTTTTATGGTCTTTGAGGCGGATTTATCCCTGGGTTGTTTCCGTGATGTCAGGGAGCAGGTAGCGGTTAAGACCGCTTTGGCCAGCCATAAGACCTTCCACGCAGGTCGGGCATTCAAGGGCACACTTCCCCAGCGAAACACAGGATATCACATAAATTTAGACGATTCAGACAGAGAAAAGATTCGGCGGTGGCTCACGAAGGGCTTCGCCGGGGGTACCTCCCTGATGGCTGGGGCAGCGCCGGAGGTGGATATCGGTGCCGTTGGAGCCGTAGTCGTAACCGCAGTAGCTACAACGTAAGTGGTAGATGGTCTGCCCGGGAAAGCTTTCGGAGGGAAAGCCGGTACGGGAGACGACGACCTGGCCGTGCTTATTGCGGTATCCGGGATCGGTGGTCTTGTGACGGGACATCAGGGAGATTCTAAGCCATTGATTGAGCGCTGTTTCCCGGAGGTATTCAGACGTACACGAGGAAGGGGAAGAGGAGAATGGCAGAGGAGCCGGTAAAACGGCTCCTCCTATGGATGGATTTAGGCGGCAGAAGGACGGCGAAGCCGGGCGACCAGCGCTGCGGGGCGCAGGGACCGCGGGTAATGCATCATGCTGGCCGCGAACGCCGGGAAGGTATCGTGCGAGAGCTGGAGGGAGGCCGGGAGGACGTACATGTTCATGATGATCTCGGAGAGGAGCAAAGAGGCCGCAGCCCAGATCAGCCCGAAATACTTTGCCAGCAGATAGGTGGCGATCACGGTGGTACCGGTGGCGAAGAGATACCAGACAGCGAGTCTCTGATGCTTGTTGACCGCCGCCAGCAGAGTGGAGCTGGTGGACCAGAGCGAGTTTGCCACCACCACGGCGAGCAGAATGCTGAGAAGACCACGGCTAGGGGGGACGTGCCCGCCCGTCCAATGATGAAGGAACCAGGGGCCGAGGGTCATCATCACCCCGGCAATGGCAAGGCCCATGAACAGACCCATCTGGCAGGCCCGGCGGTGCAGGGTGCGTGTGAGTCCCATGTCGTTGCTTCCAAAGGAGCTGGAGAGCTCAGGCCAGAAGGTGTTGTTCACCATCTGGACCATCTGCAAGGCAACGCGGGAGACGGTGCGAGCGGTTCCAAAGATGACGACCGCTGTTGGATCCATGGCATAGCCCACAGCGAGAAGAGTTCCCTGCAGGTTAAGGGCGTTGCCGATGGGCAGGGCCATAAACGCAATGGCGGGGCCACTGAGGCGGCGGATCTCAGCGAAGGTTGCGAACTCGAACCCGTAACGAATCCAGGGGATATCGCGGCGCACCATGATGGCGAGGATGATCGTGCAGGCCACATTGGCAGCTGCAAAGACGAGGGCGGTAGCGCGGGGACCTCCACCGAGGCAGACCGGAATCAGCATGATGGCGAAGGCGGTCAGAGAGAAGATGCTCTTGATGAAAGAGCCGTAGGGGTAGCGACCGATGCAGCGGTAGGCGGACTGCAACAAGGTCTCAAGCTGACCAAAGGTGACGGAGCAACCGAGATAAAAGATGATCCATTTGGCATCGCTCTCTCCGATGGCATGCAGTTTGAGCAGTTTAGCCGCAGGGACAAAATAGAGCCCGATGGCCAGCGCAAGCATGCAGGCGGCGCAGATCGCGGTAATAAACCACCAGCAGCTCTGAAAGACTCGGAGAGCGCCGTCGCGGTCTCCTCGCGCGGTCATCATGGTCATCTCATTACCGGCGACGTTGCCGAAGCCGATGCTGCTGATGTTGAGATACGAGGGGATGGCAATGATGATCATCCACTCGCCGTACAGCGGAACGGTCCAGAAATGAAGAAAGACCGGGACCTGGATCAGCTGAATGATGGTTGCTGCGAACTTGCTGACCCAGTTGGAGATAAAACCGAGTACGAGTCGTCGTTTGGTGGAGGTGTCCATGAGTTTTCCGGTCTCAGCCTTATTTCGTTGGGAAGCGAACGATCCCGTCGCAGGGACAGGCATGGTTGAGGAGGAAGGAGAGGGGCGCCTCCAGATGATCGGCCTGATAGAAAGTGGGAACTCCCACGGGGGAGGTCAGAGGGTTACCCATTGTCTTTGATTGTAATGGATGCAGGCGACCCCATTTGTGAAGATGCGTTTGAGTTTGCGGGGAGTCGTGGATGGGAAGTGACACTCAACTGCCTGATGTACAGGAAGTTAAAATTCGCGCAGGCGTCGATCGAGCTGAACTCTCTCCTGCAAGAGCCGCGCGGACATCTCTGTATCGTTCCGGCGCTCAGCTTCGGCGAGGAGTGTGCGCAGATCGCGCTGACGACGCTCGAGATAGCGGCGTTCTAAAGTATGGAGCGCGTCTTCTACCTGCTCGGTGAGTGAAGGCAGAGGGGTTGCCAGTCCCTCTGCGTGCTCGGCATGTTCGAGCGCGCGCGCCAGCAGTACGCGCGTGGGCTGATCGGGCGCTGCATCTAAAGGATTCTCCGGCGCTGGAGCCAAGGACAGAGTTTCGAGAACCGAGGAAGCAGGAAGCCCGTCGTACCAGCCGGGATTTTCAGAGAGCCGCGCTGCCGCGAGCTGCCGGGCTGGGTCGTTTTCGGGCAGCACGAGTGCGCGCAGCAGGATGCGCTCGATCTCGCTGGCAGGATCGTGACGGTGCGAGCGGACGCTTTCGGCGCGTTGCACTGCTGCCTGGCGCAGCTCCTGACGCAGAATGGCGGAGTCGATCCCAAGCTTTTGCGCGGCATCGGTGGCAAACTCATCGCGCTGCAGCGGTGAAGGGATTCTCCGGATGTGCGGGAGCAGAAAGTTCATCGCCTTTACCTTGGCGTCGGCAGTGCGTCCGGGGAACTCCTGCCGCGCGCGCTCGATCAGGTAGTCCATGTAGCGGTTGGACGAACGAACTGCGGCGGTATAAGCCTGAAGGCCGCGTTCGCGGATAAAGCGGTCGGGATCGAGCCCATCGTCGAGCAGAACGATGCGCACGTCAAAGCCCTCTTCGACCAGCATGGCTCCTGCCTTCTCTGCGGCGGTGCGTCCTGCGGTGTCGGGATCGAAGTTGAGGATGACCTGCTTGTTGGGAGTGAAGCGCGAGAGCAGACGGACCTGCGATTCGGTAAAGGCTGTGCCTGAGGTCGCGACGACGTTGCGAATACCCGCCATGTAAACCGAGATGCAATCCATCTGGCCTTCAACCAGAAGAGCAAAGCCGAGGGTACGAATCTCGGAACGCGCTTTGTCGAGATTGAAGAGGACGTTCCCCTTGGTATAGATCGGGCCTTCGGGCGAGTTCATGTACTTGGCGATGTCGCGGCCCTTTTCATCCTGCGTGTCGAGAGCGCGGCCGGTGAAGGCGATGGTCTTGCCTTGCTCGTTGGCGATGGGAAACATGATGCGCTTGCGAAAGCCCGCATAGAGCTGTCCCGCTGAACCATCCGCCTGTTCCTTCCACTTGAAGAGGCCGCTGGTTCGCATCGCCTCTTCGCTGAAGTGCGACTTCAACGCGTTGCGCATGTGGTTGAAGTCATCCGGCGCATAGCCGATGCGGAACTTCTGAATGGTCTCTGTATTGACGCCACGGCCGGTGAGATACTCGCGAGCTCGCGCGGCCTCAGGAGACTTCAGCGCGGCTTCGAAGTACTGCGTCGCGGCTTCGTGAATGTCGAGGAGCTGGCGGCGAAGTCCGGCCTCGCGCGCTTCTTCGGGAGAGGAGAACTCTCGCTTAGGAAGAGGAATGCCCATCTTTTGCGCGACGAGACGTACAGCTTCAGGAAAGCTGATGTTTTCAAGCTTCATCACAAAGGTGAAGACGTCGCCCTTTTCGTGGCAACCGAAGCAATAGAAGTAGCCGTGTGTCGCGTTGACGGAGAACGAGCCGGTCTTCTCTTTGTGGAAGGGGCAGAGGCCGGTGTAGTTCTGCGCTCCGGTCTTGCGCAGCTTTACGTACTCGCCGACGATGCGCACGATATCGGTCTGCTGCTTGACGGTTTGTGAGAAATTATCGGACACCGCGAAAACAACTGTAGTGTATTCGATTGATCAACAAGATCGCTTGCTGCGCGATATACGAACCCAGGAAGGTTGTGTGGAGTCTGTAATTTTTTGTAAGGGAATGGAAGCGAAGTTGTTAAGGCCTTTTGTCATTTTCTTGAAAACTTAGGCGTGGAATGTGGGTCTATCCGTCTGGAAGTTTCCTGAATGGGCCGGATGCAAAGACCCATTTGAACGTTGAATTTTCAGCTGCTCTTCTTTTTTGAGCAGCATGGTCCCCAAGGAGTTACTACGATGCCCTCCCTCAAAACTGTACGCACAATCGTTCTTGCAGCGGCAACAGCCGTTGCTCTTCCCTCGGCGGCGTTTGCTTCGGTCAATGTTGCAATTGGAATCTCGGTCAACACGCCTCCTCCTGTGCTGCCCGTCTATGCGCAGCCGGTGTGCCCCGGAGATGGCTATCTGTGGACTCCCGGTTACTGGGCATGGGGGCCTGCGGGTTATTACTGGGTGCCTGGCGTCTGGGTACGTCCGCCTGCCGTAGGCATGCTGTGGACCCCCGGCTACTGGGGATGGGGCGGTTCGGCCTACGTCTTCCATGCCGGTTACTGGGGACCGCATATCGGCTTCTACGGCGGCGTCAACTACGGGTTCGGCTACACCGGCGTTGGCTATGAAGGCGGCTACTGGAGAGGCGGAGCGTTCGCCTACAACCGTGCCGTGACGAACATCGGCTCGGTGCACGTGACCAACGTCTACAACCGCACTGTCGTGGTCAACAATGTCAACCGCGTGAGTTACAACGGCGGTCGCGGCGGCATCAACGTGCGTCCGACGGTTCGGGAACAGGCGGCTTACAACGAGCATCACTTCCAGGCGACGTCGAATCAGATGGCGCACGAGCAGGCGATGCGGAACGACCACACTCAGCTAGCCTCGTATAACCACGGACGTCCGCAGACGATGGCGATGTCGCGAGTGAATGAGCGCCGCGACGTTCAGCAACAGCGTGTCGCGAACGGGGTTCGTTCGGGCGAGCTGACCCAGCACGAGACTCGCAGCATCGAACACAACGAGGCGCAGATTCATCAGCAGGTTCGTTCGGATCGTGAGGCGAATGGAGGTCACCTGAACGGTCAGGAACGTCAGCAGGTGAATCGCGAGCAGAATCATGTGAGTGAGCAGATCCATCGCGATACTCACAACGACCGCGAGCGGCGATAGATCACGCGAGAGCCTAACCTGGGCGGCCCGAAATCGTTCGATTTCGGGCCGCTTTGCTTGTCGCCTAAAATAAATCGGTGAGTCAAAACCTTCTGGATCGCGTAGTCGTGGTGCTGGTGCGGGCGCGAAATCCGAACAATATCGGAGCAGCTGCGCGTGCGATGCACGACTTCGGCTTTCGTCATCTGCGCGCGGTCAACGAGTACACACCGCCCTTGGAGACGGCGCGGTCGGCGGTCGATGCTACAGAGATCGTCGCGCAGGCGAGGTCCTTTGCTTCGATAACTGAAGCGGTTACAGATTGCACACTCGTCGTAGGTACAACGGCGGTGGGCGAGCGGGCGTTGGAGCATCCGGTCTTTGCGTTGCCCGAAGCTGCGGCGAAGATTCGGACGGATGCTGGTGAGACGGCTCGCGTTGCTCTGCTATTCGGTTCGGAGAAGACCGGGTTGAGCAATGAAGAGCTCAGCCACTGTCATTGGCTGCTGACGATTCCGATGCATCAGCACGAGGAGATGCGCCACCCTTCCATGAACCTGGGCCAGGCGGTGGCGGTTTGTCTCTACGAGTTGTCGCAGAGCGGCAGCGTGAATCTTCCGCAAGGTGTTCGCGAGATGGCGCAGGCGGCGGATGTGGAACGCTTCACCATGCTGCTTCAGCAGATGCTCGAAGCATCAGAGTATACGCGGAGGCATCCCGCCAACTGCAGCGAGGAGCAGATACGTCGGCTGGTGCTGCGTATGGGGCTGCAGGCGGCGGATGTGCCGGTCTGGATGGGAATTGTGCGGCAGCTGCTTTGGAAGATGGAAAAGAGTTAAGTTTCAAAACTTGAAAGCAGGCAGTAGAGTGGTGTCGTTTTCTCCCTGGCCCAGAGACAAAAATGAAGGAGCAAAAGATGTCGTCAGGAAGATTTTTGTGTGTATCGTTTGCTGCACTCTTGGCTTTACCTGTCGTGAGTTTTGCTCAGCAACAGCGGCAGCTCACGATGGAAGACTACGCACGAGCCGAAAAGTTGATGAGCTACAACGTGAACCCGCTGGTGTATCACGGCGTAGAGGATCCTATGTGGCTTGGCGATGGTCGCTTCTGGTACCGGGATCATGGCCCCGATGGGACGACTTTCATTCTGGTCGATCCTGCGAAGGGAACGAAAGGACCGGCCTTCGATCATGCAAAGCTGGCAACTGCTTTGAGCGCAGCGCGTTCCGCGAGTGGAGGAGAGCAAACGAAGATGGATCCGCGCCATCTTCCGATCTCGGAGTTGTCGTTCTCGAATCATGATCAGACGGTCACGTTAACCGTCGAAGGGAAGCATTGGAGCTGCGATCTCAGCGGGGCGGGGGACTGCAAGGAAGATACGCGGCAGGTTCTTCCGAGTGGACATGCTCCGGTGGTGCTGTCGCCAGATGGAACGAAGGCTGCGTTTATTCACGACTGGAACCTGTGGATGCGCGATATGGCCTCGGGCAAGGAGACGCAGCTTACGGCCGACGGCGTGAAGGACTTTGGCTACGCGACGGACAACGCCGGGTGGACGCACAGCGACCGCGCGGTTGTGTTGTGGTCGCCGGACTCGAAGAAGATTGCGACCTTCCAGCAGGACCAGCGCAAGGACGGCGAGATGTACCTGGTGCCGGTGACGAACGGTCATCCCAAGCTGGAGGCGTGGAAGTATCCGCTGGTGGGTGATAAGGACGTGACGATGATTGAGCGCGTGGTGATCGATGTGGACGCGCGCAAGGTGATTCGTCTGAAGATGCCGCCGGATCAGCACCGCTCAACCCTCTGCGACGATGTGAGCTGCTATGGCGGCTGGGAGGATGTGCGGTGGAGCGATGACAGCCGACGGCTTGCATTTGTTTCGACCGCGCGGGATCACAGGCAGGAGTGGCTGCGCGTTGCGGATGCTTCGAATGGAGCGGTGCGCGAGGTGATGAACGAGACGGCCTCGAAGTTCTTCGAGAGCGGAAACGAGCATGTGAACTGGCAGTATCTGTGGGGCACCGACGAGGTGCTTTGGTTCAGCGAGCGCGACGGCTGGGGACAGATGTACCTGTACGACGGCAAGACCGGGAAGCTGAAGAACCAGATTACGCACGGCGAAGGCAATGTGACGCAGGTGCTCTTTGTGAACGCGCCGGAGCGTACGCTGTACTTCCGTGGCGTGGGTAAGGAGAAGGGGCGCGATCCTTACTTTCAGCACTACTACAGCATCCAATTCGACGGCAGCGATATGAAGCTGTTGACGCCGGAGGATGCGAATCATGATGTGACACCCTCGCCGGATGGAAAGTACTTCGTAGACGTAGCCTCGACGCCGACGACTCCACAGACGACGGTGGTTCGCGACAGCGGCGGCAAGGTGGTGGTCGATGTGGCGAAGCAGGACATCACCAAGCTGGAAGCCGCGGGCTGGAAGCCGCTGACACCGATCACGGTGAAGGCACGGGACGGAAGGACAGATCTTTACGGCTTTCTGTTCAAGCCGACGAACTTCGATCCGTCGAAGAAGTATCCGATCGTGAACAATGTCTATCCCGGACCGCAGACGGGCTCATGCGGCGGCCGCAGCTTTGAGCCGGCGCATCATGATCTGCAGTCGCTGGCGGAGCTGGGTTTTGTTGTTGTCTGCATCGACGGGCTGGGCACGCCGTTCCGGTCAAAGGCCTTCCACGAGTACTACTACGGCAATATGGGGGACAACACGATTCCAGACCAGGTGGCTGGGATGAAGGAGCTGGCGGCGCGTTATCCGTGGATCGATATCGACCGAGCGGGAATCTTTGGCCACTCGGGCGGCGGCAATGCGACGGCTTCGGCGATGTTCGACTATCCGGACTTCTTCAAGGTCGGGATTGCGGAGAGCGGCAACCACGACGAGCGGGATTATGAGGACGACTGGGCGGAGAAGTGGTCCGGTCTGGAGGTAAAGAATCCAGACGGAACGAGCAACTATGACAGCCAGGCGAACCAGAACCGGGCGAAGAACCTGAAGTGGCATCTGCTGTTGGCGCATGGAACGATGGATGACAACGTTCCGATGAACAACACTCTGCTGGTGGTGGATGCGCTGATCAAGGCAAACAAGGATTTTGATCTGCTGCTGATTCCGAATGTTCACCACGGCTATGGAGCGGCGACTCCTTATATGACGCGGCGGCGCTGGGACTACTTTGTGCAACACCTGGCGGGTGAGATTCCGCCGCATGAGTACAAGATGATGCCGTGGGAGGAACAGCGGACGATTCTGTTTGGGCCGGGACAGTGAGGCCCCCTCCCCTTCGTTTTTTGTGCAAAGTATTGATTCCATAGAGGTTGAGGCCGTACTTTCGCTGCAAAATATTCAAAATAAAGATGTTGACGTTTTCTTCCTTATTTTCAACTGGTTACAAAGAGAAAAGCCCCGAAAATTGCTCGGGGCTTTTTTCTTGTCTCTGTTTCTATTTTAGCTGTTGGAAGGAAACTGATCGGCAGAGTTAAGTTGCTTATTCTGCTTGGCTTTTCTGTTTTTGAGTTTGACAGATTCCTCTCTCATTGTGCCGGTGGCGGCGTAGCTGGAGCTGTAGTGCTGGGGCGAGCCACCTTCCAGCCTTCGTCGGTGGAGAGGAGGACGGCGGTCGCGGAGTGAGGGCCAGAGAGATCCTGTTGGATTTTGGGGTAGGCGGTCTGGGTCTCCTGCGCGGTGGCCCAGGCGGCAGGGTCGGCGATGGTGTAGTGGTAGGCGACCGTGGTGGAGGAGCCTCGCTGGCCATCGGTGGGGGTGGCGCTGTCGATGCCGCTGACCTTGCGGTGGCCATAGCAGAAGTTTCCGAAGCCGGGCCGGTCGGGATCGGCGACCCAGGCGGCGCGGCCTTTTTCGGAGAGGTCGTAGTTGTTGACCTGTTTGCTGGCGATGATCATGACCTTCTTCTCATCGGTGGTGCGGACAAGAAGGCCCTGGTCGACGAGGGCATCGTAAGGAGCGGTCTTGCTGGCGTCGGAGGTGTTGGCCTGGACGGGGAACTTCATGTCGTCGTCCCAGAGGCAGGCGGGATGCCCGGCGTAGTAGTTGTTGATGGCCTCGATGTAATGGGGTGTGTTGTCGACGTGTTTGTTGCATCCGGCGCTGAAGGAAAGTGTTACAGCCAACGCTGCTGCCGGGGTCAGGAACGGCCGCAGAGATTGCAAACGGTTCATATGCACTCCTCTCACGATGGTGGGATGCAGAAGTGGAGGAGTGCGTCAGAGGCGAGACGGGATTTCGTGAGGGGGAATCTGCCGATGCTTTTTATTGTGGAAGATGCGCGATCTTTGCGAGGAGCTGAGAGGGGGCTAAGCCCTGTTGACGCAGAGTGCGAAGAGCGAGGGCGTCGTAACGCTTGGCGAGACGGACACCGTTGGGGTCGCGGAGGAGCGGCGTGTGGAAGTATGCAGGGGATTGCATGTTGAGGGCGCGCTGAAGAAGGAGTTGGCGCGCGGTGGATTTGAGGAGGTCAGCTCCGCGAACGACTTCGGTGATGCGCATGGCTGCGTCATCGACGATGCATGCGAGCTGATAGCTGGGCAGGCCATCTTTGCGCCAGATGAGGAAGTCGCCGAAGTCGCGGCCTGCGATGAAGGCCTGAGGGCCGAGGTTGATGTCGGTGAAGCGAATGGCTTCGTCGTCGGGGACGCGGAAGCGATAGTTGAGGCCGGGTTGAAGGGTTTGCGAAGGAGCGTTGAGAGCGGGACGGCAGCGTCCGGTGTAGACGGGCTCGTCGTCGGTGTCTTCGTGGGGCGCGGCGATCATCTGGGCGAGCTCTTTGCGCGAGCAGGTGCAGGCATAGGCGTGGCCGGAGGCGAGGAGGTGCTCGAAGGCGGCGCGATAGAGGGGGATGCGCTCGGATTGTGTGATGACGGGCGGGGTCCAGCGAACGCCGAGCCAGGCGAGGTCTTCGAGGAAGGCTTCGATGTATTCGGGCCTGGAGCGTTGCGGGTCGAGGTCTTCATTGCGGAGGAGAAGGGTGCCCTTGTGTTGGAGTGCGCGCTGGTAGGCGGTCCAGAAGGTTGCGGCGTGACCGAGGTGGAGAAGGCCGGTGGGCGATGGGGCGAGGCGGCCGATGTAGGGAGTGGGGGTCACTAGGAAAGCGTATCGCAGTGTACCGGTAGTATTTGTTGGCTTTTTAATTGCTACAAAAACGGTTACATATAGTCGACGCCGTACTGGACGGGGATTTGGGTGAAGGCAATGCGGGTGGGTGCGGATTCTCGGGCGGGGAGCATGGAGCCGAAGTGCAGGGTGGTGTGGCCGTACTTGAGGTTGAGCTTGTCCATGGTGGCGGAGAGCTGGGTGCGGTTGTCGGGGTCGCCGAAGAGGTCTTCCTGGTGCTCGTCTTCGGGGATGAGATCGCGCAGCGTGACGCCGATGAAGAAGGGGCGGCGGAATTCCTCGCCCTGCGGACGGCGTGCCCACATGCCGCGCAGTGCGCCGAGGAGGGTGAGGGTGTCCTGGCACTGATGAAAGCGTGCCTCCATGCCCCAGCCGGATTGCTTGATTCCGCTGAAGTGGCGTTTGGATTTGACGCGTTCGGCCTGTTCTTTGGTGAGTTGATAACGGATGGTGATGGACATGGAGCCGGTATAGAACTTTTCCATGCGAAGGCGCATGGCCGCTTTGTGGAGGAGCTTGTTGGCGATGGCCCAGGCACCTTCTTCGTTGCGGAACTCGGGAGCCATAACGTGGGAGTGGCCGAGGGACTTCTGCACGTCGCTGGCGACGGGGGCTCCGTCGTCACCGGTATCGGCGCCACGGAGCCAGTGGTAGAGGCGGTCTCCCCAGACGCTATCCCAAAGCTTGTGCATGCCGTTGCGGTCGAGCTCGAGGAGCTGCTGCATGGTGGTGATGCCTTTGGCGTTGAGGCGGACTTCCGTGCGTGCGCCGACGCCGGGAAGGTCGCGCAGATCGAGATGCGCGATGGCGCGGGGGAGCTGCGAGGGCAGAAGACCGATGAGGCCATCGGGCTTCTGCATGTCGCTGGCGATCTTGGCGAGGTAGCGATTGGGGGCCATGCCGATAGAGCAGCGCAGAGCGACGCCGACGTTTTTGTAGATGGACTGCTTGATGTCGAGGGCGATGCGGCGAGCGCGAGGAGGCTCCTGTTCGCGTCCGATGAGCTGGCAGACCATCTCGTCGATGGAGGGTGTGTGAGCGACGGGGCAACAGAGCTCGACGGCTTCGGCGATGGCCTTTGAAAACTTTGCGTATTCGGTGTGACTGCCTTCGATGAGGATGATGCCGGGGCACATCTTTTTCGCTTCGCCTACCTGGGTTCCGGTTTTGACCTTGAAGGCCTTGGCCTCGTAGCTGGCGGCGATGCAGCAGGTGGTGTCGGCCATGGTGGGGACGACGGCGACGGGCTTGCCGCGGTACTCGGGGTGCAACTGCTGCTCGACCGAGGCGAAGAAGGAGTTGAGGTCGATGTGCAGGAAGCGAAAGCGGTCGGAATGGTGAGGATTCGACATGCCGGACGGAGCGGACAAGAACGATTATATTCGCTATTTCTTTGCCTGGAACAAGTGGTTTTCCTGCATCCAGAAGGTGAAGAGTTTCATCGTAGGAAGATGCCGGGAAGAGTGATTTCAACCGCAAACGCGGAGCACTATACGTGGGGCGACCAATGCGACGGATGGTTTCTGGTTCGCACGCCGGAGCTGAACATTATTGAAGAGCGGATGCCTCCGGGGACGCAGGAGGTGAGGCATCATCATGCGCGGGCGCGGCAGTTCTTCTTTGTGCTGGAAGGCGAGCTGACGATGGAGATCGAGCGCCATGAGTTTGTTGTGCGGGCTGGCGAAGGGATTGAGATAGCGCCGGGAGAGGCGCATCAGGCGATCAACCGGAGCGCGGGCATGGTGCGCTTTGTCGTGACAAGCCAGCCGCCGAGTCACGGCGATCGCATCGAGGAGAAGAAGTGAGAGGCGACGTCGCGACTTGAAGGAGCGGCGGGCGCTGGGAAGAGCGCCCGCGACAGTGTGGGTTACTTATCGATCTTCAGGTCGATGTAGAAGTGGTTCTTGCTGTCGAAGGAGCTGATGGTTTTGACGGAGCTCTTTTGTCCGTTGTGCTCGGCCCAGATTTCGTAGTCGGTGTTCTGCGCCAGCTGGCCGAAGCGATACTCTCCCTGATCGTTGGCGATGTAGCTCTTGACGGAGAGCGTGTGATCGTCCTTGAGGTAGACGACGGCTCCTTTGGCGGGAGTGCTTGCATGATCCGTCACCTTGCCTTCTACGACCCGTTGCACGGGACCGCGCTGCTGAGCTGCAAGCGGAGTAACGAGCGTAGCGGGCACAACAGCGAAGGCGCAGCAGCAGGAGAGGCACAGGGCGGCTTTTGCAAGACAGGAACGGAGGGACCGGGGACGATTCATAACCCCAGTATACGGATCGACTTCGTGAGGCTGAAGGCGAGGCTTATTCGTCTTCGTCGTCTGCAGCGGAAGTCGGGTACTCCTCGTCCTCGTATCCTGCTTCTTCGACGGGAGCGAGCTGGACGGGATCGATGGAGACGACCTCAAGCTCGACACCGCACTCTTCGCACTGGACGGTTTCGCCTTCGTCGACTTCGTTGTCGATGTCGATGGGGTTATCGCATTCGGGACAAACAGTAGCCATGATGAGCCTCCGCACAGGAGCGGGGTGCGGCGAGTAATCCCATCGGGGAATGGACCCGCGTGACGCTCCAATAGAACATTTATCGACTCCCCGGAGCGAGTCGTCAAGCAGAAGAACGATGACAATTTCATGTCTGTGATTCGCGGCAATTTTTTTTGACAGAGTTGTAGCATTCGGGGTGCTTTCACGGGGTTATTGTTCCTGGGCAAGGCCGTATTTTTCCATGCGATAGATGAGGGTGCGGCGACTGATATCGAGGTACTTGGCGGCCTTGGTTTGATTGCCCTTGGCCTGCTCGAGGGCGCGGAGGATGAGTTCGCGTTCGACAGCTTCGAGGCTGACGCCTTCTTCGGGAAGCTCGATCCAGAAGGTGGAGCTGTCGGGAGGCACGCGGCGAATCTCCTCAGGGAGATCGGTTTCGGTGATGAGGTTGGAGGAGCTGAGGACGAGCATGCGCTCGAGGACGTTCTCGAGCTCGCGTACGTTGCCGGGCCAGCGATAGCGGGTGAGATGCTGCATGACTGCGGCGGAGAGCTCGACCCCGGTGATGCCGTGGCGCTCTTTCGCTTTGTCGAAGAGATGTTTGACGAGTTCGGGGATGTCTTCGCGGCGTTCGCGCAGCGGAGGAAGAAGCAGAGGCACGACGGCGAGGCGGTAGTAGAGATCTTCGCGGAAGGTCCCATCTTCGATCATGGCCTGCAGGTTGCGATGGGTTGCGGCGACGACGCGGACATCGACCTTCTGGACTTCGGTGGCGCCGATCTTTGCGATCTCACCCTGTTGCAGGACGCGGAGGAGTTTGACCTGAGCATCGAGAGGAAGCTCGCCGACTTCATCGAGGAAAAGAGTTCCGCCATCGGCGAGTTCAATCTTGCCGGCGTGGGTGGTGTTGGCTCCCGTGAAGGCACCGCGGGTGTAGCCGAAGAGCTCGGATTCGACGAGCTCCTTGGGGATGGAGCCGCAGTTGATGGTGACGAAGGGCTGGTTCTTGCGCGGACTGTTCTGATGGATGGCGCGTGCGATCAGCTCTTTTCCAGTTCCGGTTTCGCCCTGGATGAGCACGGTGGTATCTCGCTGGGCGACGCGCGATGCCTGGTCGAGCACGCGAAGGAGACCTTTAGCGCGGCCGACGATGGTCTCGAAGCCATAACGCTGATCGAGTGCGGAGCGGAGATTCCGCACCTCTTCGAGCAGATTTTGTCGTTCCATGGCGCGATGTACGACGAGTACAAGCTCTTCGAAGTCCAGCGGCTTGGTGACGTAGTCGTAGGCTCCGAGCTTCATGGCTTCGACGGCGGTCTCGACGGTGCCGAAGGCGGTGACGATGATGAGCGTGGGCTGGAAGTCTTCTTCGGCGATGCGATGCATCAGCTCGAGACCGCTGGTCGGCATCTTGAGGTCGCTGATGACGAGCTGGGGGCGGGTTTCGCGGATGAGGTTGAAGGCCTCGGCGCCGTCGGCAGCGAGCGAGACCTGATAGCCAGCCTCTTCAAGCTGCATCTTCATGACGCTGCGCAGACTGCTGTCGTCATCGACGACGAGGATGTGTTTGGCGCTCATCGCGTGGACACCGCCTTCTGCGTGCGATCGAGGGGAAGGTCGAGACGGAAGGTCATTCCGCGACCCTGGTTGTTGGTTCCATGCAGCGATCCGCCGTGCTGCTCCACGATGTTGGCGGCTACGGCGAGACCGAGGCCGGTTCCGCTTTCTTTGGTGGTGAAGAAAGGCTCGAAGATGCGATTGAGATCGCGCTCGGACATGCCACAACCTTCGTCTTTTACTTCGATAGAGAGCGATGGGTCTTCGATGAAGGATCGCACAGTGATGCGTCCGCCGCCCTGGGTGGCCTGGATGGCGTTGAGGACGATGTTCAGGAGAACCTGTTTCATCTGCTCGGCGTCGCACTCGATGAGAGGGAGGTGCGGCGGAATCTCTTCGATGACTTCGACCTGCTGGCGCAGCGCGTTATGGCGGGCGAGAACCGTGACGGACTTTACGAGCGAGGCCGGATCGACGCGCTGATAGCGCGGAAGGCGCGGACGGGCGAAGTCGAGAAAGTTGGTGAGCAGTTTGTTGAGGCGCTGCGATTCTTTCTCGAGGATGCCGAGACACTCCTGCCGATTGTCTTCGGAGGCGTTGCCGCGCTTGAGGATTCCGGCGGCGCCGGAGATGCTTGCGAGAGGATTGCGAATCTCGTGCGCGAGGCTGGCGGCGAGCTGACCGGCGGCGGAGAGGCGTTCGGTCCTCTTCATCTTTTCGACGTTTTCGCGCAGCTCGGTGTAGACGTGCTCGAGCTCGCGCTTGGTGATTTCGACGCGCTTGCGCTGGAAGCGTTCGCGATCGGCGAGCAGACCGGCGATGATGCCTGCGCTGCCGAAGATGACGAGTTCGAGAATCTCGTCCTGCGCGTCGAAGGGGTAGCGGGTCCAATGGCGCGTGATGATGGGTGCCTGTACCGCGAAGCCAAAAATGAAAGCTTTGAGAGCGCCGCGCCATCCGAAGATCATGCCCGCAAGAATGAAGGGCAGGAAGTTGAGATGATGCAGCATGTTGTGGAGCGCGATGGCCTTGGGAGGAGTGAGCCATGTGGTCAGCGCGAGGACCACAATCATGGTGGCGATCATCGCGGCTTTCGCGCGCGATGTTCGGAGGATCCTCAGGAGCGTTGGCGCTGATCCCATCTCGTTATTTTCCCATGCGGTATCGGGCAATTGCACCAGCATAGGGATACGAGATGGAGTGGCCGTTGCTGAGAACCAGGTGTGCATCGAGCGAGATGGATGCAATTTGTTCTCCATCTCTAAGCGACTCAAGTCTTGAGATAGAGAGCGCTCTTTGCTCCAAAGAGGACAATTTCGGTGGCCGTGGTGTACCAAAAGGGACACTTCTTTGCGAAAACCGAGCCGATTCGCGGGATTCCTGATTGGTCTTTCGATTGCAGTTCCAACGATGTGTCTTTGCGATGGTTTACGCTTGTTCTATTTTTTTCGATTCGATGCGCGGGCGCGCAACAGCCTGCTGAGAGTGGAGGTTCTTTGCCTGCTGCTCCGGCTCCGGCGGCTCCAGCACCGACGGCTCCCGCAGCAAATCCTCAGCCCGGAGGGGCAAGCTCGATCCTGACGCTGGATGAGGCTCTGCAGATGGCTCAACAAAACAGTCCACGACTTCATATTGCGAATGCGCTGGTGGATCGTGCGACTGCGTCGACCTATACGGCGCGGGCTTATGTGAATCCACAGGTTGAGTTTTATGCGGGCAAGCAGAGCGCGCGGAATATTCCGACGCCTGGTGTGCCTGGATTACTGCAGCATTATGCGGGATCGCAGACTCTGGAGATACCGCATGAGCGCCAACTGCGACAGAGGGTTGCCGATCTTGGAAGAGTGGGCCAGAGTTATCAGCGCGACAGCGAGCAGCTCTCTGTCACGGCGACTGTAAAACACACCTTTTATGACGCGCTTCGCTGGAAGCATGAGGTGGAGCAAGCGCGACAGAACCTGGCGCTGGTGCAGGATCTTCGCAACCGCGTGGAGATTGAGGTTCAGGTTGGAGAGAAGGGACGGCTGGAGCTGACGCGAGCGGAAGCTGAGCTGGCTCGTGCGAACTTTATGGTGCGCAGCGCACAGATCAATCTGGTGAATGCGATTGCTTCGCTGCGAGGTGCAATTGCGGCGCCTCCGGATCTGCCGATCGATCCGACAGGCGATCTGGAGGCTCCGATTCGTTTGCCGCCCATGCCGGAGCTTCGCACGCTGGTTTTGAGGAATCATCCGGCGATCGAGGAAGCGAATACGGCACTGGAGCAGGCGGAGACGGAGCTGGATCACCAGCGATCTCTGCGGGTTCCAGAGCCGACGTTTTATGGCGAGTGGGAGAAGCAGCCTGACCTTACCTTCTGGCGGATGGGCGTGAATGTTCCGCTGCCGTTGTGGGACCGGCGGAAGGGCCAGATTGCGGATACGCAGGGCGCGATTCGGCAGTCGGCTGCGATGCGGAATCAACGACAGGTGGAGCTGACGGCCGCGCTGGAGCGGGCGTATGAGAGCTATCAATTAGCCGACCAGCAGGCGACTTCGTTGCAGGCGGGCTCGCTGTATGAGGCCGAGAGCGCGGTGGATGCAGCGATGGCTGCGTATCGTTTTGGCGAACGAGGCATTGTGGAGGTGCTGGATGCGCAGCGTGTGCTGCAGAGCGTTCGCGGCGACCTTCTGGATGCCCGGTTTGCACGTCAGTCGGCGCTGGTGGACCTTGAAGAACTGGGTGCTGTTCCCTCTGGAGGAAGACATTGAAGATCGTGAAGCGTACAGGAAGATTTACCAGCGGTGTGCTGGCCTCCGTGATGGTTCTGATGTTTGCCGCGGGTGGTTGCAAGAAGAAGGAGAAGCCTGTGGCGGCCTCTGCCGCGGAGCAGGATCCGACTGTGATTTCGGTGACGCCGGAGAGGGTGGCGCAGCTGAAGATTGGTGAGCCGAAAGAGGAGGATGTGGCTGGATCGCTGCAGGTGGCGGCACGGATCGATACGGATGCGAGCCGGATTGCGCGTATCGGCTCGCCGGTTTCGGGACGCATTATCAAGCTGCTGGTGCTTGAAGGGCAGTATGTACATCAGGGAGCAGCACTGGCGACGTTGCACAGCACGGATCTCTCGGATACGCAGTTTGCTTTTATCAAGGCGTACTCGCAGGAGCACCTTGCGGAGCAGGCGACGAACCGTGCCGAGCAGCTGGTAAAGGCCGATGTGATGGGGCGTGCGGAGCTGGAGCGGCGACGGGCCGAATTGCTGCAGGCCTCGGCGGAGGCGGCGGCGATCCGCACCACGCTTCGCGGACTTGGCATGTCGGACGCTGCGATTCGCCAGCTGGAGACGACGCGCAAGTTGAATGCGGATTATCCGATTATCTCGACGATCAGCGGAACGGTGCTGGAGCGCAAGGTAACGATCGGGCAGATTGTGCAGCCGGCGGAGATCGCATTTATGGTTGCGGATCTTTCGAACGTGTGGGTGCTGGCCGATGTTCCGGAGGAGAGTGCGGGACGGCTGCATAAGGGGATGAATGTCGTGGTGAAGATTCCCGCGCTGCCGACGGAGACGATTCAGGGACAGCTGTCGTATGTGTCGCCCATTGTGGACCCGGTGACGCGCACGGTGCAGGTGCGTATGGATCTTCCGAATCCGCGCGGCATTTATAAGCCTGCGATGCTGGCGGGGTTGACGTTTTTGGATAAGACGGAGAGCAAGACGACGATTCCTTCGACCGCAGTGATTCGCGAGGAGAACAAGGACTACGTTTTCGTTCAGGTGGAACCGCAGAAGTTTATGCTGCGCGAGGTTTCACTAGGGCTGGAGACGGGCGATCGCAGGGTGCTCGAAAGCGGGGTGAGCCCGGGCGAAAAGATTGTGCTGGATGGGGCGTTTCACCTGAACAATCAGCGCAAGCAAAACGCGATTAAGGGAGGCGGAGAGTAGTTATGCTGCAGTCCATCGTTCACGGTGCGCTGAAGCATCGCCTGATTCTCGTTGTCGTAGCTATCGCGCTGGTGGCGTTTGGCGTGAATGCGGCTCAGCATCTCTCGGTAGACGCTTTTCCTGATGTAACGAATATTCAGGTCCAGATTGCGACCGAGGCTCCGGGAAAGTCGCCGGAAGAGGTTGAGCGCTTTATTACGATTCCAGTTGAGATCGCCATGACCGGATTGCCGGGCATGACGGATATGCGTTCGCTGAACAAGCCTGGGCTGTCGCTGATTACGCTGGTCTTTGCGGATGGCCAGAATCTTTATCGCGAGCGCCAGATGGTTTCGGAGCGGCTGAATGAGCTGCGCGACCGTATGCCGCCGGGAGTTACGCCGGTTCTGGGTCCGATCACGAATGCGTTGGGCGAGGTGTATCAGTACACGCTGGAGAGGCCGGATGACGGAAAACGTCCGCTGACCCGACAGGAGCTGACGGAACGGCGTACGGTGCAGGACTGGGTGGTGCGTCCGTTGTTGCGGTCGATACCGGGCGTGGCGGAGATCAATTCAACTGGCGGTTATGTGAAGCAGTACGAGACGCTGGTGGACCCGCAGAAGCTTCGCTACTACAACCTGACGATTGACGATGTGGTTAAAGCACTGGCGAAGAATAATGCCAATGCGGGCGGAGGCATTCTTCCGCAGCATGCGGAGCAGTACCTGATTCGCTCCGTGGGATTGGTGCGAGACCTGGACGATATTCGCGGGATCGTCCTGAAGGAGTCGGGTGCCACGCCTATCTACATCCGCGATGTAGCGGATGTGCGGATGGGTACGGCGGTGCGCTTCGGCGCGATGATCAAGGGCGGCTATACGGAGTCGGTCGGCGGCGTGGTGCTGATGATGTCGGGCGGCAACGCCAAAGAGATTGTGAGCCGGGTCAAGGCGCGTGTTGCCGAGATCAACTCGAAGCACATGATTCCGGGCGGGCTGCAGATCAAGCCGTATTATGACCGATCGAAGCTGGTGGACGCGGCGATCGATACAGTGACGGAGGTTCTGGGCGAGGGCATTGTCTTCGTTGTGATTGTGCTGGTGCTCTTCCTGGGCGATCTGCGCTCGAGCCTGATTGTGAGTGCGACGCTGCTGGTGACGCCGCTGTTGACCTTCCTAGTGATGAACCAGATCGGGTTGTCGGCGAATCTGATGTCTCTGGGTGGACTGGCGATTGCGATTGGACTGATGGTGGATGGATCGGTCGTTGTGGTGGAGAACGTATTTGCGAAGCTCAGCCATGCGCGCCATCAAGGCCATGAGATTACCTCGGAACAGGGCAAGATGCATGTGGTGCTGGACGCCGTGGGCGAGGTGGCGACCCCGGTTCTGTTCGGCGTCACGATCATTATTCTTGTGTTCCTTCCGCTGATGACGCTGGAGGGAATGGAAGGAAAGATGTTTGCGCCGCTGGCGTACACGATTGCGATTGCGCTGGGCATCTCGCTGCTGCTTTCGCTGACACTCTCGCCGGTGCTGTGCTCGTACCTGCTACGGGGCGGATCTGAGGACGATACGCGGATGGTGCGGACGCTGCGCCGTCCGTACAACGCGATGTTGCGGTGGGCGCTGGCACATCGCCGTATTACGGTTCTCAGCGTGATTGCGCTGTTCATCTTTGCTCTGTGCCTGTTTCCGTTCTTAGGCACGGCGTTTATTCCGGAGATGGCTGAGGGAACACTGTCGCCGAATGCGGATCGTGTACCGAACATCTCACTGGAAGAGTCGCTGAAGATGGAGATGGCGATGCAGAAGATGATGCTGACGGTTCCGGGGTTGGAGGGGGTAGTCTCCCGCGTGGGTCGTGGTGAATCTCCTGCAGACCCGGCAGGCCCGAATGAGGCCGACGTGCTTGCATCGCTGATTCCAGTGGACGAACGGCCACGCGAACAGACACAGGAGAAGATCGCCAATGAGGTGCGCGAGAAGCTGGCGACGATTCCAGGCATCAATCTGGTGATGTCGCAACCGATTTCGGATCGGGTCGATGAGATGGTTTCAGGTGTGCGAGCCGATGTGGCGGTGATGCTGTATGGCGATGACCTGGATGTGCTGGTGGACAAGGCGCGACAGATTGCCCGTGTGGCTAACAAGATTCGTGGCACGCAGGATACGCGTGTGGATCGCGTCGGCGGCCAGCAGTACCTGAATATCGATATCGACCGGCGGGCTATTGCACGCTATGGCCTGAACGCCTCCGATGTGAACGATGTGATCGAGACGGCGATTGCGGGAAGGGCGGCAACGGAGATCTACGAAGGAGAGCGGCGGTTCGAGGCGGTGGTTCGTCTGCCGCAGACGTTACGTGACAGCGTTCCCGATATTCGCGAGTTGCAGATCAGCTCGCCGGATGGCCCGAGGATTCCGCTGGAGGATCTTGCCACGATTAATGTGAAGGAAGGCCCGGCGCTGATCAACCGCAGCATGGGTAAGCGTCGTATTGTCGTCGGCGTGAATGTGCAGGATCGCGATCTGGGCGGCTTTGTGGCAGAGCTGCAGCAGAAGGTGGAGAAGCAGGTGCAGCTGCCTCCGGGGTACTACATCGAGTGGGGCGGACAGTTCCACAACATGGAGCGCGCCATGCATCACCTGATGATTATTGTTCCGATTACGATTGGAGCGATCTTCTTCCTGTTGTTTGTCCTGTTCCACTCGGTGCGGTTTGCTGCCCTCATCATTACGGTGTTGCCGCTTGCATCGATCGGAGGCGTTCTGGGATTGTTCATCTCGGGAGAGTATCTTTCGGTTCCAGCGTCGGTGGGCTTTATTGCGCTATGGGGAATTGCGGTGTTGAACGGCGTGGTGCTGGTCTCGTACATCCGCAAGCTGCGCGAGGATGGCCTTTCACAGGAGCAGGCTGTCCTTCAGGGAGCGGCGTTGCGGTTCAGGCCGGTGATGATGACAGCGACCGTAGCGGCGCTGGGACTGGTTCCATTTCTCTTCGCGAGAGGCGCTGGATCGGAGATTCAGCGACCGCTGGCGATCGTGGTGATCGGTGGCCTGCTGAGCTCGACGCTGCTGACCCTGATCCTGGTCCCGGTGGTGTATGCGACCTTTGAAGGCAAACAGCGGGATAGTTGAGAGCGTTTCGCTGTTTGCTTCATCCGTAATGCATTTACGTGTGGCGCAGGTAATCGCGGCAGGCGGGCAAATTGTAGGCGGGCAGGCTGGTTGCCTGCATGACCGCTCTTACGATGGCGCGCGACATGACCGTTGCTGCAATGGCTCCAATGGCGGAGACGTCGGCCTTGACCTCGGTTGTTCCAGTAGAGAGAGCGAAGATGGTGTCGCCATCGCCCATGGTGTGGACGGGATTGATGGCGCGCGCGTAGCCGTCGTGTGTCATCTGAGCGATCTTGGTCATCTGGGTTTTGGTGAATCGGGCGTTGGTCGCGACGACGCCGAGGGTTGTGTTGGCGGCGTTCTGAATGACGACGCGGTATCCGTTCAGCATGGCTTCCATGGAGTTGCGGTAGCCCTTGCCGTCTTCGGATCGTGCTCCGGCGACGATCTTGCCGGAACGAGGATCGATGACATCGCCTACAGCGTTGACGGCGACGAGAGCACCGACGACGATGCCGGTGTCGCCGATCTTTACGCTTGCGGTGCCCAGGCCGGACTTCATGGCAAAGTTGTGGCCGAACATCTTGCCGATGGTTGCGCCTGCGCCCGCGCCGACGTTGCCTTCGGCGACTTGGCCGGTGGTTGCCGCGAGGCATGCCTTATAGCCGTCTTCTTCGCGGGGACGGATCTTGAAGTCGCCGACACCGAGATCCATCAGGATGGCAGCGGGAACAATGGGCACGACTCCGTTCGCAATGGGATAGCCGAGGTGATGTTCCTCGAGCCAACGAACGACGCCTTCTGCGGCGGAGAGACCGTAGGCGCTTCCTCCCGAGAGGAGGATGGCTTGTACCTGTTCGACGGTGTTGGTGGGCGAGAGCAGGTCGGTCTCTCTTGTTCCGGGAGCCGATCCACGAACGTCGACGCCGGCGGTGGCTCCCTTTTCGCAGATCACGACAGTGCATCCGGTGGGGCGGGTGGTGAGCGTGTGATGGCCGACCTTGAGGCCGGGTACATCGGTGATCGATCCACCTTCAGGCAAGGCGGGAAGAGCTTCGGTCGCAGCGTGAGCTATAGACGCGGGGAGTGCAGCCGAGAGAGGGAGGCCGAGGAGGTTCCGGGTAAAGTCGCGACGCTTCATTCTGAGGCCTCGAAGGCGAATGAGCATGGAGTGACTGAGATCATCTGGAGATTGCTCCTTCTACAGATTTTGTTATGGAGGCGGGAAGGAAGATGCGAAAGGCGAGCATGACGAGAGCCGCTGTGGCGATGCCGACTGCCTGAGGTGAGAGGAGCCCGATGCCGTGATTGTTGGTGAGATGCATGGTGATGAGAGTGGCGGCCAGCGCGGCGGGAATGCTGGTGAGCGCTGCAGCGGAGAGAACTCTGCGGGAGTAGAGCGCTGCAAGGACCGGAACGAAGAGCGCGACTGCGATCAGTCCATAAAAGAGCATGACTGCCTGAATGATGGAAGGCAGCGCTATGGCAAGGAGGATGCCTGCGATTCCAGAGGCGATGGAGGCGATCCGATTGACCCACAGCATTTTTTGTTGCGAGGCGCTGGGATCGAGGAAGGTTTTATAGAGATCGACCGAGAGAGAGGAGGAGAGCATGAAGAGGATGGCGTCGGTAGCGCTGAGCTCGGCGGAGAAGATGGAAGCGAGGGTCCATACGCCGAGCCACGGAGGTAGAAGAGATTTCATGGCCGCGGGCAGAGCGAGTTCGGCGTTCTGGAGATGAGGCATTGCGGCGAAGGCACAGAGTCCAAGGATCGGAGGGACGAAGGCGAAGATGAGCTGGCCAAGGGAGTTGAGACTGACACCGCTTCGCACGGTTTCAACGTCTCGCGCGCCGTAAAGCTTTTGCACCAGACCGGGGGAGACCATGAAGGACGGAACGAGGATGGCGATCCACGCCAAGACCTGCTTTGCGCCGACGCCGGTGATGCTGAACATGGCGTCAGTCTTCTGCGGGCTTGCGGTGTTGGCCAGAACGAGCTCGTGGAGGTGCGACCATCCGCCGACGGCATGAAGGGCGAAGGGAACTGCAAGGAAGAGGCCTGACATGGTGACTGTCAGCTCAAACATGTTGACGAACGAAGCGGACATCATGCCGCCGGCGGTGCAGTAGACGATGGCGACGAGACCACCGATGAGGCACCCTCCCCACTTGGGGATTCCGGCGACCGTGTCGAGGATCCAGGAGATGGCGATGATCTGTCCCGCGAGGATGGCGAGCGAGCCAAGCCAGAAGATTGACGCGATGGCGATCTTGACCAGCCGGTTGTAGCGGAACTCGAGGAAGTCCTGCAGGGTGGCGAGGCCATGTTTTTTTGCGATGGTCCAGAGCCGAGGGCCGAGGAACTGCGAGAGCAGAAAGGTTCCGATGGCTGCGGAGCCAACCCACCACCATGCGGACATACCCATGCGGTAGCCGAGGCCGGTAGCGCCAACGGTTGAACCCGCACCGATGTTAGCGGCCAGGAAGGTGGCGAAGAGTCGTCCAGTGCCGAGGCTGCGGCCTGCGACGAGAAAGTCGGCTGAGCTTTTGACGTTGCGGCTCATCACTACGCCGAGCACCATCAGGAAGATGGAGTAGACCAGCAGGGCGATGAGGTAGATGTTCATCTCGACTTTCATTCCGCTCTCGATGGATTGGCCATCTTCAGAGAGGCTGGAAGATGGTCTGCGACGAGCGATGGAACGCCTTTACGATGATAAGCCCGGACGCAGGTGGCTGCGTCCGGGTGTAGGTCAGAAGGCGTATTTGACGGCGAGCTGGATGACACGAGAGTCGTTGCCGACGGTCGAGGTGATGTGCCCGAAGGTGGAGGTGCCGAAGGACGAACCGGGCTGCGCGAAGTGAGCCTCGTTGAAGAGATTGAAGACTTCGAAGCGGAAGTCGGCGTGCTGGCCTTCGGTGATGCGAAAGATCTTGAAGAGCGACATGTCGGTGGTGTTGAAGCCGGGACCGACGATGACGTTGCGCGGCTCGTTGCCGGACCGGCTGTTGTCGATCTTCGATCCAAGCGTAGGCAGAGAGAAGCATGCGGTGTTGAAGAAAAGCTGACTGGTTCCGGGTTTGCGACCGGCGCCCTCGTTGGGATTGCAGGTCATGTTCGGACGGAAGGTGAGGGACTGAGCCGTGTTGGAAGGATTGATGGCTGTGAAGGGATTTCCCGATTGCACCTGAAAGATGCTGTTCAACTGCCATCCGCCAAGGAACAGGCGCGTGGCTGCGGAGCGGCCCATCAGGGCGGGAAGCTCATAGCCGAAGCTGAGGACGAAGCGGTTACGGGTGTCGAAGAGCGAGTTCCCGCGTTCGCGTGCCATGGCAAGGTCGATGGAATCGTCGTCACCGATGGTGACCGGAAGGATGGGGCGAGGATCGGTGCCGATGTTGAGTCCGGAGACGTCGTCGATAGAGCGGCTCCATGTATATGCGGCGGTGGCGGTGCTGCGGTGCCAGTGTTGCAAGGTCATGCGAGCCTGCAGAGAGTCATACCAGCTTCTGGCTGCAGAGAAGGTCGGGCGCGTGAGAGCGAAGTTGGGGAAGATGGCGCGTGTGCCTGCGGCGTAAGCGTTCGGTGAGTTTGCGGGAGCCGCAACAACGTTGGTCGGGTTGACTTCGATGAAGATAGGAAGCTGTTTGGCGCGAGTTCCAACGTAGCCCAGCTCAAAGGCGATTCGCTGTGTGAAGGAGTGCTGGAGGCCGAGGTTGTAGTGCTGGATGTTGGGCGCTTTGTAGGAGTGCGGAAGGCCCCAGCCGATGAAGGTGAGGCCGGGCGGGAAGCCTGTGCCTCCGACGGGAACACCGGCATAGGGAGTGGAGAACCAGTTGGGTGTAGCTGTGCTGGAGTCGCGCTGGTAGAAGTCGATCTCCTGCAGGGGCTGGAAGGGCGGTGCGAGGGTTCCATTCTGAAAGAAGTCGCCCTGGCCGGGGATAGTGTCGAAGTAGACCCCGTAGGCTGCGCGAAGAACGGTGCGGCCATCGCCAGCAGGGTCGTAGATGGCGGCGAGACGCGGGGAGATGTTGTTGGTGTCGGCGTAGTAGGTGGCTGCGGGGGTGTCTTTGTCGCCGGGATAGACGAGGCCGACGGGCGCGTTGGGTTGAACCGTCGATTGCTGACCGGGGTGCAGTGCGGCGAGGTGGCCCTTCGCTTCGGTGTAGGGCTGGTTAATCTCGTAGCGCGCACCGGCTACGACGGTCAGATGCCGGTTGATGCGGAACTGGTCCTGCGCGTAGAGAGAGTAGGTCCACGAGGTGCCATTCATGGAGGGATCACCGGAGCCCTGCTGGAACATGTAGGGATAACCGAGCAGGAAATCTGCGAGAGCGAAGCCGGTGAAGTTGGCGTTGAAGGTAAAGGCTCCGTTGGGGCGGTTGATGTAGAGCAGACCGATGGCGTCGCGACGCACCTCGCCGCCAAACTGAAGCGTGTGACGGTTCTTCGTCCAGGTGAAGTCGTCGGAGAGAGTATCGACGCTGTTTTTGCGTCGGGCGAAGGGCTGTTGCGCATCGCCCTGCGTGAAGTAGCCGGTGATGTTGACGTTTGGCAATCCGAGAGCCTGTGCGTTGGTGGAGGTGAAGTCGTAGCCTGCGGCTGCGAGGTCGAGTCCGCTGGTTGCATTAGGCTTGCCATCGATCCATTGACGGGCGTAGCGCACGACGTTGATCATTCGCGCATTGATGAGCCAGGTATCGGAGCCCATGGCATCGCGCAACGTCATGATCTGACGGTTACCGGCGGGTGCGAAGTTGGACGGCGTAATCGGGCCGAAGAGATTCTGGTGCGCGTTCATGTAGCGGGCCAGAAGCGTGTGGGCGGCCAGCTTGAGATCGGCGCGGATGCCGTACATATCGCGGTTGTCGATATTGGGTGGAGCTGCGGTGTAGAAGCCTCCGGGGGCGTTGGGGAGGGGAATGTAGGTATCGAGCAGGTAGCGGCTTACGGGGCTGATGCGAGCGGGATCGATACGATTGGAGACGCCGCCATAGCTGAAGGGCTGGACGGTCTGGGGGTCGGTGAGGGCGATGCCTGAGGCGGAGAAGTCGCCGGAGCGCTCGGCTGCGGTCAAGACTCGCTGATTCAGCACATTGCTAGTGGCGTCTTTGAGGCGAAAGCCTTCGTAGAAGCCGAAGAAGAAGAGACGGTTGGGGACGACGGGTCCGCCGAGGGTTGCCCCGAACTGGTTCTGCTGGTAGTTCGGATTGGTTTTGGCGAAGAAGTTTTTAGCGGCGAGGGCGGCTTCGCGATTGAACTCCCACACACTGCCGTGGAGATCGTTGGTTCCGGAGCGGGTGACGACGTTGACGACGGAGCCTGCGCTTCGTCCGTACTGGGCGTCGTAGGAGTGGGTCATGATCTTGAACTCCTCGATGGCATCGGGAGGAGGGCGCATGACGAAGCCGCTGTTGAAGGAGTCGTTGTTGGGGGCTCCATCGAGTAGAAAGCTGTTGGATTGGTTGCGCATGCCATCGACGTTGAAGCTGCCGGTGGAGTTGCCGAAGCCTCCAGGGGTAGCGTTGCCGCTGGCTCCGCCGAGTGTTGCCGGAG
Organism: Edaphobacter sp.; assembly: GCA_035492215.1. GTDB lineage: Bacteria > Acidobacteriota > Terriglobia > Terriglobales > Acidobacteriaceae > Edaphobacter. The sequence continues at coordinate 20,632 of DATJJJ010000014.1, read as the reverse complement.
CAGCGATGACGCCGGGGATCAGAGTTCCGAGCTGCGCAAAATTTCGTCCGTTAAGAGGGAGATCGACGATGGCCTGATGATCGACGACGGAACCCAGAGTAGCGTTGCTGGTTTCGACGAGTGGAGCGGAGCTGTTGACGGTAACTTCTTCAACGTTGCCGCCGACGCTGAGATGCAGATCGACGCGTGAGGAGCTGTTGACGAGAACTTCTACGTTATCTGCGATCGTTGTCTGGAAGCCGGTGGACGCGGCCTTGATGCGATACAGTCCGGGATTAACGAGAGGAAACGCGTATCCACCATCCTGCCCTGTGATTGCTGTGCGTACGGCAGAGGTGGACTGATTGGTGAGCTCGATGTTCGCGCCGGGTAATACACGGCCCTGAGGGTCGGAGACGATGCCTCGAACCTGACCTGTGGCCTGTGCCCACAAAACCCGGGAGGGAGCGAGAAGGAAAGCAAACGCCAGAACGAGGAGGAAATTCAAAAAGCATCTGCAGCGGCCAGTCTGATGGATGCATCCCGGATGCGAATTCGTCCGGAGTGCGAGATGGCCGTGTGATTGCGAGATTTTCAAGACCGCACCCATGATCTTTCTTGCAGTGCTGGTCGGTATGTCTTTTAGACAATCTTTGGGAAAGCTCTGCGTGCAACAACAGACAACTATTCGACAAGCCGGGCCAGATTCTGCAAAGACAACCGACAGCCGAGTTCGTTGTCCTCGGGCCGAATTGCCGGTGGAAGATTGGCGCAGATCACGGTGACTTCGGTTCCTTGCCCGGCCAGGGCAAAGGTTGACGTCACGATCATGACTCCGGCCAATCCAGGATTGCTGGATTCAAAAGTAATGGCTTCCACAATTCTTTCATATGGAGCCAGCTCAAGAAATCTGCCCTGGAAGGTATCGGTGTCGAAGGTCGTCTTGCCGCGTTGAGAAGATTCGGGATTTGTATAAGTAAGCGATAACCGGTAGGCGCCACCTTCGCGTGGATCGAAGGAGTGGACGTGAGCTTTCATGCCGGTAGGCGCTCGCCACTGAGCGAGACGAGCGGGATCGAGAAATGCCTCGTAGATTGTCTTTTGCGGCGCCCGAATGAGTTGCGAGACTTCTGTCGTGGCGGCCATCGATCCTGCCCTCGCTGCAGATTTGGAGTTAATAGATCTCGATTGGTTGCACAACACGACTGATGGCACCGTTGGGGCTTGGGGTGTCGGGCGTGAGGCCACAGCGCAGGCTGAAGAAGAGTCCGAGAAGCTGGCCGAAGAGAACGTCGAGAGGCGGCCGATAGAGATCGGGAATGGGCGGACCGCCTGCGGTAACGATCTCGGTGTCTCCCAGTCCTTTGGGGATTTCACCGCAGGGGAGAACAGCGACGGAGGCTCCAACGAGCTGCTTCTGTTCGATCTCGTGGAGAAGATCTTTCTCGTATCGCTGACGCGCGATATCGGTCGAGAGGAAGAGCACGAAGAGAGTCTCATGATCGAGCGCCGCCATAGGGCCGTGCCTGAGTCCGAGAGTGGTTTCGAACATTGTTTTGATGTTGCCTGCCGTCAGCTCAAGCACTTTGAGCGCGGATTCGCGAGCGACTCCGGCGAGAAGCGCGGAGCCGATGAAGCAGACTCGCTGATAGTTCGTGTTTGCGAGCCCGTGGGCTGCTTCCGCGGCGATCGGCAGAAAACGGTCTGCGGTGGCGCACATTGTCTGCAGGACAGGGGCATAGTCCTGCGGAGACCATACGTGAGCAAGCGCCTGCCCGGCGATGACCATGTTGGTGAAGGAGCTGGTCATGGCGAGGCCGACATCGTTGGTTTCGGGAGGAAGGAGGACTGCGAGGCTGTTGATGTTGTTTTGGATCAGCTCGACCATCCTGCCGGATTCGTTGCATGAGACGACGAGATGCGAGATCTGCGGATATTCGCTGAGGGCGCGCTGCAGGACAGCCACACCTTCGGGACTGTCTCCCGATCGCGAGAAGGAGAGCCAGAGATAACGTTGGCCGGGCAGGATGTAGTCGGAGAAATCGATGAGCAGGTCGGTGCTGGGGACGACGTGAACTTCGCACTGCCACCGTTGCCGCAGCAGATGATGCAGTGAGCGCCCAATGTAGTCGGAGGTTCCTGCTCCGATGAGGAAGACGGTGGGGCGGTCTTTGAGTTCGGCTTGGATGCCGGCCGATTCCAGAAAAGAACGGATTGCAGGCAGGCGTTCTTCGAGAAGGTTCCAGGTCTGCTGCCAGGTCTCCTTTTGATGCGCGATCTCTTGCGGAGTATGAAGCAGGCCCTGCCTTTCTTTTTCTTTTGCGGACAGGTTTAACAACGCACTCAGAGGATTCATAGAAAGCTCCTGGGACTGGTTCTTCTCGTTAAGACATTCAATTAATCAAACCGAAGACCGATTACTGCTCTTTGGAAAATGATGCTTCTGCAAAAAGGTATCTCGTAGCTCTGCGTTGCGAAAGGCTTCGGTTCCCCCGACTCCCAGTGTTGAGAGAGCACCGGTGATGTTGCCGGCAGCGGCGCTCTGCTGTTCGTTGCAGCCAGAGAGCCACGCGGCGAGAAATCCGGCGTTGAAGCTGTCTCCTGCTCCGATGGTGTCGACCGGTTGAACGGAGACAGGAGGCACGGTGATGCGTTGCCCGCGAACCTGAACGACTGCGCCTTCGCCGCCGCACTTGACCGCAAGGATGGGGACGATGGGAGCGAGAATGGCGAGGGCGTCTTCGAGGTTGTCGCGGTGTGTCATACGAAGGAGCTCGTCGCGATTGGGAAGAAGAATGTCGATAAGTGGAAGGAGCTCGGGTAACACTCCGTTCCACTGCGACTCGGGATCGTCGTTGGTATCGAGCGAGATGGTAAGGCCTTTGGATTTGAGCTGCCGGAAGAGATGGGGAAGATCGGCCTGCAGGCCCTTTTGCAGGAAGAGAGAGGAGAGATGGAAGTGCCGGGCAGAGGCCAGATAGTCGAGGTCGAGGTCATGAAGGGTGAGCTCGGCCATGGTTCCCGGATAAGTGAGGATGCGACGCTCGCTTCCGTGATGAAGAATGATGGTTACGCCGGTGCCTGTGCCTCCGGTGGCCTGGACGACGTGACGCAGATCGACGCCGATCTCACGCAGGCGATCGAGCGCGATGCCGCCAAGCGAGTCGGGGCCAAGCCGGGTGATGAATCCTGTAGAGACGCCGAGTGCTGCCAGATTGTGGGCGAGGATGGCGGAAGAGCTGCCGAGAGTGACTTCGAAACGATTGGCCAGAAGTTCACGGTCCAAAGGAAGCTCGTGTGGAAGACCGTAGAGTACAAGGTCCAGATTGATCTCTCCGACGATGGCCACATCCAACGCGCTCATTGCAATCCTTTGCGGTTGTTTTCCAGTGTTTCGTTTTATTATTCTTCGTTACGTAACGATAACATCTTCTCTTTTCTGAGGGCCAGTTTGAGAGGGACGAAAGATCTTTAGGATCAGAGTCTGCTTCTGGAGGTTTCGTTTATCATCTCAGCGTAAGGGGCGATATCGCTATCCTTAATGTGTTCCAGCCTGTACAGCAAGTGAGGGAGTTGCAGATCGTCTCCAAAAAGAACAGATCGAAGAAGGCGGAGAAGCCGCATGACATGCTGATCGACGAACGTCGTCAGCATATTCTGGAGCTTGTTCAGCGGGATGGGAGAGTTCTAGTTGGGGATCTTTCGCGCGATCTGAAGATCTCGCAGATTACGATTCGCAAGGACCTGGACCATCTGGAGTCGAAGGGGCTTGTGCAGCGTTCGCACGGTGGAGCCCTCAGGATTCAACCCGGCACGATGATCGATCTAAGCCTTCGCGAGAAGCGAGACCGGAATCATGACGAGAAGGATCGGATTGCAGAGGCTGCAATCTCCCTGATTCGGGAGGGGCAGTGCGTCATTCTGGACTCCGGCACCACCACGACCGCGATTGCGGAGAAGCTGAAGAAGTTTGCGAAGCTTACCGTGATTACGAATGCGGTCAATATTGCTGCAGAGCTGGACGGGACGGAGATTGAAGTGGTGCTGATTGGAGGCACGCTTCGCAAGAACTCCTTCTCGCTGGTGGGGCCGCTGGCCGAAGACAATCTGCGGGAGATGCATGCCGACCTGTTGTTTCTAGGCGTCGACGGTTTCGATCTGGAGGTTGGAGTGACGACACCGAACCTATTGGAATCGCGGGTGAATCGCGCCATGGTGAAGGCGGCGCAGAGGGTGATTGTGGTGTGCGATTCGAGCAAGTTCAACCGCCGCAGCCTTTCGCGCATCGTCTCTCCCGCTGAGATTCATCACGTAATTACCGATCGCAAGCTTTCGCCGGAGACGGCGGAATCTTTGAGAGCGGCCAAGATCGAACTGACAATTGTTTAGAAACCAGGTTCTTTTTCTCGTAAAGCCGTTGTAAGGCTGGGTTTCTTTTTGTGAGACACCCCTGGATGGGCTGTTTTTCCAGCCCAAGGCCGGGTTGTGTCTCCTCGATCAAAATTCATCTTTAATTAATTTTTTGTTGCTTTTTGTCGCTAACTGGATGTATTACAGTCGGGAAAACTTCTAATAAAAAATAAAACGAAATAAATAGGAACCGACTGGACTTACCCATGCCCATGCGAAAGATTTATCTGGTAATCGTTCTTTTCCTATGCGCCTGCCTTCCTGGCTCCGCGCAGATCAACATGGCGACGTTGCGCGGCACGGTGACGGATACCTCGGGTGCTGGGGTTCCCGGCGCGACGGTCAGCGTGATCGAGATCAGCACCAATGTTCTGGCGCGCCGCGTGACGACAGACACCAATGGAAACTATGAGGTTCCCGATCTCAAGCCGAGTACTTACCGGGTCTCAGCAGAGAAGGTCGGCTTTCAGAGATTCGTCGCAAGCTCGGTTCTTCTCGACCCGCAACAGGTTCGTCGCGTTGACATGGGACTCTCGATGGGCGCGGTCTCCGAGACGGTGACGGTGGAAGCCGGCGCGCAGTTGATCGAGACAGAGAACGGAACCATCAGCAGGCAGATTGATGCGACCAATTACACGACCAGCGCCGTTGTCGACCGTTCGGCCACGCCGCTCTCCATGCTGGTGACGACGCCGGGAATGCAGGGCAATGGATGGAATATGGTGATGTCGGGAATTCCTTCCGGCAATGCGCAGGCCTGGGCAATGGATGGCGTGGATGGAACCACGGGCACGGGCGGCGGCGGTAGCGATACGGCGCAGATGGACAACCCGGAGTTCTTCGAGACGATTGAAGCGACGACGGTGAATGCAGCCGCGGATGCCTCGAAGGCGGTGGGGTTCAATATGGCCTCGAAGCACGGAACGAATGACTTTCACGGTTCTGTGCTGTGGAAGGAGGCGAACTCTGCGCTGGGTGCGCGCAAGTACTTCGATCCCACGAATACGCCGTTTATCCTGCATGCGGGAGCAGCCGAAGCGGGCGGACACATCATTTCAAACCGCACCTTTTTCTATGGCGGATGGTGGCATCAGGTGGTGCCGCTGGGGTCGTGGTATCTGGCGAGTGTGCCCACAGTGCAGATGAGGAATGGCGACTTCAGTCAGTTTCTGAATCCTGCGACTGCGCCGAATGGAAAGGTGACGGTGCTTAAGGATCCGAAGACAGGCAAGCCGTTTCCGAATAACCAGATTCCTGAGGACCGCTTCAACGGTGTTTCACAGAAGCTGCTGGGATATTGGCCGTCGCCGAACGTAGGCGGGCCGAATCTGTTTCAGCAGAACAATGGGCGGAATGATCCCTACCCCGCTTACAAGGTGGATTACATCTTTGGCCGTGTGGATCATCAGCTGACGAAGAGCAATAGCATCTTTGTGCGCTGGCTGGGTAAGTACAACCCGGGCGCGCTGGTCGCAGGTCCAAGCTCACAGTTCGATTACGCACAGCAGAAGATTGACGCTCAATGGGTCGGCTCAGACACGTGGGTGATCTCACAGAATCTCGTCAACAACATCACCTACGGATATACGTCGGAGCACCTGAAGTACGGTAATTCGTGGCCGGGCGTACCTACACCACTTCTGGGAGATCAGGTGGTGGGTCAGATCGGATTGCAGGGAGTGAATCCGCAAGGCTTCAGCTCGATCGGCTTTCCGAACACGTCGGTTAGCGGTGTAGGAAACGTGACCACTCTGAGCAATACGAGCGGATGTATCGGCGGACTGGGCGGTCTTTGTTCCAGCAACAACGTTAATACCTTCAAAGATGCGGTGACGTGGTCGAAGGGAAGGCATGTGCTGAACTTTGGCGGCGAGTTCGAGCGCTATGGAGAGCACCAGGGCAGTATTCCTACGTCGGTGTATGGCGGCTTCAGCTTCAACGGAACTTATACGGGCATCGGGTTTGCCGATTTTCTTCTGGGACTTCCAAACAACACCTCCCGCCTTACCGATCCTGTGGTCAACCGTAATCTGCATCAGTACATGACCGGTCTGTTTGTGAACGATACCTTCAAGCTCACGCCGCGGCTCACGGTGGATTACGGCCTGCGCTGGGACTTTTACGGAACGCCCGCATACAACGACGGCCTGAGTTACAACTTCGATCCTGCAAGTGGAAATGTCATTGTTCCGAAGGGAACGATGTCGAGGGTCAGCCCGCTGTTTCTTGCGACGAAGATTCCGGTGATGGAAGGCGATGTCACTGCCTCAGCCAAGCTCTCGAACTTCAGGCCTCGGGTCTCCGCAGCGTATCGACTTAATGACAAGACGGTGGTTCGTGGTGGTTATGGCGAGTTCACGGAGACGTGGGGATACGGATCCAGCGGACGCGTCAACAGCCCGGTGCCATTCCAGTTGAGCGAGTCTTACAACAACCCTTCGGGGACGCCGGTGTTCAGCTTCCCCAATCCATTTCCGGCGAACATCTCGAACTCGGTCGTTCCCAGCCAGAGCGTGACGTATATCCCGAAGCACACGAATGAGGGGGTGTTGCGCCAGTACAACCTGACGGTGGAGCGGCAGATGGGAACCTTCGGCCTGCGTGCTTCTTTCATCGGGATGAACGGCGCGGGCATGAACTACAGCCTGAACGTCAACAAGCCGCAGGCCAGCACGATTCCTTTTACGACATCGCGCAGGCCATGGGCGCAGTACAACTCGGTGACGGAGTATCGCAACGACGGATCATGGCGCAGACAGGCGATGCAGCTTGAGGTGCAGCGACGAAAGGGAATCCTCACGCTGGATTCGAACTTTACCTGGGCGAATAACCTGGAGAACTACTACAACACGCAGGACCCCTATAACGTGACAAACGAATGGGCTCGCGATGGTAATGAGAGACGGTTGTACTTCTCGAACCTTGCGACACTGAACCTGCCCTTCGGTCGTGGCAAGCGTTATCTGAGTTCGATCAACCGGCTTACGGATGCGGCGATCGGCGGCTGGGCGGTTCAGGCGATCGTTACCTTCGCTTCTGGCCAATACACCTCTCCCTCGTTCACGGGGCCCGATCCTGCGAATGCAAGTCCTGGCAACGTAACTCAGCTTCCGGACTGCGTCGGCGATGCGTATGCTGGTTCGCGGACCCATGCGAAGTGGTGGAACGTCAATGCATTTGCCGCTCCGCCTGCAAGTGCCGGCCGCTATGGAAACTGCAGGATCAACACGTTGGAGCTGTATCCGATTCGCAACGCAAATATGAGCATCAGCAAGCGGTGGACGCTTACGGATCGACTTAATATGACTTTCGCCTTGCAGGCGGCTGACGTAACGAATACTCCAACCTTCGCCACTGCGAATACGAATATCTCTCAGGCAAATTTCGGCGCGTTTACTTCGGTATACAACTACAACCAGCCTGAGCAGGATGGATACCGACAGATGGACGCTACTCTCCGGATCAATTGGTGAAGCAAACGATGAAGAAGGTAATGCAAGGATGGGCAGGCGCTGTGGGCGCCTGCCTCCTGATGGGCTCTTGTGTCGCAATATCCGCACAGTCTTCCCAGACTCTGATTGATCGGGGCAATGCTGAGAACTATAAGGTCTACAACACAACACCAGTGATTCTGTATGGCCCGTTTTTATTGGATACTTCGGAGACCTCGACGACGATTGAGTGGATTACGGATACACCCTGTCAACCGAAGGTGCAGTATGGAGAGGGCAAGCTGGATCACGAAGTCGTGCCGCAAGCACAAGGCTTGGTTCCTGTGGGCACTCTGCAGCGTGTGGAGATCAAAGGGCTTCTTCCGGGGCATACGTATCAATATCGTGTTGTCTCCACGCGAGTGGTGAGGCTGAAGGCCTATCTACCCGATAAAGGCCAGTCTCTGGAGAGTCAGACGTTTACATTTACCACTCTTGATCGGAATAAGCCGACGGCTTCTTTCAGCTTCATCACGGATACGCACGAGGATATTCCTCGTGTTCATCACCTGATGAAGATGATTGATTGGAAGACAACGGATTTTCTGGTGACGGGCGGCGACGGCGTGAACTTCGCCGAGAGCCGGGATCAGGTCTTCGATACGTGGCTAGGGCCGGTCTCAGAAGAACTGAACCATCAGAAGCCGCTGATCTACGCGCGGGGCAACCATGATATGCGCGGGCCGTTTGCACGCAGGTTGAGCGATTATCTTCTGGCTCCGGAAGGGAACTACTACTTCACGCGTGACGATGGTCCTATGCATCTGGTTGTGGTGGACACAGGTGAGGATAAACCGGACGACAATCACGAGTACGCAGGTCTGCTCGCCGATGCTCCTTATCGAGAAGAAGAGTTTTCCTGGTTCAAAAATCTATCTTCGATGGATGCCACGTTCAAGCAAGCTCCGTTTCGTGTGGTTGTGATGCATCAACCGCTGTGGGGCTGGCTCGACCATAAGAATCGGGAATGGACCGATGTAGCGAATGGAGAAGGAATCGATCTTGTCGTTGCGGGCCATTATCACAAGTTTCTCCACATACAGCCGGGCCAAGAGGGGAATCGGTTTCCGATTCTCGTTGTAGGGCAGGACCAGGTGGCACACGTTGAAGCTACCGCAAACGAGATGAAGGTCACCGTGATCGCGAAGGACGGGAGCGTCGTCGACAGTTTCGTTGTCGCCCGGCCTCGGAGATAACCGGCCTACTCTCATAGATTCGGCAACGATGCCCTTGTGGGGAGGGCCTCGTTGCCGAGGGTTACTGCTTCACTTCATAGCTCCAATTCTTGTGCAATTCACATTGGGTTTTTAAAGCATTCAAGCAAAGCGTTGCATGCTTTCTATGTGGCCAAGGGTTGGCCCCGAGGTGAACATGCGTAAGCGCAGCGCTCATCTGATCCTGATGTATCTGCTTGCAGCGGTGATCTGTCCTTCTGGGTGGGCCGGTGGTCAACCTGCAAATCAGGCGACACGAGAAGAGAGGCCGGATCCGCAGCAGCTGGTTCGTGACACCATCTACAACGAGATGCACGATCATGAGCAGCATGGATACTGGCAGTATCGTGTTCAAAAGAAAGCAAAGAACGAGTCTGAGTTGCTGGAGCGTGTTGAGACGAGCGAAGGGCCTGTTCAACGACTGATTGCTGTGAATGGAGAGCCCTTGAATTCGAAGCGACGCCAGGAAGAGGAAGATCGACTTCGGGTTCTGCTGTCGGATCCGGGAAGACAGAAGCAGGCGCGGCAGGAGTATGCCGAGGATGAAAAGAGAATTGGCCGCACGCTGCAACTTCTATCGACAGCCTTTGTGTATCAGTATGAGAACGCCGATGGGGAAAACTATTGCCTAAGCTTTCTGCCGAATCCGGATTTTCATCCTTCTACGATTGAGGCGCGAGTGTTTCATGCGATGCAGGGAAAGATCTACATCAACAAACGCTGGAAGCGGCTGGCGCGCCTTGAAGGGCATGTGATGGAAAACATCGACTTTGGTTATGGCCTGTTAGGACGCCTCTATCAAGGAGGATGGTTCGACATGGAGCGGGTTCAGGTGAATCAGACAGACTGGAAGACGAGACTGCTTGAAGTTCATGTGGAGGGCCGTGCCATCCTCTTCAAGACGATTGCGAAGAATACTCATGAAGAGCGTTTCGGGTTTCAGGAAGTCCCGGAAGGAATTACTCTCAGCCAGGCCAAGCATCTTCTGGATGAAGAGTACACGGTCAGCCGTAATGATCCTAAGAAGCTACAGATGAAGAAGTAAGGTGCCTTCGAGTAGTTCTTTGCCGGAGCCTTCTTTGTAAGTTAGCGCTTTCTTCAGATTTTGCAGGCTAATTCTTTCGTCACTATTTTCTTGAATATTCTCTTGGCTGTTGTCTATACATACTCGTGCAAAAAAATAAATGCGAGTAGGTAGGACATTAAACCTATGCAGCAAATCTCTATGTGATGTTGAATCGGGAACACAATCAATACGATTTATTAACATCCTGTTGGTGATTACAGCGCATTGTTTTTTGGATTCGCATGCGGTGCTGTTGTTGTTGCATCTTTGGGAGTGGTGGTAGACGGGATCCATGCAGAGATTGGGTTCGTAAGATCCGAATCTTCGCTGCCTGATGATCCTGTAACGATTTGCTCTTGGTGGCAGCTGTTTGAAGGCACGACCTGAAACTTCGTTCCTTGCAGGAAAGAGCGCGTCAGCAGTTTTAAGTCAAACAAGTTCATTTCGATCAGTAACTCAGTAAGGAGTTTCGACGGTATGTTTTCCGGCCGCCTTCGTTTCGGGGGAGTCGTCTTCGGTATTTGTCTGACCATCATTCCATCGGCAGGCGCACAGTTTGACTCCGCGCCTACTGCAGGAGCTCCTGCGCCCAATGCGGCCGGAGGCTTTGTGCGGGATTCGCGCCAGCATCCGCATGAGCCGTCTCGCGATAACGCGTTTTCGATGACGATCAACAAGTACGGAATTGCCGCGACGTTGCAGACGCTGGCTTCGCAGGCCAGTGCCAGCATCCTGGCCAAGGGAGGGAACGCCGTCGATGCGGCGATTGCGGCGAATGCCGCAGTCGGAGTGATTGAGCCGATGATGAATGGAATTGGCGGAGATCTCTTTGCTATTGTGTGGGACCCGAAGGAAAAGAAGATCTACGCTATCAACGCCAGTGGATGGTCTCCAAAGGGCGAGACGATTGAGGCGATGAAGGCCAAGGGTGTCACCAAGATGAACAGCAACAGCATCTACTCGGTGACTGTTCCCGGCGCGGTTGCGGGATGGGAGGCGCTTCATAAGAAGTTTGGCAAGCTGCCTCTCTCTGAAGATTTAGCACCGGCCATTGCGCTGGCTCGGAACGGCTTCCCTGTGCCGGAAACGGATTCGGCGAACTGGAAGCAATTCGGCATGCCCTACAAGGATCGCGCAGCCTTTGCTTCGGTCTTTCTTCCGAACGGCACGTATCCCAAGGTTGGGCAGATGTTCACGAACCCAGATGTTGCGAACAGCCTACAGCTCATTGCGGAAAAGGGAGCCGATGCGTTTTACCGCGGCCCCATTGCCGATGCCATCCTCAAGGTTGAGAAAGAGAACGACGGCTTTATGACGAAGGAGGATCTGGCAGACTTCAAGCCCGAGTGGGTCGATCCGGTTTCGACGACTTATCACGGCTGGAGAGTCTACGAAACTCCTCCGAACACGCAGGGCATCGCAGCGCTTTCGATGCTCAATGTGATGGAGCTTTACCCGCTGCGCCAGTGGGGCCATGATTCTGTGCAGACTCTGCATATCGAGCTGGAGGCCAAAGCGCTCGCATATTCGGACATGCTGCACTATGTCGGCGATCCCAAGGTGGAAGACATTCCGACCAAGAAGCTGATCTCGAAGGAGCTCGCGAAAGAGCGTGCCAAGGGTATTACCGACCGGGCCAACTGCAAGGTTCTTCCCTCAGACCGCAGGGAGCAGCTCGACAAGCTGCAGAGCGACACCACGTATCTGGCGACGGTCGATCGGGATGGCATGGTGGTTTCGTTCATTCAATCCAATGCCGGTAACTTCGGCGCGGGATTCGTTCCGGAGCACACTGGTTTTGTTCTGCAGAATCGCGGAACAGGTTTCTACATGGAGCCTGGTCAACCGAACTCGCTGGCAGGCCACAAGCGGCCGCTGCACACCATTATCCCGGCCATGATGCAGAAGGACGGCACGACCATCGCCTTCGGAATTATGTCGGGCTTCAATCAAGCCCAGGCGCATGCGCAGTTTGTAGCGAACGTTGTCGACTTCGATATGAATATTCAGGCCGCAATGGACGCTGCACGTTTCAACAAAGGCAACTCCGGTTGCGGAGTCAACATTGAAGACGGCTATTCCAAGGAGGTCTTTGAGCAGCTCGCTGCGAAGGGGCATCAGGTGAATGTCGTGCCGCGTTACTCCCAAGTGATGGGACGGGGCAATGTAACGATGCACGACGATGCTCTGGGGGTTAACTTCGGCGCCTCCGATCCCCGCGCAGACGGTCAGGCGGTACCTGAGCAGATGCCGTACTAGTTCTTTATTCGGTTCTAACCCTTCTCCTTAAACGAGGGGAAGGCTTGCAACTTATATGTCTCACTCCTTAAGGAGAAACCTATGCATCGCCTTGCCAGTGGTATTGTTTTATTTCTCGTCCTCCTAGGATTTACACCTTTCCTTTCGGCGCAAACCATTACCAGCAGCGTGAACGGAACCGTTACGGATCCAAATGGCGCTGTTGTGCCAGGAGCAACCATAACGCTCACCAATGTTGAAACCAACGTTGCGACCACAACCCAGACCAACAGCGCGGGTGTTTACAACGTTCGCTTTCTACAGGTAGGACGATACACGCTTGCTGTCGAAGCCTCCGGTTTCGCCCGGCAGGTCTCGAAGCCCTTCACGTTGGAGGCTGGACAGGATGCAAAGCTGGATAGCCAGCTTTCCGTGCAGGGCACTACCTCCGCGGTCAATGTGAACTCTGAGCTTGTACCTTTGATCAACACGGAGAATGCTCAGCTGGCGACCACGCTCGATAAGACGGCGATTGATGCGGTACCGCTGATTGGCCGTAACTTTGTGCAGTTGACGATGTTTGTCCCCGGTGCAGTCAGTACCACTCCCGCGAACTTCGCCGGCAACTCTGCAATCGGCGTAGGCGGTCAGCAGGTTTCGGTGAACGGCAACCGAGAACAGTCGAATAACTATCTGCTGGATGGTATCGAGATCAACGAGACGCTGAATAACGGTGTGGGCTACAACCCGAGCCCGGATGCGCTCGATCAGGTGCAGGTGGTTTCGGCGAACGCACAGGCGGAGTATGGAAACGTAAACGGCGGCGCGGTGATTGCGCTCACCAGAAGCGGCACGAATAACTGGCACGGCAGCGCGTTCTACTTCCTTGCCGACGGCGTCATGGATGCGAACACCTGGGCCAATAAGCACAACTCCACGATTACGCCGAGACAGCCGTATACCCAGCCGATCTTCGGCGGTACGCTCGGGGGCCCCATCTTCAAAAATAAGCTCTTCTTCTTCGTTGATTACGAAGGGGGGCGTTACCACCAGGGCGGTCAAGGGACTGCTACGGTCGCAACCGCCAAGATGAGGAATGGAGACTTTTCCGAGTTGCTGGATCCCAAGTTCATGTGCTCTCCCGGAAGGGCCTGTACGGCAAAGTCTCTGGTTCAGCTCTACGATGCATCCTCTCCGGCCTATAAACCTTATGTCGGCAATTTGAATGTGCCTATTACGAATCCCGTGGCGCAATATCTCTACGCCCATCCTGAGCTGTATCCGTTGCCGAATCAGGCCCCTGTTGTTGGAACGCCAGCCACCAGAAATTACACGGCGCCGACCCGCAATACTCGGCAGAACGATCAGGGAGACATTAAGGTCGACTGGAAGATGACCGAGAAGGACAATCTCTCGGTTCGTTACAGCCAGAGTGAAAATGTCATCACCACTACTCCGGTTCTTTTGATCACTTTTCCGGTTTCTCCAAAGACGCCGGTCAAGGGCATCGCGATTAATGAAATTCATACCTTCAACTCATCCCTGGTTAATGAGCTGCGAATCGGCTTTACGCGTGTTCATATGCTTGGAGGACTTACAACAGATCCCACCGGGGCCTTTGGGATGAATGGAAACTCGATTGTCGGCATCGGTGCCGCTCAGACATTGAATGGATTTTCCGGCCAGGCTTTCACGCCACCTGGCACCACAGGCCTGACGACGACCAATGGCAGTGAGTTCACGACGTTTGGCAACGCCGGTACGGCAACCAACTTTGCCGATAACACCTTTACCTATGCAGATAATCTGACCTACCTGCATGGTCACCACAGCTTCAAATTTGGAGCGCAGTTTATCCGTTATCAGCAAAACAGTCTCTATCCAGGAAATGATGGATTGCTCGGACAGTTCGTCTATACCGGAAACTTTACCTCCAATCCTGCCAGCGGTTTGACGAATAACGCGCAAGGTTACTCGGTTGCGGACTTCAATCTCAATCGTGTTTCGTATGTGGGAACCGGAAACGCAAGCGGACCTCTGGGACCCACAGGGCAGCGGCAGTGGCGCGATGCCTACTTCGCTCAGGATGATTGGAAGATTACTCCCAACTTCACCGCGAATGTCGGCATTCGGTATGAGTATGACCAGCCGATGTATGAAGTCAACAATAAGCAGGCCAACATCAATATGCAGACGGGCCAGCTTGTCTATGCCGGAGTGAATGGAGTCAGCCGTGCCACGGTAAAACCCTATTACGGCAGTGTGATGCCTCGTATCGGGTTTGCCTATTCGGTGAATCCTCGTCTGGTGGTTCGTGGCGGCTACGGTATCCAGAACTATATGGAAGGCACGGGAGCGAATCGGCGTCTTACAATCAATCCTCCCTTCCAAACGCCTTATTTTGCAGTGGGCTCGACACCAAGTACGACGAGCACCGGCCAATTTTTCCGAGTGCAGGATGGTTTTTCCAATCCTGCCAGCCCGACGCAGTCTCTCTCTCTCAATGCCTGGGCAATGAACATACGGCCTGCCTTTATCTCTGAGTACAGCCTTACCACCGAGTATCAGTTCAGTAATTCGACTTCGCTGACTCTTGGTTACGTCGGCGAAGCTGGTCAACATCTCGTCAACCACGGCTCCGCAAACCAGCTGCGACAACCCTGTGTTCTTAACGGTGTTGTACAGGCCAATCCGAATAGCGCAGCCTGTTCAACCGCTAACCCAGCGCCTTATAAAGCTCTGGTCGGTCAAGCAGGTTCCATCGTCATCACAACCTCGGATGCGATGATGAACTACAACGCGCTGCAGGTTACGCTGCGGCAGCGTGGCTGGCATGGTCTTGCCGGCACGGTGAACTATAGCTATGGACGAGCGATGACCAACGCCGTAGGGTTTTATGGTTCCACAGGTATCGCGAATGCTAATAACTACAATCAGGACTATTACAACAACCACGCAGAGTATGGTCCTACCAGTCAGGACGTTCGGCACAACCTGAATGGCGTGATGAGCTACGAGCTTCCCCTGGGACGAGGGCGCATGTTTGGCAGCAACATGAATCGTGTTCTGGATGAGGCCGTCGGCGGCTGGAAGGTTGGATTTACTGCCGTCGCCTATAGCGGTTTCCCAGTCACAATCAATAACAGCGCCAACAACGCCTATACCAATAATAAGATTCAGCGTGCGAACCATCTTCGTTCACTGAATATCAACGGCCGCGGTTTGAATGCATGGTTCGGTACGGATCCTTCGGCAACCTCCTGCTCAACTCGAGGCGTTGATAACGGCGTCTGTGCCTATGGCTCACCGGCCGATGGAACGTACGGAACCGCTCGGGTAGGTTCGGAGCGTGCACCGGGGTATCAGCAGTACGATGCCACGGCCTCTAAGGACTTCACCGTGTGGCACGAGCAGAAGCTCTCGTTCCGTGCGGATGCCTCGAACGTCTTCAACATGACCTCGTTGAGCAATCCCAACAACACTGCTCAGAGCACAAACTTTGGTCAGATCACTGCGGTGCGCTCCGGCCCGCGGCGGCTTCAGCTGGCGCTGAAGTATACCTTCTAAGCCGGATAGGATAGAGGAGTGCCGCGGCACTCCTCTATCCATAAGCATTGAAATTTTCATTGGCCACCCATTACTCTGTGAATCGGCTTCGATTGGGAGAACGTAAACTTTGAACCGCATCTTCTTCTCCATCTGTACCGTGTCCTTCGTGGCCACTTTACTTTTTGTTCAGGCTCAAACGTCTGCAGTCCAGGCAGCTTCTGCGCAGGAAAAACCCGCCACGTCTTCAGCGCATGCGGACGCAGGCGCCAAGACCTTCTCGACGTATTGCTCGGGGTGTCATGGAGCGGATGGACGCGGTGGGGAGCGTGCTCCGAACATCGCTACTACGCGCAATATTGTTGCGATGTCGGATGACGATCTGGTGGCGATCGTTACGAAGGGTGTTTCCGGCTCGGGCATGCCCGCCTTTGGATTTCTGGGAGATCCGGCCATCAAAGATGTGATTGCGCACCTTCGCGATCTGCAGGGGAAGAACTCAACCGTCAAGATCAGCGGCGACCCGAAGGCCGGACAAGCTCTCTTCTTCGGTCAGGCAGGTTGTTCGCAATGCCATATGGTGAAGGGAGAGGGCGGATTTATCGCGACTGATCTTACCGACTATGCCAACGGCATTGCGCCGGATGTCATTGCGACTGCGATTACGAAACCAGACGCCGTTCTCGCGCCGACCTCAACCGTAGTGGAGGCTGTGCTGCCGAACGGTCAGCAGGTGAGTGGTCTTGCAAGGGCCGAGGATAACTTCACGATCACACTACAGACGACCGACGGCCGCTGGCACACCTTCGAAAAGTCGAAGCTGAAAGATCTGAAGTATACCGATCATTCCATTCATCCGCGCGACTATGCCTCGCGCCTTTCCTCGAAGGAACTGGATGATCTTGTGAGCTACCTTACGGCTTCAGCGGCGAATGCGCCGGCGAAGCCTTCCCGCCGGAGGAATCATTGAGGCGTTTCTTTTATACGATCCTGCTCCTGGCACTTCCGCTCGCTGCGCAACAGAGACAACAAGCCCCGCAGCCTTTTGAGCTGAAGGCAGAAGACCCTTCTTTCTGGAAGCTGTTCGATCACGATGCCAAGCTCAACACAATGGGCGAAGATTTCGGCTTCACCGAAGGCCCGGTCTGGGAGTCCGCCGGATCACTTCTAGTGAGCGATGAGTCGAAGAATGCGATCTATCGTCTCTTTCCTGATGGCCGTCGCGACGAGTTGATCAAGCTGGGTGATCCCGATGGTAACACCTTCGACCGTGAGCATCGGTTGCTCGTAACCGCAAGCGTTCTGCGCGCCATCATTCGTCTTTCGCCCGACATGAAGACCTATACGGTCCTTGCCGATCACTATGAAGGGCAGCGCTTGAACAGTCCAAACGATGTCACGCTGGGCCCGGATGGAGCGATCTACTTCACCGATCCGACACTGGACTTGGTGAAGGGAGAGAAGCAGGAGACCCCGTTCCAGGCAGTCTATCGGCTCGATGCCAAAGGCAATGTCACGCTGCTGACGAAGGACCTTCATCAACCGAACGGACTTGCCTTTTCGCCGGACGGAAAGTTTCTTTACATCGACGATTCGGCGGAGAAGAATATTCGCCGCTACCGCTTCCAAAAGGGTGCGTTGAGCGAAGGAAAGATCTTTGCGGACGAGAATGTTCCCGGCAAGCGCGGAGTTCCCGACGGCATGAAGACCGATCGGAAAGGCAATCTCTACGTCACCGGCCCCGGAGGCATCTGGGTGTGGAGTCCCACAGGGAAGCATCTCGGCACGGTGCTTCTGCCGCATCAGGCTGCAAACCTCACGTGGGGCGGACCGAAGAACTCTGTTCTCTTTCTAACAGCCGGCCACTACGTCTACACCCTGCAAACCAAGACCAAAGGACACCTGTCCTATCCGGCAAAGGCGGTACGCCCGTGAAGATGATTTTGAAACAATGCACGCTTCTGTTCTGCCTCGCATCCCCTCTGATCTCGCAGACAAAGTCTATTCCTGCAATGCAGAGCGCCCGCAATGGTGTTGTTGATGTCACAACGGAAGATTTACTCAAGCGCCCTGTCCATGACGATTGGCCCATGTATAACGGCGATTACACTGGGCGCCGGTTCAGCAGCCTGACGCAGGTTACGCCTGAGAACGCGCATCGTCTCAGCCCGCAGTGGGTCTTTCACAGCCGCAATCCGGGCGTGTTGGAGCTAACTCCGGTTGTAGTGGCAGGCGTGATGTTTGTCACCGGGTCGAACGATGCTTATGCGCTCGACGCCACAACCGGTAAGACTCTTTGGCATCATGAACGCCCCGTCTCGCAGGGACTGATCGACGATGCCTCGGGTCATATCAACCGCGGCGTTGCAGTGTTGGGTACGCGCGTCTATATGGAGACGGACAATGCTCATCTGCTGTGTCTCGATGCGCGCAGCGGCAATCTGATCTGGGATGTTCCCTACGCCTTCGACAATCGCAACTATGGGGCAACCAGCGCACCGCTCGCGATCAAAGATAAGATTCTTGTCGGCACCTCCGGCGGCGACGATGGCGTGCGTGGCTTCGTTGCTGCCTTCGACGCGAAGACCGGTAAAGAGCTTTGGCGCTTCTGGACGATTCCTGCGCCCGGCGACCCCGGCTCGGAGACCTGGCCCACCACCGGCAAATATAAGGATGCCTGGAAGAATGGCGGAGCCACCACATGGATGCCCGGCACCTTCGATCCAGAGCTGAACACCATTTACTGGACAACGAGCAATCCTTCGCCGGACTTCGATGGCTCAGTACGTTTGGGCGATAACCTCTATACCAGTAGCGTACTCGCGCTCGATCCTGATACCGGCAAGCTGAAGTGGCACTTCCAGTTCACGCCGCACGATCTGAATGACTACGACGCAACCGAGACGCCTGTCCTTGTCGACGCTCCGTATAAAGGAGAGCCTCGCAAGTTACTCATGCAGGCGAATCGCAATGGCTTCGTCTATATTCTCGATCGCACCACCGGAAAGTATCTTGCCTCCAAGCAATTTGCGAAGCAGCAGAACTGGGCCAAGGGTATCGATGAGAACGGTCGTCCGATCCGCACCGATCTCGTTCCCTCGGCGGAGGGCACTCGGATGTGCCCGAGCTATGGCGGTGGCACGAACTGGTATTCCCCAAGCTACAGCGAGGCAACGCATCTGTTCTACTTCCTCGCGCTCGACGACTGCTCTGTCTTCAAGGTGAAGACAGCCGATTTTGAAGAGGGCAAGGCTTATTACTCTACCGGCGCGGGGCACATGCCGAATGATCGCGGCAAGAAATATCTAATGGCCTTCGATCCGGCCAAGGATAAGTTTGCGTGGATCAATCCGCAGTCGGGAACGGGCCATTCATCGGGCGGTGTGATGTCGACTGCATCCGGACTGGTTGCCTTTGGTGACGACTCGGAGGAGTTTGAGGTGATCGACGGCCACACGGGCCATCCGCTTTATCACTTCAACGTCGGGCAATCGATGCATGCTTCGCCGATGAGCTATGCAGTGAATGGCAAGCAATATTTCGCGATTGCCGCCGGTAGCGATTTAATCACTTTCGCTCTGCCCTGATCTTCACCGGGGCAGAGCTTTTCTTCAGATCGATTCGATGCCTTAGTTCAGATCGACCCAGGCACGCTTCTTAGAGCTTTCAAGCTCGGCGTCGAGGAGCCTCATCTGGCGCAAGCCATCGGCCATCTGAGGGTAATCGGCGGGAGCCGCCGGATCGGCGATCGACGCATAAAAGCGGCGGAAGACCTGCTTGAAGGTATCGTCATAGCCTTCGCTATGGCCTCCGGGCAGATCGGCATAACGCGCGGCGGCGGGATTCAACAGCGAGGGATCTTTGATGATGATCTGGTTCGGCGTATTCCGGTTGCCGATCCAGAGCTCGTCGGGACGCTCCTGATTCCAGGTCACCGATGCCTTGGTTCCATAGATCTCCACCTGAAGGCCGTTCTTTCTTCCTGCGGAGACCTGACTCGCAGTCATTGCGCCACGAGCAGACTTTCCGAGACGAAAGACGACGGCACCGAAGTCTTCCGTGGTGACCTTTACTTCGTCGACATCCTCCGCAGATGTAAGCTTGCCGGTGAAGCTTTCGACACTGCGACGCGGCTGTTTGCGCGTTGGATAGAAGATCTGCAGATCGGCGCAGAGCGAGCTTACGCGCTCGCCGGTGATGTGCTCCACCATATCGAACCAGTGCGATCCGATGTCGGCCATCACGCGCGAGGGGCCTGAGTCCTTCACTTCGACGCGCCAGTTCCAGTCGGTGTCGTAGAGCATCCAGTCCTGGGAGTAGGTTCCCTGGGCGACGAGAATCTCGCCGAGTTCGCCTGCTTCGCGCATGCGCCGCATCTGCTGCACCATCGGGTAGAAGCGCAGATTGTGGCAGACGCAGTTGCGAAGATGATGAGTAGCCGCCAGTGCTGTGAGTTCTTCGGCCTCCTGCGTCGAGATGGCGACCGGCTTTTCGCAAAGAACATTTTTGCCTGCGAGGAAGCTGGCCTTCGCGATCGGATAGTGCGAGGCGTTCGGAGTGCAGATGTGCACGGCATCAAGCTCGGGATTGGCCAGCAGCTCACGATAGTCGTCGAGAGCCTGAGGCACATCAAAGGCCTCTGCGAGCTGCTTTGCTGCTTCGAGCCTGCGTCCAACGACGGCGATCAC
>DATJJJ010000013.1:0-35418 GCA_035492215.1 Edaphobacter sp. | reverse complement strand
AGAGACAACGCGCGTATCTCGCGCGAAGACCTTCATGCCTGCCGTCACAATCTCTGCAGCGCTATAACTCTTGCTTCGATCCAGCTTCGGTAACGCCGCTGGATCATACTGAATCTTCTTGTCTCGCTGCGGCACGCGCTTGGTAAGAACCGGCCCCATCACTGATCCCAGAAAGGTCTTACCCGACGACTTGCCGGTCGAAAGGTGCATGCGCTCTGCCTCACTCAGCAACAGATCGCGCATCGTCTCCCCATCAGGGCTTCCGGATAACTCATCCAGGAACGAGAGAAACTCCTCCACCCGCACCGATCTCCGCTGCTGCTGCAAATTCAATTCCTGCGCAAGCGCCGCAGCCGGCACCGTAACTTTGTGCTTATTGAAGAAGTCTGAGAACGCGCCGAAACCCTTCTTCGTATTGCACAGAATCGCCGTCGGCCTCCCATTGCGAGCCCCGAAACGGAAGCTGCTCAAAGCAGAAAAGACTCCGTCATACTGCGTCGCATCCACGTTATACGTATTCCATCCAAACGAACGAAAGACCTCCTCCAGAGGAGGCATGGGATACAACATGCGGTCGTGAATATCGAGCTGGCCATTATTCCGATCCACCAGCACGCAGAAGTTATCGAGATTATGCTGAGCCGCATACATCACGGCTTCCCAGCAGGACCCCTCCTGCAGCTCGCCATCCCCCACCATGCAGTACGAATCGAAGCGAGGATTACCCTTCCCCG
The DNA here is from genome assembly GCA_035492215.1 of Edaphobacter sp. Lineage (GTDB taxonomy): Bacteria > Acidobacteriota > Terriglobia > Terriglobales > Acidobacteriaceae > Edaphobacter. Next base: position 34,684 of record DATJJJ010000013.1, on the reverse strand, counting down.
CGATCGCAAATCCCTGGGCAACCCCAATCCCCTGCCCCATCGGTCCCGTCGCAATCTGCACGCCCGGCAACACCGGACCGGGATGACCGTTCAACAGGCTCGCATGAGAACGGGAGTTCCGAAGAATCTTTTCGTCGAAATATCCCAGCTCGGCATAGATCGAAGCCAGCGCAGCAACGGCATGCCCTTTACTCAGCGTGAACATATCCTGTCCCACTCTCGTGGGATCGGCAATGTCCAATCGCAAAAATCCCCCGTAGAAGAGCGCAACCAACGGCAGAGTCGCCGAAAAAGCTCCTCCGGCATGAAGCCCCTTGTCGATCGCATCGCCGCTCTGTCCCAGCGTAAGGATACGAATGTCTGAATCCTTGATCGCAAGGAGTTTCAGAATTCCGGCTCGAAACATCGCGTCTCGATGCATATACAACTCACGGTTCGGAACTCCGGCTTCAGCAGTTGCGAAGGCTGAGGGACTCATCGCTCTTATCCTTAGGTTTGAATTTTTATCAATATGCGTATTACGCAATTATTATTGCGTAATTAGACCGAAAGTATAGGTAGCCTGGGGAACGACCGTCAAGACAAGACCACCAATTTCCTTCATCGAAACCACATAAAATATTGTTTCTTGGAGAAATACAAGCCCTACAGGAGAATCATGCGGATCGTCATTATCGGTGGAACCGGCCACATCGGCAGCTATCTCACCCCGCGCCTCGTCGAGGCGGGCCATACCGTTCTCTGCATCAGCCGTGGACTCAAGTCTCCCTATCGTCATCACTCCGCCTGGAAGGCAATCCAGAATATCGCTCTTGATCGCGATGCAGAAGAGGCCGCTGAAAATTTCGGTGAAAAGATCGCCTCGCTTGATGCGAATGCAGTCATCGATCTCACCTGCTACCGTCCTGAAAGCGCAGAGCAGTTAGTCAATGCGCTCTACGGCAGAATCGAGCACCTGCTTCATTGCGGAACCATCTGGATTCACGGCCCTAGCTCCGAGGTCCCGACGACGGAAGAAACCGCACGAACCGCCTTTGGCGATTACGGAATACGCAAACTGCAGATCGAACAGTACCTGCTCTCCAAAGCTCGACTCGAGGGCTTTCCCGCCACTTTGCTCCACCCCGGACATCTCGTAGGAATCGGCTGGAACCCCATCAATCCACAAGGGAACTTCAATCCTGAAGTCTTCTCCGATCTCGTTCGGGGACGGAATCTTGCCTTGCCCAACCTTGGCATGGAGACCGTGCACCACGTTCATGCAGACGATGTAGCACAGGCATTCATGTGCGCACTGGCCCGCAGAAGCGTCTCCATCGGTGAGAGCTTTCACGTTGTCTCTCCGGCTGCACTCACCCTTCGTGGCTTTGCAGAGCATATGGCCGGCTGGGCTGGCAGGAAGGCAAATCTCACTTTTCTGCCATGGGAAGAGTGGAAGAACACGGTCAGCGAAAAAGATGCACGCTCGACATGGGACCACATCGCGCACTCGCCCAACTGCAGCATCGCGAAGGCTCGCGCACTGCTGGGGTACGCTCCTCGCTATACGTCGCTTCAGGCTGTTCAGGAAGCAGTTGCCGCTATGCAGGTCAACGGAACCGTCGTCACTGCATAGCGGCGAGCACGCTTAGAATTTGCGCGACCACTCCTTCGGCCAGCGCTCGATCACTACTTTCTTATCGGTGTAGAACTCTACCGCGTCCTTGCCCTGGCCGTGCATCACTCCCATAAAGCTGTCGCGCCAGCCACTGAATGGGAAGTAAGCCATCGGCGCCGCTACACCGATATTCACACCCACATTTCCGGTCGGCGACTCATAGCGAAACTTCCGCGCCGCCGCACCGCTCGAAGTAAAGATCGCGGAAGAATTACCATACGCACTCTGCGACAAAGCCGTAATCGCATCATCGAGCGTCAGCGACTCGTTCACCGTGAGCACGGGTCCGAAGATCTCCGTTCCCATCAGAGGATTCGAGAAATCGATGCCGCTGATAATCGTGGGAGCAATAAAGTTTCCCTTCCCCTCAAACTTGCGTCCATCCAGCAGAAGCTTCCCTCCGCCGCTGACGCCCTTGTCCACGAGCCCGAGAATGCGTTCCTTGCTCTCCTTCGTAATCACAGGACCCATCGTCGTCGTGTCCTGCAATCCGTCACCGGTCTTGATCCCGGATACAACATCCAGCAAAGCTTCATTGAACTTCTTGGTCGAATCCGCAACCGTCACGGCGACCGAGACGGCAAGGCATCGCTGTCCCGCGCATCCGAACGCGCTGTCACTCACGATCTTTGCGCTCATCTCCATATCGGCATCAGGCATCACCACAACATAGTTCTTGGCTCCGCCCTGGCACTGCACGCGCTTTCCGTGCAATGAACCCTCTCCATACACATACTTCGCAATCGGAGTCGAACCGACAAAGCTGATCGCCCGAACCTTCGGATGGTGCAGCAAAGTATCGACCGCAGGCTTAGCGCCTACAACAAGATTGGCAACACCCTTCGGCAGTCCCGTCTGCTCCAGCAGCTCAAAAAGGAACTTGGCGGTAAGCGGCACGCGCTCCGAAGGCTTAAGGATGAACGTATTTCCCGTCGTCAACGCATAGGGAAGAAACCACAGCGGAATCATCGAAGGAAAATTAAACGGTGTGATCGCAGCCGTAACCCCAAGAGGCTGACGAATCATCATCTCGTCGATGCCACGTGCAACATCTTCGAGGTTGTACCCCTGCATCAACGTCGGCATACCGCACGAGACCTCGACGTTTTCAATGCCGCGCTGAAGCTCCGCGCGAGACTCGGCAAAGGTCTTTCCATTCTCCTGCGTCGTCAGCTTCGCAATCTCATCCGCATGTTCAAGCAACAGCTCGCGAAACTTGAACATGTACTGAATACGATTCTGGGCGGGCGTCATTCTCCATTCAGGAAAAGCGGCTGCTGCGGCTTCAATCGCCCGTGCCGTATCCGCCTCTTCAGAGAGAGCGATCTGCGCAATCGTCTCCTGATTTGCAGGATTAACAATGTCTGTCACTGCGGAGGAGGATCCCGAAACCCACTCCCCATTGATGTAATTAATGTCGAGAGTTGCTGCTGCCGATGCCAGTGCCATATCAAAATCTCCAGAACAGATAACGAAGAATTTCTAGGGTTAGTGACGTTCGTTCCAATGCACCATAGGTAGCCCTGGTACAGGAGCGCGGAAGTACGGAATATTCGGTGCACGAAGGGAGCCGATGTAAGCCGTCTGAAGATCGGGTCCGCCAAACGTAACGCTCGCCATCCACGGCGCAATCCCCCGGCCGGTGGCGAATAATACATCTTCAGTCACAGCACCCGCAAAGAACTGCTTTTCGAGCGCGTCTACCTTCGCGGGATCTCCTTCATCCAAAAGAACTCGCAAGTCTCCCTCGGGAGTCAGCACAAACAGCTTGTCGGAATACACGCACGTTCCCCAGAGATTCCCAATGCTGTCAAAGGCAATTCCATCTGGCCACGCTCCCTTGCCCAGACTCGACGGCCCAAAGACCTCGCGATCGCTCAGCGATCCATCGTCATGCACACGAAGGCGGCTGATGCATCCCCCCGTCGTCTCCACAACGTACATGTACTCTTCCCGAGCATCCATCCGGATCTCATTCGTAAAGTGAAATCCGTCGGCAACAATCCGGAATTTGCCATCGATATAACGAGCGATGTAGCCATCCGGCAGATCTGTTCTCAGCGCATGCATCCAGTTCTTGATCCGCGTCGAAACCGTAATCCAGATACGGCCTTTGGAATCGCGCAGCACAAAATTAACTTTTCCGATGGCCTCGCCATCAATGCTGTCGGCCAGTACCTTCGACTCCCCCGTCCTCGTCATCACTTCCAGACGATCGGTGCCGAAGTTCGAGATCAGAATGTCTCCATTGTCTGCAAACGCCAGCCCGTTCGGAAGCGTTCCCGTAAGATACCGCGTAGCTTCGCTGTCGGCCTTCGAGAAATGAGAGGAGATCTTCTGCGTGATAATCTCTTGCGTTCCATCATGCCGCAACCGCACCACACCGCCACGCGAGTCAGCCGACCACAACGTGCCGTCCTTCTCTGCCAAAATGCATTCGGGCCTTTGCAGGTTATTGCCGATGTACTGCAGCTTCGATTTATCGATCTCGAAATCAAGGATTGGATTCTGCATCCTGCCGGAACTCCCCCTGTTTTTGCCTTAATCAAATTGCGTACTGCGCAATATAGTTTGCAAGATTAGCACAATCACAAGACAGAAGACGAGGGCCGAAATCATGATTTCTAAAACAAAAGACGCCGACATCGTCGGCGTCTTTTCTGCAAATGGATCTTTTTACTAAGCACTCTGTTCCGCAGCTTCTTCCGAAGCGCTCAGCAGTTCTCCAATCTTCTTGGCGCACTGGATCACCCGCTTCGAGTGAGAAGGGTAATGCTCTTTCAGGAAGCGTGAAGAAGGTGCGGAGATCCCGATCGATCCCACAATAATTCCGCTGTTCAACCGGATAGGAGCGGCAACGCATCGCGTTCCCTCCATATACTCGGCTTCATCAACGGCATATCCGCGCTCCCGAATCGTCACACACTCCTTCGAAAGGGCAGGCAGCGTCTTGATCGTCGTCTTCGTGAACTTCTGTAAAGGATCGGAACCGAAAAGGTTACGCAACTCCTTGTCGTCCAGATCGGCCAGCAGGGCCTTTCCGTGCGCCGTCGAATAGAGTGGCACCAGCTCGCCCGTCTGTCCGGCAACCACAATCACGTGCCTCGCATGAACCGAGTCGATGAAAAGAGCATTCCTGCCTTCCCGAATCGCAAGATGGGCCGTCTCGTTCAGGCCCTGCGCCAAGGCCTTCAACTCCTGGTGCGCTACTCGCACCAGCATATTGCTCCAGTCATACTGCCGGGAGAGCGTCCACATCGCCGAGCCGAGGATATAGTCCTTCCGTCCCGCAGGCGTAGAAAGGAAACCGCGTCGTCTCAAAGTCTGGGCAAGACGAAACGCGCTGCTCCGGTCTACTCCCAACAACTCCGACAGCTCACCAAGGGTGACCGGCTGAGTCGAAGTCGCTACAGTCTGGAGAATGGTGAGACCACGATCGAGACTCTGAATAAATGGAACCTGCGCTACTTTTTTTGCCATGCATCCTGCTGTTCACGCTCTGAACCGAACTCCGATAGATACCAGATAATCCCGGCTTTGCTTCACCAGGTCAATGGAAGGGATCGGAGTCGGATTCTTGAAGTCGTTATCTAACTCGACCATTACCATACCACTAATCTTTCTTCCTTCCATCAGATCCAGAATTCCAGGCACATTCACTTCCCCTTGTCCCAAAGGGCAATACCCCAGCAGATGAGGATCTTTTCCGTTGAAATCCTTCAAGTGCATGTGCTGGACCAGCGGCAAAAAATCCTTAACTACTTTAAGCGCGTCCTGTCCGCCTTTGGTCAGCTGTCCCACATCCGGCCCAAACTTCAGGTGGTTGGTATCCACAGCATCCAGCACCGCATAGGTCTCATCCCGCGATTCAATGCAGGTTCCCGTATGCTGATGCAGAACCGGCGTCAATCCCTGATCGGTCACCGTCTTGGACAGCTCATTCAACGTGCTGATAATGTTCGCCTTGTTTGCAGAGAAATCATAGGTCTGGCGAGGAACCTGGTTGGGACCAACGACAAAAATTCTCCCTTTGGACTTTTTGATCAGGTCGCACCATTTAACTGCCTTCTCCATCTCTTCTTTCTTCTTGGAGGAGTCCGTCAGGTTCACCGTGCAATAACCGGAGATCAGAGGAATGTGGTTCTTCTCGAGAACCGGGTAAAGTCCACCCTTCTCCTCTTCCTTCGCCAGAACATCTCCAAAGGTCTCAAAACCATAGAAGCCCAGCGAAGACACATCTTGAACCGCCTGATCGACATCGGAGTTTCTCCAGGTAATCCCCGTATGCCCTATATGGATCTTCCGGTTTTTAACCGGCGCGGAAAAGGCAGGGCCGGCAGCAAAACCAGCTGACGCCAGAATCGCGGAAGAGAGAAAAGTGCGGCGAGTCAAAGTGTGATCCAAAGTGTCCTCCAGAGATGCATCGCATCAACCATGCCTTTTGGCATAATGCGCAAATCGCAATACATGTTGCGCTACACGCAATAAATCTGCATCGCCGCGGGCATTCTTGTCAAGAGCACCCCGCATCACGCTAAGAATACCTTCTTTCGAAGAGAATGCGCTTCCTGAGGGGCTTTTGCACTCTTGACGCATCTACAGGTGAAAGATAAGATTCTCGCGAGCTTGCATTATGCGCAATAATATTCTCACTTTGCGCAATGATCGAACTTCAAACGAAAGATCAAGGACGGCTCTGAAGTCGATCTTGAATCATAGAGGAGGATTCCCTTGCCGGACTATTCCAGCTTTGGTCTCAAAGACAAAATCGCCGTCGTAACCGGGGCCTCCCAGGGCATCGGACGCGCAATCGCCCTGGGTCTCGCTGAGGCGGGAGCGCACGTGGTACTCGCCAAATATCCCGGCCCTCGCATGGAGGAGATCCAGCAGCTCCAAAAAGAGATCGAGGCTCTGGGCAGACAGGCTCTGATCGTCATCACCGACGTCAATAAAGTCGAAGACTGCAAGGCCCTCATCGATCAGACCGTCGCCAAATTCGGCCGCGTCGATATCCTCGTCAACAATGCAAGCTGGACCGGAACCGGCGACGCAGTCGACGTCACCGAAGAGGAGTACGACAAGACCTTCGATGCCACGGTCAAGAGCGTCTTCTTCGCATCGCAGGCCGCCGGCCGCGTCATGCTCGCCCAGGGTGCAGGTCGCATCATCCACATCGGCTCCAACTTCGGTGAGATCGCCTTCAAGAAGCGCGCCGTCTATGCCGCCGCGAAAGCTGCCGTCCATCACATGGCCAAAGCTCTCTCCCTCGAATGGGCTCATCAAGGAGTGCTGGTCAATACCGTCGCACCCTGCATCACCGAAACCGAATCCCGCAAAAACATCCTCGAACGCCCCGGATATAAGGAGTGGGCAACGCAGGAGATGATTCCGCGAGGCCGGTGGAATCAACCCGAAGATCTGGTCGGTGCTGTACTTTTCCTCAGCAGCGACCTCGCAGACATGATCGTCGGCCACACTCTCATGGTCGATGGCGGGTGGACGATTCACTAATCATCAAATTTTTATCGAGTGCAGAAGCTCGATTTGATCCAGAAGGATATTTCACCGGAGCGGCAGCTCGAAAAAAGGACAGAACATGAAACTAAAGGGCAAGATCGCTATCGTGACAGGAGCAGGCCAGGGAATCGGGCGAGGAATTGCAGAGTCCTTTGCCTGTGAAGGAGCTGACGTTGTCATCAACGATCTCACCGCAGACTCCCGAACCGACGAGGTCGCCAAAAACATTACAAAGAAAGGTCGGCGTGCCATCGTTGTAGCCGGTGATGTCTCCAAACGCGCCGACGTCGAGAGAATCTTCGACACTGCATGGGCAGAGCTCGGCCCCGTCGATATCCTCGCCAACAACGCAGGTATCGAAACCATCGTCCCCTTCACCGAGCTCACCGACGAGCAATGGGAAGCCGTTACCGACACCAACCTCAAGAGCGAGTGGATGTGTTCGCAGGCCTTCTGCAAGCGCCTCATCGCCGAGGGACGCAAAGGGGCCATCGTCAACATCGGCTCCATCCAGGCTGCTCGCGTGCTTCCAGGGCGCACTCACTACGCTCCCAGCAAGCTTGCCATCGAAGCCCTAACCCGCAACGTCTCCGCCGAGGTTGGCTCCTATGGCATTCGCGTCAACTGCATTCATCCCGGCCTGATCGATACTCCTATGATTCAGTGGGTCCTCAAAAGCCCGGATATCCTTCCTCACGTCGTCGCACAGATCTCCCTCGGTCGTCCCGGCCTCCCGCAGGAGATCGGTTCGGTGGCTGCGTTTCTCGCCTCCGACGAAGCCGCTTACATCACTGGGCAGGCTCTTTACGTAGATGGCGGATGGGTGGGCAAGTAGCGCCCCCAAAAATCGCACTAAACAAAAAGGCCCGTCCTAAGACGGGTCTTTCGTTTTGTTAAATCCTTCTCAAGCTACTTCTTCAAAGACGACTCAGGCAGAGCATAAACGTAATATCCCTGCGTCTGTTTGTCCGGAGGAATATTGGCTGGATTCTGCGTAGGCCGTGGCTGATCTCCCACCACCTTATCCGAACTCATTCGAGCGCTGATCTCGATATACTCTCTTCCATTCACCTCATAAACCGTCGGAATCCCCTCCGGCCCTGCTGGCATCTTGATCTCCGTAATCTGTTTCCCTGTGTCCTTGTCATAGAGGTGCAGCTTCGCATCGGACTTCGTCCCGACGACGATCAGCCCTCCCGCCGTAATCACTGCGCCTCCACGCGGCCAGTAGCTCCCCGTATTGCGGACTCCCTTTTCAATCATCTCCGTCACTTCGCCCAAAGGAATCCTCCACTTGATATCGCCCTTATTCATGTCATACGCCGTAAGCGACGACCACGGCGGGCTGATCGCAGGCAGGCCCTCGCTCGAATTCATGTAACCATAACCGGTCCAATAGCGAGTCCCGCCCGGGCCAAGCCTTACTTCACCCGTTGCAGGAGCCATAACTCGCGCCAGAATATCGGGAGCAAGAAAACCCTTATCTGGAGCCTTGAGATACGCAATCAGATGCTCGACATCCGCATCGTCCAGATCAGGAAACGCAGGCATCGGAGGCAATCCATTGTGAACCGCCTCACGAACGCGGTCCGCGCCCGCTCTTTCAATCACGTTCTCAAGAGACGGAATCGCAGGAGGCTGTCCCTTCCTCGTCGGCAGATGGCACGACTGGCAGTTCTGCAGATACACCACCATCCCCTGCGTCTCCGCAGAACCCGGCACCGCGCGCTTCGGCGGCTTCGCCTCAAGGTGCAACAACGACGGCGCATCCTTCGAGACCACATAGTAAGTATTCGTCTCAGGATCGATCGCCGCCGACCCCCAGTTCGCTCCGCCATTATTCCCCGGAGTCTCCATCGTCGTTCCCAGCGACGGAGGCGTAAAAATACCCTCCTGCCTCGCCGCCTCAACCTTCTTCCGAATCTCCTCCCGCTCCTTCGCATCCGCGATATACGGATTCACCATATCCGCCGTAAACTTCTGCCTTGCAAACGGAGGCACATGCGTCGGGAACGGCTGCGTCGGCCAGCTCTGTTCTCCCGGCACATCCGACTGCGGCACCGGACGCTCTTCAATCGGCCATACAGGCTTTCCATTCGTCCGGTCGAAGACATACAAAAAGCCGTTCTTCCCCGCCTGCACCACTACATCGACGCTCTTGCCGTCATGCTGAATCGTCATGAGCTTCGGACCCGTCATCAGGTCGTAGTCCCAAAGATCGTGGTGCGTCGTCTGAAAATGCCACAGATACTTCCCTGTTCTCACATCCAGAGCAAGCAGGCAATCCGAGAAGAGATTCGCTCCATGACGGTCCGCTCCGTAAAAATCATACGTCGGTGAACCCAACGGGAAGTAAGCGATCCCCCTCTTCTCATCGATCGCAAACTCACCCCAGTTATTCGTCCCGCCGACATACTTGTACGCATCCTTCGGCCACGTGTCATACCCCATCTCCCCCGGGTGAGGAATCGTATGAAACTGCCACACCAGTTTTCCGGTGACAACATCGAAAGCCCGCAGATCCCCCGGCGGCGAGTCATACGCCTCTCCCGTAGCCGATCCCGTAATGTAAAGATTCTCGAAGACACGTCCCGGCGTGCCCGACTCGATCTGTCGAATGCTCGAAGGATCGCGCCCCAGTCCCTCGCGCAGATCGACTGCCCCATCCTTCCCGAACGTCAGCACATCCTTGCCCGTGCGGGCATCGATCTCGCGAAGCTGATTGTTCATGTTGAAGATCAACCGCCGGTCCGAGCGATCCTTGCTCTCCCAATAACTCATGCCGCGATGCGAAACCAGCTGCGGCTTATGCGTCTCGTAAAGCCAGATCTGCTTGCCCGTCGTCGCATCCAACGCCACCACATCGTTGTCTCGGCCATAGACAAACATCACGCCGTCAATCACCAGCGGATTCGATCCATACCGAAAGCCGTTATTGCCCGAAGGAAAAAACCAGACCTGCTCCAGCTTGCTCGCATTCGACCGATTGATCTGTTTCAAAGCCGAGTACTGCGCATCGCTGTTCGATCCCCCATAAGCCGTCCACGACACATACGAGGCCTTCTGCGTCGGCGTCGCCGCATCCACCGTGCGCGACGGAGACCGAAGAGAAAACAATGTCACCGCTCCGATTGCGAGGAACCCAGTTCCTGCATACACCTTCCATGAGATTCGCCGCATCGCTCCGCTTTGCCCCCGTGCTCCCTAATCCTTGCCCACTACTGCGGCAGTTCCCATCCCTTCCGATTCGGCCGCGCAAACATCGCATTCGCCGTCTCGGAGTTCACAAATCTCTTTTTGCTTCCATCGAACCGAAGCGTCGTTCCATGATGTGCAATCGCAATATTTCCCAGCAGACACAGCTCCGTAATATGCCCGCCATACTGCCAGTTGCACGAGGGCTGCTTGCCTTGCTTGGCTGCATCAATCCATTCCATCCAATGGCTCGTCGGACGCGCAATCGTCTTCGCAGGCCGCTGAAACTCGCGATTCAACTCCTCCGGCAGCAGCCACACCTGCTTCTGCTCCCCCGGCTTGCTGCTGTATACCGGCCCATACACCAGCACACCCTTCGTGCCGTAAACGATGCCCCCTCCCGTCGGAAGCGGCTCATCCTTCTTCCATCCCGGCGGCGAAGGTGGAGTGTCGTATCCCCACCACTTCACCGCAACCGCCGGCCTGCCCCCTTTGGCCGGAAAGCGATAGTTCACATGCGACACCCGCGCAAACATCTCCTTCGCCAGGCTGCTCGAGTAAGCTCCGTCCGCATCCCCCGCAATTGTCTCCGGGTAATCCAGATCGAGCGCCCACACCACAGGATCGAGAAAGTGCGGACCATGGTCCCCCAGAATCCCCGTGCCAAAGTCCTGCCAGTTGCGCCAGCGCAGCGGAAGATACATCGGGTTGTACTTCCTCGCAGGAGCCGGACCTAAAAACAGATCCCACTTCACCTCGGCAGGAACCGCAACATCGTCGTTGATATGTTCCGCATCCGAGTAGGGATTGATATAGCGCTTCCCCGCCTCCCAATCCGTCTGGAACACATCGATTCGCTCCACCGTGCCGATCGCGCCCGCTTGAATCCACTCTACAATCAGCCGCACATCTTCCGAAGCATGCCCCACAATCCCCGTCTGCGTCGCCTGCTTCGGTCGGCGTCGCGCCGACTCTCGCATCGCATGAACCTCTCCAATCGTCGCGGCCAGCGGCTTCTCGCAGTAGACGTGCTTCCCCATCTTCATCGCCGTCAACGCTGCGTGAGCATGCACATGGTCCGCCGTGCACACGACGACGGCATCGATCTCCTTCTCCATCTGCTCCAGCATCACCCGCCAATCGTCGAACCGCTTTACCCCGGCATGCGCCGCCGCAACCTCCGAAGCGGGCATGCTTCGAAACCCCGGCAGCTGCGCTCGCGTTCTCCAATCGACATCGCAAACCGCGACAATGTTCTCGCTGGCAAGCTCTCTCAGGTTCGTGGCCCCATAGTTCCCAATCCCGATAAACGCGATGTTGGCCTTATCCGACGGAGCAAGTGCCTTCGGCATCCCGAACGCATTCAGCGCTCGCATTCCGCCAAGGGCAGCAGCACCGGCCAGTACTTTGCGGCGCGAAAGCGTACGAGTCTCGCTCAACGAATGCCCTCCCCACGAAGAGAACGAAATGCAATCTCTCATATTGCACGATTCGCAATATCAATTGCATATTACGGAGAAAAATACTAGCAATGCCCAATAAGAACCGTCAACCGTCATTCCTGCCGGTTCTCATTGCCGTCGCAGACTATCGAAGCATCTGCTGCAGCAGACCCTGCGCGTGCTGACTGATCTCAGGATCGCCGCTCTGCGAGGCGCGCTGCAGATACGCCATCGCCTCATCTCTCTGCCCTTGCTGCAACAACGCGACTGCCAGCCCCAGATTGGCATCCGGCTGACCAGCATTGATCGAGAGCGCCTGCCGATACTCCACGATCGCATCGCTCAGTCTTCCCTCGGCGCTCAAAAGATCGGCCAGATCGGCATGCACGCCCGCATCTTTAGGAGAAGCATGGGCCGCGGCCATCAGCTCTCGCGTAGCGTCGTCCGTCTTGTGTTCAAGAATCAGCAGAAGCCCCAGCGCATGATGTGCATCCGCATACTGAGGATTCAACTCCAGCGCTCTCCGAAACGAGCTCTCCGCCTCCGGAAGCCGTCGTTCTCCCGCCAGCAGATTCGCCAGGTTGTTATAAGGCTCCGGTAGATTCGGCTGCAGCCGGATCGCCTCACGAAACGATTGTTCCGCCGTCGTCTTATCTGCCTTCTGCACCGCGACAAGCCCCGCCAGATCGTAAACGTCCGCGCGGTTTGGATTCACCGCCATCGCCTGGGTCAAAGTCTGCTTCGCCTCATCCAGCTTGTTCTGACGAAAATAAACGTTCGCAAGATTCGCCAGAAACCCATCGTCATCCGGATAAAGCTTCGACCCCTTCTGCAACGTCTCGGCAGCACGATCCAGTTGCCCTGTATTCATCAACAACGCAGCCAGTTCACGCAACGCAGCGCGGTCTTCGGGATCGCGTTGCAGCGCCTGCTCAAAACTCCGTGTGGCATCCGCCGTCTTGTTTTTCTGGGCATAAGCCTTGCCCAAAGCGACATACGGTTCAGGCCATACCGAGCTCTGTTGATCCAGCATCGCCTGTAGCTCACCCGTACCGTTGATGCCGTTATCGTCCGCTCTCGCCACTGCAAGAAGAAGTTTTGTCCGCTCGTCCTGCGGAGCCGGCCGCGGGTAAAAGATCTTCACCGGCGTATGATCCTCCGGCAACAACTGCTCCGGAAACGGAGCCGTCAGGTCCCGCAACGGCCTGAAGCGCTGAATCGAGTGATCGGTCAAAACGATGTGCACCGATCCCTCCGTCCGCCGCTTCGGCATATGGCAGCTCAGGCAATCGCTGCCCGCAGTCATCGCAACATTCTTGTGCTCCACTCCGTGATGGCAGTTCTCACAAACGGCAATGTACTGCTTCTTCGCAGCCGCACCGTGCGGAACATCATGAGGATTGTGGCAGGTCAGGCAGGTCATCTGGCTGTTCAGAAAACACGCCGACTTCAACAACCCATAGCCCGCATGCGCAACCTCAAACTCATCGGCTTTCGGATCCTTGGGCCGCTCAAAATACGTCTTGTAATCCCCCAGCGCCTCCCCCGGACGAAACGACTCCAGATACCTCCCATACGTTCGAATCCCGCTCGGAATATGGCGTGCGCTGGTCTCCATATGGCACTCCAGGCACACCTCAAGCTGCCGCTCTCTCGGCAGCTTTGCTGGATTCACAATCTTGCTGCGAATCTCCTCGACCGAAGCCTTCCCTTGGGTGGCAGCGGCAACATGCGCCGCCCCCGGCCCGTGGCAACGCTGGCAATCGATCCCCTCCGGCATCTTCGCCGGAAACACCGTCTCCTCAACCTTCTTCTGCGGAGCCTCGTTCGGTTGCAGATAAGCGTTGTGGCAGAACATGCACTCCGACCCGATCGTGCCATGCATATCCGGCTGATCCGCGCGATCGAATCCCGGACTCATATTCCAATAGCCCGAATGTTCGACGTACCAGCTTACCGGCAGCTCCACCAGCTTTCCCTGCGGAGTGCGGTGCAGATACGTCCTCGCATGATTCCCCGAACCGAGAACATAATCCACCTGCGCCTCAACGACGTTCGCCTCTTTTCCATCCTCCAGCGTGTACCGTCGCTGATAGAACTTGCCGTCCCGCTCCTCCATCCTGTATTGCAGGCCCGACGCTTTATGCGCGTATGTGTTGGACCGTTTGTAGTCCTCAATCACGTTCTCCGCCGTCGGCCGATAGAACGACCGCCCCATGCCGGTCTTCTTGAAGGTGCTGGCAATCTCGGCATGGCAGGCCGTACACACCTGCGCGTCCACATAACCCGGGTTTACAAAAGCCTGTTGAGTCGGCGCGCTCTTCGGACGACTCTTCGCCGCCCGTAAATACCATGTCAGGCCGCCCGCAGCCGCGCAGGCAAAAACAATCGCCACCACCGTCTTCACCCAGCGGGGGTTCAAGCCTGACTTTGAAATCGAGTTCGACATGGAAGCGGCCGCAGAATCACAAGGAAATCTACCCAAAACGTCGCAATTCAAAATTGCTTAACATGCAATCCATCTTGCGCGATAGCGGGCCATCATAGCACTCTATTCCAGAGACTTGTAAGAGCGAATTCGACGTCACTCCTCTTTTTGACTATCCTGACGAGGTTCAACCTCTCAGACCTTCAACCAGCAACAGGATCTTACGTGGAATCGCTCACAGGAAAAACGGCCCTCATCACAGGTGCATCTCGCGGGATAGGCCGTGCCGCCTCCCTCGCTCTCGCAGCCGCTGGATGTAACATCGCCGTCAACTATATCCACTCCGAAGGCGAAGCCGCTTCCCTCGTTCAAGACATCGAGCAGCTTGGCCGCCGCGCCTTCGCCGTCCAGGCCGACATCTCCCAGCCCAACGATGTCTCTCGCATGGTCGAGACCGTCCACAGCAATCTCGGCCCCGTCGACATTCTCGTTAACAATGCTGGCATCAATCCCGGCAAGCCCTTTCTTGAGCTCACCCTCGACGACTGGAACCAGACCATCGCCATCAATCTCACCTCCGCATTTCTGGTCTCACAGGCCGTCATCGGAGGAATGCGCGAGCGACGATGGGGACGCCTCATCTTCCTCTCTTCCATCGCCGCGCAGACCGGAGGCGTCATCGGTCCTCACTACGCAGCCAGCAAAGCCGGAATGTTGGGCCTCACCCATAGCTACGCCAATCTTCTTGCCAAAGACGGTGTCACCTCCAATGCCATCGCTCCGGCCTTGGTCGCCACCGACATGATTACTCACAACAAATCACTTCGCCCCGATCTGCTGCCCGTAGGGCGCTTCGGTCACGTCGACGAAGTCGCCGACGCCGTCGTCTACCTTGCCTCCAACGGCTACACCACCGGTCAAACCCTCAATCTGAACGGTGGTTGGTACATGAGTTGAAGCATCATCCCATCGCATCCTGCAGGACCTGAACAATGAACTCGCCTTCTCCCATCTCGGAAACACTCAGACACGCCTCTCCTGAAGGAGACAGCAGAATCCATGCCGCCCTTCGTAAGCGCTGGATCCTCCTCCTCCCTGCTGCCTTCATCACCTACAGCCTTGCCTATCTCGATCGCGCCAACTACGGCTTCGGCGCCGCCGCCGGTCTCGCCGAAACGCTCCACATCACCGGATCGCAGACCTCGCTCCTCGGCGCGCTCTTCTTCCTCGGATACTTCACCTTTCAGATCCCGGGAGCGAGATTCGCCCGCATCCACAGTGCTCGCTGGCTCATCTTCACCGCGCTCCTCGTCTGGGGCTCACTCGCAGCCCTTACCGGAGTCATCCGCCACTTCTGGCTCCTCGCCATCGATCGCTTCGTGCTCGGAATGGCCGAGAGTGTCATCCTTCCCGCGATGCTCCTCCTGCTCTCGCAGTGGTTCACCCGCGAAGAACGCTCACGCGCAAACGCCATCCTGATTCTTGGCAATCCCGTAACCGTCCTCTGGATGTCCGTCATCACCGGATATCTCATTCAGGCCGTCGGCTGGCAGACCGCCTTCATCCTCGAAGGCCTCCCCTCTGTTCTCTGGGCAATCGTCTGGATCACCTGCATCCGCGACAAGCCATCCGAAACAAAATGGATTGCTCCAGAAGCCGCTGATCATCTCGAGCAGAAGCTTGCCGCCGAACAGGTCGTCCTCGAACCCGTCAAATCGCTCAAGCAGGCCATCCTTCGCACCGATGTCATCCTCCTCTCCGTCCAGTACTTCTGCTGGAGTCTCGGCGTCTATGGATTCGTCCTCTGGCTTCCCACCATCGTTCGCCTCGGCGGCTCGCTCTCCATGGGACAGACCGGGCTTCTCTCCGCGGTTCCCTATCTCGCCGCAATCGTGCTCATGCTCTTCGCCTCGTATCTCTCCGATCGATCTCTTAAGCGCGTAGGCATCGTCTGGCCCTTCCTCCTTCTCTCCGGCTTCGGAATGATGGGATCGTACTTCCTCGCCGACAAGAGCTTCATCGCCTCCTTCATCTGTCTCGTCATCGCCGGAGGCACTATGTACGCCCCCTACGGTCCCTTCTTCGCCATCATCCCCGAGCGTCTGCCGAAGAACGTCGCCACCGAAGTCCTCGGTCTCATCAACGGCTGCGGCGCTCTCGGAGCCTTTGTGGGCAGCTACCTTGTCGGCGTGCTCCAGTCCGTCACCGGAAGCTCTCGTCCCGGATTTCTCCTGATGTCCATCGCTCTCATCGTCTCCGCTCTGCTCCTGCTCGCACTGCCGAAGAAGACCGGAGCCAACGCTCCTGCATAAAGGATCATGAAGCCTACCCCGGATAGCACCATCTCCGTCACCAGCGTCCTCGAGAGCGGCTCCTCACTCTTCGAGAGCGTAACCACGCACGCGCGCGGCCCCGAAGGCAATCTCCCCATCACCCCCGAGATGCTGCTCACGCAGCCCTCCGGCAATCTCTTCGGCCTCTCGCAGGACGCAGGCATGGGATGGGAGCCCTCGCGCCTCCTCGATCCCGAGTTCCTCATCCTCAGCACCCACGGCGGCCTTCGCGCTCAGGATGGCACCCCCATCGCACTCGGCTTCCACACCGGCCACTGGGAGGTCGGACTCCTCGTCGCCGAAGCCGCGCGCGAGTTCCGCAACCTCCACGCCATTCCCTTCGCCGGTGCCTGCACCGATCCTTGCGACGGACGCACCCAGGGCACCACCGGCATGTTCGATTCGCTGCCCTACCGCAACGATGCCGCCGTCGTCCTCTCCCGTCTCGCCCGCTCTCTTCCCACGCGTCAGGGAGTCGTCGGCATCGCCACCTGCGACAAAGGCCTTCCCGCCATGATGATGGCACTCGCCTCCTCCGGCCCTTTGCCCAGCATCCTCATTCCTGGCGGAGTCACCCTTCTCGCCGACGAAGGCGAAGACGCCGGCAAGGTCCAGACCATCGGCGCTCGTTACGCCAAACACCAGATCACCCTCGAGTACGCTGCCGAGATGGGCTGCCGCGCTTGCGCCACTCCCGGCGGCGGCTGCCAGTTCCTCGGCACCGCAGCCACCTCGCAGGTCGTCGGCGAAGCCCTCGGTCTTGCGCTCCCTCACTCCGCACTCGCGCCTTCCGGCCAATCCATCTGGCTCGACTGCGCCGTGCGCTCCGCTCGCGCCATGCTGCGCATGCGTCACCTCGGCATCGCAACCCACAACGTCCTCACCGACGCTGCCATTCGCAACGCCATGGTCGTTCACGCAGCCTTCGGCGGATCGACCAATCTCCTGCTGCACATTCCCGCCATCGCGCACGCCGCAGGGCTCAAGCGTCCCACCATCGACGACTGGACCGCCATCAATCGCCAGATCCCGCGCATCGTCGATGCCCTTCCCAACGGCCCCAACAACTTCGCCACCGTTCAGGTCTTTCTCGCCGGAGCAGTCCCCGAGGTCATGCTGCATCTTCGTCGCGCCGGTCTGCTCGATACCTCCGTCACCACCGTCTCCGGAACCACCCTCGACGAAAATCTCAACTGGTGGGAGCAGAGCAAACGCCGCACCGCGCTCAAAGAACGTCTTCGCCAACTCGATCACGTCGACCCCGACGAAGTCATCCTCTCTCCCGATCGCGCGCGCAGCCGAGGCCTCACCTCCACCGTCAGCTTCCCCGTCGGCAATCTCGCGCCCGAAGGCTCCGTCATCAAGAGCACTTCCATCGATCCTTCTCTCATCGACGAATCCAACCGCTATCACCACATCGGTCCCGCCCGCGTCTTCCTCACCGAAGAGGCAGCCATCGCTGCCATCAAAGAAGGCCGCATCGGCAAAGGCGATGTCATCGTCCTCATCTGCGGAGGCCCCGCAGGCGCAGGCATGCAGGAGGTCTATCAGATCACCTCCGCGCTTAAAAACCTTCCCGACTGCAAGCATGTCGCCGTCCTCACCGACGCTCGTTTCAGCGGCGTCTCCACCGGAGCCTGCATCGGTCACATCTCTCCCGAAGCCCTCGCCGACGGCCCCATCGGCCGCATCCTCGAAGACGACATCATCGAGATCACCGTCGATCGCGAAGCTCTTCACGGCACCGTCAACCTCGTCGGCGAAGGCGGTGAGCAGTTCTCCGCAGAAGAAGGAACCCGCCGTCTGCGCGCCCGTTCTCCTCGCAGCGACCTCGCGCCTCACCCCGACCTTCCCTCCGCCACCCGGCTCTGGGCCGCTCTCGTTCAGGCCAGCGGCGGCATCTGGGGAGGCTGCGTCTACGACACCGATTCCATCGTTGCTCTTCTGCGCCGCGGCCAGGAAGCAGCTTCGCAACCAACTTCAAACCTCACCCACAAGGACACGAGATGAAGCTCTATCGCACCCAGTCAGGAATCCTCGCTGAAGAAGGCGGCAACTACTACCCGGTCGAAAGCTCCAGCTGGGACGAGCTGATCGCCGATCCCGATGTCTACCTCCGCGCCAAAGCCGCTCTCTCGGCCAAGCCCGTCTCGGCTCCCGCGCAGGATCAGATCCTCGCTCCCGTCGGCAATCAGGAAGTATGGGCCGCAGGCGTCACCTACTTCCGCAGCCGCGATGCCCGCATCGAAGAGTCCAAAGACGCAGGCGGCGGAACCTTCTACGACCGCGTCTATAACGCCGAGCGTCCTGAGATCTTCTTCAAGGCCACAGGCCGCCGCGTCGTCGGCCCCCATCAGCCCGTGCGCATCCGCACCGACGCCAGCTGGTCCGTCCCCGAGCCCGAGCTCACGCTCCTCATCAGCTCCGCCGGAACCATCACCGGCTATACCGTCGGCAACGATATGAGCTCGCGCGATATCGAAGGCGAAAACCCTCTCTATCTTCCGCAGGCCAAGGTCTACGACGGAAGCTGCGCCCTCGGCCCGGCCGTTCTGCTTACGCAAGAACCCATACCGCGCACCACCGCCATCGAGCTCACCGTCAGGCGCAACGGCGCAACCGCCTTCTCCGGCTCAACCACTCTCGCCGAGCTCAAACGCGATCCCGCCCTGCTCGCGTCCTATCTCTTCCGCGACAACAGCTTCCCGCAGGGAGTCTTCCTCATGACCGGAACCGGAATCGTCCCCGGCGACGAATTCACCCTCGCCAGCAAAGACATCATCCGCATCAGCATCGACGGCATCGGCACTCTCGAAAATCCCGTCGCGTAGCTCGTCTCTACCAAAGCCTCACGCCGACTTAACCTCGCGTGAGGCTTCCATTCACCAGTCGCATAATTCCCAGCGGATTCCCCTTCCGCAGCTCCTCCGGCAAAGCCGCATCCGGGCAATCCTGATAACAAACCGGCCGCACAAACCGATGAATCGCCTTCGTCCCCACCGAAGTCGTTCGCGTATCCGAAGTCGCCGGATAAGGGCCGCCATGCACCATCGCATGGCACACCTCAACACCCGTCGGATACCCGTTGAACAAAATCCGCCCTACCTTCTCTTCGAGCACGCGAATCAGCTTTCCAGCCTTCGCAATGTCCTCATCCGTGCCATGAATCGTCGCCGTGAGATGTCCATGCAGCTTCTCCGCAACCTTCACCAGATCATCGACCTCGCCGTACTCCACCAGCAAAGTTGTCGGCCCAAAGATCTCCTCCTCCAGCGAATGATCCGCAAGAAACTTGTCCAGCGACGCCTCGAAGATCGTAGCCGCGCCCGCAGCAACCTCTGCATTCACCTTCGTCTCCGCGCCTGCAATCAGCTCCGCCTGACCATCCTTCTTCCGCTCTTCCACACCGGCCTTGTACTTCCCTGCAATCCCCGGCGTCAGCATGCCCTGCTGCCCTAATCCATTCACGCCCTTCTGCAGCAAATTCGTAAACTCTCCCGTCTTCGGAGGCGTAAACACCAGACCCGGCTTCGTGCAGAACTGTCCCGAACCCAGCGTGAACGAGGTCTGCAATCCCTGCGCCAGCGCCTCTCCCCTCTCCTTCATCGCTCCCGGCAAAATAAACAGCGGGTTCGTGCTCCCCATCTCCGCATAGCACGGAATCGGCTCCGGCCGATCCGCCGCCAGCTTCATCAGAGCCTTGCCACCCTGCTGCGAACCCGTAAACGCAACCGCCTTGATCTCCGGGTGCTTCACCAGCGACACACCCACTTCAACGCCTGCATCGAACAGCAGCGAAAACACACCGCCCGGCAGACCGCTCTCCTTCACCGCCTTCTGGATCGCGCGCCCCACAAGCTCGCTCGTCCCCGGATGCGCAGGATGCGCCTTCACCACCACCGGACATCCCGCAGCCAGCGCCGAAGCCGTATCGCCTCCCGCAACCGAAAACGCCAGCGGAAAATTGCTCGCTCCAAACACCGCCACCGGTCCCAGCGGCTTCGACATCGACCGCACATCCGGCTTCGGCAAAGGCTTGCGCCCGGCATCCGCTTCATCGATCCTCGCGTCCACCCACGATCCCTCTTCCAGAACCTCCGCAAACAGCTTCAGCTGATTCGTCGTTCGCGCCAGCTCACCCTGCAGACGTGGCAACGGTAGCCCCGTCTCAAGATTCGCCCGTTCCACAATCGCCTCGCCCTGCGCCGTAATTGCATCCGCAATCTTTCGCAGAAAAGCTCCGCGCACCTTCCCCGGCAGCTTCGAAAACGCGAAGAAAGATTCACGCGCCAGCTCGACGGCCTGCTGAATCTGCTCTTCCGTCGCCGCATAAAACGCCGGCTCGATCTTCTGCCCCGTCGCCGGATTCACACCGCTAAAGCTCTTGCCACCCGGCGACGCCACCTGATCGCCCACCAAAGAAAATCCCGAAAGTGAAGTCTCCACCGCTGCCATAGAACTCCCTTGCCTCCACCAGAAAGAATCGCCTTCCAGCTTAGGCCAAAAGTCTTAACTTTTCATTTCCTGGCCTCAATTTCATCGCCACGACACACCCTCTCTCCCTTCAGGTTTTTCTTTTAGGAGCATTTCGGGCACACTCGAAAGATGGTGCGTGTAGGTATCGACGAAGCTATCTCCCCGGAACTCCTCAAAGATTTTCCCCCTGAAGCCGAGATCGTCCGCATTCCCCCCGACCTCAACAAAGAAATTCCTCTCGACTTCTGGATCCTCCCTTACTTCCGCAAGGACGCTGCCGCCGCCTTTTCTCACTTCCAAGGCGTCAAAGTCATCCAGGCATTGATGGCGGGCGTCGATTGGGTCATCCCCTGGGTACCCCACGGCGTTACTCTCTGCGACGGCCGCGGCATCCACGACATCTCCACCTCCGAGTGGGTCCTCGCCGCAATCCTCTCCGCGCAAAAACACTTCCCGCACTATCGCGATCTGCAAAACCGCCGTCAGTGGAGAAGCGAGCCCTCTGCAACGGATAGCTTCATCGGCGGAGGCAAATCGCATCCCGGCCTCTACCGCATCCTTAGCGACGACCTCTCCGAAAAGACCGTCCTCATCGTCGGCTACGGCTCCATCGGAGCCGCCATTGAAGCTCGCCTCCAGCCCTTTGGAGCCAGGGTGATTCGTGTAGCACGCACCGCGAAGACCTCTCCGCAGGTCTTCCCCGTCTCCGAGCTACAGCGCCTTCTCCCTGACGCCGATATCGTCGTTGCCATCACCCCGCTCACTGCTGAAACCACCGGCTTGTTCAGCACAAAAGAGTTCGACCTCATGAAACCCGGCGCGCTACTCATCAACGCCGCTCGCGGCCCCGTCGTCAAAACCGACGCTCTGCTCCACGCGCTCCAAGCGCATAAGATCCAGGCCGTCCTCGACGTCACCGACCCCGAGCCGCTCCCCGCCGACCACCCTCTGTGGTCCGCCCCCAACTGCTTCATCACCCCGCACATCGCCGGCTCCACGCCGGAGTTTATTCACCGCGCCTTCCGCTTCGGAGCCGCTCAGGTCCGCCGCTACCTCAATGGCCAGCCGCTCGAAAACATCGTCACCAGCGCAGGTTATTAAAAACGGAATAACCGCGCCGAAAGCATCTCGGCGCGGTCCGTAGAAACCAAAGATCTCAAATCAAATGTCGATCCGCTGACGGAACTACATCCGCCGCGTGCGAGGCATGCGCGGAAGATCATCGTCCGCCTCCTCGTCGTCTTCTTCCTCTACATCGTCATCGTCGTCGTAGTAACCCTCGTCCTCGTCTTCCTCTTCGTCCTCATCTTCCTCTTCGTCGTCTTCCTCGTCATCGTCTTCGTAATCTTCGTCGTCGTCTTCCTCTTCTTCGTCGTCCTCGTCGAGGTCGTCGTCCTCATCTTCCTCTTCGTCGTCCTCGTAGTCCTCATCCTCCTCATCGTCGAGGCTGCGGGCCGCAACGAGGAGCGACTCGTCGGTTAGAAACGGAACAAAGAACGCTTCCGCGTTCGAATCAAACGGGCAAAGTGAATCGATGACTGGGGTCGTTGTGGGCTCGATGGCCATGAACATATCTCCTGTTCGCACTATTGTATTGGGGTAGGATGCACAGAATTACAAAACGTTAGTGTGAAAATTGACGATTTCTCCCCCTCCTCCGGCGAAGAAATCTAGAAACCCTCCGAAGATCGACCAACTCTTGCCCCACCTTCACTTCGTATTCCCCTTTTCCTTCTCTGTATCAAAACCGCACACATGCCTCAATCCGGGTCACTCCTGACGAAGAAGTAAGGGTACCCGGAGGTCCACAGCATGAGACGCCCCAAAAGCGCTCCCGTCACCACACTCCTGCTCGCAGTCCTCCCCCTCGCCCTCTCTCCTGCAGGCCATGCACAGGCCTTATCCGCCGCCCCTCAGACCATCGAAGACGCTCTCCATCAGATGTCCGACGTGGCCGGCGTTATCTTCGTCGGCGAAGTCACCGCGGTCCGCCACCCGAACGCAGACCCCGGCAGCTCCGGCTTCGTCGAAGTCGACTTCCGTATCGATCAGGCCGTTCGCGGCTGCACCACCGGAAGCACCTACACGCTCCGTGAATGGGCTGGCCTCTGGCAGGGCGGCGATGAGCGCTACCGTCCCGGCCATCGCCTTCTCATGCTGCTCCACTCGCCCAACGCCGCAGGCATCTCCTCTCCCGTAGCAGGCATGGACGGAGCCATTCCTCTCCGCGCAGCAGCCTCCGTCTCACTCGCCACCTCCACGGCTGTCACAAACGACGCCACTCTTCCAGACTCGCCACCAACCCTCAACGTCGACCTCCGCTGGATCGGGACTCATCTGCACCGTCCTCTTCCCTTCGCCTCCTCGGCATCCACTCTCACCTCTCAAGCCGTCAACTCTCTCGCATCCACTGAAACCAGCACCCCGCCACCCCAACAGGAACCCGTCTCCTCGATCGTCGGAATGCTTGGCGCATGGCATCAGGCTCTGCCATGATGCGGAAGCTCCATCGCTGCTTCCTTCTCCTCTTCCTCTTCGCGCTTCCGTTCACGGCCTTCGCCAGCGGACCACGCTGGGTCACAGGAGCGCCCTATTACTACCCCGAAGGCTCACCCATCGTCTGGTACACCTCCAACGTCCAGTACTTCACCGACTCCGGCAACCTCAGCCCCTACGTCAATCACGCCGCCGCCGACGCCATCGTCAACGCCGCCGCCGGTGTCTGGACCATCCCCACCGCCAGCCTTAACCTTCTCTACGGAGGCACACTCGACGAGCACGTCGACTCCACCAACACCTATCCCTCCGGCACCGGCATCGTCTTTCCCCCCGACGTGCAGAGCACCAACTACCTCAACAAACAGATCGCTGTCGTCTACGACTCCGATGGCTCCATCACCGACCTTCTCCTCGGCACCGGAGCCAGCTCTCCTTCAAGCTGCCGTCAGAACGCCGTCACCGAAAGCGTCGACTCCATCTCCACCGCCGGAAAAATCCAGCACGCCATCCTCATCCTCAACGGTCGTTGCACCGGCCCCGCACCCGAGCAACAACTCCAGCTTCAATACCAGCTCATGCGCGCCTTCGGTCGTGTCATCGGCCTCGCCTGGTCCCAGACCAACGACAACGTCTTCACCGGAACCCCCGCTCCCACCATCCAGCAGGCACTCTACTGGCCCATCATGCATCCCATCGATGTCATCTGCGGACCCTACACCTATCAGTGCATGCCCGATCCCTTCACCCTCCGCGACGACGACATCTCCGGACTCGGCTTCCTCTATCCCGTCGGAACCTGGGTCCCCTCCATCCCCGGCAAAACCGACACCCTCGCCCGCGGCAGCCGCCTCCGAGGCACCATCACCTTTCCCAATGGACAAGGCATGCAGGGCGTCAACGTCGTCGTCCACCGCCTCGAACCCTTCTGGACCATCCCCGAAGCCTGGGAGTCTACCTCCGCCATCTCCGGTGCTCTCTTCCGCCGCCGCAGCTCTACTCCCATGACGAAAATCGCCGCATCCTCTGCAACGAACATGGGCTCCCCGAACCCCATCCTCGAAGGCGCCTACGATATCTACCGCACCCCCTACTCCGACACCGAGGTCTGGCAGAACTTCGTCCTCACCACCCAGCCCATCAATCCGCTCTACATCGGGCCCTACGCAGTCGGCCCTTACGACTCCAACCCCGTCGCTCTCTCTGGAACCACCATTACGCAAAGCATCTCCGGCATTCACTACACCGCGCTCGTCAACGTCAACTTCAACAGCACCGATGCCGCCGCCAGCTGCCAGACCACGCAGGACGGCACCGAGTCTTCCCCCGCAGCCGTCTCCGCCACCGGCTGGTGGAACGGCAATCTCTGCTCCTACAACCACACCGCCTGGTCTACGCTCTCCGTCAAAGCCAATCGCAGCCTCACCCTCGAGATCACTGCCCAGGACGAGCACGCGCTCCCCACCGCATCCAAAGCCATGCCCGTCCTCGGCCTCTGGAACAGCACCGATGCCCTCGGAACCCTGCCCTCCATCGCCTCCGTTCCCACTGCCTTCAACTCCGCTTCCACCGGCATGACCACTCTCTCCACCCAGACCTCTCAGGCGCGTCAGCTTCGCATCGCCATCGCCGATCAGCGCGGCGACGGACGCCCCGACTACGCCTATCAAGCCCGCATCCTCTACGCCGACTCCGTCACCCCCGCCACCATTCCCGCCAAAGGAGCCACCATCACCATTCACGGCATGGGCTTCCGCGCCGGAAACTCCGTCACCATCAACGGCACTCCCGCCACCGTCTCCTCCTGGACCGCGAACACCATCACCGCCGAAGCGCCCTCGCTTCACACCTCACGAGCCATCAACGCCGACATCACCGTTCGCGATCTCGTCACCAGTGGAACCACCACCATGACCGCAGCCCTTGCCTACGAAGCCCCTCAACCCGAGCTCGACCTCATCTCTGCTCCCACCGGCACTCTCTTCACCGGAATCCCCGCCTCCATCCCCTTCACCGTCAAAGCACTCGCCGCCGATGGCATCAGCCCTCTTCCCAACACTGCCGTCGTCCTCTCCACCACAACCGGTCAAGTGCGTTTCGAAGCCTGCGGACAAAGCACCTGCACCCTCACCACCAATGCATCCGGCATCCTCTCCACAGCGATCACCCCACTCACTCCCGGCCCCATCACTCTCTCCGCCGCAAGCGCCATCGGCAACGTCACCGCAAGCTTCACCGCAATCTCTCATATCCAGACCATCACCGCCATCAACCCCAACCTCTATCTCGCGGAACACGCCGTCCTCTCCTGGACCGCGCAGGTCACACTCTCCGATAACGCAGCCTCCACTTCGAGCATTCCCGTCCAATGGACCCGCTCTCCGGCACTCTCTCCTTCAACCCACCCATCTCCTCAACCAACGCTCAATCCATCGCGCAAACCATCGCAACCGCAGGCCCCTTGCACGGCGGCAACGTCGCCTCCGCCACGGCATGCGCATGGAACACCCTCTGCACAAATCTCTCTGTAACCGGCGTCTCAGAATCCGACCTGCGCCTCGCCATCGTCAGCGGAGACCATCAATCCATCGATGCATCCACATCCTTCTCCCCCGTCGTACTCCTCGCCACAGACCCCGCCGGTCATCCCATCGCTGGCGCCGCCATCACCATCCACCAGACCGTCGAGCCGTGGTCCCCACCCTGCTCCGCTCAAGGCCGTTGCCCCATCGCCCCTATCTTCAACTCTTCCGTCACTACCCTCATCACATCGCTCGACGGAACCGCAACCCTCACACCCCTCGACCTCGCGCAAGCCCCGGAAATCACTCGAATCGCTGCTGTTGCCGGAACCCAGGGCTTCATCGCATCCAGCCTCCAAAGGCACCCCTGACCCCCTTATCTCAGCGTCATACACCCCCCTTCGCGCATCAGATAAGGAGAGACAAATTAAAGACCCGGATACCAGCAAAGGAGCCGAATCAGACATGGCGACCGGCAACATGGTACGTAAGCGGGTAGTCATCATCGGCGGAGGCTTCGCAGGCTTAAATGCTGCGCAAGGACTCGCCAAACTTCCCGTTGACATCACTCTCATCGATCGCAAGAACTACCACACCTTCCAGCCGCTTCTTTATCAAGTGGCTCTGGCCGTCCTCTCTCCCGCAGAGATCGCACAGCCCATCCGTTCCATTCTTCGCGATCACTCCAACGTCGAAGTCCTGATGGACGAAGTCATCGGCCTCGACCTTAACGAAAAACGGATCGACCTCAAGACCGGAGCGCGGCTCGAATACGACTACCTCATCGTCTCGACCGGCTCCACCCACTCCTACTTCGGACGCGAAGACTGGGCCAAGCTCGCTCCCGGTCTCAAAACCGTTGAAGACGCAACCGAGATCCGTCGTCGCGTCCTTCTTGCCTTCGAATTAGCCGAGCGTCAGATGCAGGAGGCAGGCATCCATCCTCCGCTCAACTTCGTCATCGTCGGCGGCGGTCCCACAGGCGTCGAGCTCGCCGGAGCCATCAGCGATATCGCACGCCTCTATATGGCCCGCGACTTCCGCCACATCAACCCCGCCGATGCCAAAGTGCTCATCCTCGAAGGTTCGCCCAACGTCCTTGCGGCCTACCCTCCCGACCTGCAGCAGAAGGCCATCGAACAGCTCAACGCCCTCGGCGTCAGCATCCGCACCAACGCCCACGTCTCCGACATTCAACCCGGATACGTCATGGTCGGCGACGAGCGCATCGACTCCACCGTCACCCTCTGGGCCGCGGGCGTTCAGGCTTCGCCTCTCGGCAAGATGCTCGGCGTCCCGCTCGATCGCCGCGGTTGCGTTCTGGTCGATCAGTTCCTCAACCCTCCCAATCATCCAGAAATCTTCGTCTGCGGCGACCTCGCTCACGTCGAAGAAAACGGACATCAGGTCCCCGGCGTCGCCCAGCCCGCCCTGCAGATGGGAGCCTATACCGCAAAACGCATCTCCCGCCTCATCGCCGTCGAACTGGGCAGCGATGGAACCGGCCTCAACGAGCCCTTCCACTACTTCGACAAGGGCGATATGGCCACCATCGGACGCAAAGCCGCCGTCGCCAATATCCAATGGCCCTTCCACGGTCACTGGAGCGGCTTCCCGGCCTGGATGGTCTGGCTCACCGTTCACATCTACTTCCTCATCGGATTCCGCAACCGTCTCGCCGTCTTCCGTCAGTGGGCCTGGACCTATCTCACCTTCCAGAACGGGGCCCGGCTCATTACCGGTTCGCAGGAACTCCCCGGCTGGAACTCCAACTACGGAATCAACCGCGACGTCATCACCGATCCTCCTCTGGCCTCTAAACCACAGAAAACCCCGGAGGTTACGAAGGCGTAGCTCACTTTTCCACAGCAGAAACCTTGACTCCCCCTGCTACGCTTAAATCAGAGGAAAAGAAAAAGCCCGGCCACTGGCCGGGCTTTCGCATTTAACCCCTCATCAACCGAAGTACGAACCTAAATCATTTCCCTCGAATACTTTGCACAAGAAACGAGGGAGGGGAGTCCCCATGAACGACCAGACCCAGCAACCCGCACGTTCCCGCTGCCGCCACATCTTCGTCGACGGACGTCGCTGCGGCTCCGCCTCACTCCGCCACGAAGAGTTCTGCTACTACCACCACACCACCCGTCGGCCCGTCGCCAATCCGCGCGCCAGCAAGGCTCGCCGCTCCGCCCTTCAGCTTCCCATCCCCGAAGACCGTACCTCCATCCAGCTCTCCATCGGCCTCGTCCTGGAGCGCCTCGCCTCCAGCTCGCTCGACCCGCGCCGCGCCGGGCTCCTCCTCTACGGCCTCCAGATCGCCAGCACCAATCTCCCACCCCACCCCAAGCTTCCCTCCCACTCCCTGCCACTTCCCGAGCAGCCCCTCGAAGAGATCGTCGCCGACCCGTACCACGGCCTCCTCGCCCCGCCCGCCGAAGCCCTCAAAACCCGGAAAGAGATGTGGGACGACATTCGCCGCGAACAAAAGATCCTCTCTGAAATGGCAGACAATCTACGCGAACGCGAAGATGCCTTCCAGAACGAAAGGACCCGCTTCCTCCTGGACCGTCAGGCACACGCCGCGCCCGAAAGCTCTTCGCACCTGGAAAAGGTATCCATCCGAGCCGAAGCTCAGGAAAGCGTCATCCTGCCAGCCGGGTGCCCCACTCATGCGGCCTCACCGCATCAGTGGATTCATTCGAGCAAAGCTCGAACCGTCTCGCTTCAGGCCGCGGCTTCAGCCGCTGAGGTAAGCTTTACGTCTTCAGGCCGTAAAGCTCGAGCCGCATCCGCAGCTCTTGGTCGAATTCGGATTGATGAAGTTGAACCCCTGCCGCATCAGCGTCTCTTCAAAATCCAGCACCATCCCCGCCAGATAAAGAAAACTCTTCGGGTCCACAAAGAGACGTACCGGAAGCCCACCCGTCGGATCGCCCGGGGTCTCCACTCCAGCGCCGAAGACAAACACACGGTCTCGCTCCCGGGGCTGGGAATCGAACCGGATGGAATAGCTCAATCCCGAGCATCCTCCACCCATCACCCCCAGCCGCAACCCGCCCTGCTCCGGAGAGACTCCCTCCTTCGCCATGGCCACCCGGATGCGCTTGAGTGCATTCTTCGTAATCTCGACCGCCGCCTTCGCCCGAGGCTGCTGCCCCTCGGCCGTTAGCAGAGTCATCCCTGCAAACGGATCCTTGGGCTGCTCTGGAGCCGCAGCCGGAGCGTTCTGCGAAGTGGTTGGCTGAATCGAAACCATCGACATTAGAAAACCTCATCTGTCCTTCACCTATCCGGAAGGACGCTGCTCTCTTCGAATCAGAGAGCCGATGTGAAAAGCACCCCGTACCTCGCAGAAGACTGCTTGCGAAGCACGGGGCGCAGTAAAAAAGAAACTCTGAGATTAGTGAGCCGCTGTAGCAGCAGCTTCGGTCTCAGCAACGCTATTCTTCTTCTTCCAGTCGCCGATCGCCGCGCGAATCGCGTCCTCGGCCAGAACCGAGCAGTGAATCTTGACGGGAGGAAGCGCAAGCTCCTTCACGATATCGGTGTTCGAGATCGCCATCGCCTCGGCCACCGTCTTGCCTTTGACCCACTCGGTCGCCAGCGAGCTCGATGCAATCGCCGAGCCGCAACCGAAGGTCTTGAACTTCGCGTCCTCAATCACCTGGGTCTCAGGGTTCACCTTGATCTGCAGGCGCATCACGTCGCCGCACTCCGGCGCGCCGACAAGGCCGGTTCCGACCTCCTGGGAGCCCTTATCCAGCGTGCCGACGTTCCTGGGGTTGTTGTAGTGGTCTACGACCTTATCGCTATATGCCATGGGAAAGTCCTCGCTCTAATAGATGATAACTCTTATCCTTTGGGTGCGCTATATGGAAGACGATTTCCTGAAAGAGCACGTTTTCGTAACAAACTGAGAACAGAGGATTAAAACTTCAACCGCATCCGCCGAACCAAAATCTTCTCCGGCCCCCTGCCCCTCAGGGAGTCCCCGTATCGCCGGGATCGCCCTCCTCGCTGCCATAGGTTGGGTAGGGTAAAGGTTGTTTGCTGGTATTCATCCCCCGCAAAGTGTTCAGATCGGACTCAAGTGTCTGCCAGCTCTGCGGATGCTTCCGGGTGGCAAAGTTCAGGCTCATATCGGAGTAGTAGGCCAGGATGTCCTCCTTGATTCCGGGAGGAATCGCCTGCGAGGGCTTCTCCGCGAGCCGGTGGACAAGAGTGCAGTAGGTGGCGTCGGTCAGCGGATAGCCGGCAGGCCGAACCACAGTTCCTGTATCCAGGTCGCGGTTCCTGAGGGGGTGATGAGGGTCCGAACTGCCCCGCGGAACCCGCTGCTCCGCTCCCTCCCGGGCCGGCAGCGGATCGGAGGGCGGCGGCTGGGAGTGGGTGTCTCTCGCGGCCGCCTGGGCCGCACTGGACCGGGTGCTGGGGGGTGGGGTAAAACGGCGAAGCGAAAAAATCAGCGCATCCGTCGAGCGCAAGACCGAGTGAACATACTCCCGATCGGTATCGACGGTGGGGCCTTCGACGGAGACGAACTTCAGCGGGCCAACCTTCGGCAGGATGAAGAGAAATCCCGCGAGGGTATAGGTCCCGATGCCCGCTCTTCTGCGATATTCGTCCCAATCGTTCCTGGTGGCCACCGCAGTCAGCTCCGTCGTCAGCCGCTGCAGATCGGGTGAGTCCACCACCACGGGCTCCTTATGCCTGTGCAGAAGCGTTACCGCATAGGCAATGCGAGGAATGAAGTTTCGCACCGCAAACCGGTAGGCCTTCACATTCACGCGCTTGCCGCGTCCTGCGCTGAAGTCTTCGGCCAGGCCGTAGGTCTGATAGAAGGCCAGCTCCAGCTGCCGCTGCGGCACCTCCAGCCCCACATGGCGGAGGTAATGCACCGGAGCAAAACGGCCGTGCGAGATCTCATTGATATCGAAAGCAAACTCGGTGCGAACATGCTGCGATTCGCCCTGGGCATAGTTCACCGTATGGCCGAAACGCTCTTTCAGCTTCGGAAACTCAACCGGCACCGCAAGGTTGGTTGCATCGGCGTGACCGATGTTGTCGCCGATGTAGTGCGACAGAGCGCCGACGGCAAAGGCAAGCTCGTCGGCGTTCCCCGCATTGCGGAAGAGATTCACGACAAAGTCGCCCGAGCGGACATAGTGGGTAAGGTTCGAGAAAAAGCCGTCGCCGAACGGGTAATAGCCGATGTCCTGAATAACGCACCCTCCATAGGCGTAGGCGCGGGCGTGTTCCAGTTGAGCGTCGGTCAGGGTTGGGTAGCGGCTCTTCAAAAGAGGAACGATCGCCGCATCCCACGAGAGATCGATCAGCTGCTCATGCGTCAGCAGAGAGTAGCCGCTGGCCGGAGGGCTTACAAACAGAAGAAGGAGATACACCGTACAGACCCAGGAGATCGTTCTCATGTATTCGTGCAGTAAAAAAATCTTTCGTAAAGAAAGCGAGCTTCCGTCAGGTTTAGACGACGATAGATCCACAGACGATGGCTGCACGAAAGAAAAAGGCGCGGCCAAAGCCGCGCCTCAGTCTGCAATACGGAAGAAATTAGTGCGCTGCCCACTCGATCTTCGACAGATCGATGCCTTCCTTGACCATCTCGTAGAGAGGGCTCAGCTCGCGCAGCTTCTTCACCACGTCGATGATCTTGTCGGCAACGTAATCCACCTCGGCCTTGTTGTTGAAGCGTCCCAGTCCGAATCGGATCGAGCTGTGCGCAACATCGTCACCCAGTCCCAACGCCTTGAGCACATAGCTCGGCTCAAGCGTCGCCGAGGTGCAGGCAGAACCCGAGGAGACCGCCACATCGTTGATCCCCATCAGCAGGCTCTCGCCCTCGACATACACGAAGCTCATGTTGAGATTGCCCGGCAGGTGGTGATCCATGTTGCCGTTGACGTGAACAAAGTCCAGCGCGTTCTCGAACTTGCTCTTCAGATAGTCGCGCAGCTCCGTCTCACGCTTCGCTTCGGCTTCCATCTCGTTCATCGCGATCTCGCACGCTGCGCCGAGGCCGACGATTCCAGGAACGTTCAGCGTGCCCGAACGCATGCCGCGCTCATGGCCGCCGCCGTTGATCTGCTCGGAGATCTGCACGCGAGGATTGCGGCGGCGAACGTAAAGTGCGCCTACGCCTTTCGGGCCATAGATCTTGTGAGCGCTCAGGCTGAGTACGTCGATGTTGTCCTTCTGCACATCGACCGGAATCTTGCCCACTGCCTGCACGGCATCGGTGTGGAACAGAACGCCCTTCTCGCGACAGATGGCGCCGATCTCGCGGACAGGCTGGATGACACCGATCTCGTTATTGGCATACATGATCGACACAAGAATGGTCTTGTCGTCGATGGCGCGCTTCAGGTCCTCGAGATCGATCAGACCATCCGCACCCACCGGAAGGTACGTCACCCGGTAGCCCATCTTCTCGAGCTTCTTGCATGTATCGAGAACGGCCTTGTGCTCGGTCACCTGGGTGATGATGTGATTGCCGCGCTCGCGGTACATCTCCGCGATGCCCTTGATGGCGAGGTTGTTGGATTCGGTCGCGCCCGAAGTAAAGATCACTTCCTTCGCCGTGGCTCCAATCAGCTTTGCGACCTGCTCACGCGCCTTCTCAACCGCCTTCTCCGCCTCCCACCCGAAGCTGTGGTTGCGGCTGGCGGCGTTACCGAAGATGCCGGTCAGATAGGGCATCATCGCCTCAAGAACTCGAGGATCGAGAGGCGTCGTTGCATGATTGTCCATATAGATCGGAAGGCGCACGCCCTCCGGCAGCGGCGTTGCCGACTCTGCAATAACGACTCCGGTTCCAGTGCTCATAAGCTTTCCACTCCTGACTTTCTCTTGCTTGTATCTCTTCTCAGTGTCGTAAACCGATATTCCACTCTAAAGTGCTATCGAAACCAGACCGCCGCCCACCGCATCGGACTTGCTGCGCTCTGAATCGCCCGTTTCGACAAGATCAGAGATATAGATGCCGCTCAACAGGTCTTTGATGCTGTCGTTGACTTTGCGCAAAGGCTCTTTGATGGTGCAGGTACTGGTGAGATCACATGCACCGTGAATTGTGATGCAGCTGGTGATAAACAACGGGCCGTCGATCGTCCGGATCACTTCAAACGCGGAGATCTCCGTGGCGGCCCGAGCGAGCGCATACCCGCCATTAGTGCCGGCATGGGAGACCAACAAGCCCCCCTTGGCCAGGGTCTGAAGAATTTTAGCCAACAGCTGAGGAGGAATATGATAAGCCTCGGCGATATCCTTCGCGCTATGCGCGGAGCCGCCCTGCTGCTCGGCAAGATACTTCAGAGCCATCAGCCCGTAGTCCGCTTTTTTGGTTAGCCGAAGCATCTATATTCACAAATCCGTTTTGACCGAAGAGTTTATCGTTGGCACAATGCCATGCGTATAAAACCCGGAAGAACGGGCTATAAGTAGTGTACGTCTGTACGATACCGGTCGCAAGCCGCAGATGGGTTCTCTGAACCCGCACAAAACAGAGATTTTTCGGGCGTAGGCTTTTTCAGGAGGGCCAGAAGTGTGTCGTATGCCTTCCCTAATATTTAGCGGGGTTGACAACCTCCAACGAGCCGGGCAGAATCCTACAAACTCATCCCCTAAATTTCAGCTTTGATCCATGAACACTCAGTGCAAACATCCCATCGTAAAGATTGTCTCCCGGGACGAAGACGCCGAATTCGTAGAATGTCAACGTTGCGGCGAGATCTTTGATTCCACAGAATTTAGCGACATCGCTATCGAAGAGGAAGCCGAAGCCGATGAAGAGAGCTAGGCCGTTGCAGGATCGGAGTTGATTCTGCGAAAAACAATCCAGGCATATTGCGCCGCTGAGACAGGAGCCAGCACTGCGATCACCCGCAGGAGCGCTCCCGTGAAGTAGGAGAGCCAGATCGTCGGCCAAAGCCGCTCAAGCAGCACAGAGACCAGACCAAGAACCTGCACCAGGGTATTGAACTTGCCCAGCAGACTGGGACGGAAATCCCGGAGAGTGCCTGTCGCGAAGAGCAGTGTGGAGATCAGCAGGATTCCGAGATCGCGGCTGAAGACGAGCACCGTGACGTATCTGGGAATCAGATTGGCATGGGTCAGCACAATAAAAAGTGTGCTGAGCAGCAGCTTGTCCGCAATCGGGTCAAGATAAAGGCCAAGCGTGGTCCTTTGGCTGAGCCAACGGGCGAGCAGGCCATCGAGAGCATCGGTCAATCCGGCGAGCAGAAAAAGAGCAAACGCCACGGAATAATTGCCGTCCAGAATCTCGATGACCAGAAACGGCAGGATAAACAGCCGCATCAGCGTGAGTAGATTGGGTGTGGCGCGAACCTGAGCAAGAAACGGCACGATAAATAGAGTTTACCCATCATGATGGTAAGAAAAACCTGAGAACGTTATATTGCCCTTCCTCGCCGTTCCGATTAGACTAAGAAAACGCAGGCGCGTAGCTCAGTTGGTTAGAGCGCTACCTTGACACGGTAGAGGTCAGCGGTTCGAATCCGCTCGTGCCTACCATATTTTCAATCACATACGGGAATCTACGCCGCTCAACAAGGCCTAACTGGTTGCAGTCATTACAACCA
>DATJJJ010000012.1:0-108753 GCA_035492215.1 Edaphobacter sp. | reverse complement strand
TGAAGCTGATGCAGTGCTGCTCGCGCGACTTGAAGAGCGATCGCGATTGCAGAGAATACGACGCGGTGAACCGCTACGTGATCATCAAGGATGATGCTCCGACGAAGCCGCAGGCTTACCTGCTCATTCCTTCGATCAAGGTTACGGGGATCGACGACAAGCGCATCTTTGCGGCTCCGTATGTGAATCTGTGGGCAAATGCGTGGGATCAGTCGGAGCGGTATCCGGGCTGGGGAGAACGCAGGATCGGGATGGCGATCAACTCGGCGCATGCGCGAACACAGGATCAGCTGCACGTTCATATCTCATGCATCGATCCGAAGGTGGCGCAGGTTCTGGACGATCATGCAAAGGAGCCTGACGGCATAAAGCCGTATACGGTTCAGCTTCCGCCTGCAAATAACAACTATGACGTGACCGTAGTGAATGACCTAACGGACGGTGAGAGTCCGTTCTGGGTGGCGAAGAAGGCGGCGAAGACGGGCGAACGCATGGCCGATAAGAGCGTGGCGGTGGTGAAGGCAAAGGAGCCGGGACGGTATTACATTCTGACGACGGTTTATAAAGACGGCAAGGGCGGAGCGGCAGAAGAGCTGCTGGATCAGACCTGCGGGACTGGAAACTAATTAGGCTGCGGTGAGGTTTGAGCTGTGGGCATCGAGGGCGGAGTTTCAGAGGTGGCGATATCGACGATAGCCCTCCAAGAGCCGTCAGGTTGTCTGCGATAGGTGGTGACGTAGCTGCCGTGGTCGTTGATGATCTGTTTGCTTTGAGGATCGGTCATGGTGAGGGTATAAGAGCCCTCGGTCCAGGCAACATCGCCTGACTTCGACACCTCGACCCGGTCGGGGTTGAACTTGAGAGACGTTGCGGGGTCGGCAACCATCGACTTGAGGCCCTGGGCGATAGCCGCTTTACCGTTTACAGCGGGACCACCGGGAGTAATAAGAACGGCGTCGGCGGCATAATGCGACATGATCCGATCGACGTCACGGGCGGCCCAGTCCTGGTTCCACTGGGTTTCAGTCGCTTTGATGGCGGCGATGTCGGAGTCGATGTTGCCGGAGCTTTGGTTGCAGCCGGTGAGAGTGGCGCCGATCAGGATTGCGGTGCTGAAAGCGATGAAGCACTTCATGGCGAATCCTCCTGTGCAAAGGAAAAGGCCCGCGCGTTGCGAGGGCCCTTTGGGATCCGAGGAAAGTATATGCCTGGGAAGGCGAGCGCGGCGGAATTTGTTATCCGCGGGGGCCTTTGGAGTTCTTCGGGCGAGGATAGAAGGCCTCTACGATGGTGGAGATACCGCCGCGGGGCCGGAAATCGCCAACGACAAGAGCCCATTCAGGCTGCGTGGCCTTCACGACGTCGTCGAGGACCTGATTGACGATGTTCTCCTGAAAGATGCCGAGGTTACGGTAGGTGAAGAGATACTCCTTGAGCGACTTGAGCTCCATGCATCGCTTACGGGGCATATAGCGGATGGTGATGCGCCCGAAGTCGGGCAGCCCGGTTTTGGGGCAGACGGAGGTGAACTCGGGGTCGTCGATGAGAATCTCGTAGGCCGCGAACTGATTGGGCCAGGTCTCGATCTCGGGGAACTTGGTGTTGAGACCGGAGGCGGCGTGATCGTCGGTGTAGCCAGTGGTCTTTTTGGTGGATTTGTCCTGCTTAGCCATAGCTCTATTTTATCGTTGACGCGGCAGGATCAGGAGCCGAATGGGATTCGGAAAACCATCGAAGACCGGCATGTAAGGGTGCAGAAGAGAAATCAAGATGGATTACCCTACGATGTCCCGGTTTTTGGGAGGGCGCTGAAGCATGGAGGAGAAGAGGCCTCATCAGTAAAGCGCCCCCGACTGAGAGAGAGCAGACAACCTCGTTTGACGTTTTACGAATCTCTGAAATGTCCCCTTCGCTAATTCTTCCATGAAGATGGGAGCCCGGAATGACACGCACTGCCCCGTTTTCTTCAGAGCAGTCGTCCAAATGAAGGCGAACGGAAAGGATGTTTTCCAATACTGATAAAGGAGGTTGAACATGAAGGACGTCAGCTTTTACCGACCATGGGCCATAGCCTTCTACTTCAACTCTTTCCTGGACTGCGATTGTTACATCCTGATGCCAAGGAACCTTCCAATTCGCGTCGGGAATTTTATCGAATAAGATACCGCGCACAGGAAAAAAATCTTCACATAAAACGGGCTTTACAAGATTCCCCACAGCTTTCGAATGAGCTAGTTTTCGAACTTCGGGAACTACGTCAAGAAGGTTACGAACTGCAAAGACCCCTTCGCGCCTTCTAACCGAATCGCCAGTACTGATCTGTTCCAAAGCAATCAAGAGATACGCGACCTCGCTCTCCGATAAAACATCATCTACGAGTGCATATCCATTACGCTCTATTTCGATTTTTATTCCAAGCTGGATCACAATCTCGATTCTAGACTGTCCTATCTCTTTGGCTCTCGTAACGTTGGAAAACGATAAAGTGTGATCCACAACGATATGGCGAGGGATAAAAGAAAAGCCACGATCGAGAATCGCGGCTTTCCAAGGTGAAGGATGCCAGCGCTAGTCGCGGCGGCTGAGGGTCGGACGATCGTCGCCCGTATTGGATGGATGGGCGTTCGGATCGTTGGGGTCGTTATTGGTTCCGCTTGTGCGACGCAGCGTGGGACGATTGCCGTCCTTCTTGTCGTTGAGCTTGCGCTTGTTCTCGAGCCGCGCGAGGCGGGCCTTGATGTCGTCGAACTCCGAGGTGGAGACGATGTAGTCCGGACGCGGCGGCATGATCGTGGCGATCTCTTCCTCAGAGCGTCCGATGCGGTCAGGTGTCTGCGGGTGGTCGCTGAAGACTTTGGCGAGCGTGCCGGGCTTGTGCTTCTCAAGGGCGGAGAGCTTTTCAAAGAACTGAACGAACGCCTGCGGGTCGTAGCCGGCCTTGTACATGTACTGAAGCCCGAGCCAGTCGGCCTCCGACTCGTCGACGCGGGAGAACTTGAGGAAGGCGATCGGGATGGCGAGCTGCGTGGCTTCGTAGATGCCGTAACCGGTCCAGGAGCCCGAGGTGAAGATGATCAGAGGGATGGAACCGATCTGCGCCATGTTCATCTTGGTCATCTGACGGGCGGCGTGGTGCGCGCAGACGTGGGCGACCTCGTGAGCCATGACACCGGCGACCTCAGCCTCTTCGTCGGCAGCCAGGATGAGGCCGGAGTTGACGTAGAAAAAGCCTCCGGGGAGAGCCATTGCGTTAATCTCGTCGGAGTCGATAACGCGGATCGTGAAAGGCACCTTGCAGTCGGAGTTCTTGACGATGTTCTGGCCGACGCGATTGACGTACTCATTGATGACGGGGTCTGTGACCATGTGGGCCGATTTCTCGACTTCCATGGAGTACTGCTTGCCCGTGCGAATCTCCCAGTCGGTGGAGTACCAGTTGCCAAGACCCCGACCGCCGATGTTGCGGGTCCCGATGGCGTTGACGTCGTCTTCGCTGCCTGCCTTGATGTGAGGATCGAGCGCCTCGCCAGGGGATGGGAGCGAATCGGTCTTTTTGCTGGCCTCATCTTTGGCTGTCTTGCTCTGCGCCTCCGTCGCCGTAGGCGCATCCGGAACAGGCTTGGAGCTGCCGGGAGGCGGTGGCGGAGTAGAGGATGGTTGCTGTGTGCTGGTCTGCGCGTAGGAGACGGTGCAGAGTGCGAGGATGGCGGCTAGACCGAGGTGACGCATAAGGATGTCTCCTGAGCGAGCCGCTGCCCGGGCGATGGACGCGACTCCACTCCGTATAGACGTAGTATGCGCCTGAAAGTTACGGGGAACAACTCCCTAAAGAGCCTGAGAGAAGAAGTGGTTGCGCCTGAAGAGAGTTGGCCGATTTTGGAAGGTGGAAATGGTTGCTCTGCCTGATACAGTCTGCACCTTCGCGGGTGTCCTGTAACCAGAGAGAACCTACGGGCTGAGACGACGGCACGCAGGAGACGGCATCAGACAGAGCGAAATACCAAAGGACTGCAGAACGACCGTGGGCTTTATCCGGCCGTCAACGGGTTACTCATACCTTGTGCAATTGGGGAGCCAACTGTCTCCAATCGAGACATTGGCGGAAAACTCAGCAAACTCCGCATGTCGTCGCCGGGCTACAGACAGAAAACAACGAGAAAAGCGAAAATAGTTCACTCCAAACATGCATTTTTCTTCCTAACTCATGCATTTTGGGATGACTTATGAAAATTTCCAAGAGGAGCCGGGTGGGCCAAGGCGTTAGGGACAAAGGGGCGTCCTAAAGGCCTTAAACTTTTGCGAGTGTCCCGTTCCGGCAACCGTTGCAGCCGCGGAACAGGACACCCGACAAAAGAACCAGAGGAGAACTACGAACGGCAGAAACGACGACGAAGGAAGCCTGCGGCTCCCAGAACACCGGAACCGAGGAGAGCCAGGGACGACGGCTCGGGGACGGCAGGGGTGGAACCGGGGGTGTTGATGCCGGACGTACCGGTGTTACCCGAGGCATCCATAATGTCGGCCGCGAAGTAGAAGCCGCTGGCGTTGGCGACAAAGTCGCTGTAACCGATGCCCGCCGCATCATAGAGGTTGAAGACCAGCGGACCATCGTTGTGCTGGCTGGCGCCGGCGCCGGGATTGTCGATGAAGTAATCGAAGGTTCCCATGCTGGGTCCATTGGTGCTGATCGAGGACGCATTGAAGTCGGAGAGGGTCCAGGGACCGCTGATGCTGGTGACAGAGACGGTAGGATCGCCGGCAAGATTGAAGGCGAAGCCGGGGTGATTTCCTGCACCGGTGCTCACAAAATACTGAGCGCCATCGGTGAGGGTGACGGTGACCTGCATGTTGTTGGAGTCGACCTGGTGAAGGTTGACATCGAAGCAGCACTTACCAGCCTGGGAGCCGGTGAAGAGAGAATCAGCCTTCGCGGCAGATGCGGTGAAGCATGTCACGGCAACAGCGAGGGCAATACGGAAAAGGGCCTTGACGTTCATCGGGGTGGAATCCTTTCGGACCGTTTTCAAAACAACGGGATGCCCTTCTCATATGCAATTGAGGAGCCAAGTGTCTCAAATTGAGAAATTTGCCATAAATCTCAGGAAATAGACATGTCGTCGAAAGACAACAAAGAGACGGGTGGGGAAAAACGAAAAACAGTTCACAGGGGGAAGGACATTCTTTTCCTAACCGATTTTAGACGAAATATATATTCGAATTTATACGATTACGGCCTCAGAAAAGCTCAGGAAGCGGGGATTGGGGGTTCTTCTGTGCGGAGGTAGCGGTGCTGCCGAGGGCTCCAACGGTAGAACAGATCGCGGTGTTTCGATGGGTGGGAGTGAGGGTCGGTCGGAGTCCAGAGAGTTTGCGAGAGCTTGAATCCGGAGTCGTCGAGGTGCTCCAGACGGACGCCTTCAGCGTTGAACTGAAAGACGGGAGTCAGCAGGTGATCTTCACAACGGAGGATGAGGATGTAGCGCCAGGTTCCACTGCCGAGGAGGTGCCTGTGCTCGAGAACGAGGACGCGGAGCCAAAGCGAGGGCTCGGGGTGAACGGTGCGGTCGTCGAGAAGCTCTTCGTGCCACTCCTGGGTGACGCCTCCATCGGGTGAGATGGAGCCGGTTCCGTTGTGGAGGCGAAACCAAAAGGAGTTGGGATACGGTGCGTTGAACAGCCCCTTCG
The DNA here is from genome assembly GCA_035492215.1 of Edaphobacter sp. Taxonomy (GTDB): domain Bacteria; phylum Acidobacteriota; class Terriglobia; order Terriglobales; family Acidobacteriaceae; genus Edaphobacter. The sequence goes on along the minus strand of DATJJJ010000012.1, from coordinate 103,068 downwards.
CCTCGTTCTCGTCCTGCGAGGAGAGGTGGACGATGGCGTCTTTGAAGTCGAAGGTACGGATGTCGGTACAGGTCTGAGCCGCAGGAGGGGCGACCGGAGGGAGAAAGGACGCAACGATCCAGAACAAAGGGCTCAGCATCTCTTGATGCTATAGCCAGAGCTACCAGGAGGAGTAATTGGTGCCGTCGGAGGCGACTTCTTGTGCGCCGGAATGAACGTCGCTGATCCCAGGCTCGGTCTGGTCGATGCTCTGGAGGGTGTCGTCCTGCGCGGGAACCCAGGTATCGGTCCGGTTGGTGAAGGGATCCTTCGGCATACTTTTGAGGTATCCAGCCTGGACGAGGTCGTCGAGGGACTGGGGGCCCTTCTGCTTATCGACGGTGTAGGAGTCGATGGCAGAACGGAGGACGCGAAGATCTTCCTTGAGCACGGCCTCTTTGGCGTGACGCACGCTCTGCACGTACATGGGCACGGCGATTGCGGCGAGCAGGCCGATGATGACCATGACGATCATCAACTCGATCAGGGTAAAACCGTGGTCGGCTCCGGCTCTCTTCTTCGCAAAGACGGAGCGCGCGGACTGAAGCACGCGGCGGGAGAGAGCGCGGGTTGGGTGAATGACTACCATGTGGAATATTTTGAACCGTCGAGGGCTGTGCCCGTGCTCTTGGAGTGGACGTCGAAGACGTTCTGGCCGCCGAAGGAGTCCGAATCGGGATCGTCCTGATTGGAGCGCAATCCCCATTCGGTGCTGTTGGTCATGGGATCGGTGGGAATCTTGCGAAGAAAGCGAACGGTCTTGCCCTGAACATCGACTCCATCGACAAGGGTCTGGAGATCGGGTGGATAGCCGAGGGAATCAGCTTTAACCTGAAAGGCCCCTTTGTCGGCGGCATCCTTGTAGTGATCGATGGCGGAGCGCATCTCCCAGAGATCGCGGCGCAGCTCACGCTCCTTTTCCCGGCGTACCTGAAAACGCGCGATGGGAATGGCTGCAGTGGCGAGGATAGAGAGAATCGCCACGACAATGATGAGCTCTATCAGGGTAAGCCCGGCTTGCGGGTCGGCCGTCTCAATTCCTGCGACTCGAAGGCGAGGCCGCGGAGAGGTGATTCCGCGGTCCTGCAAAAAACGCTTCGGGGAATGAGCCCCGGACCTTCGCCACATCGTCCACTCAAAGGCCGAGGCAGCGAAGCCGGAGGAATGGTTCAGCATGATCACTTCACGTGCACCACGGATTGCGAGCCGACCACAGGGAGGTTGGCCTGGGTGCTGTTGCGCGCTCCGACCTTGACGAGCGAGAGGTTTGAGTCTCCTGCGGAGACGGCTCTGAAGGTCAGGGTAGCGACGCTTCCCTGCCCGCTGACACCCTGCACATTGGGCGGACGCGAGGTGGAGATGGTCACCACGCCGTTGCCCTCATCGCGATGAACGATCGAGACAGGCTGACCGTCACGTCCAAGGAGGGTTCCGGCATCGACGTTGACCAGCTGCAGAACTGCCGGATTGAACTGGACCTGCATCGGCACGGCGAAGAGATCCCGAGCCCCATCGGCGTTGACTGTGACCTGGAAGGTGCTTCCGACGGCCTGAGGTGCCGCGGGCGGAGCGACCGAGAGGCTGATCGGAGGACCGGAAGGCGTAGCCTGACGCGGCGCGGGAGTGGTTCCTGGAGGCGTCGTACTGGCCGGAGGCGTATTCGCGGCCGGCGGGTTTGTTGTGCCCGGAGGCGGCGGCGTTGGCGGCTGCGCTTGCTGCAGAAGCTGCTGCGCTGCGGCAGAGGCTGCGTTCGCCGCCGTGGTGGGCTGCCCGATCTGCGGCGGCCTCCGCGGGCCTGTGTCATCATCCTGACCGCTGAGAGAGAGATCGTGACGCAGCTCGAAGGAGGTGCTGGTTCCCGTATCGATGGCGCGGCGGTTGAGCCGGGTAATGATGGGCTCGCGGACGATGTGCGGAATGATCAGGAAGATGATCTCGTTCTGCTTGGTCTCGCGGGAGTTTGAGGCAAAGAAGTACTTGAAGAAAGGAATTTCGCTCAGCCCCGGAGTTCCGTTAAGACCGCGATCCTCTTCCCTTGAAACCAATCCGGCGAGGATGCTGGGTTCGCCTTCCTTGAGCTGAATCGTCTGCTCGACGACATTCTGGCCGATGACGGGCTCGACAACGCCGGAGATGGTCACCTGGCTCTGCTGCGAGGAGACCTCCATGTGCATCTTGAGGCCGACCTCGTGATCAAGGTGTACGGTCGGGGTCATATCGATATTGACGCCGACGTCGATGTAGGTGAACTGGGTTTGAACGCCGATGCTGGCGACGCCGGTTGCAACACCAGCGTTGTAAGAGCCGGTGGCGATCGGGATTCTGGAACCGATCTTGAGCGAGGCCTTCTGACCGTCTGTTGCACGGATGCGAGGGTTCTGCAGAATGCGGGTGTCGCTGTCGGTCAGCAATGCGTCGAGGGTCGCAGCAGGAATACCGACCGCGAAATTACTCGCGTTCATATTGGCCAGCGTGTTGAGAGTGAAGTTGGAAGGAGTCGTGGTTCCTGTGCCGCTGGAAGTTCCGGTTCCGCTGTTGGTGGTCGAGTTCGGGCTGGCCTGCGGCGTGATGGTGATGGACTGCGGTAGGGTGATACCGAGTTTACGCAGCTTGTCGCGGTTGACCTGAAGGATGGCGACGTCGACGGTGACCTCGGGACGGGTCCGATCGAGGTCGTTCATCAGCTTCTGAGCGAGTAGAAGCTGATCGGGGGTGGCCCGGACGACAATAGCGTTCTGGCTGGGAACGAGGGTGACTTTAGAGCTGGGATCGAGCAGGTTGCGCAGGGCCGTCAGAACCTCGTTGGCCTCGGCCTGCTGGCTGGCGTTGGTGAGATAGAAGGTCTGGACGGCGAGATCATCGAGATCGGTGCGCTTGGTACGGTTGTTCTGCGCGACGAAGATCGTGTTCGGTGTGACGGGCTTGTAAAAGGTACCGGCTTCGATACCGACGATGCGCAGCGCATCGGAGAGCGTGACGCTGGTCAGATCGATAGGAATACGCTTGGAGGTGTAATCCGGATCGAAGATCACGTTGAGACCGGCAGCCTTGCCGATAGCCTCATAGATATTTTTGACATCGCCCACCATATGAAGAGTGATGCGGTCGTCGGAGACAGGCTTGAGCTCGATGGGGCCGGCGACGGTCTGAATATTCGCATTCTCATCGGTCGCCATCTGTTGACTCGGTGATGGAGTAGGCGTGGCGGACCGGGCTGCATTGATCTCTTTGGTGATCTGATCGATCTCCTGCTGCGCGGTCTGGTTGCCGCCATCGATGGCGAGGGCGCGGGTGAACTCGTTGAGGGCTCCCTGAAGATCGCCGTTCTGGCGAAGAATGCGGCCACGATCGACATGGCTGACCGAGGCCTGGAAACGCATCAGCTCGAAGTGAGTTTTGTACCGGAGGTCCTTGGGCTTTTTCAGCATGGCCTGACGGTAGGCCTCATAGGCGGCATCGTAGTCTTGACGAGCCTCGGCGTCCTGACCGCGCTTGTCCAGGGTCTTGGCCGACTGCGCATACCCCGGCGTAGCCGCGAAGAGAGTGCCTATCGCAAAGAGCGCAACGAGCGCCAGCGAAGACGGTGTGGTGATCCTGGGAAGAAGGGAGTTCGTGCCGCGAGTCATGCTGCGTTCGTGTGCATCCTTTACACCGATAAAAGTGAGGCGTCTGGAGGAGTACACGCCTGCCCCCGATTTTCCACAGGAGAGGACGCTGCCTGTGGGGGCGTTACCTGCCAGGCTGTTGCGCTCGGGTGAGTATAGCATTCGCAGCGGTCATTCCTTATTTATGAGCAGGCAGGACGCACGTGGGGCCATATTCGCGCATTCTGCAGCAGCGTGGAGAGGGGAAGGCAGAAATCCCTGATCTTTCTGGGTTAGACGGGCGAGGGGGCCGTGGGTGAGACGGGAACTTAACCATGTAAAATGAAAGATTCATGCCTCGTTCGCTTTCCAACCCGACCTCGGCCTATCAGCCGAAGGCCGTTGCGGCCAAGCCGAAGGACCGTGACCCGGTAGCCGCAGGCCAGAGAGATGCCGCGTTCAATCGCGCTGCGAGCCATAACTACTTTCTGACAGACCGATTTGAGGCGGGGGTGGCGCTCCGGGGTACCGAGGTAAAGTCGATCCGGGAGGGCAAGGCGAACCTGAAGGACTCCTATGGCCTGTTGAAAGACGGAGAGTGCTTTTTGCTGAATGCGCACATCGGGCCGTTCTCGCACGGCAATACGATGAATCACGAGTCTCTGCGAACCCGGAAGTTGCTGCTGCATAAGGGCGAGTTGCGCAAGCTGGAGGGTCTGACCCGGCAAAAGGGCTACACCCTTATCCCGACGCGACTTTATTTTCGCCACGGAAGGGTGAAGTGCGAGCTGGCCCTGGCCAAGGGTAAGCAGGACTGGGACAAGCGGGAGACGGAGCGGCGGCGTGAAGCCGATCGCGAGGCTCGAGCCGCTGTGGCGCGCAGCCAACGAACTTAAATATTTAAATATTTAAGAAGAGCTAAACGTACCATATCCGGAAATAACTGCAATCTAGATTCTTAACAGATTTTTTTGACGCTTCTGTTGTAGGGAACTCCATCCTGCTCGCGCTAGGATAGTGCCATGGATACGAAGTTAGTCTTTCAAGATGTGGCAAATGTGGCCACACCCATGCTGGCGGTGTTGGCAGTGGATATTGCTATCGGAAAGGAAGCGGATCCGCTGATTGCGCTGTTGACGACGTCAGATGCTGTGACGAATGCAGCGGCCGCGGTGATCGCTTCCAATGAGTTTAAGGGTGGGCTTGGCGAGCATGTTTTACTGCATTCTCCTAACGGATTAAAAGCAGAGCGTCTTCTGATTGTGGGTCTGGGCAAGGCGAAGACGCTTTCGGTCGATGAGGTTCGCAAGGGCGCAGGAGCGGCAGTGAGGGCAACCAAGCCTCGCGGCGTACTGCAGATGGCGATTGCGTTTCCTGAAGACCACGCACTGTCGGATGAGCATCTCGAGAACCTGCCATGCACGTTGCTGTCACGCGCGCTCATCGAAGGAGCCCTGATCGCAGAGCCGGACTGGGACGTTTATAAGAGCGACCGCAAGGACCGCTCCATCGAGACGCTGACCATTATTGCCCCTGAGGGGGAGGAGTCGACGAAGAAGGAGATTCAAGTCGGCTTTGAAGAGGGCCGGATCGTCGGGGACGCACAGAACTTTACCCGTTCGCTGGTGAACGAGCCGGGCAACGTACTGACTCCGACCGAACTGGGACGACGCGCCGCCGCGATGTGCGAAGAGATGGGCCTCAATTGCGAGGTTCACTCCACGGCGAAGCTCGAAGAATTAAAGATGGGAGCCTTCGCCGCGGTCGCCAAAGGTTCGGCGCAGCCTCCGGCACTGGTCGTGATGACCTACGAGCCGAAGCTCGAAAAGGGCAAGACGCCGGCGAAGGATGCTCCTGTGATCGGGTTGGTCGGCAAGGGCATCACCTTTGATACGGGCGGAATCTCGCTGAAGTCTGCCGACGGCATGGACAAGATGAAGTACGACATGGCCGGAGCCGCGGCGATGATTGGGACGATGCGCGCGGTGGCGCAGCTGAAGCCCAACGTCAAGGTCATCGGAATCGTCTGTTCAGCCGAGAACATGCCGAGCGGAAGCGCCTATAAGCCGGGCGATGTCTTCACCGCGATGTCGGGCAAGACGATTGAGGTAATGAACACCGATGCCGAAGGCAGGATGGTGCTGGCCGATGGCCTGCATTACGCCAAGACGCTCGGCTGCACTCATCTGATCAACGCAGCAACCCTGACGGGAGCCTGCGTGGTCGCGCTGGGAATGATCAACGCCGGCGTCTTCTCAAACGACGACGAGACCTACGAGAAGTTCTCGCGTGCTTTGAGAATCTCCGGCGAGAAGTTCTGGCGGCTTCCCTGCACCGACGACTACAAGGACCAGATCAAGAGCCAGATTGCGGACATCATGAACACCGGTGGAACGCGATGGGGCGGAGCGATCTCAGCGGCCATGTTCCTGAAGGAGTTTGCCGAGGATACTCCGTGGGTGCATCTCGATATCGCCGGGCTTGCCTGGAACGACGAGGTGAAGCCGTGGCATCCCAAGGGACCGAGCGGCGTAGCCGTCCGGTCGATTCTGGAGTGGGTGCGAAGCTATTCGGCTTGATGACACAACCTTTAGCGCAATGGAAAGAGCGGCTCCCTTTGAGCCGCTCTTTCCATTTAAACCGGAACGGAATCCAAATCAGGCAGCCGCATGGCGCGATGTCGTACGGCCGAAGAGATCGATCATCGCCTTGACATAAGCCGGAATATCGTCCGGCTTACGGCTGGTGATCAGCCCTTTGTCTTCCACCACCTCGCGGTCGACCCACTCGGCTCCTGCGTTGCGGAGATCGGTTTGCAGAGACGGCCATGAGGTCATGGTGTGGCCGCGAACACCGTCGGCATTGATCAGTGTCCACGGCGCATGACAGATGGCTGCAATGGGTTTGCCTTCCTCCACGAAGCTACGAATGAACTCGATCGCCTGCGGCTCCATGCGAAGGTAGTCGGGATTCATAACCCCACCGGGCAAGTGAAGAGCATCATAGTCTCCGCTGTTGGCCTGAGAGAGTACGACATCGACTGTGATTTCGTCTCCCCAGTCGGTCATGTCCCAGGCGTGAATCTTGCCGGACTTGATGCCGGATTGCGGTGCGATGAGATCCACTTGAGCGCCAGCGTCCTCGAGCGCTTTTCGGGGTTTGGTCAATTCCACCTCTTCGACACCCTTGGTGGCCAGGATGGCGATACGGCGGCCCTTGAGTCTATTGCGATCTTCGGTGTTGGATGTAGACATCATTCCTCTCCTTCACTGCCCGGCGCCAGGGACGCACTGAAGGCGCAGAGCCGAATTAGCAAGGTGAGATTCGGAGAGCGGTGGATTCGTTGTCCCGAAGAACGGATGGAGGGGAAGCTCTTTCGGAAAGGATCTGCAAGGAGCAGGAGGCTCAGGGGTGCGAGATCGCGAGCTGACGGATCTTGCCCATACCCTCTGCAAATCTCTCTGGAGGAACGATGAGGCTGACGACGATGCGCTCCGTCTCGGGCATGCCGTAAAAGATACCGGGGTGCACGAGAACTCCGGCCCGCCCGAGCAACTCGAATGCCCCGAGGCCGATCTTCGGTAGACGAACGACGGCGCTCCAACCCGCATCAGCCTTTAACGGTTCGAGACCGGCGGCTCGGATAGTGATGAGATTATGCATGCTGCGTTCGCGGATCTGTTGCTGGATTGCGCCGCGGCTCTGCAGCCAGTACGGCAGAGCGTACTGTGCCGGAGCGTTCATCGAAAGAAAGGTGTCGGCGATGACCTCCAGCCGCGAGAGAGCGGAGTTCCGGTCCTGGGTAGGGCCAAAGGCGGCGATCCAGCCGACCTTCATTTGCGGCAGTGCAGCGATCTTGCTGAGACCGCTGAGAACGAAGGTGGGCACAAGGTGCGGGCCGCGAGCAAAGGTCTCGAGCGACGAGACTTCAAGAGGATAGTCGAGAAAGACCTCGTCGACGATGAGCGAGAGATGATAGCGAGCGCAGAGTTCTTCCAGACGGCGTCGCTCTTCAGCAGAGGTGCCGTGGCCGGTGGGGTTGTTGGGATGCACGAGAACGATAGCCCGTGTGCGTGAAGTGATGCTGCGCTCAAGCTCAGCAAAGTCGATCCACCAACCGTAATCGTAGAAGAGCGGATAAGGGAGCAGGCGTACATCTTCAAGCCCAGCGAGAAACTCAAAGAGCGGATAGCTGGGCTGCGCCACCAGAACCTCGTCTCCGGCATCGCAGAGCAGGCGAAAGAGATAGCCGTAGCCCTCGCTGGTGCTGGTGGTCAGAATGATGTTGTCGGGGTCGATGACGGCGTGATGGTCCGCATAGTAGGCGGCGACGGCCTCGCGCGCGCGGCCCATGCCGCGAGGATCAGGATCGTAGACGAGAGCGCGAGGATCGACCAGGGGGGAAAGAACCGCCTCCGCATCATAGTGGAAGCCGCAGGTGGTCGGGTTCGAGGTGGTAAGGTCAAGCAAGGTCCGGTGCTGAGAGCGTGCGAGGCGAATGGCTTCTGCAAAGGGGCTCTCGCCGAGGTCCCACCCGGTGCGCGATGAAAAACGTTCTCTCACACCTTCATGCTAATGGCTCCGCAACACGGCTCCCCTACAATTGAGAGATCAATGACTTCTATCAGCTCAGTTTTGTTTGACTACGGCATGGTCCTCTCCGCTCCCCCCGACCCGGCAGCCTGGCAGAGGATGAGGGAGATCACGGGGCTCGACGAAAAGGCACTGCACCACGGCTACTGGCAGTTTCGCCACGCCTACGACCGCCACGACCTGAACGGGCTGGCGTACTGGGAGCAGGTGGCAGCGAGCGCCGGAACGGTGTTCACCCCAGAACAGGTGACGAAGCTGATGGAAGCCGACGTGGACCTGTGGACGCGCCTGAACGCTCCCATGGTCGACTGGGCTCGGCGTCTTCAGCGTGCCGGGATTCGGACAGGCATTCTCTCGAACATCGGCGATGCCATGACCGATGGCCTGCTCAAGAAGTTCGAGTGGTTATCTGACTTTCATCACTGCACATGGTCGTATCGCCTGCAGCTGGCCAAGCCGGAAGAGGCGATCTATCGCGCTGCCGCCGAGGGCATGGGCACGGCGCCCGAACAGATTCTCTTTATTGACGACAAGATCGAGAACATCGAAGCGGCACAGAACACAGGCATGCAGGCGATCCAGTATCGCGACCATGATTCGTTCGTACGCGAGATGGAGCAACGCGGGCTGGCAGCGCTGCTTAATCCAGTGGGAGCCGCCTCGAAGTAACGTGACCGGCGCAGGGGATTTCCCGTTTTGGGAATCGTCCGTGACCTTCGTACAAGAGTTTTCAACGATTCTGCTCATGTTGCATGTATCCATGGAGATAGAGGGCGGGCTGCACGTAGAGAGGTACCGCAGCCACATCGACCATGAAGCATATACTCCGGCTCTTCCTCCCCATAGCCTGGCTCTGCAGTCTTCCTGTCTGCTTTGCGCAAAACGCGCAGCAACTGGCCTTCGCTGGACTTCGTGCCGTCGCGGGCAAGGGACAGTTCACCGCCGTACGCAACGACGGCGCCGGACATCTCTACCTTCTGCTGGACGAGAAGGACGGTGTTCGCGTGTTGAAGACAGATGCGAACGCCACCCAGGTTCTTGCTGAGACGCATCTGGGCGCGCAGAGCGATATTGGTATCGCGATGGCGCTCGATCCAGCGGGCAACATCTATGTGACAAGAACAACTGCCTCCGGCTCTCTTGCGTCGACCAGCGGAGTTCCCTTTCCATCGCGAGCGGACGCTTCGACGAATTCTTTTGTAGCGAAGTTCGACGCGGACCTGAATACGCTGTTTGTGACCTATGCGGGAAGCGGACGCATGGCGGCAACGGCGATTGCAGTGACTTCGGACCGTGTCTTCATCACGGGCGGCATCTATGCCGAGACGCTACCGGTGACGCCCTCGGCGATTGTGCAAACCCCGGCAGCAGGTAGCACAGGCAACGGATTCGTGGAGTGCTTCAGCTCCAGCGGGACAGCGCTGGTATACGCAACCTACCTCAGCGGGCTGGACGGAGACGTGTGACCAGCGAGTGGCCGTTTCTTTCGACCACAACCTGCGGAACTGCACTCGCCGCAAATGAGAGCTGCACCGTTACGCTGGCCTACTCGCCATTGAACCAGATCGCTGCTGGCACACCATCGGCTCCCTTCAATACGGATGGCGGAACGCTGGTGATCGAGAGCGACGCGGCTTCGAGCCCTGACCTGATCGAGCTGACCGGTACCGTGACTCCGGCGACGGTTGCGGTGCCATCGAATACGGCGCCGCTGTTTGCGTATACCGTCTCACAAGGCTCGCTGGTCTTTGCGGCAACAGCGGGAGGCAACGTCTCAGCAGCCCAGACAGTGACCCTCTCGAATACCGGCACAGCCACGCTGCACATCCTGCGCACGGCCACGACTGCGGACTTCCAGGTAACGGGCACGTGCCCGGTTCTGGTTCTCGGCGCAAGCTGTCCGCTGAACGTAGTGTTCACACCGCAGGCATCGTCTTCACAGACGACAGGGCCGGTGATCGGCGCGCTTGAGATTGCTTCGGACTCAAGCAGCTCGCTCGACTTCATCAGCCTGACGGGCACAGCCAGACCGCCAACCCTTTCGCTTGCGCCGGTGGTGCTGGACTTCGGCTCGGTGCTCATCGGTGGATCGTCCACGCTTTCGATTCGTCTCACGAACGGAAGCAATAATCCAGCGGTCTTTCACCGCATCTCTGCCGGCGGAGATTTCACCCTCGGAGGAGACTGCCCATCCCCAGGAGCATCGCTTGCATCGATGGCCTCGTGCACCATCGCCGTAATCTTCAAGCCATCGCAGGCAGGCTCGCGGACTGGGACGGTGTCGGTCGCGACCTCACTCTCTACGCTGCCGTTGACGGCGAACCTGAGCGGCGTCGGAACAGAGTCACACTTGGAGGTTTCTCCCCTAGGCCTCTCCTTCGGCGATGTGGTGCTTGGCCACTCCACAAGCCTGACCGTCTCGCTGAAAAACACGGGAACGGCACTGGTCAGCCGGCTCGCCTTTGCCGCTACCGGCGATTACACCGTGACGCAGCCATGCGGTGTCACCGCGCTGGCCCCAGGCTTGGGGTGCAGCGTTACCGTAAGCTTTGCGCCGAGCGCAGCGGGAGTTCGTCAGGGGCAATTAACGGTGACCAGTTCAGACGCCAACTCTCCTCTCAACCTCACCTTGAGCGGCAATGGAACACCGGCTGCGGCAATCACTTTGACCGTGGATGGCGGCAACGCCTCAACCGTAAAAGTTGTAAGCGGAAAGCCGGCGAGCTTTCATCTGTCAGTGACTTCGCAGTACGGCTACACCGGCACCGTGATTCTGAACTGCACTCCAGTACATGCAGCACAGTACGCCGCATGTTCACTGCTGCCATCCAGCATCACGCTGTCGAACGGCGCCGTGCAGAGCTCCGTCGCCACGCTGAATACGGTGACGGAGACAACCGTCTCGCAGCGACGAACCAGCAATCGCGGCGAGTTCGCGCTGTGCGTGCTTCCTTTGGGAGTATTCTTTCTGCGCCGCGGTCGCGGAGTGCTGGCGATAGCGCTGATTGCACTCACGACTCTTTTTGCCGCAGGCTGCGGCAGCGGAGGCACCGTCATTCTCGGAGATCCAAGTCTGCGCTATACACCAGCGGGAAGCTATCAGTATCAGGTGACGGCGACGAGTACGACCGGCACTCCTCTGAGCACGACCGTGACGCTGAACCTTACCGTGACGGCTCAGCAGTAGCCGGAGTCGAGATTGGAACCTGCTCGACGATCTCGATGCCGAAACCCTGCAGCGCAGGAACGTGGGTGGGCGTATTGGTGAGCAGCCGGATCTTGTGAATGCCAAGGTCGGAGAGGATCTGGCCTCCTAGACCTACCTGGCGAAGCGTCCGCTGCGCGCGATCTTCATTGCGCTCCCGCGAACGGTGATCGCGATGGAAGACAACACGATGCGGCGTCACACTGCGATCGATGCCGAAGCCGGTGCTGCCGTTGTGAAGATAGACGAGCGCACCGCGTCCTGCCTCCGCGATCATGCGCAGCGAATTGTCGACAACAGCCTTGCAGTCGCAGAGCGTGGTGCCGAAGACATCGCCTGCCAGGCAATGCGTATGAACGCGCACGGTGATGGGCTCATCCGACTTGAGATTTCCGTAGACCAGGGCAACGTGCGATTCGCCTCCATCCACCTCGCTCTCATAGGCGATGGCGCGGAAGTCGCCGTGTGGCGTCGGCATAAGCGATTCCGCCACGCGATGAATGTAGCGCTCGTTTTGCAGACGGTAGCGGATGAGGTCGGCAACGGTCATCATCTTGAGGCCGTGTTCCTCGCAGAACTTCACCAGATCGGGCACACGGGCCATGGTGCCGTCGTCGTTCATGATCTCGCAGATCACGCCCGAAGGAACCAGGCCGGCCATGCGCGCAAGATCGACCGAGGCTTCTGTTTGTCCGGCGCGCACCAGAACGCCGCCCTTGCGGGCGCGGAGCGGGAAGACGTGACCAGGCCGCGCGAGGTCATGCGCGGTGGACTTGGGATCGATGGCGACGCGAATGGTGTGGGCGCGATCGGCAGCAGAGATTCCCGTGGTGACTCCTTCGCGAGCCTCAATGCTTTCTGTAAACGCTGTGCCGAAACGCGAAGTGTTCTCTTGTGTCATCGGACCAAGACGCAGGTAGTCGGCACGCTCCTCGGTCAGGGTCAAACAGATGAGGCCGCGTCCATATCTGGCCATGAAGTTGATCGCTTCGGGAGTGACGAACTCGGCCGCGAGCGTGAGGTCGCCTTCGTTCTCACGATCTTCGTCGTCGACTACGATCACCATCTTTCCAGCGCGAATCTCTGCAACCGCCTCGCTGACCTCTGCAAACATAGCCTTCACCTCAGAAATACAACTCTTTTGACTGTCTCCATCATACGTTCGACGCAAAAAGAGAACGCCGCCCCAACGGGGCGGCGTTCTATGCTCTACGAACTCTCGTACTACAGAGTCGACTCGATCTCAAAGCCCCAGGCCTCTAGCAGGGCCTCCGGGATGTACTTTGAGTTTTTGTTACGACGCGCCCATTCGCGCAACCGGGTCGACCGGATGTACTGGTCGGGGGTCAACTTAAACTCCTTCACGACCTGCTCAAACGATGTTACCGTTGGGACGACAGGACCGATCGGCTCCGGTTTGCCCCAGTTCGGATTTCCACGACGTTTCGCCATAGTGTGCAGATACCTCTTTGGTGTGTTGTGCTTGAGCTTTTCCTTCTGTGTGATATGAGGGAAAAACAGATCACACCCACCTATTTTACGGGTTTTACCCCATAAAAATCAAGGATTTCCCAAGCATTCCTCATCCTGGCAGCCTGCTCTGCAACCCCTTTGTCTGCATCAGTTATGGAGCGTTTCGGTGTAAAAGCGATCCAGATCCAATCTCATCTGCCGAAGAGCTTCCACATTCAGGTAGACCATGTGCCCTGCAGGGTAGTAACCGAATTCGACGTTGCCGACCAGCTTTTCGGGCAGACTCATGTGACTAAGGTCGTACTCCGTCGCGAAGAACGGCGTTGCGAGGTCAAAGTAGCCATTGGCGGAGAAAACGTGCAGTTTCGGATTCTTGCGCATGGCATCGGCCAGATCGACGGCGGTATCGGGTGTGGGCTGCGGTCTGCCCTCATGCCCCGGAGCGTGATGCTTATAGTCCCAGTCCTGGCTTACGCCCGGCCCACTGAGGTAGTACGGCTCTTCGGTCACATACTTCAGCTCGCGTTGGACATAGTCGTGAAACGCCCCTACAAATGCACCGCTGATGCCGGTATCGGAAGGATCGTAACCGGGGTCCTCGCCGGCGCTGTCAGGGTCCCAGCCCATAAACCGGGCGTCGTAGCGGCCCAGGGTACGTTCATCCTTCCGCATCAGCTCCTTACGGAACCGTGACGGAGAGATCCGTAATTTCGCTTCTTTGACATATTCGACAGGCAGGCCGGTGAAGGAAGAAACCCGAATCGCCATGGCGTCGAAATCAGCCTGCGACAGACGATCTCCCTGCGACAGGGCTTGCGTATAAGGACCACGGGCAAAGTCTCGCGCCTGCTGAACCCAGTCCGCCAGAGACGCAGAGGTCTTTACCTTTTTATAGAAGTAGGCGATGGCAGAATAAGAAGGCATAAAGTCAACAAATTCATTGTCATACCCCTGATTCCGAATGCCATAGTTGAGGATCGAAGAGAGCAGAACAACTCCGTTAAAGGCCGCTCCGTTGTTTTGCAAAGCATCGACCAGACCTGCGGAGCGGGTCGTGCCGTACGACTCTCCAAAGAGAAACTTGGGGGAGGCCCAGCGCTCGTTCAACGAGAGGTAGCGCTCGATGAACTGCCGGAAGGCGGCGATATCCTGATCGGTTCCCGCGAAGTCTTTGACGGTTCCCTTGCCCACAGCACGGGAGAAGCCGCAGAGCGGAGCATCGATAAAGACCAGATCGCTCTTGTCCAGCAGGCTGTACTCGTTCGGTACCCAGGTGTAGGGACCCGGGCCGCTAGCTTCGGGACTTCGCGTGACGACGCGCACAGGGCCGAAGGAGCCCATGTGCAGCCAGATCGTCGCAGCTCCAGGACCGCCGTTATAGAAGAAGGTCACGGGACGGGTCTTGGGATCGGCTCCATCCTGCGTATAGGCCACGTAAAAGATGCTGGCGTTTGGGCGGTCGTGATCGTCGTGGAGAAGCAAATTGCCGGCAGTGGCCGTGTAGTGGATCACCTGACCGTTGAGAGTCGCGTCGTGCTTCGTCACCGTGGTGGTTTCGGGAGGAATCGGAAGTCCGGCGTCCTCCTTCTTCTCCTCAGGAGCCTTGGGCCGGTTCTCTTTCTCAGGAGCCTGCGCGACAGCCGTAACTGTAATCGCTGCTGCCAGAATCGCTGTTGCCGCCGGAACCATTCGCTTCCACACGCTCAATGAAGGACCCTCTCGACTGCCGTCGCTGACTTGCGGATGCAACCATCATACTGTCCTGATCGTCACTCCAGAAACGGCTCCTGCGGCGAAGGAGCCCTGAAGAGGTTTCGCCTCGTATCCACTATTCGCCTTCAGCCCTCGCGACAAGCCCTATCGCGAAGTTCCGAGGTAGCTCATGAGCATTCCGCTTTGCACTGCAAACGACGAGGAAGAACGGGAAGAATCCGCGCCGTCCACCAAGGAACCTGAAAACCGCTCTGTTCTCGACACGGAGATTTCCCGAAGGGACTTTGTCAAAGCCGCCGGTGTTCTTTCCGCAGGCGTGGCGTCGGGAGCCCCCAAACTGAATGCAGCCCAGCAGGCCAAAGCCGCAGCCGAAACGGCTCCGCAGATGGTCACTCTGACGCTGAAGATCAACGGCGCACCGCATGCGCTGACCGTCGATACCCGCACCACCCTGCTCGATGCTCTGCGCGAGTATCTGGGGATGACCGGGAGCAAGAAGGGCTGCGATCACGGCCAGTGTGGCGCCTGTACTGTGCTGGTGGATGGCCGCCGTGTGAACTCCTGCCTGACCCTGGCCGCTGTGGCACAGGGCGCGGAGATTACCACCATCGAAGGTCTCGCGCATGGCGATCAGCTTCATCCCGTGCAGGAGGCTTTTCTCGAGCACGACGGCTTCCAGTGCGGCTACTGCACGCCGGGACAGATCTGCTCCGCCGTCGCTGTGCTCGAAGAACACAAACGAGGTGATCTGAGCACCGTCTCGTGGCAGACCGGCGAGACCTCTGCCCCAGAGCTCACCGACAACGAGATTCGCGAACGTATGAGCGGGAACCTCTGCCGCTGCGCCGCCTACCCCAACATCGTCGCTGCGGTCCGCGCGGCATCCATGGGAGAACGCTCATGAACCCCTTCCAATATCAGCGCGCCTCCGCTCCGGAAGAAGCCATTCATGCCGTTGCCGCTACTCGAGGAGCAAAGTTTCTCGGCGGCGGAACCAATCTCGTAGACCTGATGAAGTACGACGTGGAGCACCCCTCCGCGCTCGTCGACATCAACCATCTCTCTTTCAATCAGGTCACCACAACCTCAGATGGCGGAGCGATGATCGGCGCCGGTGTTCGCAACAGCGATCTGGCGAACCATGAGATCGTGCGCCGCAGTTATCCCCTGCTCTCGCAGGCGCTGCTTAGCGGAGCCTCCCCCCAGTTGCGCAACATGGCCACTACCGGCGGCAATCTGCTGCAACGCACACGCTGCTACTACTTCAACGACACCTCCTATGCCGAGTGCAACAAGCGCTCGCCGGGCTCGGGCTGCGCAGCGGTCAAGGGCTTCCATCGCATCCATGCGATTCTCGGTGCGACCGACGCCTGCATCGCCACGAACCCTTCCGACATGAACGTCGCGCTGGCTGCGCTGGATGCGACGATCCACGTGCAGGGGCCGAAGGGCAAGCGAGCGATTGCGATTCACGACTTCCACCTGCTCCCTGGCAACACGCCTCACATCGAAACCACGCTGCGGCCCGATGAACTGATCACGGCGGTCGAACTTCCTCCTTCCAAGTTTGCAGGCCACTCTTATTACTTGAAGGTTCGCGACCGTCAGAGCTACTCCTTTGCGCTGGTCTCAGTTGCTGCTGCTCTCGAGCTTGACGGCTCGACGATTCGATCCGGCGCACTCGCGCTCGGCGGAGTCGCCCATAAGCCCTGGCGCTCTCCCGAAGCCGAACACATTCTTGCCGGAGCGCCCGCGACCGAGGCCACCTTCCGCCGTGCCGCCGAAGCTGCGCTGACCACCGCGGTTCCGCGACAGCACAACGCCTTCAAGGTCGAGCTCGCGAAGATCAGCATCGTTCGCGCCCTCACCACAGCCGCCAAGGGAGTTCAGGCATGATCCCCTCAGAGTTTGCATCCGCCACTCCGCAGCAATCCTCGCCGGAGATTCCGCCGCATCCCGATGCCCCAAAGGCTCAGCAGCTCGATCATCGGTACGATGCTCGCCTGAAGGTAACCGGCGCCGCAAAGTACGCCGCGGAGTTCCCGGTGAAGAATGTCGCCTACGGCTACATCGTGCCAAGCACGATTCCCGCAGGCACCATCGCTGCCATCGATACCTCCGAGGCCTCGCATGCCGCAGGCGTGATCGAGGTCATGACTCCCTTCAATGCGCCGAAGGTAAAAGCCGACACGAATGTGACCGTACTGCAGGACACGAACGTTCTGTACAACGGTCAGCCCATCGCCGTCGTGATCGCCCGTTCCCTGCCCGAGGCGATGCACGCGGCCAGGCTCCTGCACATCACCTACAAACCCACCGATGCGCGGCTGGACTTCGACAAGCTGATGAAGGAAGCCCGGGAACCGCGAGGTGGTCATGGCGCAGCGCAACGCGGGAACGTCGAACCTGCCTTCGCTCGCGCTGCTGTTATCGTCGACGAGGTCTACACCACGCCGGTCCAGCACCATAATCCAATGGAGCCTCACGCCACCATCGCCTGGTGGCAAGGCGGCAAGCTCACTGTCTACGACGCCACGCAGGGCATCACCCGCGTTCGCCAGGTGCTGGTGCAGGCCTTCGGTCTCAAGCCCGACGACGTTCATGCGATGTGCCCTTTTGTCGGCGGCGGCTTCGGCGGCAAGGGCTCCGTCTGGTCCCACACCATCCTTGCTGCGATGGCGGCAAAGATGGTGCAGCGGCCGGTGAAGATCGCCATTCCGCGCGAACAGATGTTCGGTACCGTGGGATCGCGGCCCAATACGCGGCAACATATCCGCCTCGCGGCATCGCCCGACGGCAAGCTGCTGGCCACGCAACACGACGTGTTGATGTACACCTCCAAACTCGCCGACTTTGTAGAAGGCTCCGCCCGTCAGACGCCGCTTCTCTACAACTCCGAAACGCTCTCCATCAGTCATCGTGTCGTCGACATGAATCTGGGGATGGGCACCTATCAGCGCGCTCCCGGAGAGTCCACCGGCACCGTCGGCCTCGAGGTCGCAATGGATGAGCTCGCCGAAAAGCTGAAGATGGACCCCCTTCAGCTGCGGCTCATCAACTACGCCGAGCAGGACCCCTCCAGCAATCGCGCGTGGAGCAGTAAGCACCTGCGCGAGTGCTACTCCGACGCAGCCAAACGATTCGACTGGTCGCGCCGCAAACCCACCCCCGGCCAAATTCGCGAGGGCAATCACCTCATCGGCTACGGCATGGCCACCGCGATCTACGGAGCCAACCGCTCGGCGTCAGCAGCTACGGTTCGACTCCTTCCTTCAGGTCGCGTCACCGTGCAGTGCGGAACTCAGGATCTCGGCACCGGAACCTACACGATTCTGGCGCAGGCCGCAGCCATGGCGCTCAGCATCGATCCCACTCTGGTCGACGTCGAACTTGGTGACTCGAAGTTTCCTCGCTCCGGCGGCTCAGGCGGTTCTCAGACCGCGGCCTCTGTCACGCCCGCGGCGTACATGGCAGCCCAGCAGGTACGTGAGAAGCTGATCGCGCTCGCAGTAGCCGACACCGATTCGCCCATCTGCGGAGCCAAGCCCGAAGAGGTGGAGATTCGCGACGGCGTGCTCGCGACAAAAACCTCTCCTGTGCGCTCCGAGCCGCTCACCGCGATCATGAGCCGCACCGACGATCCCATCGAAGCCACCGCGACGGCGGAGCCTTCCATGGATCGCAATCGCTTCACCTCGCATTCGTGGGGAGCGATCTTCGCCGAGGTCGCCGTCGATGCCGATACCCGCATGGTGCAGGTGCGCCGCATGGTGGGAACCTACGACATCGGCACTCTGCTTAACCGCACGACCGGCATCAACCAGCTGCAGGGCGGCATCGTCTGGGGCATCAGCATGGCCCTGCACGAGGAGTCTCACATCGACCTCAGGCACGGCCGCCCAGTCAACAACAACATCGCCGAGTACCACGTGCCGGTAAACGCCGATGTGGGCAGCATCGAAGTCGTCTGCCTCGATATCCCCGACTACCGCTTCAATCCTCTCGGAGCACGCGGCATCGGCGAGATCGGTATCACCGGTGCTGCGGCTGCGGTCGCCAACGCCGTCTACAACGCCACAGGCAAACGCGTACGCAACTTTCCTATCACCGTCGACAAGCTGATGGCCTGAAGAACGCTTCCAGAGCTGTTAGACCGCCGTATCGAGATGAAAGGACTCTTTATACGGCTCGACGGGATATCCTTTCGCCTTCCAGGCAGCCAGGCCTCCCCGCAGCAGGCGTACGCGGCTGAAGCCGAGCGTGAGGCCGCGCTGAATAATCTCCCGGCTGGTCTTCTGTCCTTCGCAGGTGCAGTACAACACCACATCCTCATCGATAGGAATAAGCATCGGATCGGCAAGAATGTCCTTGGGAGAGATGCGCTGAGCGCCGGGAATCCTCTCCGAGTAGGCCAGCACATCCAGCGGCTGGCGCACATCGAACAGCAACACACTCGCCTTAGGCTGCAGCAGTCCGCGCAAGATCTCAGGCTCAATGCCGTAAGAATCGAGCTTGCGCAGATGCCGCGCGCGCAACGTCCAGGCCACTGCACCGACGGCCCCGACTGCTACGAGCACCACCAGGGATACCGCAGTCTCGTACAACATGGCGTTGCTCCTTTCTGCTGATTCAGTGATTCAGATTCTGCACCCATGGCGTTGGATTCTGAAGTCCTAAAAGTATCTCCCTTTATCCCCTGCTATTTCTACCCCACCCGTAAGGCAAACAATATGCGAAGATGGGCAAGGCCTCATGGATTCCAACGCACTCTCAGACCTGCTCCACAGAACCTTCGGCTTCTCGGAGTTTCGCGCCAATCAGGAGGCCGTCTGCCGCGCCGCCACCGACGGACGCGACGTTCTGCTGGTCATGCCCACCGGTGCGGGTAAGTCTTTGTGCTACCAGCTTCCGGCGCTTGCCCGCGGAGGCACCGCCCTGGTCATCTCTCCACTGATCGCACTGATGGACGACCAGTCCTCCAAGCTCGCCGAGCTAGGACTCCGCACCGCGCGCATTCACTCCGGCCTCTCGCGTGACGAATCGCGCCAGGCCTGCCGCGACTATCTCAACGGCACGCTGCAGTTCCTCTTCATTGCTCCCGAGCGCATGCGTGTTCCCGGATTTCCCGAGATGCTGGTCAAGCGTAAGCCCGCGTTGATTGCCATCGACGAGGCTCACTGTATCTCGCAATGGGGGCACGACTTCCGCCCCGACTACCGCATGCTGGGCGACTATCTTCCCGCGCTGCGCCCTGCTCCCGTCATCGCGCTTACCGCCACGGCGACGCCTTCGGTGCAAAGCGATATCGCGGCACAGCTTCGGCTTAGCAATCCAGCGCTCTTCATCCACGGCTTTCGCCGTCACAATCTCGCGATCGAGGTCGTCGAGCTCTCGAAGCCGCAGCGCAACCGCTTCGCCGGAGACCTTCTCAAGTCCGCGGAGAACCGCCCCGCAATCGTCTACGCTCCTTCGCGCAAGGCGGCTGAAGAGCTGGCCTCGCAGCTTGGCGGCTCCGCTGCGGCGTATCATGCCGGACTCGACCCCGCGACCCGCGAACGCGTACAACGCCACTTTCTCTCCGGTAAGCTTGAGGTCGTCGTCGCCACCATCGCCTTCGGCATGGGCATCGACAAGGCGAACGTCCGCACCGTGATCCATACAGCCCTTCCCGGCTCGGTCGAGGCCTACTATCAGGAGATTGGCCGCGCCGGACGCGACGGCAAGCCCTCGCGCACCGTGCTGCTGCACTCCTTCGCCGACCGCAAGATGCACGACTTCTTTCTGGAGCGCGATTACCCTCCCGCCACAGAGCTGGCTCGGCTTGCACGCGTGCTGACCCATGAATTCCAGTCGCCCGAAGATCTGCGAAAGAAGTTGCGCCTCGACCTTGAAGGCTTTGAACGCACCGCAGAGAAGCTGATCGCGCAGGGAGCCGCCATACCCGACATCGCCGGTAACCTTCGCGCGACCGGACAGGACGGCTGGCGCTCCGGCTACGATAATCAGCTCGCCTTTCGCCGCTCGCAGATCGAGCGCATGGCCCGCTTCGCCGAGACCCCGCAGTGCCGCATGACCGCATTGATCCAGCACTTCGGCGACACCACCGACGGCCTTCGTCCCTGTGGCCACTGCGACTTCTGCTCGCCCGAACGAGCGCAGGCACAACGCTTTCGCGAGCCCTCTGCGCAGGAAGACCGCCAGCTGCGCACTATTCTCGACGCGCTTGAAGGCGCTCCGCCGCGAGCCACAGGCAAGCTTCACACCGATCTCTCGCTCGGCATCGACCGCAAGCAGTTCGACGGCTACCTGAACGCCCTCGCTCGTGCCGGTCTGCTCACGCTGACCGCCGACACCTTCACCAACGCCGAAGGCAACGTCGTGAACTTCAAACGCGCCTCACTTACTCACGAAGGCCGCTCGCTCAGCAGAAACGATGCGATGGGAGTTCTTCTGCCCGAAGAGAGCGATATGGCTCCCCGTCAGCGTTCGCGTTCAAAGCGTAGCGCCAAAGCCAGTCGTGACGCCTCCGCCGAGATCGAGCTGACGCCTGCGCAAAAATCTCTTGAGCAGAAGCTCCGCGAGTGGCGCAAGGCCGAGGCTGCGAAGACACGCAAGCCCGCCTTCCTGATCTTCGGCGATGCTGTGCTCACTGCCATCGCTCGCGCGTGTCCGGCAACACTCACCGATCTACTCGATGTTCCCGGCATCGGTCCGGAGAAGTCCGACCGGTATGGCGCGGATATTCTCTCCGTTTGTCGCGATGCCGACACAAACGCGCCGACCTCAAAGAGCTCGCCGCAAACCGCGGCTCCGCGCGTTCGACATAAAGCCACCCCGGCCAACCCATCGTTGAGCAGCTCTCGAAGCATTGAAACGGAAAAGAGATCTTTCAAACCCGCAGCACCTGTCTCTGCACCGGCTCAGGCTGAGTCGCTTCCCAAGCTCACAGCCGCACAGCAGCAGATGGAACAGCGCCTCCGCGAATGGCGTAGCGCCGAGGCCGAACGGCTCGGTATGCCGCAGTTCTTTATCCTCGGCACCTCGACTCTGCGCAACATCGTCCTTGCACGCCCGCAAACTCTCGCCGAGCTTCGCTCCATTCAAGGCGTCAGCCTCGAGAAGCTTGAACGCTTCGGCCCCGGAATCCTCGCAGCCTGCACTGCATCCTAACCACGCGCTCTCTGCTGTGCTACCGTCAGCGCATGGGTTCCTCAAACACGGCTGCAGCCACACTTGACGAGCGCGCCAACCACTGCTTCGGCTGCGGCGCGGAAAACCCCCGAGGCCTGCAACTCGTCTTCACCGTTGCAAACGAAGAACAGCCCGTGGCAACAGCTTCCGTTCGACTCAACGAATTCTATGAAGGGCCGCCCGGCTACGTGCATGGCGGTATCATCGCTACGCTACTCGATGAAGCCATGAGCAAGCTCAACCGCCCGCTCAATATCCTCGCCGTGACTCGCCACATGGAGGTGGATTACCTTCATCCGGTTCCGCTCGAAAAAGATCTCACGCTTACCGGACGCCATCTGCGCCGCGAAGGACGAAAGCTCTTTCATCAAGCCGAGATCTCGTTGCCGAATGGAACAGTGCTCGCCCGAGGTACCGCCATCTTTATCGAGATGGATCGGGCTCTCCTCAATCGCATCGGCATGAAGCAGCCCGAGGCTTAAACTTCGGACTCTTCCCAGTACCCCTGGTCGCGCAGGAAGTATTTATCGTTCCAGCTATGCATCATCGTCTTGAAGAACATCCACACCATCCTTCCGTGCCCGAGCTTCTGAAAGCGGCGATTGGTGGTCAGGATCTTTCCCCGCACGATGCGGAAGCGCGTGCGCGCCACGCCCTTCGAGAGCAGATAATCCTCGGCAAACAACGCGCGCTCGTTGAAGCCGCCCAACGCCCAGAAAGCCTCGCGATCAAACAGCATGAACATGCCGGTGGCGAACGGCTTCAAAAACGATCCCACATGCTGCATAAAGTTGTTGCCGGCGTAAAGCAGATCGTCGAAGAAGCTTCCTTCGCGGCAGGCGATCGAGGTCGTCACTAGATGTAGTTTTCTGCGGCGCATCCGCCACAGAGCGCGACGCAACAGCGTAGGCTCGGGCAACTCCACGTCCGCATCGAGAAACAAAACGTAGGGCGTGGTCGCCAGCTTCGCACCGGCATTTCTCCCCACCGAAGGCAGGCCACCTTCAATCACCTCGATCTGCAACCGGTCCTGAAAGTTGAGCGCCACTTCCACGGTTCCGTCGGTTGATCCGGCGTCGGCCACAATCACCCGGGTCTCGGCCATCCCCTCGTAATCCTGCCTGGTCAGGGAGTTCAGCAACCTTGGCAGCATCCCGGCTTCATTTTTTGCCGGAATTACGATCGTCAGTTCAGGGGCCATTTCACCTCCGGAGCGAATCATGCACACTCCCTCGGTTCATCTTGAGGTCTGCAACTTTCGTTCTGCGTCAATTTAAGTTAAATCTTCAGCCAAATCCCTGCCCTGCGCATCTTTGTTGCCAACGAGAAAAGACCCCGTATGACTCTTATGCCCGAGCCCTCTGTTAACAGGTCCATCCAAATTGCAGCGTCTCGCCAGCGCGTATGGCGAGCCCTGATCGAGCCCGAAAGCATTGCTCGATGGATGTTGAACGCGAAAGTAACGTCAACATGGAAGCCCGGCAGCGAGATCTCGTTCATCGTCGAGATGCCCGGCCACGAAGGCACCTTCCACGATCGCGGAACCGTCCTCGCCGTGGAGGACGAAATACTCCTGCGGTACAGCCACTGGTCCCAGGCTTCCCGACTTCCGGACCTGCCTGAAAATCGCTCCATGATCGCCTTTACGCTCGACCCCTTCCAGGGGCAAACCCTCCTTACAGTGCATCACGACCACTTTCCCAACGAAGCCTCCTACAAGCACGCCCGCTTTTTCTGGAACTATGCGCTCCACGATTTGAAGACTCAACTTGAGAGCTAGCCAAACCTCTTCCAATCCAGCAGATCCCCAACCTTACGTGCCTGACGTGCTTGGCGATCCCTCGAAGGAAAGAGAATTTCGACCTCCCTAAGCCATTTGACGTATGCCCGCTTCTACTTCTTCTGATTCGGCTTAAAGCCCTTCAAACCACTGAAACAAGCTGATAAAATGAAATCTCTCGCGGCAAGCGTCCCTCAACATTCTTGACCTTACGCCGCGGCGCCCAAGGAGAATTCGTCATGGCAGATCACACCTCAAACGGTACCCCGGGATCTTCTTCCCTTCGCCTCAAAACCGGCCTCGCCGAGATGCTGAAAGGCGGCGTGATCATGGACGTCATGAACGTCGCACAAGCTGAGATCGCCGAAGAGGCCGGTGCCACCTCCGTCATGGCGCTCGAGCGCGTCCCGGCGATGATCCGTGCCGAAGGCGGCGTCGCCCGCATGGCGAACCCCAAGCTCATCAAAGGCATCATCGCGGCCGTCTCCATCCCCGTCATGGCGAAGGCCCGCATCGGCCACTTCGCCGAGGCCCAGATCCTGCAAGAGCTCGGCGTCGACTTCATCGACGAGTCCGAGGTTCTCACCCCCGCCGACGAGACCTTCCACATCGACAAGCACGCCTTCACGACCCCCTTCGTCTGCGGCGCCCGCAACCTCGGTGAGGCCTGTCGTCGCATCGCGGAAGGCGCAGCCATGATCCGCACCAAGGGCGAGGCCGGAACCGGTGACGTCGTGCACGCTGTCCAGCACATGCGCCAGATCGTCCGCGAGATGAAGGCACTCACCGTCCTCGACGAGGCCGAGCTCTACAACGCCGCCAAGATCCACCAGGCTCCCTACGAGCTGATCCGCATGGTCGCCAAGGCCGGAAAACTGCCCGTACCCAACTTCTCCGCCGGCGGCATCGCCACCCCGGCCGACGCCGCTCTGATGATGCAGCTCGGTGCCGAGGCCGTATTCGTCGGCTCCGGAATCTTTATGAAGGAGCGCGCCACTCCGCTCGATGTGGAGAACAATCCCAAGGAGCGCGAAGAGGCCGTCTCCCGCGCCAAGGCTATCGTCATCGCAACGACCCACTACAACGATCCCAAGATCGTCGCCGAGGCCTCCGAGACCGTCACCGGAACCATGAAGGGTCTCGCAGCCGCCGCCCTCGAAGAGCACGAACTCCTCCAGACCCGAGGCTGGTAGCTCCCTGCCGCAGTTCAAAGTTAAAGTGAAACGCCATCGGATAGCTCCGGTGGCGTTTCACTTTAACTGAAGGCTCTGACTTCTTCCCTCCATTCAATTCTTCTTCGGACCTCGAGTATCCCGACGATAGAGGTCAAGATAGTTTGCACGCCATCATCGGGACGATGGCGAAGCATGTTCGACTTGCTGAAGAAAAAGACGTTCATAGCTAAGAAAGCAATGAGTCCGGTTATAGAGTGCCTCGGCGGATTGGCATTCCGGATCGGCTGCTACCATCTCGCGATAGCGTAAATAGCTTCGCTCGTTGGGAAAGGTAAACAAGGCAATCGCAACATCCGACGGGCCATCATGGCCGACTTTGGGAAAGCTCGTACGAACTCCATTGGGGGCTGCGCGAGGCATGAAGTACCCGTGATGGGTACCGCCATAGCGTTCGACCAACCCCATCCATGCACGTGCGTACTTCTCAAATTCTCCAAGCTTATTCAGGTCGAGCTTATATCGAATCTGACAGGTCACGGTCTCTCTGTTCGCCACTCCCTCTCCTTCGCACACCGACACTACTCTACTGCGAGAATAATCTCGGGATGTCCAGCTCTGCTGACGACCGTTAGCTTTGACGAGCACAGGATATGCTGGTGACGGGCTGATGGCGACAAATGTCCTCAGCCACTCGGTCATGACTGCACGTGCCCCTATGCGCTTCCTGCCATTCTCGTTTCTTACGCTCTCGCTTGTAGCCACCGCCGCCACACTTGTGGCGCAGTCTGCTGCGCCGTCTTCTGGCACATCATCCGCCAACTCGCTCTTCGAGCGTCAGGGCCTTCCTCCGAATGCCAACGCCGACACCCGCGCCCTCACCGACCTGCAGTTTAAATTTGAAGACGCCACCATCCGCGGCGATGTCGCCTTCGTCTCCAGCGTCGAAGACGCCACCATGACCATGGTCCATGGCGACCGGTGGACCAACGGTGGCCGTCCTCAGTTCGCCGACGACCGCGCTGCGTATAACCAGCGCGTCGCCAGCCAGTCCTATTATGTGCACGACCTCGACCCCACCAGTCTCCGCTATGAGCTGCACCGCGACCTCGCCATCTGTTATGGCCGCTATCTCAGCGTCGTCAGCAAGCCCGCCGGCAGCAATGCCCCCGGCAAGATCACCAGCATCTGGTTCGAACGCGTCTTCCGTAAGTTGCCCGATGGACACTGGGTTTACCTCTCTCATCGCACCGTGCACGGCCCCATCAACTCCCCCGCCGGCATCGATCCCACCCGCGTCGACTGGACGTCTACGGTGGCCGAACAGGCAAAAGTTCCTCTTAATCCGCCCGGCGCCTATGCTCTTCCTCCCGCTACCGGGGCCAATGCAGGTGTGCCTGCCGACCAGGACCCCACCGTCAGCAAGTCCCCTGAGGCCGCCGAGGTCATCGCCTTCCAGACAGCCATCGAAGACGCCCTCGTCAAAGGCGACTCCGCCTTCCTCAGGAAAGCCATCGCTGACGACTTCTCGATGGTTCACGGTGACATCTGGATCCGCGGCGGTCCCGCAAGTCACGTCGATGGCAAGGAGGACTTCCTGCAATACGCCGCCACCAGACACTACACGGTCCGTGACAACGACCACGTCAACGTCGAGATGCATGGCGACGTCGCCATCGCCTATGGCCGCTATGTCGGTTACGTGCCCGCAAAAGCTGCTACGACTCCCAGCCAGGGGTGGTTCTCCGCCTGGTATGAGCGCGTGTACGAAAAACACGCCGGGCAGTGGCAGATCGTCTCGCACCGCACGGTCTTCGGTCCCACCTACGGCCCCACTCGAGAGTCTCTCGGCGGCAGATAGTTTGTGCTCTCTCTTAATGGCGCCGCAATCTGTTTATGCGCGAAGAGAATTAAACAGAATGGGCTGTGAGGACGCTCGCTAACGCGTCCGCGACGATCTTTTCTTCTCCTGGTTGCAAGTCGATCGCAGCCATTTCGATTGCGCTTGCCCCACCGCCAACAATGATGGAAGGCTTCATGGCGCCAAGCTGTGCTGCGATGTCGCGAGGTGTCGCGGAGAAACGAGCTGGATCCAGATGCACCTGAAGCGAGGGAAAGTGGTTTTTGATCGGTGATACGTTTCGAGTGAACGTCACTCCAGGTATCTTGGAAACCTTGTTGGCGATCGTCTCCAGTTGCCTCGTCTGCTCTTGATCCACCGCATCCTGATCTTCGGCAAGAAAAATCTCCAGGGCTTTGAGCAGTCCTAACATCTCTTCCTTGCCTACTTTATTCGGACGTCCAATCGTGTCCTCATTGGGGCTCATATTCAGCAGTGCATTGTGAACCATCTCCTGACGTCCGATCAGCAAGCCCGTAGTCTGTGGGCCTCTGATCGCCTTTCCGCCACTGAAGGTGATCAGATCGAAGCCCATATTCGCATACTCCCACAGGCGCGACTTCGGTGGAACATCTGCGGCGGCGTCGAGAAACGTCGGTATTTTGGCATCGTGCGCCAGCTTCAGCCAATCGGCCCGATTGATCTGTCCATCTGGATCGTTCCAGTTCTGAAAGTGCATTGCGGCGGTGCGCTCATTAATGGCTCTGTGGACATCTTCGACTGTAACTACTTCGACAATCTTTGCTCCCGTGGTTCGAATCTGGTGATCCCATTCGCTGCGATGCGCCCTCTGAATGATCACCTCAGATTTCATCCCGGTTAGATCCGGAATCTGCTGAATAAACTTCGGGTCATTCCCGGTAAGGATCGCTGCGTATCCGTTCAGGATCGCCGCAGCGGCACCTGAGGTTACGATCGCTCCATATCCCTGGGGTAACTTCAACATCTCCGAAATTCGCTTCCCCACCGCGGCTTCCAGGTCCATGATGACGGCGAGATGCTTGGCCGCCATCTCCATGACCGCCAAAGCCTCCGGACGTAGAATCGATCCGCCGATCACCGTCTCCGTGAGATGGGCATTGATGACCGTAGTCATCCCCAGCTCAGCATAGACGTTTCCGCTCTCGCCAAACCCAGTGATCTTCCCTTTTCCAGGTTCTGACTTGCCGGGCGATGGACGAGCGGCCGCAAGCAATCTCTGCCTGCCAAGTAAGGATTCGCCCAATACGGCAAGCCCCCCTAAAAACCCTCGACGATTCAATCCAAATCTCGGCATAGCGGGCACCATCCTGAATGTTGGGAATACTTGCTTTTTGAAATCTTGATGGCGATATTACGCCCATGTGCTCTTGTCTGAAGTGACCCTATACAGACGTCACCCTGGCGGAAGTGCCTATGCCGATGTAAAACCTCGTATGTAGGGGGTATTCGGCGGCCGTGGTCCCGTCTCAAACATCGGTCCGTGGGTCGAGCGATATTTCATGTCCATGTAGGGCGTCTCGATGCGGCGTCCGACGGCGGAGTAACGCCCATCCTGCCAGTTTGAATCCATGTAGTGGTTCACAATTCCGGTCGACAGAAGCAACCGCTCTGCATTGAACGGTTCCTTTCGGGTCAGCATCATCTCGATAAGCCAGTGCTCGTGAGCGTTCGCAGCGTGGTACTGCGAGATGGGGCCCGGCCAGCCAAGCATCGAGATAACCGTCGGATCCTTCTGCCCTTCGATCTCGCCGGCGAAGGTCCAACCCACTCCGGCGCCCGAAATTGAGGCCGCATTGGTCCCATCGTTGTACTCCACGATGCAGAGGTTGGGCTGCCGCGCTCCCTGCGACCTGCCTCCCTGCCTGCCCTCCTGCTGCCCGCCTTTTTGAAAGTATCCCGGCGGCAGATCAAAGTTTTTCCGCACGGCTTCCAGCAGATTACTGGCCCAGGCATTCTGTTCGACCCACTTCCATGTCTCCGGCCCGCGAATCGACTGCACCGATTTGACGCCGGTCTCACCACCCTTGCGGCGATCCATAAAAGACTGGAGCACGTCGATGCAATGGAAGGTGGCTCCCTCATCTGCCATCCCTCCAATTACGAGCCCGTTCTTCAACGGCGTATCGATCGCGAGTTCTACCTCGGGCTTGCGGAAGTAGAGTGGGATGGAAGACCCCCCGCTGAGCGGGAAGTTCAGTTCGCGCGACTTATCAAACATCCACTTGGCATCGTCCCAGCTGTAGGAGAGGTGCTTGTCGTTGAAGATGGGCACCGAGCGTTTGCTCTCCTCGAAGACCTTGATCACCTGCTGATAGATCCACCACCGCGGCAGCAACCAATGCCCCTTCAGATCGGTGGGATAGTTCCCATGCTCGCAGACGATGACCACACCATCCACCGCGAGTTCCTTCCCTCCCAGCGTGACCGCCTCGCCTACTGTTTTAAAGATGGGAATGTTCTTCGCCTTGCACACCTTCTGCCCCAGCAAGCTCGTGTCGAACTGATTGATGTAAACGGAGACCACATCCACCTGCGAAGGCGTATGCGCCCCCTTCCACCAATAACCGTCGATCAGCTTGTTAACGATCCAGTCCGCGTGCGAAGTCGGCAGACCCCAATAGCTGACGAGACAAGCGATACGAGGCCGTCTCTGCGCAGTCTGCGCAACCGCGGCGGGTGCGACCCCGGTCAGAGCCGCCATACCCGCCATTCCAGTGAGTCCCAGCATCTCACGCCGGGTCAAGAGAGTGTTCGATTCGGTCATTGAGGATGAATCTGCCGCCCCGGCTGCATCTGCGATCTGCATATTTTTCATAAGGGTTCTTTTGATCCTGTTGGGTACAGGATTACCTTCTTACCACAAATGCAGCAGGATGCGCTCCTTCAATCTCTGATCGGTGCTGTTATCGCGCATTAAACCGAGTAGGGCTTCCCGTTAACGATGACGTTTTCGAGTTTGAGATCGGTCACGCCGGAGGTATTCAGCTTGTCGTTCTTGATGGTGACGTCGAAATCTTTCAAGAGGACATCACTGATGTCAGTCTGGCCTGGGTTGGGCTTGATGGTGCCGAAAGAGTTGAACGTCCCCTTGATGCCGACGATCTTCAGGTTCTTGACGACGGACTTGGGCGGCTCCATGCCCTGAAGATCGAAATACTGCGACCACGGCGCCATGTTGATGATTCCGCTGGAGTGGCCTTCGGAGGTGATGTTGCGGAAGGTGATGTCCTCGTAATGCTGGGGAGTATCAGGGCGCAGCTTGAGAGTTGCAATGCGGACCCCGCCAGTGATCTTGCAATCTTCAGCGATGACATCGCGGACAAGGGTTGCCTCGCTGCCGCAGGTGAGAACGCCGCCGCCGCGCTTGAACGTGCAGTTGCGGACGCGGATGTGCTCCACAGCCGGGCTGTCCTTGTCCTCCATGGCGCGCGGGCCTTTGGAACCTTTGCAGGCAATGCAGTCGTCGGTGACGGAGAAGACGCAGCCGTCAACCGTGACGTTGCGGGAGCTGTCGATGTCGATGCCGTCAGTACTGGGGGCCTGCCTGTAGTCGTCGGGCACCTGGAAGTGAACGTTATGCACGAGAACACCGTCGTTCTTGTAGAGATGACAGTTCCAGAACTGTGAATCCTTGAAGGTGATGCCTTCGATTTTGACGTCCTTCGAGTCTTCGATAAGCGCCAGACGGGCCCGCGGCATACCCGTATTCGCAAAGCCTTTATTTTCGGCTCGATTCTTCCAGAAGAGCTCCCAGATAGGCATGCCGGCGCCATCGAGAGTGCCATCGCCCGTGAGCTGAAATCCATCGCAGTGGGTCGCATTGATGAAGGCAGGGGTGAAGTGGTCCATAAAGTGGCCTTCGATACGGGTGCGCTGCGCGGGGAAGTTCGAGAGGTCGGTGGAACACTTGAGGACGGCGCCTTCCGTCAGGCGAAGGTTAACCTTCGGCTTGAAGAAGAGAGCACCCGAGACGAAGACGCCCTTGGGGACGACAACGGTGCCTCCGCCCTTGGCGGCAAGCTGATCGATGGCAGCCTGAATGGCCTTGGTATTGACGGTGGAGTCGTCGGCGACCGCACCGGACTTGGTAATGAGCAACTCCCGGGTGGGCGCGGCGAAGGCTTTCGCGGCGAGAGACCAGAGAGGAGCCGAGGCGATAAGCGAATTGAAACGGCGGCGGGAGTAGCGCTCGATAGACATCAGAAGGTCCTTAAGACAGGGGAATGTGGTTGAGTAATTTTAGGTCCGACCACTTGATAATCCGCTTTCGTGTGATTCCTTGTCGAATACGAATACAAATTGGGCGTTTTTTTGCCTCCAAAGATGGCCTCAAGGCCTTCCTCAGCCCGTACGCGTCCATGCAGCCCGGCCGCCGCCCATAAAACTGCCTCAACGGATATTCAACTGCCAGGAAGCCAGCTTGTCGTCAGGGACAGAAAATGTCAGCGCCGCGACCCTTTGCTGAGGTTTAGAAGCAGGCTTCTTCTACACCCAGCCGCCATCGATCACATAGCTCTGGCTTGTAATCGCTGCGCCGTCGTCCGACGCAAGAAACAGCATAAGCCGGGCTACTTCCTCCGGCAGAATCATGCGCTTCAACGCCTGCCGTGCAAGAATCTCCGCCTTGTACTCCTCCGTCAGCCACAGCTTCTTTTGGCGCTCTGTCTGGACCGCGCCCGGCATTACGCTGTTCACCCGAATCCCATCCTTCCCCACCGTATGGGCAAGCGTTCGCGTCATTCCGACAATCGCTGCCTTCGCCGTCGCGTAAACAGGAAAACCGGTCGAAGGAATCACCCAGCAGATGGAACTCATGTTGAGGATCGCGCCTCGGCCAGCCTTCTTCATCGAAGGAATCACAGCCTGCGCCATAAAGAATTGCTGCTTCAGGTTCACCGCCATCGTCTGATCCCACGACGATGGCGTCACCTCTTCCATCGTATGGCGCGTGTCGTTCCCCGCATTATTGATCAGCACATCGATTGCAGGGTAAAGGCTCAGAATCTCCCCCACCGTCTGCTGCGCCTTCTCCACGTTGGTTAAATCGCAGTGACGATAGAGCGGAGCCTGTTCCTTCGGACCGCCAATCCGCTCGATCAACCGATGCGCTGCATCATCGTCGATATCCAGAAACACCACCCGCGCGTGCTGCCGCATGAAGGCTTCGACGATCGCCTCTCCAATCCCGCTCGCGCCTCCCGTCACCAGCACTACGCGGCCCTCAAGGCTGGGATAGATCGTGATTCTCTCTGCAGGCTTCTCCGCAGTCCTCACCCTCTCAACCGCGATAGGAGCGATTTCCGTCTCATCCACTCCGCCACGCTCGAGAACCTTCCCGATCATCCACATATGTCCGAACGGATCGACGACAGCTCCCTGCTGAATCCTCTTGATCGGCCTTGGGCCGCTCATCTCGAAGTGATCTTCCTTCACCCGGTTTCTGCTGGTCGCTCCTGCGGTTACGGCCTGCTTATGGACCGCATAAGGATCGTCCACCAGCAGCTCGATCCTCGCCGTCGTGTAGCCGGCGAAGTCTGGCGAGCGGGTACCGTACAACGGAGCCTCCGTCGCCAGAAAGAACTCTGCGCCATGAATCTCGAGCCCGGCAACAATCTGGTCGCCGCCATCCATCTTCCAGAGCACCTTCGCGTCAAAGGCAGCCTGGTAGAACTTAATCGCAGCGTTTCCATCGCTCACCGCCAGCATCGGCGCAATCCGTGTTGCCATTCGCTTCCCCTCGCGGACGAATCCTACCATGTCAATCCCGAAAACCGCCTATGTCCCTCAAAGCAGAGTTGTTACAAAGTGCCGAATTGCCCCGCGCCATTCTCTATACTGGATCTATGGGGATCAAAGCCCTTCCGAACATCCACGGAACGGGAAGTACCCCACTAACTTCATTTTTTTGAAGACTTTGCACAAAGAAGTACGGGAGCCCCCTTGACTGCCGCCGCCACGCCCAACACCACCCCACAGCCGCCGCTCACCATCGGTGTCCTCGCACTTCAGGGAGCCTACGAGGCCCACGCCAACACCCTCCGCGAACTCGGAGCCACGCCAAAGCTCATCCGCCTTCCTGCAGAACTGGAGGGTATCGACGGCCTCATCATGCCCGGCGGCGAGTCCACCACCATGCTCAAGTTCCTGGAGCAGCGCGGCTTCTTCGACACCCTCAAAACCTTCGTCCACTCCACCCCGACCTTCGGAACCTGCGCCGGAGTCATCCTCCTCGCCACCGACGTCACCCATCCCGTGCAGAAGTCCCTCGGAGCCCTCGACGTCACCGTGGAACGCAACGCCTACGGCCGCCAGATCGACTCCACCATCCTGCAGACGGAATCAAAGCTGCCCGGCGGCCCGCTGGAGATGGTCTTCATCCGCGCACCCCGCATCACCCGCACCGGCAAAGAGGTCGAAACCCTGGCCACCCGCGGCAATCATCCTGTACTCGTTCGTGAAGGCCACCTGCTCGCCGCGACCTTCCATCCCGAGCTCGGCCACGACACCCGCGTTCACCAGCTCTTTCTGGATATGGTCCGGCAGCACAAAGAAAACAGCTAGTTCGACCGGAAGTGCTGCACGCCCATCCAGACCGCGAATGCCAGAAACTGAATGCAGAGCGTCCATTCCAGTGCCGTTCCAATGGCTGAGCCTGCAGCACCACGCATTGCCAGCGCCACCAGCGCGACGAAGAGCACTACCAGACTGAGCATCATCAGCGTGCGTCCATAATGCGTCGTCCGCACCGCCACCGACCGCCGCGCCGGAACCTTTGCGGCCACCCGCGCCGCAAAGTCCGCCGGAATCGCCGCCGAGAGATCCGGCAACCGCTCCAGCTCCTCCACAATGCGGGCGTCGAGCTCACGCGCCGCCTGCGCGTTGGCTTCAGGATTCATCGCATCGTCGAACATGAGTCTCTCCTCTCCCGCGCGAGCTGTTGCTGCAAACTTTCGCGAAGCTTCTTTCTTCCGCGATGCAGATGCGTCCGGATCGTTCCGATCGGCATCCCCAGCGCCGCTGCGATCTGTTCATAGCTTCGCTCCTCCTGGTGGTAGAGCACAAGTACCGTGCGCTCGACGCCACTCAACTCCTGAAGATTCTCCTCAAGCCGCAGCCGGAACTCCCGGTCCTCGAGCTGCTGCTCGGCGTTGCGGTCCGGATGCTGCAACCGGTCTTCCCACCCGCTCTTGTCCTCGGAGATCGAGACCAGCGGCCGGTCCGTCCGTTTGCGGCGCTTCCACTCGTTCTGAGCCACGTTGACCGCGATGCGATAAAGATAAGTGCTCACCAGCGACTCGCCGCGAAAGTTAGGCAGCGCGCGATACAGCCGCAGAAAAACCTCCTGCGCCAGGTCTTCAAGATGCTCCCGGCTCCCCGTCAGCCGGTAGAGCGTGCGAAAGACCATCGCCTGATGGTCCTGCACCACCTGCTCGAAGCTGAGATCGGCACTCACGAAAAACGTTAGACCTCACGGAGGTGCGAAAGTTTCAGTACGAAGAATGAAACTTAATCCAATCGCCTTTGTCTAACGCTGCCAGAAAGGAAGGTTCACTCATGGAAGTCTTCGCTACCCCCTTTATTATTCCTCTCGGAGCCTTCGCCGTGGCCATCGTCGCCATCGCAGGCGGAATCTGGTCCGACGCCCACAACAAACGCGTCCGCGCAGACCAGCGCATGGCCATGCTGGCCCGCGGCATGTCGATTGAAGATATCGAAAAAATCCTCGGCCGCGGAGAAGAGCGTATGCCGAAAGACCCTCTGCGCAGCCTCGCAAACGCACGCCGCGCCGGAATTGTGCTGGTCTCCTCCGGGATCGGTCTAATGCTCTTCTTCTTCGCTCTCTCCGCAATCGTGCGCCAGCGCGAGGTGCTCGCCGGAGCAGCCGCTGGCCTCATCCCGCTCACCATCGGCATCGGGTTCTTCGTCGACTACAACCTGCAGAGGCGCGAGCTATCGCGCTTCGGCATGGAGATCGGTTCCGACCCATCCGTTTAACCGAATCAGCTCAGGCCAAGTCCACCGTCGACCGCCAGAAGTTGCCCGGTGATAAATGACGGACCGGTCGCAAAGAACAACACCGCAGCAGCAACATCCTCCGCAGTCCCATTTTTCTGCATTGGCGTCTTCCGGGCAAAGTGCTCGTAGGCCTCTTCGATCTCGCCCTGCACAATCATTCCCGGAGCAACGCAATTCACGCTCACCTCCGGAGCCCACGCCTTCGCCATCGTCTTCGACAGCATGTGCAACGCGGCCTTCGAGGCACAGTAATGACCGTGCGTCGGCCACGGATGCATCCCGCCCAGCGAGCCGATATTCACGATCCTTCCCTGCACGGCTCGCAGATGCGGAAGCGCCGCCCGAGCCACCAGGAACGGCGCGCGGGTGTTCGTCGCAAAGATGTGATCCCACTGCTCGACCGAGATCTCTTCCAGCTTCACGGACTCAAAGAAGCCCGCATTGTTGATCAGCAGATCGAGCCGCCCAAACTGATCGACCACTTCGGCAACCATAGGATCGATCGCCAGCGGATCCTGAAGATCGCAACGAATCGCAAGGGCATCCACATCGTGCGCAGCAAGATCCCGTACCGTCTGCTCCGCCTCCGGCTGCGAATTCCGATACGTAATGGCAACGTTCGCTCCCTGCTCCGCCAGAGCAAGGGCAATGGCACGGCCAATCCGCTTGGCCGCACCCGTCACCAGAGCAGTCTTTCCTGCAAGCAGCTTCATCCCTGCAATCGCTTAATTCTGCGGGGTGGAGGAGCTTCCGCTGCCGGAAGAGTCCTTGGTTGAAGGAGGAGTAGAGGACGGGGGTGTAGAAGAAGAATCCGGAGATGATGGCTTCGAGCTGTTCGGTGTCGCCGGCTTCGGACGAATCGGCTCCTGCACGCCCCACTTGCGCTCGGATGGAGCATTCGTATTGTCGTGGTAGGAGGAGACCTGCTCGCGCGGGCGCAGCATCTCGATATGAATGTCGTGCGTGGGATCGTCCACCTGATACTCTTTCGCGAAGGTCGCGAAGCCGTTCGCGATCACCTGCACTCGCACCAGCGATCCTGTCGGAATAATGTCGATCGTCGCCTTGCCGTCCGGATCGGTCTTCACCTCAAGATTGCCGATGTCCTTGCCGTCTTTATAGGGATTGAAGATGACGGCAGCGTTCATAATCGGCTTGCCGTTAGTCTTCTTCACCACCTCAACAGTAATCTTCGAGGTCTCCGGGGGTGGCTTGTACTTGCGCCCATGCCGCTCAGGGGAATCCTGGGCGAGCAGGCCGTGGGCAACCAATACAACCGAGAGGCAGACAGGGACGACGCGAAGCAAAAGACTACGACGGGGCAACTTCATGCCGCCTATTTTACGCCTTCATGAAAATCTCTTGCCAGCCGACCTCGAGGTCTCCTCTGTCTATAGTGGAGAAAACTCTACCATCGTCTCCTACGCATCCGTGTATCTCTGGTTCCGCAATCTCAACCTGAAGGAGAAATTCATGGCGCATCTCCAACCAATGCTGGCGCTTGGTGTCATCGTCTCCACCGCTGCCACCGACGCGGTCTACGTCCTGTTCAACGCTGCCGTCTCGTCCCGCCGCCGCATTCCCGCTGCCACCTGGAGCAGCATCTGGTACCTGCTCTCCGCCTTTGCCGTCATCAGTTACACCAAGCACTGGGTCTACGTCCTCTTCGCCGCCCTCGGCTCCTGGATCGGAGCCTATCTTTCGATGACCTATCTCGGCCGCGGCAAGGAGATTCCCGGCTCCCCCATCGCCTGAAACCTACCTCTCCCCCATGAGATTCCCGGCCCAAAACCTGCCGCTCGCAGACTGCTAAACTAAAAGCTCAGCTATGTTTGAAAATCTCTCAGATAAACTCCAGCGATCCTTCAAGAACCTCCGCGGCCAGGGAACCCTTACCGAAGAGAACATCTCCGATGCCCTCCGCGAGATCCGTGTCGCCCTCATCGAATCCGACGTGAACCTCGCCGTCGTCGACGAGGTCATCGAGCACATCCGCACCCGCGCCCTCGGCTCGCAGGTCGCCACCGCGCTCTCCCCCACCGAGCAGATCGTCAAGATCGTCAATGACGAGCTGATCAACATCCTCGGCAAAGACACCGCCCGCTTCCAGAAGTCCTCGCAGCCCCCCTCGGTCATCCTGATGGCAGGCTTGCAAGGCTCCGGTAAGACGACCACCTCCGGCAAGCTCGCCCAGTGGCTCAAGAAGGCCGGGCACCGCCCCATGCTCGTCTCGGTCGACGTCTACCGTCCCGCCGCGCGCGAGCAGCTCGCCATCGTGGCCCGCTCCATCAACGCCAATCTCTACGAGGGCAAGATCGACTCCGCCACACCCGGCACCGACGACGTTCTGCGACTCTCCAAAGAAGCCAAGCGCGAGGCCGCCAACTTCGGCTGCGATATGCTCATCGTCGACACCGCCGGCCGCAACCACATCGACTCCGAGCTGATGGACGAGATGGCCGCGCTCAAAAAGCTGCTCAACCCCTCCGAGATCCTCTTCATCGCCGACGCCATGACCGGCCAGGACGCCGTCAACTCCGCCAAAGCCTTCAACGACCGCCTCACCATCACCGGTGCCATCCTCACCAAGATGGACGGCGACGCCCGCGGCGGCGCTGCGCTTTCCATCCGCCGCGTCACCGGCGCTCCCATCAAGTTCCTCGGCACCGGCGAAAAGCCCGACGCCTTCGAGCCCTTCCACCCCGACCGCATCGTCTCGCGCATCATGGGCCACGGCGACATCGCCACCCTCATCGAGCGCGCAGAAGAAAAGCTCGACCGCGGCAAGGCCGAGCAGTTCGCCAAGAAGGCTCTCTCCGGCGACGGCTTCACGCTCGAGGACTTCCGCGACCAGCTCCGTCAGATCAAAAAGATGGGCTCCATGAAGTCCATCCTCAAGATGCTGCCCTCCGTCGGCCCCTTCGCCGGAATGTCGCAGGCCATCGACAACGTCGACGAAGGCCAGTTCACCCGCGTCGAATCGATCATCAACTCGATGACGAAAAAAGAGCGCCTCGACCACGAGATCATCAACGGCAACCGGCGCAAGCGCATCGCCAGGGGCTCGGGAACCTCCGTGCAGGACGTCAATAACCTGCTCCGCCAGTACGCCCAGATGCGCAAGGTCTTCAAGACCATGGGATCAGGCGGAGGCATGAAGGCCCAGCAGAGAATGATGAGCCAGCTACAAGGACGGCAAAAGTTCGGGCGCTAAGATACTTCAATATCTGTAGCCAATGTTTTGTGGCGTTCGAGCATCTGTCGTTCAAGTTCGAGATATTCATACGCGAACATCCAATGTTTTAGACCGTCAGCCAGACCATTGAGAAGTGCCGACTGAGCGATAATCTGCTCAATCACGAAAAGCCTTTTAAGGTCACTGCCTTTCGTAATGCCCGTGAACGCCTCATTCATAAATGAGGCAAGATCTTTCACTCGTTGCTTGAGTTCTGCCGTGGTCTTAGAAGGAAGAAGGCTCGAATTCTTATCTGGAAAGATCTCACGATCTGCGTTCAAAACCATTTCCAGATTTTTCTCGGCATCTCGGAGGCGTTTCATAGAGGCTTTGCGACGTTCTTGGAATGTTTTTTCTGGATCTGGATTTTGTAGCTTAGCGAACCATTGTGCAGATGCTCTCAGGAATTCTTGAGCGTGCAACAAGAGATCTCTTGTCTCGACCTTGTTGGGACTAAATTCTGAAGCCAGCTCGTGACACAAAATATGGCGTGTTCTAAAAACATCATTGAGAAGTTCCCATGTTTTTTCTGGATTGCTCATGACAAGTCTTCCTCGCTTCGAAGAAGTCAGATCTTTAGCAACTAATTTTGAGATCAAAGTTAGCCAATTCTTTTGACCCGATATATTCGTAACTGCCGCAACCAAATTCTCAAAGCTACTCAAAGAAATTGGGTGAGTAATGATTTCTCCGAGAGTAATTGATCCAGTGACAATAGCCTTAGCTAGAGTTCCGTCCAATTTAACATCCGGATAAGCCGCGATAGCATTCGACCTAAATGGATCTCCGTGATCAATAAGTTGGGCAAGCCTTCCACGAAAATATCCCTCTATAGCCGCCACTATTGCGACAGGATAATGACGAGCTAATTCGTCACTAGGTTTGAGAGGATTATTAAATGCCTGAAGCAGGCTCGAAGTACGCCAAGAAGCCGCCATATCCGGGGCTGAACTTCGACTTTTTTGTCCAATATCTCTCTAATTATTTCTGGTGTTATTCGAGGCATAGATTCTTTATTTCCCGTAGTCTCTCACAACAATGACGAAAGGCAGGTGGGACGGGTGGCCCAAATCTGACCGAACCACCACCAACCGGGTGCCCCATATCTCGATTCTGAGATGTGGGCATTCGCGCAAAGCGCGAACCATTTCAAGCGAACCACCCGATGATCCATAGCCCACACCGCGTCATCCTGAGCGAAGCCCGAAGGGCGCAGTCGAAGGATCTGCGGTTCTTCCACCCCGCGACCATCCCTTCAGCTGCTTCTCCCGCGCAATCGCATCGCCAACATATTGAACCGCTCAAACCACACCAGTCGATTGCAGTTGTACAGCTTCGAGTAGCCATCGAACCGCCCTGCTTGTGCTGCTCCACCCGCATCGCAATCTCGCTCCCCGCCACCACATAAAGGTTATGGCTCCGGCTCGCCACGATGTAGGTGGATAGAGCGTCTCTCTCTCTCTCTCGCTCGCGCGCGCGTACACCGGGCGTATGCTTTCGCTTCAAGAGACTTGGATCAAACTCCTATTCTTCGGATACGCCCCTGCTATTCCTGTGTCAACAGTCACTTTTGACAGTTGTATTCACTCGAAACAGATGATTGGATGGCCATCGGAGTATCTCAGCCAAAAAGGAAGAGCGATGGCGGAGAGCGACGTATTTGGGAAACAGGCAGCACCCCGGCGAGTTGGCTGGGGCGATTTTGCAGGTCCAAGGAGACATCGTCATGGCGACTCCACGCGTCCCCGGCTTCGCTCCTGTCCCTTTTGGCAGGAGAAATCCCCTGCGAGCGCATATTCTGCTCGTTCTCTCTCTCCTTTGTTCGTCCGTCTTCGTGGTCCTAACCGGTCAGGCCCAACAAAATCCTCCCGACGTACCTTCGGCACAATCAGCCCAGATGCAAGGACACGACCATCCAGTCGAAGGAACTGTGGTCGCCACGAGCCAGCATACGGTTGTCGTTCGATCGGATGACAATCAGTATCATCTCTTCACGTATGCCGCTCACATGGTGCCTAAGGATACGGTCAAGCCTGGTGCACGCATTCGCGTGCATGCTGGTCCCCCCGGCAGCGACGGCACACAGGTGGTCCAAAGCATCGATGTGATTCAACCCGACACCGAAGCCACGAACCGTGGACCAACCCAGACACAAGGATCCGGCAACGCAATCGAAGGAACCGTGGTCTCCACGAGTGAGAATACCGTTGTCGTTCGATCGGACGACAACCGCTATTATCTCTTCACCTATGCGGCTCAGGCTGTATCTCAGGAAAGGATCAAGCCCGGTATCCGCGTTCGCGTGCATGGCAGTACACCCAACGAGAAC
This sequence comes from Edaphobacter sp., assembly GCA_035492215.1. Taxonomy (GTDB): domain Bacteria; phylum Acidobacteriota; class Terriglobia; order Terriglobales; family Acidobacteriaceae; genus Edaphobacter. The sequence goes on along the minus strand of DATJJJ010000012.1, from coordinate 62,856 downwards.
GGGACACAGGTGATCGAAAGCATCGATGTGATTCAACCCGGCACCGAAACCGCTACCGGCGGAGCAGCGGCGCAGACAGCCCAGGTGAACAAGCTATCAAAGCAGATTGAGAGCGAAGCGCGTCGTTGGCACGTTGGGGGAAAGGTTGGTGCCGGTTTGAGCCCCGAACTGTTTATGTTCGGCCCCCAGGCACAGTTCGGCCCGTTTTTCAGTGAACATCTGTTGTTCCGGCCCAACGTCGAATTCGGGTTTGGGGAGTTGACGGATATGTACGCTGTTAACGGCGAAGCGGCCTACCGGTTCAGCACAAAGTTACACGGTCAATGGGCCCCGTACTTCGGCATGGGGCCAGCATTCAACTTCATCAGTCGGAGCGCCAGCAACGAAGATGTCAGCTTCAGCGATTTCACCTACAAAACCGGCTTCAACATTTTCGTAGGTGCAGAAAAAAACAAAGCATTTGTCGAGATGAAGACAAGCCTATGGTCCGGGGACGCGCCCGTGTTTCGCGTATTCGTGGGCTATAACTTCTAGGCTTGGGCGGGTGGCCCACACATAAATTAGCGCCGACATTTTGGGTACCCCATTTCATGCAGCTTCTCCCGGACGGGTAACCCAAATCTGACCGAACCACCGCCAACCCGGGTGCCCCATATCTCGATTCTGAGATGTGGGTATTCGCGCAAAGCGCGAACCGCTTCTGCACGTCAAGCCAAATGAAGCCCGCAGGACGGAACGACTGATCGATTCGCAAACCCACCGCCGACGAAACAGATCGTCATTGCTTGAGAAGCGCGTCAAGACCGGATTGCGCGATGGCTTCATCAACCTCCGATTTGGCCCCACTCGCGGAGATCCCACCCAGCAGCTGCCCATCCACCTTAATCGGCAACCCTCCTTGGTTCGGGAAGAACTCCGGGAAGGCCAGCGCCTCCGTATTGCCTTTTTTTATCGTCTCTGCTCCTACTCTGGACGGCTGGCCGAAGAAGGCCGCATGGCGCGCCTTCTTCTGAGCAAACTGAATCGTATTCAGCGAGGCTGTCTCGCCCCTCTCCAGAAAAAGCAGGTTTCCGCTCTCATCCACAACGCAAATGGTTACGGAAACATTCAACTCCTTTGCCTTTGCCTCTGCCGCAGCAACCATCACTTTGACATTGGCAAGATCCAGATACTTCTTGCTTGGAAGATCGCTGGCAAAAGCTGCCATCGCTGGAACAAGAATTGCTACCAAGAATCGCTTCACAAATCCCTCCGTAAACATTGTGCGTTCCAATCTACAAGAGGGCGACCGGCCTATACATAAAAATCCCTTCCGATAAATCGGGGGGCATTCACCCAGACGCGCGAAACGCGTTGCTTAAAGGCACGTCTTCAGAGCTCTCCTAAGCGCGCCAAACTATGCAGCGCGCGACTGCACAATCTATCTATTTAGAAGGAGCCAGATCTCCCGGGGCCAATTCCACCAGGTTTGTACGTACTCGATCTCCCACCTGCATGCTCTTTAGTGTTGCCAGGAATTTCTTCGTGAAGTCCTGTTGAAGATGGAAATCCTGCGCTGCCTGCGACTTATAAACTTCATAGAAAACAATCGTATTGGGATCGTCTTTTCGGGTCGTGATGTAAAACGCTTCCACGCCCGATTCCCCATGAACTAACGGCAGATATTGGCGTGCGGCTTCAAGAAGCTCCGCGCGATGCTGCGGTTCAATCTTTGCCTCAATCAGCATGATCACTTTTTCGTTTGTCATATTGGATTGCTCCACGCGATGTTCGTTGGGTGGTCGGTTGCGCGAGTGCTTTTCCTGCGAGCAACTGGCCATGACGCCGACGGCAGCGAGCACGACCGTGGCTCTCGCAATCGTAAACATACGCTTCATGGCTGCTCCCTTCTTCACGATTTGAAATCATTCGAGCGAGCTCGAACCCGCCTGTCACCTTGGGACAAAATGCCCTTCACCGCTTCTGATACGGATGAAAGATGTAGTCCTTCGCCTTCACCGTCACATGACACTTGTTCCCGCAGTCTGACGGGCTGGGGTCCGCCGTGAACTTGTCCGTTGCAGCTCCGTAGTTGAACAGCGCGTATCCCCACCCGCCGCTCTTCGGAAATCTCTTGCTGTCCTTCTCCATCACGAAGGCCTGGGTAAAAATGTCCGGCACATCCACCACAAAAGGAGCCTCCGTGCTCTTCTTCGGCTTCCATTGCAGCTTCACGATCCTGGAGCCATCCGGGAAAGGCTTGCCGTTGCCCGGAACGCCCGCCTTGAATGCCTTGATCATCGTAGGATTAGCGACGATCACCTTCAGCACTTCATCGGTCCGCGCCGAGGAGACCACCGCCCAGTCCTCATATCCTCTGAAGTCCGAGAACGCGACTCCATCCGGCGATTTCAGCGAGTACTTTTCCTGCGAGTAAACGTTCGCGACGCCAAGAACAGAGAGCACCGCCACAGCTCTCGCAATCGTGAGCCTGCTTCTGCGCTTCATAGGCCGATCCCTTCTTACCGAGTAGGATTTCTCTGATGGGCCGCTGGATGCGGCTCAGATTACCACATCCCCAATTCCGATTCCTCGAAGCGAGACCAACCGAGCAGCAACCACTGATTTAATTTCCGACCACCCACCCCTCCGCAGGACTACAATTCCTCACTCCTCGGGCTCCTCAATTTCATCCTTCGAAAGTGAGAGAACCATCATGCTCGGAAAACAGATCGGCACCATCAAAGGAAAACAGACCGTCCGCCGTGTCCTCTCCGTCAACCCACCCACCACCGAGATCTCCTTCCAGGACTCCGGTGAGATCCTCGGCGTCCACGTCATCGGCATGGCAACCTATACCGCCGTCGTCCGACCCGATGGCTCCCTCATCGGCAGCGGACAGGGCTTCAGCCTTACCGACAAAGGGGACCCTGTTACATGGACCGGACATGGTCTTGGCAAATTTGGTCCCGGAGGCTCCGCCAGCTATCGCGGCATGCTCTTCCTCAGCACCACGTCTACCGAGTTGCCCACGCTCAACAACGCGTGCGCCGCCTTCGAGTACGAGGTCGATCCCTCCGGCAACACCGTCTCCACCATGTGGGAGTGGATGTAAGCCCTGCCGCACTCAAGACCAAACCGGGTGCCGGGTGCCCCATCTTCGCCGCGAAGCGGCTAAGGTGGGGTATTTGCCTACTTCGCTGGCCCAAGCGCATCCAGCTTCTGCTGATAGCTGCGAATCAGCACAGGATCGGCATCGTTCCGGTGCTTCTCGAGAAAGCTCTGCAAGGCATTGCGGTACTCCTTCATGAAATCCGGATTGGCCGGGCTCACCGCCAGTTCGGCCTCTGCTTTCTCGACAGGCTCAAGGTCCTCCCGAATCAACCGCTTCTTTCCGTAGTCCGACTGATCGCTCAGGATGACGATATTGCGCTCGAAGCCGGGAACGTACTTCACCGCAAACTTCTCCCCTTCGGGAGGAATGAGAATCTCATTGCGAATCGGCCAGATGCTGGCCGACATCGTGTCAAACTTCGTCGTCACATCGCGGCCGTCAGCCGTCTTGACGACGGCGTCATACTCCCAGATGTACTGGTCGTTGAGCTGCGAGCTTGTCTGTCGGGATTGAACGATGACGGCATTCCCCGTCACGCCGAAGGCATTCAGAAAAAGCGCATTCCAAATGTGGCTGGTAAACACGTTGATCCCTGCGAACACCAGGCCGCCGATCACAAGCAAAGACCACGCATTGTTCTTTCGCCATGCCACCATCCCTACGGCAACAACGGCGGACAGAAGCACAATTACAGGCATCGCCAGAAGCGAATGTGCAGAGAAAAAATACGACAGAGCCGAAAGGATATGCATTCGCGAAGTCTTCCCTTGAAACTCAGTGATGTGGTTTTGATCGCAGGCGGCCCATCCATGGAATGGCGATCATGGAACACCCATTCGCGCGCAGTCTCATCGTATCGCACGAGTGTAAGGCCCGGATGATTTCTATACAGCCCGCTTCCGCTTAAACTAATCGCATGGCAGCTGAAATCACTGAAGCCGAGATCGGCACCCTCGTCGACACCTTCTATGCCAAAGTGCGTCACGACCCCGACATCGGCCCTATCTTCAATGCCATCGTGGGCGACTGGCCCCATCACCTGGCCACCCTCAAGGACTTCTGGTCCACCGTGCTGCTCACCACAGGCCGCTACAAAGGCGACCCCATGATGACCCACCTCCAGCTACCCCTCGACCCGGAACACTTCGAGCGCTGGCTGGCCCTCTTCGCAGAGACCGCAAACGAAGTTCTCTCTCCCGCCGCCGCCGAGACCGTCATCCTCAAGTCGCAGCGAATCGCGCAAAACTTCAAGGCGGGCATCGCCTATCAAAAAGAGAAAAACACCGCCCCTCCGCTCAGCTAAAACACCTCCTCCTCGCTCCCGGCGCACATAACCCTCTTGACGCCGCTGATAAACTTAAATCAGGAGAAAGAAGGAAAGTCCCGGCTGACAGCCGGGACTTTTTGTTGCGCGGCAGCGGATAAAAGTACCAGCCTAAGATATTTGCTTGGAATACTTTGCACACTTTAAGCCGGGGGAGGGGGTACCATGGCATTCATGCCGCCAAAAGATTCAGGAGCCCATTCCTCCGTTGCCTGCCGGAAGCTCGCCCGCCGTCTTTGCCTCTTTTTTCTAGCCCTCGTCACGAGCGTGCAGGCCCAAAGCTTCCCCGACATCAAGCCCAGCCCGGCCCAGCTTGAATGGCAGGATCTCGAGATCGGCGTCATCATCCACTTCTCCACGAACACCTTCCTCAACCGCGAGTGGGGAGACGGAACCGCCGCACCCTCGGTCTTCAACCCCGCCCACGTCGACACCGACCAGTGGATGGAAGCCGCCAAAGCCGGTGGAGCAAAGTATGCCGTCCTCGTCGCCAAGCACCACGACGGCTTCGCGCTCTTTCCCAGCACTCACACCGATTACTCCGTCAAATCGAGCCCCTGGCTCAACGGCAAGGGCGACCTCGTCCGGATGGCCTCTGACTCCGCTCACCGCACAGGCCTCGGCTTCGGTGTCTATCTCTCGCCCTGGGACCGCCATGATTCGCGCTATCCCGACCCGAAGGCCTACGACACCTACTACCTCTCTCAGCTCAGCGAGCTCGCCAGCCACTACGGCCCCCTGACCGAGTTCTGGCTCGACGGCGCAGGCTCCGAAGGACGCACGTACGACTTTGACAAAATCGTCCAGAAGCTGCGCACCTATCAGCCCAACACCATGGTCTTCGCCGACGTCGAGCTTTATAAAAACGCAGACCTTCGCTGGGTGGGCTCGGAAGACGGAACCGTGCCTTACGAAAACTGGAACGTCCTCGATCGCACCGGTTATCTTCGCTGGCGCCCGATCGAAGCCGATACACCTCTTCGCAAGCTGCACTGGTTCTGGCATCCCAACGACGAGGCCTCTTTGCACACCGTCGACGAGCTGCTCAACATCTACAACAAGACCGTCGGCCACGGAGCACAGCTGATGCTCGGCATCGCTCCGGATAACACAGGACGCTTGCCCGAATCCGACGTTGCACGGCTGCGCGAGTTTGGCGAGGCTGTGCAGCGCATCTATGGCAGCGAACACAATCTGGTTCGTCAGGCGAACCATGTCAGCAATGCTCCCGAGGAGGCCGCCCTCGACAACGACCCTGCGACCTTCTGGTCGGCCCCGGATCGTCATGCCACGCTGGAGCTGCACTTCAACAAGCCCGTCACCTTCGACCGTTCCCTCACCATGGAGTGGCTCAACGATGGACAGCGCATCCAGGAATACAGCATTGAGGCGTGGCAGAACGGAACATGGAAGACGCTCGTCCATGCACACGCCATAGGCCACAAGAAGATCGATCTCTTCCCGGCCACAACGGCTCAGCGCGTCCGATTGAACCTGCTCTCCACCGTAGGTTCGGCCGGGATTCGCGAGTTTCAGTTGTTCAACGGATCAGGCCCGACAAAATAAAGCTTTTGTCACTTATCTCCAAGTCGAGGATTTTGCATCAGACAGCAAAAAGGGGCGAATCCTCGCCAGGAGAACATCGCAAATGCTTATCCTGATTTTGATCGTCTTGATTCTGTTGTTCGGTTTTGGTGGCTATCGTATGGGTCCCGGTCTGGGCTACTACGGTGGCGGCGGACTCAGTCTGATTCTCACCATCATCCTTATTCTGCTACTTCTCAGGGTGATCTAGTTCACATAGAGAAACAGGCTCGCGGTGAGAGCTTCTCACCGCGAGCGTCGCGTCGTCGTTCCTCCCAACAGCGATCCCAACACTCCACGCACAATCTGCCTGCCGACCGTGCTTCCCATGGTCCGCGCTGCGCTCTTTACCATCGCCTGCACCACCGTGTCACCGCGATGCGAACCACCGCTGCCAAAGACACCTCCCAGAACCGATCCAGCAGAAGACTCAAGACCTCCCAGCCACCCGCCGCTCTGCTCCACAGTCCCCGCCCCCGCACCACCGGAGGCCGGTGCCGTCGAAACGGTTGACGCTGCAACCTTGCCTTTTAGCTTCTCGTAAGCCGATTCGCGATCGACCGCCGTCTCATACACGCCTGCGACCACAGAGCTCTTGATGATTGCTGCTCTCTGATCCGGAGTGATCGGTCCGATCTGGCTATGCGGAGGACAGACCATCGCCCTCTCCACGATGCCCGGAGTTCCCTTCTCATCAAGAAAAGAGACCAGCGCTTCGCCTACACCCAACTGCGTAATCACCTCTTCCACATCGAGCTTCGGATTCGCGCGGAAGGTCTGTGCCGCAGCCTTCACGGCCTTCTGATCCTTCGGCGAAAACGCGCGCAGAGCGTGCTGTACGCGATTTCCCAACTGCCCCAAAACTGTGTCAGGAACATCGATCGGATTCTGCGTCACAAAGAAAACGCCGACCCCCTTTGAACGAATCAGCCGCACCACCTGTTCGATTCGCTGCTGCAACACCTGGGGAAGATCGTTGAAGAGCAGATGTGCTTCATCAAAGAAGAAGACAAGCTTCGGCTTCTCCGGATCGCCGACCTCAGGCAGCTTCTCAAAGAGCTCGCTCATCAGCCAGAGCAGAAACGTTGCGTAGAGCTGCGGCGACTGTAACAATTTGTCCGCAGCCAGAATGTTGACGACTCCCTTACCACTGGCATCTGTCTGTAGCAGATCTTCAATGTTTAAAGCCGGTTCGCCAAAGAACTGATCGCCACCCTGCTGGCCAAGCGCGACAAGACCACGCTGAATCGCGCCAATGCTGGCTGCAGAGATATTGCCATAGTTGGTCTGGTACTCCTTTGCATGCTCCGATACATGCTGCAGCATCGCCTGCAGATCTTTCATATCCAGCAGCAGCAGACCGTTGTCGTCGGCGATCTTGAAGACGAGTGTGAGCACACCAGTCTGCGTCTCGTTCAGATTCAGAATGCGGCTCATCAGCAGGGGCCCCATCTCGCTGACAGTAGTCCTTACCGGGTGACCTTCTTTTCCGAAGACGTCCCAGAAGACGACTGGAGCACCAGCAAAGGTCCACTCGCCAAGACCCAGCGATTTGACACGCTCATCGAACTTCGGAGAGCTTTTGCCCGGCTGGCTGATTCCCGAAAGATCGCCCTTCACATCGGCCGCGAAGACCGGCACGCCGATCGAGCTGAGTGCCTCAGCCATCACCTGCAGCGTCACCGTCTTTCCCGTTCCCGTCGCCCCTGCTACCAGGCCATGCCGGTTCGACATCCCCGCCAGCAAATACTGCTCGTCGGCACCCTTGGCGATCTCCATCTGCGTCATCGTGATTCCTCCATTGCGTTACCAGCCTACAACGAAGCCTCTTTCATCATCTTCACAACTTCCTGGAGTTCGTTTGTTAAACCATCATCCTCTCCCGCTGGCTGCAAAGATGTGCAAGAGTTTTACACTTTTTCCATTGTCGAGTGAAATCCGCTCGGCATACACTCCTCCCATGCGCCGAACCCTTCTGTGCCTGCTCGCTCTCGTGCTGTCCGTCTCTCTTCCCTCCTCTGCCCAGGAGTGGGCCAAGACAAAACTCGATGCCTCGCCGCGTCACCGTGAGTACGTCACCCTGAAGCACGGCAACCGTTCGCTACAGGCCTTCGTCGTCTATCCCGAGGTCAGCAGCAAAGCTACCGTCATCGTGCTCATCCACGAGATCTTCGGGCTCTCCGACTGGGCCAAGGAAATGGCTGACGAGCTAGCGGCGCAGGGGTACATTGTGATCGCTCCCGATCTGCTCTCCGGCACCGGACCTAACGGCGGCGGCACGGATTCCTACCCGGATATGGACGCCATCACCAAAGCCGTCTCCGGACTCGATGCGGATACGGTCAACGCCGATCTCGACGCAGCAGCCGACTACGGCAAAAAACTTCCTGCTGCCAATGGCACTGTGGTCTCCGCAGGGTTCTGCTGGGGTGGAGGTAAGTCCTTCGCCTTCGCGACTCACCGCAAAGACCTCGCCACTGCCTTCGTCTTCTACGGACCGCCGCCTTCCGAGTTCTCTACCATCACTGCTCCGGTCTACGGCTTTTACGCCGGTAATGATGCCCGCATTGGAGCCACCATTCCAGCTACGATCGAGGGTATGAAGGCTGCGGGCAAGAAGTTTGAGCCTGTGACTTACAAGGGAGCAGGGCACGGATTTATGCGCGCGGGCGAGGATCCCACCAATAACAATCCCGCCAACAAGACCGCGCGAGATGAGGCTCTCGCCCGGATGCTCTCTCTTCTCAAAGCTCTGCCTGCCCACAGTTAAGTCGCCGAATGGCGCTGCGTCCTGAAGAAGGCTGCGATAATAATGTCGTGGCCGCTTCTCTCAATACTTCGCTTCAGGACCAGTTAGACCGCATCACCCAGAACACTCGTGCTCTCGTACAGCCTGAGCGGCTTGCTTTCTCCGAAAGGGCCATCGCCGAGCTATTCGCTACAGGTATTGAAGAACGTATTCTTCGTCCCGGCTCAAAGGCGCCTTCGTTCTCTCTTCCCGATGCTCGCACCGGCAAGCTGGTTCACTCCGCCGATCTCATCGCGCTCGGTCCTGTCGTCATCAAATTCTTCCGGGGCCGGTGGTGCCCCTATTGCGTCACCGAGCTTGAGAACTGGCGCGATCTCCAGACCGAGGTCCGCAGTCGTGGCGGCATATTCGTCGCCATCTCACCGCAGGCTCCGCGCCAGAACGTCTTCATGCTGGATCAGCACACTCTCTCTTTCCCTCTGCTCTCGGACGCAGGTTGCAACGTGGCTGAACAGTACGGCCTCGCTTACTCTCCCTCGCCCGAACAGCAGCGCTACTTCCAGTCCATCCTGGTCAATATCCCCTTCAACAATGCGGGGCTGAACTATCAGCGAGCAACGGAAGAGAGCTGGCGGCTTCCTCTGCCAGGTACGTTCGTCATCGATCGCAATAACGCCATCGTCTTTTCCGAGGCCCACGCAGACTTCCGCGTACGCCCAGAACCTGCCGAGGTTCTCGCAGCATTGGCGGCAGTCATTTAACTGCCCTATGCTTTGAGGCCCGAGTATGATGATGCTCCATGGCCTTCCACTTCTTTCAGTCCGCCTCCGATGTACCGTCGGTCCTGAAGATCCCCGGCCTTGGTCTTGAGCTCACCGTTCGTCTGCCACCCGAGGCCTCCGATAAGGCCCTCTCCATCATCGAGACCACCAACGCGCCCGGCTTTGGACCTCCGCTTCATCGTCATCCTGAAACCGAGATCTTCCGTGTTCTTACGGGTCGTTATCTCTTCGAGGTCGATGGTCAGCAATTTGAAGCTGGTGAAGGCGAGGTCGTCAGTGTGCCCGGAGGAATCGCTCACACGTTCGTTAACATCACCAACAAGCCTGCGCATCAGTTCATTCTTATTCTTCCCAGTATGGACGCTCGCACGTTCTTTGCCTCGCTTGGCGATCTCTTTGCAAAGGGCCGTCCCAGCATGGATGCGCTGAACGAGTTTGGAAAACCCTGGCGAGTTGAGTTTCTCGGGCCACCGCTAGCCGTTCGCAAATAGCCGCGCCTTCATGGGCCGCATACAAAACCGCACTCTCGATCGGCTGATATAGTCAACTTCGATGAGTAACCGCTCTCTACCCCGACGTAAGTTTCTTTGTAGTTCTTCGTTTGCATTCGCCGCCGCTACCCTTCGTCCCGCGTCCCTGTTCGCTCAGGCATCCTCCGCTACGCTTAAGCTCGGGACAGGCGCTCCGACAGTCAAAATCCCTGAAAATTTTATCGGCCTCTCCTATGAGGCGATGCAGCTCGAAGATCCCAGCTTCTTCTCCCCCGCCAACAAGAGTCTCATCGACCAGTTTCGTTCGATCTCAAGGCACGGGGTTCTTCGTTTGGGCGGAAATACCAGCGAGTTCGGTTGGTGGAAGGCCACTCCCGCAAGCCTCCCTCCCGAACGCAGGCATCGTAAGGCCGACAACGGAGAGCCTCCGCCTACGACGATCTTCGCAATCACCCCTGAAGCGATCCACAATCTGGATGGCTTTCTCAGAGCCAGCGGCTGGACCTGTATCTACGGACTTAATCTCGGCTTCGGAACAGCAGAGACGGACATTCCCGAAGCAAAATTTGCGGCTCAGGTACTCGGACCACGTCTCGAGTACTTCCAGCTTGGCAACGAAGTCGATATGTTCAATCGTCATCTTCGCGATCCCAAGACCTGGGGCGTCGACGAGTACATGAAAGAGTGGGTTCCGCTCGCGCTTGCTGTGCAGAAGGCCGTTCCCGGAGCAAAGTTTGGCATGCCCGATGTCGCCTCCGACGTCTCCTGGCTCGAGAAGATCGCTGAACACTGGCCCTCGCTCGAGGAGAAGCCTAACGTCTGTACGCTTTCTCACCACTTCTACTGGGGCGGGCCTCCTAACAACCCGAAGGTCAATATCGATCGTCTCCTGCAGAACGATCCTGCGGTCGCGCGCAAGGCAGCTATCGCTCGTGAAGCTGCAACGAAGATGAGCGTTCCCTTCCGTATGACCGAGGGCAACACCGTCTATCAGGGTGGCAAGCCCGGTCTGAGCGATGTCTACGCCGCCGCTCTCTGGGGAGCAGACTACCTCTTTGAGCTGATGTCGCTCGGCTATTCAGGAGTCAACCTTCACGGCGGCAGTGGACACGCCCAGGCAGTCTCGGTCGGCGGCTTCCTTCGCGGCGAACAACTGATGAAGGACCCTAACACTCCGCATCCCAAGCCGTTCTACACGCCCATTGCCAACGAAGGCACTCTTGTAGGCAGCGGCGTTAACGGCAAGCTGAACAATAAATACCTGCTCGAACCTGTAGGTTATGGCATGAAGTTCGCCGCTGCCTTCGCCGGAACCACGATGCTGCCTTTGGACTTCAATCCCGGCACGGTAAACTCTACAGCCTATGCGGCCCACCGCAGCGACGGAAAAACCATCATCGCTATTCTGAACAAAGATGCATCGCAAGGGTTGAATCTTGCTACACCATCAGGAGAGATCGTCGAGACACTCAGCGGAGCCGCACTCGATCAGAGCCAGACCCATCTCACTAAGGGAAGTCACGGCATCAAGACGAGCAAAGCTGCTGGCGGGCAAACAATCACTATTCCAGCACATACGGCAATCATCCTACAGCTTCTCTAGCTAATATTTTCTCTTTAAATTCAGAACCGCCGCAGAGAAAAGTCTCCGCGGCGGCTCTGCTTATTAGCCTATTCCTACTTATTTTTCCGATACCGTTCGATCAGGCTCGTTGTTGAGCTGTCATGCTCCAGCTTCGGCTCGTCCTTCGATTCCAGCTCGCCCAGAATCTTCGTCGCGAGAACTTTCCCCAGTTCTACGCCCCACTGATCGAACGAATCGATATTCCAGACAACGCCTTGCGTAAACACTGAGTGCTCATACAGCGCAATGAGCTTGCCCAGCGTTGCTGGCGTCAGCTTCTCGGCCAGAATCGTATTCGAAGGACGATTCCCCTCGAACGTGCGATGTGGAACCAGCCAATCCGGTGTGCCCTCCGCCTTCACCTGTGCAGCCGTCTTACCGAATGCCAGCGCTTCTGCCTGCGCGAAGACATTCGCCATCAGCATGTCGTGATGACGGCCAAGCGGGTTCAGCGTCTTGTAGAAGCCGATGAAATCGCATGGAATCAGACGCGTTCCCTGATGAATCAACTGATAGAAGGAGTGCTGACCATTCGTTCCCGGCTCGCCCCAATAGATCGGTCCGGTCTGGTAGTTCACAACCTTGCCTTCTAGAGTCACGTGTTTGCCATTCGACTCCATCGTCAGTTGCTGCAGATACGCCGGAAAGCGCTTCAAATACTGCTCGTATGGAAGCACCGCTACCGTCTGCGCATCGAAGAACTCCGTATACCAGATCGTCAGGAGTCCGAGCAGCGCCGGAAGATTCTTTTCAAAGGGGGTCGTGCGGAAGTGCACGTCCATCGCATGAAATCCCTCCAGCATCTCCTTGAAGCCTTGCGGACCAATCGCGATCATCGTCGAAAGTCCGATCGCCGAGTCCATCGAGTAGCGGCCGCCGACCCAGTCCCAGAAGCCGAACATGTTCTCGGTATCGATGCCGAACTTCGCAACTTCCTTTGCGTTGGTCGAGATCGCCACAAAGTGTTTTGCCACAGCCTTCTCGTCGCCCAGCTTCTTCAGCGCCCAGTCGCGAGCCGTGTGCGCATTCGTCATCGTCTCCAGTGTCGTGAAGGTCTTCGACGCCACCAGAAACAGCGTCTCCTCGGCATCCAGATCCTGCACAGCCTCCGCGAAGTCCGTGCCGTCCACATTCGAGACAAACCGGAAGGTCATATCGCGCTGCGAGTAGTGCTTCAGCGCCTCATAGGCCATCACGGGGCCAAGGTCGGACCCACCGATGCCGATATTCACAACATTCTTGATGCGCTTGCCGGTGTGCCCCTTCCACTCTCCGCTGCGCACGCGGTTGGCAAAGGCTGCCATCTTGTCCAGAACCTGGTGAACCTCAGGCACAACGTCTTCGCCATCGACCTTAATCGACTCGCTCTTGGGCGCACGCAGAGCCACATGCAGCACGGCACGATTTTCCGTGATGTTGATCTTCTCGCCCGTGAACATCGCTTCCGTGCGCTGACGCAGGCCCGCCTGCTCAGCCAAAGCAAGCAACAGCTTCAGCGTCTCGTCAGTTACTCGATTCTTCGAATAGTCGAGAAAGATGCCCTCCGCCTCAGCGGTCATTCGCTCTCCGCGAGAGGAGTCTTCCGCAAAAAGCTCACGCAGGTGCCTCCCGCGAATCTGCTCCGCGTGAGCCTGAAGGGCCTTCCAGGCCGGGCTATCGACCAGAGAGATGGATTTGGTTTCGGTCTGCATGCGTTCTGTCTTCTCCTCTAGGGTTGAATCCTTGTGCTTTTACTGTGATGTACCGGGGGATCGAAAAGGAACATTTCCGGCTGTATCTTCTCACAGGCTCCCCCGCCTCTGCATGACAGCGGACTTGCGAGACTGAACGTTGTGCGTTTATCGTAAAAGAGGACCGGCTATCGCCCTGTTTGGGCGAGGCCTATCTGAAAGGGACCTCATGAGCCTTACCCCGCGCCATCCGTTATCGCCCGAGCCCGCCCCCCCTCTGCCCCCTGCATCACCCGCTCCGCAAAAACAAACCCCGGCATCTTCCTTAGATGTCTTTGCCGGAGATCCGAACTTCATGACCTCGCTTGCGCGAGGTCTTATTGTTATTCAGGCCTTTACTCAACAGAACCCTCAGATGACCATCTCGCAGCTCAGCGTTCGCACCGGACTTTCTCGCGCCGCCGTCCGCCGCTGTCTCTATACCCTCACCAAGCTTGGTTTCGCCGGTGCCGAAGACGGATCGCGATACTCACTGCGTCCTCGCATGCTCACGCTTTCCCATACCTACACGGCCTCCAATACACTCTCCTCGGCTGCTCAGCCTATCCTCGAGCGTATGTCCGCCGCACTGCGCGAGTCCTTCTCGGTCGCCACGCTCGACGGCGACGATATCGTCTATGTAGCCCGCACCACGGTCAATCGCGTCATGGCCGTCGATCTCCACATCGGCAGCCGTCTACCGGCCTACTGCACCAGCATGGGACGCATTCTGCTCGCCTACCTCACACCGGAACAGCTTGAGACTTACCTAGCCCGGGTCGCTCTCACTCCCTATACCACCCGCACTGTTACGTCGATTGAAAAGCTGCGCGTGCTCCTGCGCAATGTACGTCGCAACGGCTATGCTCTTTGCGATCAGGAGTATGAGGTTGGCCTGCGCTCTCTTGCCGTACCTGTCTTCGCCCCCAATGGGCGCGCCGTGGCAACCATCAATCTCAGTGGCAGCGCACCGCGTCTCTCCACGCTTGAGATGCAGACGCGCTTTCTCCCGCATCTCCGGAATGCGGCCAGCGAACTAGCTGTCTTTCTCCGATAGAAAACGTATCTCTCCCCTCGCCCGGAAATGGGTCGGACACGGATGGGCCGCTCTAAGAGTCAGCGGCCCTTTTCCTTTGATTTTTGGTGGGAAGGGTTCGCTCTGGACTGTACAAACCAAGGTAGAGATCCATTTCGCACGATTTCGCTTGTTCTGCCCCGCCAAAGCTGCTCCACTGGCAGGATGAGTGACTTTGGCCACTCGTCCTAGCAATCTCAAGAAGAAGGACCTGGCGTGCGACTCGGAATCTGTAGCGCTATTCTTATCTGGTCTGTGGCTTCAACCTCTCCTGCCGCACATGCCCAAGCTTCGACAGACTGGCCGATGTTTGGACATGACTCGTCCAGCACACGATTTTCTCCTCTGACCCAGATCAATCCAGATACAGTCCACGGGCTCACACGCAGCTGGACCTATCACATGAAGCGGGACAGTCCGGCAGCTACAAGCGCCGGAGCCATCGGCCACGGCGGCGGACGACGCTCGTCACAAGCAACCCCGATCGTCGTCAATGGAATGATGTACATTCCCACTCCATACGGAACAGTCGTCGCGCTCGACCCTGAGACGGGCACGGAGATCTGGACGTTCAAGATGGATCGAGGCAATCCCGCGGGACGAGCCGTCTCCTACTGGCCGGGCGATAAGCAGACTCCAGCCTCCATCGTCTTCGGGACTCGAGATGGACGCTTAATGTCCTTGAACGCTCAGACCGGAAAGCTGATGGAATCCTTCGGGGAAAACGGCGTCGTCGACCTGAAGAAGGATGTCAATAACGGATTCCCGAATGCCCGTTACGACATGACCTCACCGCCCGAGATCTATAAGGATCTGATCATTACCGGTTCACAGGTGCAGGAGACCCCCGAGCATGGCCCTTCCGGCGATGTACGCGCCTGGGATGTTCACACCGGAAAGATGGTCTGGCGCTTCCATTCGGTGCCACATCCGGGTGAAACCGGAAACGATACCTGGCCTGCGGATAGCTGGAAAAATCGTTCAGGAACGAATGTGTGGGGCATGATCAGCGTGGACGTAAAGCGCGATCTGGTCTTTCTTCCCTTCGGATCGTCGACCTACGACTTCTATGGTGCCGACCGCAAAGGCAAAAATCTCTTCAGCGACAGCCTTGTCGCGCTCAAGGCCGATACAGGAAAGCTGGTCTGGTACTTCCAAACCGTTCATCACGACCTGATCGACTACGACCTTACCTCCGCTCCAGTGCTGATGGAAGTTCAACATAAAGGCCGAAAGATTCCGGCCGTGGCTGTCATCGGCAAAGCCGGCCTGATGTATATCCTTGACCGCCGTAACGGGAAGTCGATCTACGGCGTGGAAGAAAGGCCTGTACCCGCCAGCGATGTTCCCGGAGAAGAGGCGTCGCCTACTCAGCCGTTCCCCATCAAGCCTGAGCCTTTGGGCCGCGAATCCTACACTCCTGCCGATATCGCCACCGTCACCCCGGAACATCAGAAGTTCTGCGAGGCGATGTACAACCAGACCGGTGGCATGAAAAACAGCGGCGCCTTCACCCCCTTCGGCACCGAGATGACGCTCATCTTTCCCGGCACCATCGGCGTGACCAACTGGCAGGGAATGTCGCTGGATCCCAAGCTGGGCTATCTCTTCGTCAATACGATGAATCTGGGCGATGTCGGCAAACTGCAGAAGCAGCAGGATGCCGGCGCCGACCCACCCTACGAGCGCACCAGCCCATGGGGGACTTACGCGCACTTCTGGAATAACGATACGTTTATGCCCTGTCAGCGTCCTCCCTGGGGCCAGCTGTGGGCGATCAATGTGAACACCGGCGACGTTGCCTGGAAGATTCCATTTGGAGTCGTCGAATCGCTTGAAGCCAAGGGAGTCCACGATACCGGGGCTCCAAACTATGGCGGCTCCATCGCGACCGCAGGCGGACTGGTCTTCATTGCCGCAACCAATGATCATCGTTTCCGCGCCTTCGACGCAAAGACCGGAAAGATCCTCTGGGAGACGACCCTCGAGACCGGGTCCTATAACGTACCCATGACCTTTCAAGGAAAGGACGGCAAGCAATATGTCGTCCTGGTGGCAACCGGAGGAAGCTACTACGATGCAACCTCGGGTGATTCCGTCATCGCGTTTTCGCTTCCTGGTTCAAAGGCGGAAAAGCCCGCAGGCCAATAAAGTTCGGGGCAGATCGGAGAAGAAGGATGCGTGAGATTCGCAGAAGGAACATGACGGCGAAGGCGTTGCTGACAGCCGGAGTGTGCTGCTCGCTAAGTCTGTGGACAAAAGCCCAGACTCCGGTTCATCCGAGTGTGAATACCCTGGCAAGCGGTGGAAATCACTTCAGCACCCCCGGCGATGTGGTCTACGTCCCGAAGAGGGACTCCGTCGATCGTCGAATCGATCTCTTCTTCGGCGACTGGCATGAATCCATGCCGCGCTCCGCATTTGGCTCCCTGATCCTCAGAGACGTCCTCACTCGCGGCGATAATCTGAGTCCTCCTGCAAAGGGTGCCGTGCTCCAATCGGCCAACTTCCTCGCCTATGGACGGCTTCCTGCAAGGGCCGTAACTCAGTCTTCTACTCTGAAGGGCAATCAAGAGGTCTACTACATCGTCGGCGGAGAGGGCGAGATCACAGCTGGCTCCAAGAAGGCCGAACTGCATAAGGACGTCGCCATTCTGATGCCGGAAAATGTGCCGTTCGTCATAAAAAGCACCGGCGATGAAGATCTCACCATGTACGTGCTCGACGAGCCCGCTCCCGCTGACTTTCATCCCATTCCCCAGATGTTGGTAAGCGATGAGCGTCAGGTCCCCATCCGTAAGCCGGCGGTCGATTCTCCTTTTACTGCTCCTGGAACATCGGGTCACTGGGCTCATGTGGTGCGCGACCTCTTCAACAAAAAGGATGGTCTCGCAACGGTAGGCGACGTCATCACGGTGGAGATCAATCCGCTCACGCTGGGTGAACCTCATCCCCATCTTCCAGGAAAGGAAGAGGTTTGGCTCGCGCTGGATGGAACCAGCCTCGCTTTCTACGGACCTCAGCTTCGGGTGCAACCGCCGGGAACCGCATACATGCTTCGGCCCGACGGCATGACCCAGCACGCCAACATCAACGACGGAGATAAACCGGTTAAGTTCCTCTGGTTCAATACGAATACCGGCCTTTCCGCGCACAAATAACTCGTAAATACGAGGCGGGGTTCTCTGGAAGCGGAGAACCCCGCTAAAATTTAACTATCAAGTCAGGATCTGCGAACGCTGGCAGATCAGCAAAACGAATCATTGTGGAGACACGCATGTTGAAGTGGACCGTTTTACTTTCTACAGTTCTGGCGACAGCTTCACCCGTAATCGCACAGGGAAACGACGTTAAGTTGCCGGATGGCGAGGGAAAAGCCGTCGTCCAGAAGATGTGCACCGGCTGTCACAATCTGAAGACCGTCACCTCAAAGCACGCTACCAAGGAACAGTGGAATACGATCGTGCAGCAGATGGTCTCGCGCGGAGCGGACGGAACAGACGAAGAGATTGAGACCGTCATCAACTACCTGGCGAAGAACTTTCCTCCGCAGAAAGACGAGAAGCAGGAATCTGCGCCTGCTCCCGCCCCTCAGTCTTCTCTGGTGTCTCCCCGCATCAAGCCCAATGCGCTTTCATCCGCTTCTCTTCTGACGATGTCGAAAGACGATGAAGCTGCCATGATGCAATACTTCCACTCGCAGCCCGGACTCTAACTTCTCATGCACGGCGCTGCTGGAGCATCTACTCCGGCAGCGCGTCCCAACCGGGACTGATCCGGCTCAGATGCAGCTTCATCGCTTCGAAGTGCAGAGAGGACTGCTGCCGCTCCTGTTCAAACTGCGCAGCTGTTCTGGCCGCAACTTCTTCAGAGATTAATCGAAGCTTCTTTCCCGTACTCTGCGCCAACACCTGCACCTTGCAGGCCCGCTCCAGGTAGTACAGATCGTCGAAGACGTTCGCGACAGATTCCCCACAAAGCACAACACCGTGATTCGCCATGAACATCACATCCGCGTCGGCGAGCTTACTGGTGATGCGGTCCCCCTCTTGATCGTCCAGGGCCAGCCCACGATACTCTGTGTCATAAGCCACCCTTCCGTAGTAACGGAGAGAGTTCTGGCTGGCCCATTCGAGTCCACCCTCAATCAAAGTCAACGCAGTCGCGTAAGGCATATGCGTATGCATAATGCACTTCGCATTCTTCTTCGCCTTATGAATGCAGCCATGAATGAAAAAGGCGGTCGGTTCGACGCTGCGATGGCCGTCGAGCTTATTGCCGTGAACGTCGACGGTCACGATATCGGAAGGGACGATATCTCCCCAATAAACACCCTGCGGGTTGATGAGAAAGGCGTCCGTCCCATCGTCCCCAGGAACAGCTAGGCTGAAGTGATTGCAGACTCCCTCATGAAGGCCGAGGAGAGCAGCCATTCTCAAAGCGCCGGTAAGATCGATCTTGGCCTGACGGATCGCTCCCCGATGAGTCGAACTACTCGTCTGCATGGTCGTTGTCATAAGCTCACACGTAGAAGTTGAGAATCAAAACAATCTTCAGAGGCTGATCGAAACAAGCTACGACCGCGCCGGAATAAACACCAGACATACAGGCGTGTCGATCGTAACCTTTTTGTCCGTGTCCTGCAGTTTGCCGGTCGAGCGGTCGATCTTGTAGACCACCACCGAGTTATACAGCTCACTCGCCGAAAGAAGATAGGTGCCCGTAGGATCGAGAGCGAAGTTACGCGGCATAATGATCGTCTTCTTCTCTTCGACCTGCTTCAAGGTTCCTTTCGTCGGATCAATCGCGTAGACGCCGATGCTGTCTGGGCCACGCGAGGTATCCGAAGCCCGGCGATTCGACTCGTACAGGAAACGGCCATCCGGGCTGATTGCAATCTCTGCACTGTGATTGTCCGTCACCAGCCCTGGCGTCACGGTGGAAAGTGTTTGAAGTGGCTTCAGCACGCCCTCTTGAGCATTCCACGCAAAGACATCCAGATTGCCGCTCATCTCGCTCAGTTGGTAGCCGAACTTGCCATCGGGGCTGAAGGTGAAGTGTCGAGGACCGCCGCCGGCCTTCACCGTGGCAAACTTTGGATCGGCAGGCGAAAGCGCACCCGTCTTGTCGTCGAAGTTATAGACAAAGATCTTGTCCAGTCCTAGATCGGAGACGATAACGTGCTTATTATCCGGCGAAGGCAGGATCGAATGGGGATGGGGAACGTTCTGAATCTGCGGATTGGCGCTATGGCCGATATGCTGCATAAACGCCGTCATGCCGCCGATGGATCCATCGGGATGCACATTCAGAATCGAGATGCTGCTGCTGCCGAAGTTCGCCATCATGACGTACTTGCCGGTCTTATCCAATGCGAGGAAGCATGTGCTCGTGCCACCCGTAGGCTTCGTATTCAGCAGACGAAGCATTCCAGTCGCTGGATTGATCGCATACGCGCTGACGTAAGAGGCATGATCGAGCGGAGGTCCAACCGAAAGCGGATCTTCACTCACTGCATAAAGGAAACGGTGATTGGGAGAGACCGCGATAAAAGAGGGATTCGCAATCTCAGCTGCCAGCTTCGGTTCGCCAAACTCACCCGTAGCCGCATTGAAGCGCACCACGTAGATGCCTTTGCTGTGGCTCTCTCCTTTGCCGTTGGGAAGGTTATGACGGACAAACTTGAATCCGGTATACGTGCCCGAGTACAGAAAGAAATCCTTGCCCTGAGCCTCTAGGTTTTGGCTGCCCAAAACAAGGGCGCTAAGAGCAAAGGCGAAGCAGAGCGAGGTCCAGATCCGTTTCATGAGAGGTGCCAATCTCCTTCAGGGAAGGTTAGGCCTCGAAGCGAGGCCGTTATTTGGTATTCGGACGGTGCGCGCCAGTGGCGGCCGCCGGTTGATGTGCAAAGTAAAGAAACTTGAGCTCGGAGTTCTGATCCGGATTGACCATGCTCAGCGGAGTTTGGCCATCCGGCACCTCCGCATACGTCATGCCGGGGGACATACGACGCAGATCGTTGGAGACAAACGCAATTCCCTTCCCGCGGAGGGCCGTCCATGCGGCCTCTGTATCCGGAGACTCAGTGGATTTCGGTCGACTGATGGTCAACGGGTCTAGAGAGACAGTAGCCACCTCGCTCAGCGTCGCCAGCCCATCGGAGGCGACAAAGACCTTCTTCACCATGTACGACCACTGAAGATCGGTCGTAGCAAAGGGCAGACTGTTCTCGTCTCGAACCAGCATCGAGGTATTGGGATGGAATCCCGCTGAAGTCGGCTCCTGAATGAGATACATCTCGAGAGGCTCTGCTCCGCTGTTGCCCATTGTGAACTCAAGCCCTTCCGGTATCAGCACAGCGATATTCGGAGATAGCGCAACCACCTGGCTTCCCGCTGTGGCCTTCCCCTCACCGGACACGACAAAGTAAATCTGCTGCTGCCCCTTCAGCTTGATCGCAGAAGTAGTAGCGTGCGGAGGGAGAACTGCATGCTTATACGCTGAGGCGAATCGAAGAACCGCGCCCGTTGCGGAGGGATGAAGCGCATCTCCGTGAGTCAGAACGTCCTGCTCCTGCAGAGGACCATCGACCGTGTGTACAGGAGCACTATGCCAGTCGATGAAGTAAGGGTCAAGCTGACTCCCGTGCTTCTGGGCCAGGGCACATGTGCAAAGAAGCATGCATGCGCTAAGAATGAAAGACGTTCTTTTGGCCATGGGTAGTTCTCTTCCGAAGCCTGGGATATCGACCGGTTCGTTCGACATGATTATGGGAACAGCTTAAGTCCAAGCGAACAAGCGAAATAGTACGAAAATGAACTAACCCCGCACGTTACTTCTTATCCTGCAAGGTGTAGTAAAGGTAGGTGTAGCTCCAACTGGTCTTCTTGCCGGGAGCCACCGTCAGATGCAGAAACGGCTCTACGGCTAACGTAGAACGGATCGACCAGAGCTCCTCTTTTTCAGGGGCACGATCTCCCGTGATCCTCATGCCCGCTCCAAGCCGTTTATTTTCGATCCTTATGTCGTAGTCCTTCGCGGTCCCGCTCAATCCGCCCATATGAACGGTAAATACATCGCGGCCCTCAAGAGGCTTGCGATAGGAAATCCGCTTCCCTTCAACGCTCCCCAGGTTCGCGTTGACCGGCCTTTCGGCGCGAATATCAAAAGGAACCGTAACAGAAAAATCCGGACCGATAGGCTGATGATCCAGCACCAGGAAGTTATGGTCGTAGACGCTGGTGTCGATTGCAACATTGCCCTCGTTCTTCAGCGTGTGGTCTATGATCAAAACCGCTTTGTTCGCAGCCAGCCGAATCGTCTTCGTGTAGAGATAGGCATAACCCGTCCGCGGATCCCGCAGCCTTTGCGAAAACTGAACCGAAGTAGGCGTCGTCTTCACGTTCCACTGACCGTGGTCGACAATCTCATACTGTCGGAAGGAGCTGTACTTTTGGTCATCGGGCCGCTTCAGAACGCCGACGCCGATCTTCACGAACGTCTGTCCCGGAGCAGCCTGATTAAATCCCAGCGCAGATTCACCGTCGCTTAGAAATTCCTCGGCCGGCCCCATGTTCGAGCTGCAGGCTCCAGCAATGATGTCAGGACCATCGAAGACAAAATCTCTTACCTTCGCATCTCGTTTCGTGAACCACGGACCGTAATAATCGTGACCTGCGAAGGTAAGGCTCGAGATCACTCCCGACCAGTCGAATCGCGTTCCCTGATAGAAGCCGTTCGCTTTGTCCGGAAGATAGATCGTCGCATGAACAACGCCATTATCAATCGTCGCCCTCGGCGCCTCGGCTCTGCTGACAGCAGCACCAGCGGCAAGAAGTGCCGCTCCTAATCCTAGACAACGCAGTCGACTTTTCACCCTAATATTCACCTGTCACAACATTATGCAACGGCTCGTGGTTGGCGAAACGGGAGACCTGTTCGCCTGCCAGTCTGAAGGCGCGCTCAAGCGTGCGGGCGCTGTCGCTCGCGACATGCGGTGTAATCAACAAATTCGGGGCATTCCACAACGGGTGCTCCGGCGGAAGAGGCTCCGGCTCCACAACATCTACCGCAGCACGAATGCGCTTTTCCTGCAAAGCCTGAGCCAGTGCGTCCGTATCGACAACCGCTCCCCTGCCCGCATTCACCAGCAGCGCGCCGGGCTTCATCTTCGCAATGCGTCGCTCGTCGAACAGCCGATTCGTCTCCGAGGTCAATGGCATGATCAGGACAACAATATCTGCCTGCCCAAGCAGATCGTCCAGCCGCGAAACAGGTTCCACCCCTGGCCGCTCCGTACGTGCAATCCTCAAAAATTTCGGTCCAAAAGGAGCTAGGCGCGTCTCAATCGCCTGCCCGATCGCACCATACCCGACGATGAGAATCGTTGCATCCGCGACCTCATCAATAAGAGCAGGCAGATTCTTGCCCGGCTTCTTGTCGGTTTGCAGCAGATAGATCTCTTCTGCGGCCTCTCTTCCCGCCCAGTCATGACGGCGCTGCAGTTCAAGGTAAAAGGGAAGATACTTCTGCATGGAAAGGACTGCCGAGACCGCCCATTCAGCAGTAGGAATATCGTGGACACCACGCGCATCGCACAACATTACGTCGCGCGGCACAATCTTCAGAAGAGCATCCACGCCAGCATAAAGCGACTGAACGATCTTAACTCCACGCAGAAAAGGCCACTGCGCACGAGCCGTTACCGCTGAGAGCGGCGCAATCCAAAAATCGATCTCTATCGCCGAGACAGGCTCTTCGGGAATCCTCACAACCTCAACCTCTCCCGAAAAATTCCGCAGGAAACAATCCTCAATCGAGGTTTCTATACCGACCCGCACCATAGACAACAATTTCCTCTACAAACCTATATTTGTTTAGAACTCTCCGCCCGGCTCGATCCAGCGCGAAACAAGAAATAAACCGGAACGCCAAGCAGAACGATGATGATCCCCGGCACAGTCGTAGCCGATCGATAGATCAAAAGCAGCAGCAAAAT
Organism: Edaphobacter sp.; assembly: GCA_035492215.1. Classification (GTDB taxonomy): domain Bacteria; phylum Acidobacteriota; class Terriglobia; order Terriglobales; family Acidobacteriaceae; genus Edaphobacter. The sequence goes on along the minus strand of DATJJJ010000012.1, from coordinate 39,426 downwards.
AATCGACGCAAATACGATGTAAAGAATCGGAACAAGTGGATAACCGAAGGCCCGGTAAGGACGCTCTGCATTAGGCCACAGCTTCCGCAACCGAAACACTCCAGCAATAGTCAGGATATAAAAGACCAGCGCAGCCGAGACAACATAGTCCAACAGGTTGCTATAGAGATTCCCGTAGGTCTGCGTCGACGGGTTGTACGTACGAACCAGTACCAGAACCGCCGTCCAGACCCCCTGCATCACCAGCGCGGAGCTTGGCACGTTTGAGCGGTTCACGTAAGCCGCCTTCTTGAAGAACAGACCATCCAGAGCCATCGCATAGTAGGCGCGCGCCCCCGAAAGAATCATGCCGTTCATGCATCCGAACGCCGAAACCATAATGGCGATGGCGATCATCTGCGATCCGCTCTGCGGAAAGATCGCTCGCATCATCGTTGCGGCTACACGATCGTAGGGCGCGTTCTGAACCTGGCTGAACGGCAGCACGACAACATAGGCAAAGTTCGCCAGGATGTAAAGCCCGATGACAATGACCGTTCCCAGGGCAAGCGATAGCGGAACATTGCGTGCCGGGTTGCGCACTTCTCCCGCATTGAACGTGATGTTGTTCCAGGCATCGGCGGCAAACAGCGAACCAATCTGTGCCGTACAAAGAGCCACGATCATTCCAAAGCCGGTCAATGGACTCAGGCCAGGCGCGGCAGGAGTAAATCCTTTCGGCAGCCAGGCATGATCAAAGTTCATATGAACAACGGAGCTCTTCCATCCCAGCAAAAGGCCGATCGCGATCACTCCAATCAGTGTGCCGATCTTTGCTGTGGTAAACACATTCTGCACACCCTTGCCATACTTCAGGCCACTGCTGTTAGTCCATGTAAGAAAGGCGATCAGCGAAAGCGAAACCACCTGTGCTGTCGAAAGCGAGACAGCATAGCCCGGCAGAATATGAATCGGCGAAACAATATACTTCGACTCCGAAATCGGCGGCCAAAGCACACCAAGATAGCGCGCAAATCCAACCGCTGACGCTGCAATTGTACCGGTCTGTATAACCAGAAAGAGCGTCCAGCCGTACAAAAATCCCCACAGCGGAGAGTACGCTTCTCGCAGATAAACATACTGGCCACCGGCTCTTGGCATCATAGCGGCCAGCTCGCCATACGACAGCGCGGCAGCCATCGTAAGCACGCCCCCAATCACCCAGGCAACCATCAACCAACCGGCGCTCCCCACCTCTCGCGCCATCTCGCCCGCAACAATAAAAATGCCGGAGCCGATCATCGACCCCGCAACAATCATGGTCGAGTCGTAAAGCCCCAGCCCGCGACGAAGAGTATGACCTGGTTCAGGCCTCTCATGCAGCTGATTTGGTTGCTGCACTACTGCTCCCCGAAGTGCGTCGGCCACGAGCTGATCTCTTTCCCAATGGGCAGCCTAGTGGGCGTGCCCATTCTTTGCATATAGATTTGAAGTACCTGGTTTCGTTCGTTCCAGAAACGCGAGGACCACCCGATTGAACTCCTCCGCGTATCGTTTGTGGATGTTATGTTTTCCTTCCGGAAAATTGTAAAACTCCGATCCCATAATTCCACGATGAATCTTCTCCGGATGGACCGACGGAACCAGTGGATCCGCAGCTCCATGCAGAATCAGCGTCGGACACTTCACCTTCGACAAGTCCGCCTGATAAAGATCCCCGCCTGCCGCATGCAGTCCTTCCAGACCGACGATATAGCGCTCCCACAACGACTGCAGATCTTGTCCGTAGATCGCGTGCAGCGGCTCAATCGCCCGTTGCGACCAGGTCGTAAGAGATCGCATCGATTGAAACGTGTGAAGCTCTTCCGAGCTGAGAAACGAGTTGCCGCCCCACACCACAAGTTTGTCCACAAGCTCCGGATATCGAATCGCCATCATCGTTCCACTGTTGGCTCCATCACTCCAGCCCAGAACTCCAAAGCGGTCATGCCCCAGCGCCTTCATCAGGGCCGCCATGTCCTCGGCATCCCGTTGATAGAAATCCAGAGGATAACTTCTCTCCGGCGGACGCGACTGCCCATACCCCCGAGGATCCGGAGCAATCACCCGGTAATGCTGGCCGAACCACTGAAGTTGATCAGAAAAATCCGCAGTGCCTGTACCCAGTGCTCCGGGGAGAAAGAGCAAAGGCTCTCCCTCACCCAGGCTTTCATAGTGGATGGTGAAATCTGCCAGGGAACACTTCGGCATAGGTAGACTCCGTCCTCACAAAGTTACGCGTGCGTCGATAGCAAGGGATAAGCGCTGGGCTGGCTTCGCAGACCAAGCATCGCCCTGGCTTGTGCAGGAGTGGCAATCTCTCGATTCAACTCCCGCGCAATCCTTACGGAACGGCTTACAAGCTCAGCATTGCTCTTGGCCTTGCGTCCACGAGAGTAGTAGACGTTGTCCTCAAGTCCCACGCGAACGTGTCCGCCCATCAGCATGGACAAGGTCGTCAACGGCAGCTGGTAAGGTCCAATTGCTGAGCAGAGCCAGAGAGCGCCCTCAGGAAACTCCTTCAGCAACTGAAGCACATTCTCCACCGTTGGAAAGCTTCCTGTCTGCGTTCCCATCACCGTCTGGATCCAATACGGTTTGGCCAGCAGATTGTTCTCGATCAGGTATTTCACTACCCAAGCGCTTCCGGAGTGATAAGCCTCCAGCTCCGGCTTGATTCCTCGCTCCTTCATCTCCGACGCAAACTGGTGAATCTGGCCATAGCTGAACGGAACGCACTCATCGATATCGATCGCCGGGCGCGGATTCGGCAGGGGAGCCTTACGCTCCTTCAGACGAAACTTACTCATATCCGGCGAAAGGTTCAGGGATGCGACCTCGGGGCCGGCCTTCAGAGACGACAACCGTTCCTCCATCGTCATCCCGGGTCCGCCGCCCGTCGTGGCATTGATGACGATGTCCGGGCAGCGCTCACGGATCTTATGCAGCACCTCAAACCACGGTTCGGGATCACGCGCGCACAAGGTGAGATCCCGTGGATCTCGAGCGTGAACATGCACCATGGAGGCTCCTGCCTCGTAAGCCGCCTGCGCAGATTCGGCGATCTCATCAGCGGTTTCAGGAATGTTCTCGTTCGCCTCTTTTCCTTGAATGCCGCCATTGCAGGCAACGCAGATAATCAACGGCTGCATGCCATCGCGAACTTGTTCCATGAAGTCGTAGCTGTCGGTGTAGCGGTATGCGTCTCGGATCGAGTCGTTAATCTCAGACATGATGCTCTCTAAAACAGGTCTCGGCACTGCTCTTTGATCTAGAGAACAGCTTTTGATTTAAGGGATCAAGCGAAATAGTACGAAACCCCTGGATACCGCTCAATCTCCCTGTGAAATCAACGCGGCAGGCGGCTTGGAAAAATGTTTAAAGTGCCCTGATCAGGGCGAGAAGGGATCAGCAACAAACAACCCTCTTGCGTTCTGTTTTTACCGCATCGTAATCTGTGATGCACCACTGCAATTCCTTCTCCGAGATCCTTTATTACTGCCTTCAGGCCTGCCCGAGACCAGGAATGTCCGCCGCGGCCTATTCTTTGTGCAACCTGCGCCTAATGTCTTACGTATCTCCTTCGAGCTCATGACGACCGGAACTTCAAAACCGATGGATCAAGAAATCGCCCCCAGGCTCGGTGCAGGACCCGACCGCCTGGACTCCTGGAAAGAGATCGCCAGCTATCTGAAGCGCGAGGTGCGCACGGTACAGATCTGGGAGAAGAAGGAAGGCCTTCCCGTCCATCGTCATTTTCATAATCACCTGGGGACCGTCTTCGCCTTTCGTTCTGAGATCGAGGCCTGGGGCAAGCAGCAGGCGGCAAAACAGGCCACGTGCCCACCATCGGCTCCCATCCCGGTCAAAGAAGACGCAAACACACCACGGCCCGTCCAAATCGAGATAACTGCCCTTCCTGAGCTCAACTCTACTTTCAACAACTCTTTCCTCTGTTCCACCATGCGCACTCAGATCGTGTCGTCGCTCCAGAGCCTCGACCCATCGAAGGTCAAGGTCGTGGAATCGGAAACGCCTGAAAGCGATCTCCCCATCGCTCCAGTTCCCACGAACCCGGACTACCGGCTGGCCTGGGAGATTCGCAGCGAGTCAGAGGATCTGATCGTCACCGTCAGTTTGGTTCAAACGCACGACCAGCTCACCGTATGGTCGCGAAGCCTTCCTCTTTCCCCAGAGACCAACTGCGACGCCTCCCTTCAGGTCGCCGACCAGATCGTTCAGTGCCTGTGGTTGAAGATTGTCTCCTCCTCGCGCCCCTCTCTCGCTCTCAAACGCGTCGAAAAGACAACCTCGCGTGAGGCGTACCTGAAGGGGCGGTACTTCCTGAGCCAGCGCAACGAAGCGAGCATGCGCAAAGCAATCGCATGGTTCCGCACCGCAATTCACGAAGATCCCGACTTCGCACTTCCCTACTCCGGCCTCGCGGACTCTTTGACTCTCCTCTCCTTCTACGAGATCGAATCCCCCTCAGTCACCATGCCCGAGGCACGCGCCGCTGCGCTGAAAGCCATCGACCTCGCCCCGAACGTCGCCGAGGCACACGCTTCGCTAGCCGACATTCAGCTCCACTTCGATCGCGACTGGGACGGCGCCGATCAGGAGTACCGCCGCGCCATTCAGTGCAATCCCGAGTACGCCCTCGGCTACCACTGGTACGCCAATCTGCTCTCGGCAAGAGGCCAGCACGATGCCGCTCACATCGCGATCATGAATGCACTGGAGATTGACCCCGTCTCCCTGATCACCCACGTCTGGGCTGGAGTCACCCGCCACCTGGCTCATCGCTTTGACGAGGCCATCCTGCACTACCAGACCGCCTTGGAGCTCGACCCGCAGTACATCTGGGCTCACATGTATCTGGCGCAGGCGCTCGAGCAAAAAGGACGATACGAAGAGGCGCTCGACGAATTTGAAACAACCATCACACTAGCCGGCGGAAGCAACTGCGTGACTGCCATGAAGGCTCACACGCTCGCCGCAGCGGGCGATAAATCTGCTGCGCGCTCCCTTCTGAAAAAGCTGCGGATAACCCCACATCCGAAGTGCGTTCCTTCTTACGATATTGCCGCAACCTACGCAGCCTTGGGCGAGCCCTCTCAGATGGCGAAGTGGTTGAAGAGAGCGTGTGACGAACGAAACATGAAGCTATTCAAGCTCCGGCAGGACCCGCGGTTCGACAATGTTCGCCGCTGCGCCGAATTTCGCGAGGTCGTGCAGCACATCGGCCTGGCACGCTACGACGCGCTCTAACGAATCGTTTTCAATCCACAAGTTCAACGCAACTAGTCTTTCTAAATCAAAAAAGCCCCAGGCAATCTCGCCTGGGGCTTTTTCTTCGAGTTGACTTAGAACAGAAACTTCACGCTGATCTGCCCAATACGTGGCGGAGCAGCGGCCGTGATCTGCCCAAACTGGCTGCTTGCGAAGTTACCCTGAACAGTCGTGAACTGTGCATGGTTGAAGACATTGAAGAACTCAGCGCGTGCCTGCACGGAATAGCGCTCCGTAATCTTCGTTGTCTTCGAAATTCCGGCATCGGTGTTAAGAATGCCAGGACCATACAAAGGACGAGGGCTGGAATTTCCAATAACTCCCACCACCTCACTGCTAAATGCGGATTTATTGAAGAAGGTGTGGTTCGTGCTTGACCGGGGATCCGACTTCACAACACCTCCCAGATAGTTCGGGAAGTCAAAGGCGAATCCTGTAAGAGCAAGATCTCCCGACTGGCTTACCGTAACCGGGAAGCCCGCTGCGAACCGGGTAATGCCACTTACATTCCATCCCTCTGTAAGCCGCTTCGGAGCCGACGCAAAGAGAGTATCGAACGGCATCAACCAGTTATAGCTCACAACGAAGTTATGTTTGATGTCGAAGGGAGAGATCGCTCGGTTACGACGCATATTCGATGGGAGAAAGACCGTAGCTACATTGTCAATCGACTTTCCATAGGTATACGCAGCCAGGAAGGAGACACTGCGTGCCTTCCTCTCGACAGTGACCTGAAGCGAGTTATAGTTCGACGCTCCGATATTGCTGTACAGGTGAACCTTCCCGAAGACTACAGATCCCAGTGCCTGGTTTCCCATGCCCTCAAGCGTGCCGTAGACCTTCGAGCCATCCGGACGCGTAAAGACCTGCTTCTCGTTGTTCGGTCCGCACGCCGGAGCAAGCGAAAGGCAAAGAGCCGCATTGCCGACGTTGAGATTTAGGTCGCCCTGCAGATTGTGGCTCTGCGTTCCTACATAGGCCACGGTCAGTACAGTCGTCGATGAAATCTGACGCTGAATCGACATGTTGTAGTGCTCTGCATAGGCAAGCCGGTTATTGACATTCAGACCAGGTCCAACGAGCGGTTCAAACTTTTTGAAGTCCAGTTTGGCGTTGTTCGGATCTCCCGCCTGCGGCAGTACGAAGGGAAAGCGCTGCGTCTGCGAGCTTCCGTCGGCACGAGTCCTGAAGGGCTCATCCAACGTGGGCTGCGCAAGACTGGTCCAGTAAAGACCATACGGAGCCGAGCCGATCACGCCGAAGTTTGCCGAGTCCGCCGCGCCCAGGTAGTAGATGCCATAGGCTGCGCGAATGCTGCTCTGTCCCGCCGTGCCAAAGACCTTCTGCAAGGCACTCCTGGAGAAATCCGGAGCATAAGCCAATCCCAGGCGAGGACCAAACCGATTCCAGTACGTAGGTGAGATCGTACGACGTACCCCTGGATCGCCAGGAAAGAGATAGCCCAAAGGCGACAACGGGAAGGTCGTCGATTGAACACCAGGAACAAAGGTATCGAGGCGGTTGTACTTGTCGTACCACGGCACCGGGATCTCCCAGCGAACGCCATAGTTCAAAGTAAGATTCGACTTCGCCTTCCACGTATCTTCCGCGAAAAGTCCTCCGTAGCGCGCCCGGTTATCCAAAAGCTGCTCTGAGCACTGAACGTAGGTTGCAGGAGCGCCCAGCAGAAAGTCCGCAAAGTCGCTGCCCGTCTCTCCTCCGGTATAGCTAAACTGTCCATTCGGTGCGCACACGTTCCGCACGTTCAGCTGATAGTAGCGATACTCTCCCCCGAACTTCATCGAATGGTTTCCGAGCAGCTTCGAGAACGTATCGGTCACCATGTAGTTGTTATCCACCGCCTTCATATTGGTCAAAGGATTACCAACCGAAAAGCTGTTGAATAGTTGAGGCGGAACGGCCTGCGGATATCCCGAAGGACCGGAAGGCACAATGCCTAAACTGTCAGGGCTGGTGTTGAAGCCCAGGCTGGCAAGGCTCGCCTGGTTTCCCGGCGAAGACGCCACCGGCTGCGCTGTCTGAATTGCGGTCCGGAAGAACGTCGCTCGTGCCTCGTTCACCATCGAGGCTCCAAGAGTCTTCGTATTGCTCAACATAAACATCTGCGCGCGCGACGGATTCGTTACGGCAAATCCCGGAAGATATGCACCGCCTGCGGATTGATTGAACGCAGAGGAGTCGTCGAAGTGATAGTAGAACGACCAATCACCCGTCTTCTGGTTATGGAAGTCGACTCGCTGTCCCGCCTTGTTGTCGTTGATGGTGTTATTCAAACTCGCGCTCGAGAACGTGCCTCCGCCATTCAGTCCGGTTGGAATAAACGGAAGAATGTTAGTCGCAATCGGATCGATCGCTCCCGAGATATTCGCATTCGGAAAGACCTGGGTATAAAGCTCGCCCGCCGTAACCGTTCGGCCAAGTCTCTTCGAAAGAGTCGCTGCAAACGCCGCTCCGTTCACCGTCTTTTTGCCGAAGGGATTGCTGGCAGAAAAATCTCCACTCCGCTGAGCAGCCGTTGGGACGGCAATGCTGCCGAAGCTCACGCCTGCCGTCTGCCGCGATCCCTGATAGTCCGTAAACCAGAAGAGCCGGTTGCGCCAGAAAGGGCCGCCCACGGCATAACCATACTGATTCCGGCTCAACTTTGCCTTAGTAGGATCGAGATATCCCTTCGCGTCCATCGCATCGTTGCGATAAAACTCGAAGGCATCTCCATGAAGGCTGTTGCTTCCCGACTTCGTGATCGTGTTCATCACCGCGCCGGTAAACTTGCCGTACTCCGCGTCGAAGCTATTCGTAATCAACCGAAATTCCGCAACGGAATCGATGTTCGGGATAAGTCCGGCACCATTATTTTTAGTCTCGCTCACGTCGCCGCCATTCACCAGAAAGGCATTCGCACTCTCAGGCTGTCCGTTCACCGAAATATTCCCGGCGTTCGACGAGAGGCCGCTGTCGAGAGGGCGATCCGTAGCAGCCGAGCTGCTGGGTCTCGGTGCAACACCCGCCTGCAGACTGAGCAGATCTAGATAGCTGCGGCCATTCAGCGGAAGGCTCAGCATCTCTTTCGATTCGATCGTGTTGCCGAGCTGATTGCTCGAGGTCTGAACCTGCACTGCATTCGCATCCACCGAGACACTCTGCTGTACATCGCCAACTTCTAGCGCGAGGTCAAAGCGAAGCTGATCGTTGACCTTCAGATCGATGTTCTGGATCGTGGAAGCTCGAAACCCTGCGGCGGTAACGACAATCTTGTAGCGGCCAGGAACCAGCGAAAGAAACGTGTACTGTCCATCGGCTCCGCTTTTGATAGTTCGATTGATGTTGGTCGACACATCGGTGATCGTGACCGTCGCGTCGGGAATCGCGGCGCCCGACGAGTCATGAACAACACCAGATACGGTACCGGTAACGTCAGCTCTCATGTAAGGAACACCGAGCAGGAAGACCAGGAGGAGTGAGAAGAAAAGAGAGAAGCGGCGTGACATTACGATGCCTCCGGCAATTAAAAAGCTTGTGGGTTGAATCTAAGCAGTTATGAAAATCCCCTCACAAGCGAAATTGTGCGAAACACCGGAATATCTAATTCGCAAACCCACTTACTTTCAAAGTTACAGAGCAGTAGGTATCCCAAAACTACACAGAGAAAGATTCACCTCAGCCGATAAGTCATCGGCTTCTAAGTGAATCAAGATCCACTCTTTGAAGAACAGTATTAGTAAGAATCTTGCTTCGCGCACAGCTCACTAGTGTGCGGAAGTCAATGCCGTCGATCCAGGCAGAAAGTAGAAGACGATGGCCAGAATCATATACACCGCCAGCAGCTGAGTCCCTTCCAGCCAGTTGGTCTCACCGTCCGCAGCCACCTGCCCTGTAATCAGCACAGAAAGAAAGATCGCCAGAACCTCGGCTGGGGTGAAAGCAAGATCCATCGGACGAGGTCCGATGAAGTGACTCAAAATCACCAGAAGCGGAGCTACCAGAAGAGCAATCTGCAGGCTGCTGCCCACCGCAATGCTGAACGAAAGCTCCATCCGGTTCTTCAGCGCTGCGAGAACTGCCGTGCTGTGTTCCGCCGCATTTCCAATAATGGCGACCACAATCACGCCCACAAAGATCTCCGTCATCCCAAACGCAGCCGCTGCCTGCTGCACCGATCCCACAAGAATCTCGCTGATCCATGCAATCAGAGCAGTCGCAACCCCTAATACAAGCAGAGCCTTGCGAAGGCTCCACGGAGTCTCCTCTTCGCTCTTTTCCTCCTCACCCGCCGAATTTCCCTGGAACAAAGACTTGTGCGTGTAGAGAGAAAAAACGAGATGCGCTCCGTAAGCCAGCAGCAGCACAATCGCAATATCCAGTCCAAGCGAGTTCTCTGGCGCCGCGTTCCCCGGGCGCTGAATATGATGGAATGCAGCCGGAATAATCAGCCCGATCGCAGCCAGCGTCAGCAGAATCGCCTGTGCGCTTGCAGCAGTCGCATTGAACCGCTGCGACTTATACCGAATTCCACCCGCCAGCGCCGACCCCCCGAAGACCAGCAGAATATTCCCGATGATCGATCCTGTCAGCGACGCCTTTACAACGTCGTACAGTCCCTTCTGCAGAGCCGCAATCGCAATAATCAGCTCGGCGGCATTGCCGAACGTCGCGTTCAGCAAGCCGCCGACTCCCTCGCCCGCATGGTGCGCGACCTGTTCGGTGGCATGTCCAAGCAGCCCGGCAAGCGGGACAATCGAAAGACACGCCGCAAGAAAGATATACGTATGGGCTTCCGGCTTCCAAAACTCCAGCCCAATCGTTATCGGAACAAAGATCAGCAGCCAATTGAGCATATGTCCTACGAAAAATAGCTGTCTCAGAAACTTTATGCAACTCAGGCGTTTACTGAAACCGGAGCCACACACCGCACAAACGCAGCTCCCTCCTCTGCCTCCACAACAATCTCACCCGTTCCCTGAGGAATCACCACAGCCTTCCCCGGCTCCAGTTCCACCTCTTCGCCCGGCGTGATCACCCACACACTGCCCTGCAATCCCACAAGACATCCCGGTCCATCCAGCTGAATGTGCTTTTCCTCCATCGCATCCAGCTCGAAGCGGTCCACGATGAAATACTTCTGCTCGATCAGCCGCGTAAATCCATCCATCTGTTTCGGAGCCACCTTGCCCGCAGCAGTCTTCGGCTTGATCACCTTCAGACCCTGCTCCAGGTGCAGCTCTCTCGGACGCCCATAGTCATACAGCCGATATGTCACATCGCTCGTCTGCTGCGTCTCCAGCAGCACCACGCCGGGCCCAATGGCGTGCACTGTGCCCGCGTCGACAAACAGCATGTCGCCCACGCTCACCGGAACCCACTCCATCAGATCTTCCATCGTGCCATCCGCAATCGCCGCCTTGATCTTCTCCGTGTCCGATCCCGGCTTCAGCCCCAGTGCCACTGCCGCTCCCGGCTCCGCCTCCAGCACATACCAGCATTCGGTCTTGCCGCGAGTCTCACCTGCAGCCTGCGCCTGCGCATCATCCGGATGCACCTGGACCGACAGCTTCTCGTTCGGAAACAGCAGCTTCACCAGCAGAGGAAACTCTCCGCCCAGGTCATCCTTCAGCGACACCAGCGTCTTGCCCTGCAGCTCGCCCTCTTCTACAACGCACTGCGGCCCCGTCAACCAGGCCTCACCCACCAGCTCCAACGTTCCCGTATCCGCATACCAGGGCTTCAGGCTCTTCCTTCCCCACGGCCGCTCACTAAACCACGGCGTCAGCCGAAATGGTGCAATCCTAGTCGTCGTCATCGTCATCTTTCTTGACCTTCTTTCTCTTCTCCAGAAGCATCTGCGGCACGGGCCGGTCGCCCATGGCATCCTTCCATAGGATAACGTTTAGCTTCGCCGGATCGGCACGGTCCGCATGACGGAAATCCAGCTTCGACGATTCCTTCGCACCCACCGCCGTTGGCTTATTCGCCAGATAGATCATTCCGTTCTTCTCATTCCTGTAGTCCGCCGTAAACGGAGCCTGATCTCCCGGCCCCGTAAACAACGGGCTCATCATCGAACTGAACGCATCGTTATTGTTCATCGGAGGCAGCCCCAGCAGCGTCTCCATCGTCCTGATCACGCTCACCGTCGAATAGAATCTGCTATCCACAAATGCCCCGCCATCCTTCGTCCGCGGCGAATACTTACTGATCACCAGCGCCAGACTCCTGTGTGCATCCACATGGTCCGCGCCCGCCTGTGCATCGTCCTGCAGAATAAAGAACGCCGTATCGTCCCAGTACTTCGAGTGCGACACCGCATCCACCACTCGCCCGATCGCCAGATCATTATCTGAGAGTGAAGACTCCGGCGTCGGTGCCCCGGGAGTCGTCCCCAGTGTGTGATCGTTCCCCATCCGCATCAGAATGAAGTTCGGCATCGTGTCCTTGCCCGCCTCCCGATCCTTCACCCATCCATCGAAGTGCCGCAAAAATACATTGGCGCGAAGCTGCTCCGGAACCCTCGGGTTGAAGTCCGGCTGCTCCTCCGCAAAGTGCCCCACCAGCTCCGGCTTGGTCGCAATATTCCTCGCCAGCAGCGGAATCGGCCACTGATACTTGCTGACCCCGCCACCCCACTCCGCCGGAATCTCTTCCCCCGGATTGATGTTGTTATGCGCGCACTTCAAACCCTCCAGCAGAGGCCCCTCCTGCGAGCTTCCGCTCTTCTTCGCTCCGCAGAAGGTCGAGGAGATGTACTCCCCAAAGTGGTAGTACGTCTTCCCATGCCGCGCCATGTTGCCCCACAAATATCCGCTCGACGGCTCGTTCACATCAGGAATCTTCTGCAGCAGCGGATATCCCTCTGAAACCACACCCTCAAAGTCATACGTCCTCTGCGATCCCCGATAGCTCTGCTCCCACGTCTTCTCCAGATAATCCGTTCCAATCGCCGCCGTCGACCACACGTGTCCGTCGCCTGAAACCTCACCGGAGTCATAAAAGTTATCCAACACGCCAAACTGCAGCACCAGCGCATGCTGATTCGGCGTTATGTCCTTGCCATACATCGTCAGGCTCGGATCGCCATTGCCCACGCGCTTCCCGTTCTGCTCCAGGTCGCCAAACACCTGATCGTACGTCCGATTCTCCTTGATGATGTAGATCACATGCTTGATGCGGTTGTCCGTGCCGTCAAAGAAGCGGATCTTCTCCTCCGCCGCCTTCATCCGGTTCGACTCCAGCACCTCTTCGGTCAAGCGCGGCAACTCATTCTCAATCGTCGGCACATCCAGCGAAGCCAGCGACCCATAGATCAGCGTGCCGATATACGTGAACGACCGCTTCGGCTTCTCCTTCGACTCCTCCGTCACACGCTGTGGAAAGTTGTTCGGTCCCGTTCCCTTCCCCTTCGCCGTCGCAAGATACAGCTTGCCCTTCACCAGCGCCATCGAAACCGGCATCCACTCCGTCGGCACAAATCCCGTCGGTTCCACCATGCCTTCGCCGGCAGCCTTCTTCGTCAGCTTCGTCGTATCGATCACCGCTACTGCATCCGAGGCTGCATTGCCCACATACAGCCGCTTTCCATCCGGAGCAATCGCCAGAGCATCCGGCTCCGCGCCAAAATAGCTCTGCCCCGGCAGCCGCGTGTCGAAGTAGCCCTTCACCGCAAACTGGCCCTTGTCGATCTCGACCGCCGCAACCGCGTCCCGGTTCGCCAGAGCCACATACAGCGTGCGTCCGTCCGGAGCGATCTCCAGCGCGCAGGGATGCGTTCCCGCCGCAATCGGAGACTTCGGCTTCAACAGATCCAGATGCCGCGCCACTTCCCCCGTCTTCAGGTCCAGCTCCGCAATATCCGATCCATTCCACAACGCGACAAATGCTCTGCTCTCATCCTTCGTCACCGCTAGCGCGACGGGATACACCGAAGGCACCGTGTCTGTCTCAGCCAGGTCGAACCTCTTTTCGATCGCGCCCGTCTTCGCATCCATCAGCCAGACATCGTCGGAGAGGTTTCCCGCTACCAGCAGCTTCTCCGCTCCGCTCTTGCCCAACACCGCAATCGCCGCCGGGAACGGAACCCCCTGATTCCCCTCCCTGCCCTCCACCAGCATCGTCTTCTTGCCCGGCGCAAGCTGCTGCATCCCGATCTTCAGCAATCGGTCGCGAACCACCTTCCCATCATGGAAGCCGTACACGATCACGCCGCTGCCCGTCTTCTTGGCGTTATCGCCCAGCGGATCGGTCTCCGACCCCAGGCTGGCGTAGAGGTGGCTTCCGTCACGGCTGAAGGCCAGCCCGGAGTACAGCGTCTGTCGTGCCCCCACCAGCGTCCAGTCATCCGGAAAGTCTTCCGCCTTACCGGTCTCGGTATCCAGCACCGAGAGCGACTGCATATACCGCGACTCATACGTCCCGTACCCCGCATTCGCCGTCACCACGTAGCGGCCATCGGGCGAGACCGCCATCGAGATCGGAAGGCTGTTCACCCTCTGCGGTGCGCCGGGAACCGGCGAAAGAATCTGCTTGCTCGTCGGCAGATCAATCGGTTTGCCCGTCTGTCCCCATCCACTCCCCGCACCAGCCACTACAAATCCGGTAACCAACAGAACTCCGCCGACCGAACGACTCCTCATACTCAAATCTCACTCCGGAAAAAACAGGAAATTGTGTCAAGACCACTTCGACGCTAAATACAGATCCATCAGCAACATACCTTTGCCGATCAGATTCAGCCCATCCGTCATACTTAAAACGAAGAAGATTAAACCAGAATAAGAGATCGACCAGAACAGCTTGCGAAGTCCCCCTTCAGAGAAACACTTCAGATTTGAATTCCGGCTGAGAGGACGGAGGTCGGTTAGCAGTCCACCCCGCTCGGCGCATAATGAAGGGGCATTTTTGCGAGGTCGCGACGGGAGCGTGTACAGCATGGAAATGGCGTATCAGAACCGGTGGCAGGCGGAGATTGAGTCGCTGCGTAGCCTCTTGCAGGAATTTCCTCTGAAGGAGGAGTGCAAGTGGGGAAAGCCCTGTTTCACGCTGGATGGGAAGAACATCGTCATTATCCAGGGATTCAAGGAGTATTCGGCGCTCGGCTTTTTTCAGGGAGCGCTTCTCAGAGACCCCAGGAAGCTGCTGGTGCAGCTTGGGCAGACACAGGCGGGGCGGGTGATGAAGTTCACCAATGCCAGGGAGATCGCCGCGAAGGCAGCGACGATCAAGGCCTATGTGCGTGAGGCAATGGCGGTAGAGAAGGCAGGACTCCGGGTCGAGAAGAAGAAGACCTCCGATTTTCCGGTTCCAGGGGAATTGCAGGAGAAGTTTCGCGAGGTACCCGCCTTGAAGAGTGCTTTTCACGCACTGACGCCGTGACGGCAGCGGGGATACCTCTATCACTTTGCCGGGGCCAAGCAGCCCGCGACACGGATGGCGAGAATTGAAAAGGCGATGCCGGCGATCTTTAAGGGACAAGGATTTCTGGAGAGGCCGAAGCGGGGATGATGTATTCGGGCCGTGGAGAGGAAAGCTTCAACCCAAGCTCCTGTCGATGGATCAAGACCGTGATGGCTTCGCGACTGAAGCCCAGAGTAGATCCCAAATTCCTTTTTGCTCTATACCCTACGCTATAAGTACGAGCATAAGTCTAATAATTAGAATACTTTGCACCAATTAAGCAGGGGGGGGCGGGGAGGCTACCTCCCCGCCGCCTGTCGTAGGGTCTCTGCGGCAGACTCCGGCGTAATATCCCGCTGCGGCGATCCCAGCAGCTCGAATCCCACCATAAACTTTCGCACCGTCGCCGACCGCAGCAGCGGCGGATAGAAGTGCAGATGAAAGTGCCACTCCGGATGCTCCGCCCCGTCGAACGGCTGCGGATGCAGCCCCATCGAGTAAGGGAACGGGGTGTCGAAGACCTTGTCGTAGATCGAAGTCACCGACTTCAGCATCGCCGCCAGATCGTCGCGCTCCGCATCCGTCATCGCCGCCAGGTCAGCCACGTGACGAACCGGCAGAATCATCACCTCGAAGGGCCACACCGCCCAGAAAGGCACCAGCGCAACAAAACTGCCATTCTGCGC
Organism: Edaphobacter sp.; assembly: GCA_035492215.1. Classification (GTDB taxonomy): domain Bacteria; phylum Acidobacteriota; class Terriglobia; order Terriglobales; family Acidobacteriaceae; genus Edaphobacter. The sequence continues at coordinate 24,025 of DATJJJ010000012.1, read as the reverse complement.
CACGACGCGCTCCCCGCGCGACATCTCCATCTCGCGGTACGCGCACAGCAGGCAGCAGCCGTGCTCGCGCAGATAGGCCGCCTGAGCCGCCTGCTCCACCAGTGCCTCATTGGGAACCGAGCGGCTCGCCCAGATCTGCCCATGCGGATGCGGATTGCTCGCGCCCATCATCGCGCCGCGGTTCTCAAAGACCTGTACGTACTGGATATCCTCACGACCTCCCAGCTCCTGCGTCTGCGAGTCCCACAGATCGACGACCTTGCGAATGTCCTCGACCTCCATCTTCGCCAGCGTCAGGTCGTGGCGCGGCGAGAAACAGATCACGCGACAGACGCCGCTCTCACCCTCGGCGACCAGAAGGCCCTTTCCCTCCTCGTCATCGGAGAAGCGAGGAGCATCCGGCTTCAGCGCGGCAAAGTCGTTCTCGAAGACATACGTGCTCGTATACTTATCCGTTTGCTTCCCGCCCGCGCGCGTATTGCCCGGGCAGAGATAGCACTCCGGATCGTAGCGGAGCGCCGCCGGCTGAACCGGCTTCTCCACCTGCCCCTGCCACGGCCGCTGCGTCCGGTGCGGCGAAACCAGCACCCACTCGCGCTTCAGCGGATTGAACCTGCGGTGCGGATTCTGCTGGGCCAAAGGATTCACGCGGCACCACCCTTCCCTGCCAGCGCCAGCGCTCCATCCTCGGGCTCGCAGATAAAGCAGTCCGCCTCGATGCCGGTGGCCTGTGCATACTCGCGCCGAACGGCTGTTACAAACGCCTCTGCCGCCGCCACCCGCACAACATTCACCGTGCAGCCGCCAAAGCCGCCGCCGGTAATTCGAGCCCCGATACAGCCTTCCTGGCGCAGGGCAATCTCGACCAGCGAGTCCACCTCAGCGCAGCTCGCCGCAAAATCGTCGCGAAAGCTCGCATGAGCCTCTTTCATCAGTTCGCCGAACCGCTTCATATCGCCAGCCAGCAAAGCTTCACGCGCCGAGATCACTCGACCATTCTCAGTAATGATGTGTTTACACCGCGCAAAACTCTCGGGAGACATCTTGTCCCGGCACGCTTCAAGGTCCGCAACCGTCGCATCGCGCAGCAGCTCGAGTCCGAGCTCACTCCGCAGCACCGCCTGGCCTGCCTCGACCTCGTCGCGACGGTTGCCATACTCGCCCGTTGCAACGGCATGCTTCACCATGGAGTTCACAATCACCACCCGCACATCGTCCGGCAGCGGAAGCAGGTCGAACTCCAGCGAACGGCAGTCCAGCAGCATCGCCCGGTGCGCCACAGCGCCGGTGACCACAAACTGGTCCATGATTCCGCTCTTCGCGCCGACATACTCGTTCTCCGCGCGGCGGCACAGCGTAGCCAGTTTCACCAAAGGCAGCGAGGTGCCAGACAGCGAGAGGATCGCCATCGCCGTGGCAACCTCAACCGAAGCCGAGGAACTCAACCCGGCCCCCAGAGGAACATCGCCGGAGAGAGTCATATTGAAGCCGCCAAAGCCAATCCCTTCCTTGCCAAGGGACCATGCGACCCCGGCGGGATAGTCGCTCCAGTGACCGCGACGGCCCTTCTCGAGATCTGTTCTCTCGTAGACGGTCTCTTCCTGAAAATTTATGGAGTGAAACAGGATGCGATCGTCGCCCCTTGGGCTGATCAGGGCCTTGGTATGAAAGCCGATTGCCATCGGCATCACAAGGCCGCCTGTGTAATCGGTGTGCTCGCCTATAAGGTTCACCCGTGCCGGAGCGGTAAGCAGATTTCCTGGCTGGCCAAACCGATCCTGATGCACACGCAGCACTGCCTCGTCTTTTTCCTTCATTCTCTGTACCGAAGATCCTCAGATTGCAACTTCCTTCATCCTACATTCTGCCCGTGTTGACCACAGCCTGAAGGAACGCAAAAGCATTTCACTCCTCGCGAAGCACCTCGAGCGGCTTCTGCCCCAGAACTCGAAAGCTGGCAGCCCATCCCGTCGCAACCGTCGCCGCCGCAGTCGCCAGCAGAGCCAGAACCGTCCAGATCCAATGGAATTGATAGGCAACCGACATCCTTCCCAACAACACACGGGCGATCACATTTGCAAAACCAATTCCAACAATCCCCGCAACCAGGCCGAGTACAGCAAACTCGATCGAGAAGACGGCAGCGATCCGGCTCCGCGTCGCTCCCAGAGTTTTGAGCACAACAACCTCGCGAACTCTGCGATAACGAGTCCCCGCAATAGCGCTCGCCAGAATGACAATTCCCGCAAAGACACTGAAGGCAGCCAGAAACTGAATGACATAGGTGATCTGAATGACGACGGAACGCACCGTCTCGAGCGCCTGCGCAACATTGATCACCGTCACCGTGGGATAGGCCTGATAAAGCGCCCGCTGCAACTCACCCACGCGGTTCGGATCCGAGTGAACACCGCCATACCATACGGTGGGAAGTCCTTTAAGAGTCGCTTCAGGAAGAAAAAACTCGGCACGGGAATAGATGTGCTGACCATCGGACTTGATCAGAGCAACAACCGTTGCTGCGAACTCGGCATCCTGTGCCGCGAAGGTAATCTTCGAGCCGAGGTGAACGCCAAGCCGCTCTGCTGTCCGCTGCCCGATGGCAACGACAGGTTTCGTCTCCTGAGACGACCACCACTTTCCCTGCTCGACGGTTGTACCCGGAGGAGGGCTGGGCAACGTTGTCAGAGAGATCGAACGCAGCATTCGACGAGGAAAGTTTTTAAGCGTGGCTTTCGTTGCAGGCACACCATCGATCGCAAGGATGCGCGAAGAGACGACGGGAAGAAACTCCGGCTCGACGGTTACACTGGGTTGCGACTTCAACAGATGTCGAACTCCATCGACTTCCTTCGGTGTAATGTCGACCAGAAAGACATTTGGCAGGTTCGGTGCGCTCGAGATATGCAGTTCCTTCACAACCCCCTGCTGCACCAGAAAGACAGACATGATCTGCATGACCCCCAGGCCGACCGCGGCAAGCAAAGCCGCCGATGGATTGCCAGGGCGATAGAGATTGGCCAGCCCGTGACGCACCGTCGATGGAAGGTGCAGTCGTGTCTTGGCAAGAAATCTCTTAAGGCCAGCAAGTAAAACCGCACATGCGGCAAGCAGAATGACCAGCACCACAACCAGGCCGAGCGAAAATACACGTCCCACGGTCGCGGAGTCTGACAGAGTCGTCGCAATCGCTGCGAGCCCTGCAAGAATCAGAACGATGGCGACGACCTGCGAAAGATTCTTCGTCACCTTGCGCAGGACTGCGGTCACAAACGGATCGGAACTCTCGTCCACGGCGCGTCGCAAAATAAGAATAGGCCGAATCGAACGGATGTCCAGAAGAGGTGGAAGCGTGAAAAGCAGTGTGGTCAGAATCCCCGCGCTGAGTCCCGTAAGGACGGTTCGCAGCTGTACATGCACCTCGGTAGGAACTCCCAGCAGCTTCCCGAGAAAATAAGGAAAGGCCATCTGCACCAGCCCGCCGCAGGCAACCCCCAGAAGTCCTCCGAGCAATCCCAGGAGAAACGTCTGAATCAGATAGATCCGAATGATCTCCCCGGATCCTGCTCCGAGCGACTTCATGATCGCGATGGTGTCGAGTCTTTGCTCGAGATGAGCGCGCATCGCCATCGCGACTCCCACAGCTCCGAGCACCAGAGCCACCAGGCTCATCAGCGAAAGCAGGCTTGTCGCACGGTCCAATCCTTGCGTCAAAGCAGGATTCGTCTCGCGATAGTCGATGACCTGGGACTCAGGAAGCAGCTTCTCCAATCGCTCTTTCAGATTGGCAACCGCCTTCTCCGAGATCGGTGTTCCATCGGTCGGCCTTGGAACCTTAAAAAGATATCTCTGCCCAGCATGGCTTCCGGGAGCAAGCAGGCCGCTGGCCTCCAACCCTTGGCGCGAGATGAAGACGCGTGGACCTGCGGCGAAGTTGCCGGAGAGCCGATCAGGTTCATTGACGACAATCGCCGCAATACGGAAGATCCGGCTGCCAATCTTCAACGAGTCGCCTATTGTGAGGTGCAGACGGACGAGCAAATCGTCAGCCACGACCACCGTGTCGTCTTTCAGAACATCCTTTATTTTTCCTGCAGGAGATAACTCCACATCGCCGTAGAACGGATACATGGCAGGATCGACAGCTTTGAGGGAGACAAGCAGAGGATCGAGCGTCTTTGCCGAACTTGCCATGGAAAGCAATTCGGTTACAGGGGTGATCTGAACGGACTCTGCTGCGATTGCGTCGAGCCCCTTCTGCTCCTCAGGTGTTGGTTGCTGAAACATACGAGCGGAAAGATCGGCAGCCATGATGGAACGAGCACGATCAAGCAGTGCGGCGCGGAAGGAGGAGGAGAATCCACGAACACCGGTGAGGGCCGCAACACCAATTGCAACGGAAAGAACTACAAAGAAAAACTTGCCGCGCGAGAATCGCAGCTCTCGGCTGGCGATCTTAAAGGCCGAGCGATAAGAGAGCGCCCCCATAATTAACGGACCACCAGCTCGGCGGGTTGTTGAAGTTCATCGGAAGTAACCACGCCATCGCGAAGCACAATGCGCCGGTCGGCATAATCAGCAAGGAGGGGGTCGTGGGTGACTAGCACCAACGTTGTTCCTTCGATACGGTTTAGATGCAGCAGCAACTCAAGCACGTGAGAGCCATTCGTCGAATCAAGATTGCCAGTTGGTTCGTCAGCCAGCACGATAGGAGGTCGAAGGATGAATGCGCGGGCCAAAGCTACACGCTGCTGCTCGCCACCCGAAAGCTGAACCGGATAGTGATCCAACCGGTCGCTCAAGCCAACGTTCTCCAGTAGGTCTCGCGCACGCTGTTGGCCGTTAGCACCATTGGATGTCTCCGCATTGAGCTCAAACGGAAGCAGAACATTCTCAAGCGCCGTCAATGTCGGCACCAATTGGTAAGACTGAAAGACAAATCCAACGGTTTTGCCACGAACCTTTGCGAGCCTGTCTTCGGGGAGATAGGAGATGGAAGTTCCGTTCAAACGGACATCTCCGGCGCTCGGCGTATCGAGACCAGCCAGCAGTCCTAACAGAGTCGATTTTCCGCTGCCGGAAGCTCCCATAATCGCTACAAACTGACCGCTGGGAACGGTGAAGCTGATCCCTTTAAGGATATCGACCGTACGTGCTCCATTGCGGATGGACTTCCGCAGACCCTCTACTGCGATCATCGTTGCTGCTTCCGTCACCCTATTCGCTCCCTTGTCCGGCTTCTTTGATAGATTCGTATCAATGCGGCGAGTCGCAATTGTTCCTATACTAGCGGCAATCCTGGTTGCTTTTTCTGGCTGCCGGTCCACCCCAACGACACCGGAAGCGCCACCCGAGGCGCCGAAGACGGTATCTGCGCCTGCAGACGAGCCACGAAACGATACGGCCGAACCGGCTCTCGAGTCGGACTCACGCCCGCGAATTGTGTGCTTTGGCGATAGCCTCACTGCCGGTTACGGGACGGAACCCGGGCAGGCCTACCCCGATTTTTTGCAGGCCGACCTTGATCGCCAGGGATATAGCTACCGGGTAGTCAACGCGGGTGTCAGCGGCGATACGACCAAGGACGGGCTTGCACGAGTGGCCCGGGTGGTTGCATTGAAACCTTCTATCATTGTGGTGGAGTTTGGCGGGAACGACGGGTTGCGGGGACTTCGAATCGAAGATACGCGAGCAAATTTCGACCAGATCGTATCCGCTCTGGTTGCGAGTAAGACCCATGTCGTCCTGGCGGGCATTACATTACCTCCCGACTATGGGCCGGATTACATCCGCCAGTTCAACCAGACATATGAGCTTCTGTCGAAGAAGTATCACGTTCCCATGCTTCCCTTTCTTTTGAAGGGAGTCTTCGGCGTTGACGGCATGATGCAGGCGGACCGAACCCACGCGACAGCGGCAGGAAACAAGATTGTGGCTGAAAACGTTCTGGAGCTGCTTCAACCTCTGCTGACGAAAGAGGTCTCTAGCCAATCACGACGATAGGCTGTATCAACGTTCCCGCGATACGACGCCCGATGGCCAACAGATCGACGGGACTGGTGAAGATCTTGACCAGCGGTGCCTGAGAAAAGTCAGGCACGTTGACCTGCAATCCATTGCGCAGCTTGCCTGCGGTCTGCTCGTCTACGGTTACGCTCGGCATCTCCGGTAGAAGCGTGCGAGGGTGCGGCAGCCGGGCCGCCACCTCAACCTCACTAAGCGACTTCAGCTCGTCGAGAGCAATGGTGTGATTCAGAGCAAAGGCCCCTGCACGCGTGCGACGAAGCATCGAGAGATGAGCGCCACATCCGGCAAGCTGACCAAGCTCATGCGCAACGGAACGCACATAACCGCCTGAGGAGACGTGGATGGTGAAGTCCGCCTCATCCTTATCGAGTGAAAGCAGCTGGAAGTCGTGGACGGTAATGCGAGCAGGCTTGACTGGGACTTCTGCTCCGGCCCTTGCAAGCTTATGCGCAGCTACACCTTGAATTTTCTTGGCTGAATAGATGGGAGGAACCTGATCGATCTCGCCACGAAATCGCTCAGCCAGTTTGCGAAGTTGTTCAAGCGAACAGGTCAAAGAAATGCTAGCCGAAGTTGCTGTGCCCTCCGCATCAAAGGTGTCGGTGGCATACCCAAAACGAATCTTTCCTTCGTACCACTTCTCCGACTGCCCGAAGAACTGGGCCAGACGCGTGTACTTTCCCATCAACAGAGGCAGAACACCTGTCGCCATCGGGTCCAGCGTTCCGAGATGTCCGATGGATCGTTCGCCTGTTGCTCTTCGGACGATTGCGACCACATCGTGCGAAGTCATCCCGGCTGGCTTATCCACTACTAAGAGTCCATTCATTCCATCGACTAGTTTACCGGCTAAAAGCTGCCATTGCGTCGGACCAACGAAAGGAACTCGTTCCGTGTCTGAAGCTGCGTTTTGAAGACTCCAAGCATCGCGGAGGTCACGGTCAGCGAATGCTGCTTTTCCACACCTCGCATCATCATGCACAGATGCTGTGCCTCAAGGATTACCGCGACTCCCTGAGGATTAATTGCCTCGGTAATGGCCTCACCAATCTGCCGGGTCAGCCTCTCCTGCACCTGCAGCCTGCGCGCGAAAACGTCAACCAGACGCGGGATTTTGCTCAGACCGATGACCTTGCCATTCGGCACGTAGGCGACATGGGCCTTGCCGAAGAATGGCAGCAGATGATGCTCGCACATGGAGAAGAACTCGACGTCCTTCACGATCACCATTTCGTCGTAATCGACATCGAACAGCGCTTCGTGCAGTACATCCGTTACATCCATGTTGTAGCCGCGCGTCAGGAAGGCCATCGCCTTTTCCATGCGCTCCGGTGTGCGAAGCAATCCGTCACGGGTAGGGTCTTCGCCAATGCGAGTCAGAATCTCGCGGTAAAGGTCCTGGGTAGAAAAATCCGCGAGTGTGGAGTGTTCCAATGCTGTGTTTGTCGTGGCCATGTAAAGGGCCCTTTCTTAGAGCGTTCCAGGAGCTGGTAACTGGCTGCCAGCATGGTCGAAGGAGTTGTTGCTGGTCTCCTCGACATGGACCCGCTCGAGATGAGCTGCGGGAAAACTCAAAAAGATCCGATGAACCTCTATAGAGAGATTCTCGGTCGTGGAGACACGATTCGCAAAACAATCCAAAAGATTCAGATTTGTTTTGTCAAAGCGCTCAATCAGATTCGCCTTTGCAAAAGCATCGAGATCGGCGAGATCGCAGACCATGCCGGTCACAGGATCGACCTGACCACTAAAGGTCACCTGCACCGTATAGTTGTGCCCATGCCCATGAGGATTGTTGCACTTACCGTAGACCTCGCGGTTACGCCCTTCGTCGAACCGTTCACTGTGCAGGCGGTGCGAGGCACTGAAGTGATAACGACGCGAGAGATAGGCCTTCATGCCTGCTCTCCATAAAAATCGGCAAACAGATCCGGCATCTCATAGACGCGAACCCGATGGAGCTTTGCATTGGGAATCTTGTTCTCGAGCCGCTTCCATATGGCGATGGCAATATTTTCCGTGGTCGGAATGCTGGTGCGAAATTCAGGAACCTCGAGATTCAGATGCCGATGGTCGTAGACGCTGATGACCTCATGGTCGAGGATGTCCTTCAACTGCTTGAGATCGACGACAAACCCTGAGACCGCATCGACCTCGCCGGCGACTGTGACCTCAACGGTGTAGTTGTGACCGTGACCGTTGCGATTAGCGCACTTGCCGAAGACTCTCCGGTTTTCCTCCTCGGTCCAAGCATCAACCCAGTAAAAGTGTGCAGAGGAAAACTCGGCTTTTCGTGTCAGAAAGATCATCTTGCCTCTTCTCTAGTGTAGTCCTTCCACGGTGATATGGCTTTCACCGGACCGTGCGGTAGCTACGTCCCTTCCACTTCACCTCACCCCGAAGCCGATGATGTAACGTGCTGCGGACCAGCAGAAAGACCAATAGCGGAATCCCAAGAATCGACAATCCAACATCGACCGGGGCAAAGTTCGACCTTGCCGCCCTTGTATAAAAACGCCACAAGGTTCTTGCCCAGATCAAGAGCAGCGCCCATCGTTGCCAGCTGACGAGCCAAGGAACTCCCAGCGCCAGTGCGGGTAAACCGAAGTAGAGGACAAAGTCCAGCACACGCCACGCCGCCAGATAGATTGGCCGCGGAAACAACACCGCCAGATTTTTCGTCCAGCCCTCAATCATCTCCCGAGTCGTGCGATACATGCGCGTAGATAGCGCATCGGCCGCATAGCGGAATCGGATTGGCCTATGGCTCTCCTTGACCTCTCGCGCCAGGGCTACGTCCTCCAGCACATCTCCTGCGACCGACCAATGCCCTCCCACCGCAAAATAACTCTCGCGCTCCATCATCAAAAACTGCCCATTCGCTGCTGCAAGACGATCTTCCGGGTCGTTGATCTGCTTCATCGAATAGACGCTCGCCAACTCTGAAAACACCAGCGGCATAACCGTCCTTTGCCAGAATCCCCGAACGATCTGGCGTGGAGAATAAGAGAGCAGGACAACGTGATGACGCTCCACTTCCCGCAATGCTCGCGTAAGATCACTGGGTTCGTGGATCGTATCCGCATCAGTGAACAATAGCCACCGTCCTGTGGCAGCCTGAGCCCCAGCCCAGCAGGCGTTGTTTTTTCCTGTAAAACGAACCTTCTGGGCTCGATCCAAAGGAGGAGCATCCAGAACCCGGATGCCCGCATGGCGCTTCGCCAGTTCCGCCGCAATCGTCAGCGTTTTATCGGTGGAATCGTCGTTGACGACGATCAGCTCCCACTCGCGTCCCAGCGCAAAACCCGGCTCGGACTGCCGGATAAGCGACTCCAGGCACTCCGGTAACGATTTTTCTTCATTACGGGCTGGAACGATGACCGAAAGCTCAAGTCCACCTGCTACGCTGCCCTGATCCACATCCTGCATCACGATTTCGTATTATAGGAAGGTGGAGCATCGAGTGCGGAAAGTTCTGGCAAGTCTGGCCTTCCTTCTGCTGGCAACGGGTTGCGACCGCGGCCAGCATCCCGGCAACATTGGCAAACTCGCGCCTCAGTTCGCGATCAGCGACGACACCAACAGTGTCGATCTCAGCAAGTTGCGTGGCCACACGGTCATTCTCAATTTCTGGGCTACCAACTGCGCTCCCTGCGTCGAAGAACTCCCTACACTTCTTGAGCTTCACAGACAGAGACCTGATCTCGATATCATCGCCATAAGCATCGATGATGATCCCGATGCTTATCATCGTTTCCTGATCAAACATCACATCGATCTCAAAACGATTCGAGATCCCGACCAGAAGATTAATACTCTCTACGGCACCGCACAGATTCCCGAGACTTACGTCATCGACAAGAATGGCATTTTGCGTCGTAAATTTGTCAGCTCTCAGGACTGGACCAGCCCCGAGATTACGGGCTATCTGAAAAATCTCTAAACGAATTTAGACCCGAAGTCTCAGCCTCTCTCCGGCCATGCTTCGCGGATATCAATTGCCTTCATCCCAGCTCGATAAGCCGCTTCAAGGCCTTCGTTGGAGTCCTCGAAGACCACAACCCGTTCGGGCTTCGTCCGCATACGGCGAGCCGCTTCCAGATAGACATCAGGAGCCGGCTTAGCTCGTTCCACGTCGGCAGCGGTCACGATGGTGTAGAAAAGCGGCCGGAGCCGAGTCGCGATCAACGTGGCTTCGACGTTTTTCCTGACTCCATTGGAGGCTACAGCCATCGGAACCCGGCCGAACCACTTTCGTGCAACATCGGTAACGATCTTGATCTCCTGAATGAGATGAAGATTGGCGAGAAAGGCCTCGTTGACCCGCCCATAGAAATCTTCCCGCACAAGGGACTGTATCTTGAAATCAGTCTCATAAGCGTCCAACAAGTCGTCCGGCCCTAGGCCATGACGTGTGCTGTACCACTCCGGAGCCATCGACAACCCAAGAGGAGAAAGCGCCACCTGAATGGAGTGCAGGTGGGCTCCAGCGCTGTCCACAAGGGTTCCGTCGCAGTCAAAGACCAACGCATCGAAGGTTCCTTGTTCCAGTTCAAACGCCATAGAGGCGATTTTACCGGGCTGGCGGATTCCTTTCTGTACGGAGGCCTGAAAACCACCAAAGATAAAAGACTTATGTTTCGACGTCGAAATCGTCACTGCAACCTTCCTATTCGCGTTCGTACGGCTGGAAGGGCAGCGGTTACTGATTTACTCCGCTTGCCAGAAAACCACCGTCCACGACCAGAATCTCGCCGGTAACGAAGGTTGAGGCATCGCTGGCAAGAAAGATCGCCGAACCCACCAGCTCTTCCGTCTTCCCGAAGCGGCCCATTGGTGTGCGCATCAGCAACTCTTTGCCACGGTCGCTCTCGTCCAGCAGCTTTTGGTTGAGCGCTGTGCGGAAAACTCCAGGAGCGATGGCATTCACCGTCACGCCGCGCGAGCTCCACTCGACCGCAAGAGACTTTGTGAGAGCACCGACAGCTGCTTTGCTGGCTGCATACGCGGTGACTTCTTTGAGTGAGACAAAGGTGTTGAGCGAAGCAATGTTGATGATGCGTCCATAACCACGCTCGAGCATGTGGCCGCCAAAGATCTGACAGGCGCGCAGCGTACCGGTCACATTGGTGTCCATAATGTCGTTCCATGTCTCTTCCGAGACCGTCAACGTCGGTTCGCGCTTGATCTTTCCAGCGGAGTTGATCAGGATGTCGACCTTGCCGAATTCTTTCAGAGTGCCTGCAAGGAGAGCCTCAAGGGAAGCGCGATCGCCTACGTCAGAGGTCAGCCGAAGCGCACGGCGGCCCTTGGACTCAATTGCCTGAGCAGCCTCTTCTACCTGCTCCGGACGGCGCGAGCTGGCCACAACGTCGGCTCCGGACTCTGCCAGGCCAACTGCCATCGCCAGGCCGATGCCTGAGGTTCCACCCACAACGACGGCTGTCTTGCCGGTCAGATCAAACAATGAATGCGCCATGAAATCCTTTCCTCTCCCTGCTGCTTACTTGTTTCTCTTTACCATCCCGGTCTTTTCCATGATGTTATCAACCACCTGACCCGGAGTCTGTTCATTCACAACCCGGATCGCATCCGCCGGAGGCTCAAGTGTATCGAACTGGCTTTGAAGAAGGCCTGGATTCATAAACTCATGATGCCTGGACGCAAGACGTTTCGAGATCAACTCCTGCGAGCCGTCAAGCCAGACAAATTTGATCGCTCCCGCAGGCATATCGGCCGCAAGCGTGTCTCGATACTTCTGCTTCAATGCCGAACAAGCGAGCACGCCGTTCTTTCCATCGCCATACCATCCAAGCATCAGATGGTTGAGCGTCTCCAGCCAGGGTTGGCGGTCTTGGTCGTTGAGCGGATGTCCCGCCGCCATCTTCTCTTTATTGGCAGCGGGATGATAATCATCGGCATCTGCAAAGATCGCACCGGCACGCTTTGCAAGCAACTCGCCGATCGTCGTCTTCCCCGATCCAGTAACACCCATCAGTACAACGATCATTCGTGCCCGATATCCTTTCGTCTTATCTTCCCAGAAAGACCGGACGAATGTGTCGGTCGAAGAGGTTCGTCGTCACATTTCTTGCAACGCTCTCCTCGTTGGACTCAAGTGCCTTCAGATAACGATCTCCCATCTTGGCGGCGACCTTGAAACCTACGTGAAGAAGCTGGCGAAGGCTGGGATTGTAGGCCGGATTGCTTTGATCGTGCCGCAACGCCGAGACATACTGCTCGCTGGTCCATCCGTTAACAGCTTCGGGCGTAGGAAGCTTCGATGGATCGATGTCGATTACCGTGGCATAAGGCGCGCAAAGCTCCTCGCGATGTCCATAGGCCTCGCGATAGACCTCCTTGGCAATCTCCAGTCCCTGGCCACCGGCTTCCGCCAGGCCGATCAGCTCTTCGAGCCAAGTGGTACCTGCAGTCTTCAGATGAACGCCGGCGCCGGTTGAAGTGACCGCATCGTGAATGGACTTGTAGATGGAGAACTTGTCCGAGCCGGAGTGGACGCTAAGCTTCAGATTTGCGGGCAGGCCGTAGGTCTTCACTGCGAAGGCAATCGCAGCAATATCCTCGCGGAACTCGCGGGCAAATTGCGCGACATCGCCGACATAATCGACGCCTTTGTTGAAACGTCCTGTGAACTTAGGTGCAATCGTCTGAATCGGAATCTTCTCGTCTGCAACTGCCGCAAGGATAATCAGCAGCTCTACCGGTGTCTGAGGAGAATCCGTCTCATCCATCGAGACCTCAGGTACGAAGTTTTCAGCACCCTTCTTCTCGACGAGAAAGCGATAGATGCGACCTGCGTCCTGAACCGCCGCCAAAAACTTGTTTGCGATCTTCGTTACGAACGCTTCGTCGGTCTTGAACGGCTCTGCGATGCCCGGAATCGTCACCGTCCCGATCAACTCGGGGTGGCGCGATACGAACGCCTTCACGTCAGCGGCATCGGCAGGCTTGCCGATCATATCGGCAACATCGAGGGTAAAGAAATCACACGGCGCCAAAAATCGGTCGACCGTATTCAGATTGATGTGGTCGGCGTCGAGATAATAAGGAGCGCTCCAGCCAAGCTCTTTGACCGCAGCATCAGCAGCCTTGCGAGTCTGGGATGGCTCGCTGCCAATAATGTTGTGCTCGCGGTTGGACTTGTTCCAGACAGGCACAACCTCCAGCCCAGCCTCTTTTGCCTTGATGCATGCCGCGAGCTGCGCCTTTGCCTGGTGGGCGAAGCGATCGCCAACCCCTATGGAAAATCTTGGAAGCTGTTTCATCAATTCATCACCCATGCAGATATTGGTCCAACCACTTTCAGATCTCTCCCAGCATAGCCTTATCTTGAACTTCACGCAATGCTGGGGTCGTTACAAAAGCAATTGAAAGTTAGTCTTTGAAACGGCCGCGATAAGCCCATAGCCCGAGGCCGGGATTGGAGATGTAAAAGATCTCCTCCCCATCGACGATATTCCAACCGTCTTTGAGCACATCCGGGTTGTACTTCGCCGTCATCGCAGCGAGATCCCCGTACTGGAAATGAACGCTCTCGATCTCCTGCTGTGTGAGATGCCCCGGACAGTAGCGAATTGTAAAACGCCCCTCAGACGAGCCATGAATCAGGTGCGCTGCTGCGCTTAGATTTCCGGCAAGCGCAGGATCTTCCTTGACTGCTTCCAGCGTCCGCGGCGTCCAGCAGTAACCATATTTGCGGATGAGCTTATCAATGGCACCATCTTCTCCAAACTCATGCACTCCAGGCGCAAGCACAATCAGTTCGGCTCCATCAGCAAGTGCCATGCGGGTACGATAGACGCTCTTATTGCCGAGCCATGTGCTGCGAAACTCATGTGGATCGAGGAAGACAACCGCCTTCTTGATCTCTCGGTCCAGCATCTTGAAGTTGACTTGCAGAGACAACGCCGCCGCCAGATTGAAACACTCGACATCGTCGCCGATATAGAGACCACGAACAACCAGCTTTCCCGCCTCATTCTTGCCTACTACTGTCTGCACATAAACAATGGGCAGATTCTTCGCAAAATTATCGCTGGCATAGTTGAGCACGCGGCGAACCGGTGTATCCGCACGCCCCATCATGCGCTCCATTCCATAAACCGCGCCCAGAAAATGCGAGCGATGAATCCCAATGGACCCGCCCGTACCGACAAAGATGTTTTTGTTGTAATTGGCCATGCCCACGACTTCGTGAGGCACAACCTGGCCGATCGAAAGGATAAGGTCATGACCGCCATCGCGCAGCAGCTTGTTCACTTGCGCAGGCCACGGATAATCGACCTTGCCCTCTGAGACCTCGTGCAGAAAAGAACCCGGGACTTCGCCCAGTGTGACGACATCATTCCGCCAGTCATGCACACGGAAGAGTGGACGCGGCGTTGCGCCGTACATTGTGGCGATCTCCGAATCTGTCATCCCCTTGTGAGTGCCAAGAGCTGGAAGAACATCGGTCAGGCGATCGCCATAGTACTTCCACGCTAGTTCTGTGAGAACTCCTGCTTGCGAGTGGAAGCGGGTAAAGTCCGGGGGAACGGCGAGTACTCTGTTTCTAGTCCCGAGTGCATCCAATGCGGAAAAGAGTGCGACACGAAGGTCGTCCGCCGACATTTCAGTGGTCGGACTTCCGGCGGAGAAATAAAGGCTCATGGAAGTTCATCTTACGCCGTTCGAACACGTGGTAAAACCAATTTTGGATGTAGGAGCAGCAAATGACAGAGCAAGACCTTCAGCTTACGGTACCCGACGGAACAGTCGACGCAGTGCTTTTTACCCCCGAGACCGACAAGCCGTTGCCGGGGATCCTTTTCATCCCCGATATCGGCAGCATCCGCGAAACCAAGCGTCAGATGGCGCAACGCCTCGTTGAAGAGGGTTATACCGTCCTGATGCCCAATCCGTTCTATCGCACCAGCCGCCCTCCGGTCTTCTCCTTCCCCCGCAAGCCCGGCGACCCCGCCACAATGAAGCGCATGGGGGAGTTGATCACCCCGCTCACACCCGAAGGACTCGAAAAAGATCTCGCCATCTATCTCGATACGCTCGCCTCTCATTCCAATGGAAAGATCGGTGCTGTTGGATTTTGTATCGGCGGTGGAATCGCTCTGCGAGCCGCAGCGGTTCGCCCCGATCTTGTAAAGGCTGTCGCATCCTTTCATGGGGGTGGACTTTACAAAGCGGACGATCTGGCAAGCCCTCACCTCGTTCTACCTCGGGTCAAAGCTCGTCTCTACTTTGGTCACGCTACCGAGGACAAGAGCATGAACGCCGATGCCATCGCCGAACTCACCAAGTCTCTGAAGTCCTGGGGCGGAAGATTCGAGAGCGAAATCTATGAGGGGGCGCATCACGGATGGACCGTTCCCGACAATCCAGCCTACAACCAGCCGCAGGCCGAACGCGCGTACACGAAGCTTACAACTCTCTTCCGAGAGGCACTCGCTTAGTAGGAATCATGCGCTGTGAATTGCCTTAGGGGTAAAGCAGGACTGCAATGTTATAGGCGGTGAAGGATCCGCTGGCTGTATCCTGACAGGCTCCCACAACCGCCTGATGATACTTGCCGGATTGAATCCGGCTTGCGAGCTGGGCGGGAAGGCGATCCAGGCGATCAGCGTTGTAGCGCATGATGTACCAGGGTTTGTGTGCCCCGGGAAAACCCGAATCCATGCTGCAGGTCAACCGTGCCTGTGCGAGAGTCGAGGTTGAGCTGTTAGGCCCAACCTCAAGACCAGTCCGGGCAAGCAGTTGCGTCACCGCCTGCTCCTGCTGGTTATAGCTGAGCGTTTCGACTGTAGCGGCAAAATCTTCCACCGCATAAAACTGCCCGTTCCTGCTGATCACGGCAATGCCTATAGCGTTCACCTGTGGATCAAGCAGGTTCTCTCTGTGCCCTTTGGAGTGCATCCAGAGCTCATGAAAGACCGAAGAGCTGGGAGCCTCAGCTACATTTTCAGAGATCAGTGAAAAACGTGCGCCAGCCTGAGCGCCACGCCGGGAAAGATCGGGCTCGCCAGGAAACTGATGTGAAATATCCTGATGCGCCGCCATCTGCTGAGCATGAAAACGCGCGGCCTCTGCCAGAACCGAATCGAAGTGGAGCAGAGGAATTCCTCTCGCTGCACGCTCATGATTCGCAGCGAGCAGCAAGCTTTGTTCGGCATACATGCTCGTGCGAGGAAGGGATGTGGGGATATCGGCTGCCACAGCAAACGTACAAAAACCAGCCATCAGTCCAAAGATGAGGGCAGCGTAGGAAACGACGCGATGCGCCTTGGACCGCTCCGGATTCGTCTCGCTGATTTGCTCGATCTCTACCATCGCCTATTGCGCTTCGTTCAGCCTTAAAGTGGTTATCGACCAGGCTGCTGCCGATCTTAGAAGGCAGTCCAACCCTGGGTAATACAACTTTTGGGGCACACACAATCAGATAGGGAGAAAATAATGCAACACGGCCCTATCTAGGATTCAGATAGGGCCATCTTCGTTGTTTAGTTTTTTGATTCGCTTTATGAGGCTACCAGCAGTTGGTCCCGAACCTTCTCCCAGGTCCGGCGAATTCCCTCTTCAAGCTCTGTCGTATGATGCCAGCCAAGGGCATGTAACTTGGCAACATCCATCAACTTGCGGGGAGTTCCGTCCGGCTTGGTGGTGTCGAAGACAAGGGAGCCCTTGAAACCAAGCACTCGGGCAACAATCTCCGCAAGCTCTCGGATCGTGACATCCTCTCCTGTGCCGATGTTGATCAAGGGTGGATCGTTTTCGGTAAAAAGCGTACCGTAACGCTCCTCGTCGAGATTCATCAGAAAGACACAGGCCTCCGCCAGATCATCGGAGTAAAGCAGCTCCCGGCGCGGTGTACCCGTTCCCCAGACCGTAACCGAAGGTGCCTCGGTTCGGACCGCCTCCGCCGTCTTGCGAATCAACGCAGGCAGTACGTGGGAATTGGCAAGATCGTAGTTGTCGCCAGGGCCATAGAGATTGGTCGGCATGGCAGCCAGGTAGCGAGTACCGTACTGGCGGTTATAGCTCCAGCACATCTCGATCCCTGCGATCTTTGCCAAGGCATAAGGCCGGTTGGTGGGCTCAAGCGGGCCGGTCAACAAGGAGCTTTCCGGCATCGGTTGAGGAGCAAGTTTGGGATAGATGCACGACGAACCCAAAAACAGCAGCCGCTTCACATCATTCCGATAGCTTGCGTCGATGATATTGGTTTGTAGAACCAGATTGTCGCGGATGAAGTCAGCAGGATACGTATTGTTCGCAAGAATGCCGCCCACCTTTGCCGCAGCCAGAAAGACATACTCCGGCCTCTGCTCGGCGAAGAAGTTGTTTACGGCATCGGTGTCGAGCAGATCCAGTTCAGCACGTGAACGCGTGATGACATTGGTGTACCCAAGACGCATAAGCTCGCGGTGAATCGCGGAACCTACTAGACCGCGATGACCGGCGATGAAGATGCGAGAGTCTTTGTTCATAAGAAGGCCTCGTACCTTGATTTAGGTTTCGCGAACGTTATAGGCATCGAAGCCATGTTGGCGAACGAGAGCGTCACGCTGCGCGGCCTTGAGATCTGCCTCGATCATCTCGTCCACCAGCTGATCGAAGCTTGTCCGCGGAGTCCATCCCAACTCTCGCTTCGCCTTGTCGGGGTCGCCCAGAAGAGTCTCGACCTCTGTGGGGCGGAAGTAACGAGGATCAACAGCGACAACCAGCTTCCCGTTGCTGTCGAAGGCCTTCTCGTCGATTCCGCTTCCCTGCCAGGTGAGATTGAGGTCCAGACGCTTGGCGCAGCGCTGAACAAACTCCCTGACGCTGTACTGCTGTCCGGTCGCGATGACAAAGTCCTGCGGCTTTTCCTGTTGCAGCATCAGCCACTGCATCTCGACATAGTCGCGGGCGTGTCCCCAATCGCGCTTGGCGTCAAGATTGCCAAGGAAGAGCGTGTCCTGCAGACCCACCTTGATGCGAGAGAGTCCGCGGGTGATCTTGCGAGTCACGAAGGTCTCACCACGCAAAGGCGATTCGTGATTGAACAGAATGCCGTTGCAGGCAAAGATGCCGTAAGCCTCACGGTAGTTGACGCAGATCCAGAAGGCATACATCTTGGCGACGGCATAGGGTGAGCGCGGATAAAACGGCGTTGTCTCGCGCTGCGGAATCTCCTGAACGAGTCCATAAAGCTCCGAGGTCGAAGCCTGGTAGAACTTCGTCTTCTTCTCGAGGCCGAGAATCCGAATCGCTTCGAGAAGACGAAGCGGACCCATCGCATCGGCATCGGCCGTGTACTCAGGCTGTTCGAAAGAGACTTGAACGTGCGACTGTGCACCGAGGTTGTAGATCTCATCCGGCTGGACCTTCTGAACGATATGGATGAGGGAAGAAGAGTCTGTCAGGTCACCGTAGTGAAGGATAAAGTGAGGATTGGGATTATGCGGATCCTCATAGATGTGGTCGATACGATTCGTGTTGAACAGCGAGGAGCGACGCTTGATACCGTGGACCTCATAGCCTTTGGCAAGAAGAAACTGGGCGAGATACGCTCCATCCTGGCCGGTGACACCTGTAATCAGGGCTTTCTTCAAACGATGACTCTCCTTTTGTGATCTGGGGTGGGCTGAAGTCAGTTTAGCTGATCGGCTCAATAAGATTTTGAATATCGCGTTCGAATTGTTCCAGAACCTGATCTCTACCGAGATGACGAACAGCATATCGACGGGCATTCCCGCCAAGCCGCTCGCGCAGAACAGAGTCCTCGATGAGGCGCTGAACGGCAGCGTCGAGTGCTGAAGGATTCTCGGCAGGAACCACCAATCCGCAGGACTCCTCCAGGCTTTCTCCGCTGACAACGCGTGCAACCTGCGTGCCTTCGTCAGCAGTTGCAATCACCGGACGACCGCTGGAGAGCATTCCCGTCAGCTTCGACGGCATCACCAGATCGGCGGCGCCGGCTCTCTGCGGGAGAAGGTGTATGTCGGCTACATTGAGCAGATCGTTCAGCCGTTCAAGAGGCTGCAGTGGAAGGAGCGTTACATTCGGTCTATCGGCGACAAGAGACTCCAGAGTAGGACGAAACGCTCCGTCGCCGCAGAAGAGAAAGTGAACGCGCGTGTCCTGCTCGAAGGACTTGGCTAATGGTGCGAGCAGCTCGAGGCCCTGCTTCGCTCCCAGGTTTCCGGAGTAGAGCAGGATAGTTTTGTCTTCAAGGTTAAGTGTGCGACGGAAATAATTCGTTGGGGTTTTGTCCTGAGGATGAACGGAGTCGATATCCACCCAGTTGGGAAAGAGGACGACTCTCTTCGGAGGGACACCTTTGGTCTCGGCGCGCTCGACCATCTTGTGTGAGATGCTGGAGACGCGAGTGAAGCCTTGCGTAAACGCCTTCTCAAGGCCGAGGGCGAGAGTCTGCACGGGACCCTTCGCAGGGAGCAGACCGAGATCGAAGGCAGCGTCAACTTCGAAGTCCTGCACGTGAAGCCAGGAGGCTGCTCCGGTCGCTTTCGCGACCAGCAACGCCAGCGGAGCTCCGAAGAAGGTCGGCTCGACGGTGAAGACAACGTCGGGTTTCCAGAGGCACTGACGGAGCATAACCGGCAGGCTGCCAAGCATGAACGAAAACAGATGCACCATGCGCTTGAGGCCGCTTGGCCTGGTAGGGACGTAAAGTGGCGTGCGGTAAACCAGCGGCTCGCCGGGCACGCGCTCGGTACGGTAGAGCTGGCCGCGATAATCTTCACGGATGCTCCAGGCCGGGTAGTAAGGAGGAGCGGTAACGACGCGGACCTCGTGGCCGCGCCGGGCGAGCCAGGACGCCATCTCGCCTGTATATTTTCCGATCCCTGTAAGTTCTGGGGAGTAATTGAGACCGTAGATCAGGATTCGCACTGATTGCAGTTTACCGAAGAGAAGTTTCTCTTTTGTTGCTTCTTGCTTCAAGACGGGTCTTGCCTTCATTCTGAGGAGAGATGGAAGGTCTCTCGAGCAAGATCAGGCAGCATCCTCTGGCGGCGATTGGCGTCGGACTGCTGGTTCTCTTTATTGTTTGTGCGTTGTTCGCACCGTGGCTGGCGCCGGATGACCCGGTAGCACTCGATCTGCATGGCCGTCTGCTGGGGCCGAGCGCAGCGCACTGGTTCGGGACAGATGAGCTGGGGCGCGATATTCTTTCGCGCACGCTTTATGGCGCGCGAATCTCCCTGATCGTCGCGATCAGTGTCGTCGGGCTCTCGCTGGTTATCGGGCTGGTTGCGGGATCTCTCGCCGGATTTTATGGCGGGTGGCTGGATACGGCGATCAATGTTTATGTGATGAACGCGTTCCTTGCCCTGCCGGGGATCCTGCTGGCGATTGCCTTCGTGGCCTTCATGGGCCCGGGGCTGTGGAACGTGATCGTCGCGCTGGCGATCTCAGGATGGGTGGGGTATGCGCGGCTGGTCCGAGGGCAGGTACTAGCGGTTAAGGAGCGCGAGTTTGTAGAGGCGGCCCGTGCGCTCGGAGCTTCCGATCTGCGCATTCTTGGACGGCACATTCTGCCGAACATCCTTCAGCCGCTGATCGTGCAGGCGGCGATTGGGATGGCTACCGCGGTGATGGCCGAGGCAACCCTGAGCTTCCTGGGGCTGGGGGTTCCACCACCGGCGGCGAGCTGGGGCTCGATGCTGAACGACGCACGGTCGCATCTGTTCGACTCGCCGCACATGGTTTTCTTTCCGGCGATGGCGGTGATGCTGTGCGTGCTTTCCTTCAACTTTATCGGCGACGCGCTGCGGGACTACATGGACCCGAGGACGCGCATGGGAGTTGGCCTGTAAAGGGTACCCCCTCCCCCGTACCTTTTGTGTGCAAAGTATTCAAAAGAGGAAAGATAAGTCGGTACTTCCGAAACCAGGTCTGCTTGGAACATCTTTTCGGGGGATGTTTTAAGTGTATCGGACGGGATGGGGTCAATCGGCAGATTTATCTCGCTTATTTTGTTTTAGATACACGGTAAATGCCCTTGACAGATTTCTGAACGGGTCCAAGGAAGCGTCTGACAGGAGAGTTGTGGCGCAATCGATGAAAGAGAGGGATTTTTCGCTGCGGTCAGCGTGAGGTTCCACGGAGCAGACTATGGCTTTCCAGAGCATGCCCAGGACTACGGATGTGATCAGGAGTGGGTTTCTCGCGTATGCTGGCGAGATTGAAGGGGGTGGCATGCGAAAAGTTGTCGTGACGGAAAATGCAGGAGGAGTACCGGCGCCTGAGTCCTGGTTGGACCTCGAGAAAATCGCTTCGGTCCAGATCAGCTCGGAGGACGCCAGCTTTCCGATTGAGCATGCCCTGGGAGATGTGGGAACCGGAGGGTGGCGGGCCTCGACTCCGGGACCGCAGAGAATCCGCCTGATCTTCGACCAGCCTCAGACGATCCGGAGGATTCAGCTTCAGTTCGTGGAGAAGGACGCTGAGCGGTCGCAGGAGTTCTGGCTGCTGGCGATGGTGGGGGACGAACTGCGCGATGTAGTACGGCAGCAGTGGAACTTTTCGCCGCAAGGAACGACGGAGGAACTGGAAGACTACACGGTGGAGCTGAGCGGGGTGAATGCGCTCGAGCTGCGCATCGATCCGGACCGGAGCCACGATCCTCGGCACAGCCGTTATGCGGCCACTTTGGAGAAACTGAGGCTGGCGTAGTGCTAATTGGGGTGATCTCGGATACCCATGGTTTGTTACGACCTGAGGCCAGAGTAGCTTTAGCTGAGGCGGAGCATATTTTGCATGCGGGCGATGTAGGGGACATCCAGATTCTGGAGTCGCTGCGGGAGATTGCACCCGTGACTGCGATTCGTGGCAACGTGGATGTTCATGGGGAGTGTTCGCTGCTGCAAGCAACCGAGGCGGTGGAGCTGGGTGGAAGACTTTTCTACCTGGTGCACTCTGCGTATGACCTCGATATCGATCCCAAGGCGGCGCAAGTGGACGTTGTCGTGAGCGGGCACTCGCATAAGCCGGGGATCGAGAGGAGGAAGGGTGTTCTGTTCCTGAATCCGGGAAGCGCGGGACCGAGACGATTCAATCTGCCGGTGAGCATAGCCCTCGTGACGGTGGGAGCAGCTGAGGTTGAGGCTAGGATTGTAGAGCTTTCCCTCTAGATGAACTTTGCTCATGACGATATGCCGACTTTGCATTACTAATCTGTTCGGTGAATGAGTTGGCGATCATGCGTTTCTCCAGGTGAACCCTCATGCCGATTTACTTCGTGATCTGATTTGCCTGCCAGATTACGATGCCTCCGCGGATCGTATATCGAATCTTCGTGAACGCCTCGGGATGCCCTGACGCCGGATCCTCCGACAGAACCGTCAAGTCGCCGCGCATTCTTGGCATCACCCTGCCTTCGCGATGCTCGAGATGAAACAGCGCCGCCGGAGCCGTGGTCAGCATTGCCACCACATCGCGAAAGGTAAATCCTGCCGCCATCAGTTGGCGAAATTCCTCGCCCTGGTCGTAATCCGGAAGGAATCCAGTGTCGGTGCCGTAAACCAATCTCCCGCCAAGCTGGTGGAAGCGGCAATCGAGCCCGCGAATCTTCGCGATATCGTTGTCACGGGAGAACAGCTTCAGGGTTGGGATGATCGTCATGTGCTGCGCAATCATGCGTCGCAACACGTCCTCATCGACTCCCTTCGTGCTCTCCGGCGTATGAGCAAGGACATCGACACCAGCGTCGATTGCCACTTTTGTTCCTTCCAGATTCGAAGGATGCGAGAAGACCAGCTGTCCGTTCTTATGTCCCTCCTCAACGGCGGCACGTGCGATCGGCACTTGCATCAAAGCAATGCGATTCGGTTCCACAATCGAACCCGTAAAGAGCTTTACGATGTTGGCTCCCGCGGCATGGTTCTTGTCGACAAGCGTCCTTGCGTCCGTGGCCGTCTCTGGCTGGCCCAGCTTTGCCTTTAAATCTGCCGGAAGGTCCGCCAGATAGTAAGGCAACGCATGAGCAGGAAAAAGAGGGATACCCGCGGTGAAGATGCGTGGTCCGAGGACTTCGCCGCTCTCTACCCGCCTCCGTAATGCGACGGTATTCTCTACATCCGAACCCGTATCGACCACGGTTGTAAAGCCTGAGTGGGTGAGCATCTCGCCCAGTTGGTGTGTCAGTTTCTCCGCAGGCTGATGCGCCGCATCGTTCCACTTTGGCTCCATGAAATGCACGTGCGCATTCCAAAATCCGGCGAGCACAACACAGTCGGGCAAGGAAATCGTCCGGACGCCCTTCGGGATAGGCACATGCTCCCCGACACCCGCGATCACACCATGGCGGATCAAAATGGTTACATGCCGGCGTACCGGCGTATCCGGCGAGGTATAAACCGCCGCGTCTGTAATTGCCAGTTCCTGTGCCCAACCGACCGCACCTGGAATCAAAAGCAACATTGCAAGCCCAAGTGCACTGCTACACAAACTTCTGATCATCAGAGTTCCTTGTCACACACCAACACTCTTCGAGGCCAGCAATACCCAGCCGCGTTAGATTATCGTGATTTTGATCGATCCTGAGAAGCCGGCCAGTGTCCGCCGATCTGCCAGACATGATCCGCGGATGACGCTTAAGAGGCCAATTGCACTCGTTGAACGGGCTTGGGTCCATTTAGATCATTAGTTCTGATAAACGCCGTTTTCGGAAGCTCGGAACGAGCGCCCCATCGAGCGCCTACTGCGGGGTGTCGATGGGGTGGGTGGTCTTGTCGTAGAACTCCTGCTGGAGTTTGGGAGTGACGTTGTCGGCCTTGATGGCGGCTAGAACGCGGCTGACGGAGTCGACCCACCAGTTCATCTGGTACTCGCCCAGTTCGTGGGTGGCGGCAGAGCCGTCTCCGGCGTAGTGGTCGGGGAAGCGGGCGTACCACCAGATGCCGGTATAGACGTTACCGGGCAGGTTGAGGCGGTGCTGGTCGGCGCCGGATTCGGTTTGAGCCTGGTCCATGTGGACGAGGTC
>DATJJJ010000011.1:0-2845 GCA_035492215.1 Edaphobacter sp. | reverse complement strand
ATCTTCTCCAGCCGCCGATCCTGCCGTTCCCGTGCGACCACAACATGGTCAAAACGCCGGCTGCCGGAGCGCAGCGCCTCTTCTACCGGGTGCAGACCGTAAAGTGTCTCCATCAACTTTGAGTCTACCGTCCGCCCTCCCCTGCAGGTACTGCGCCGGACAGAGAGTGCGTGCGCATGCGGCGTATCATGGGAATGCGAAGCGGGAAACGGGAGTCAATCTCCAATGAAATCCTCATGGGTGCCGGAGGCAGACCACCTCGCGGGGGTAGGTCGACCTTTTGACTACGACCCGACTTGGACGCTCGAGAACGCAGAGGGTCACGGCGCCTGGCTGCCGCCAGTTCCGGATTTCGCCAGCCACAGTCTGTTTGGTGGAGCATCCTGGTTTCCACCTCACCCTGATTGACAGACGGACATGCGCGGAACATAACGTCTCGGCCAAACAGTCGGCGCCTCCTCGCAAGTTCACGCAAAAGAGAGCGACCTTTTAACCGTCCCGATAATCATTTAACAGTCTCGACAGGTGTCATGGAAGCCCTGGATATATAGCGGCTCTCGAATCGAACGCGCATGGGACAAGCGTTTTCAGAGGTTCTCCAAGACAGCAGGAGATCGAATGGCAAGCGGCAAGACAGTCATCGTAACCGGCGCCTCGCAAGGCATCGGAGCGGCCATCGTCCAGGCCTTTCTGGATCGTGGCTATAACGTCGTTGCAACATCGCGCAGTATTTCGAAAGCGGGCTTCTCTTCCTCACCCCACCTCGCACTGGTCGACGGAGACATCGGTCAGGCGGCCACCGCAGAGAAAGTTGCAAAGACCGCTGTCGACAAGTTCGGCTCCATCCACCATCTCGTCAACAATGCGGGCATCTTCTCCGCCAAAGCATTCACCGACTACACCGCCGACGATTTTCACCGTCTCATTTCCACGAACGTGGCAGGCTTCATCTTCATCACGCAGCTCGCCGTCAAGCAGATGTTGTCACAGGGCAACGGCGGCAGCATCACAACCATCACCGCGTCGCTCGCCGACAATCCCATCGCAGGCCTGCCGGCATCAATTCCGATGATCACCAAGGGCGGCCTCAACGCAATCACCATGAGCCTCGCGAGCGAATACGCGAAGAAGAACATTCGCTTCAACGCCGTCGCTCCCGGCGTCGTCGAGACCCCTCTCCACAAAGACACTCCGGAGGATTTCAAAAAGACCCTCTCGCCTATGGGAACAGTCTCTGATGCGAACGACATCGCGGATGCCGTCATCTATCTAACCGAAGCTCGTCACGTAACTGGGGAGGTGCTGCACGTGGACGGCGGTGCGCACGTTGGTCGATGGTAAGCGCGAAGGGTTCACAGCTGATAAGTGCAGAGCGCCGGCTCGAGGAATTGGGCATTCAGCTTCCCGCCGCCCCAGCCCCATTTGGTACGTATGTCGAAGCAGTACAGACCGGCAACCTCCTTTTCTTGAGCGGCATGCTCCCGGTTGTCGATCACAAGCCGAAGTACATCGGCCGGGTTGGCAAAGAACTTGATCTCGAAGCTGGTCGGGACGCCATTCGCATTGCAGCGCTGGGCGCGCTCGCCGCGGCGAAACAGCATCTGGGCTCACTCGATAGAATCACGCGTGTCGTCCGTCTCGGAATCTTCATAGCGACCTTCGGGGACCTCGTCGATCATCCCCGGATCGCGGATGCCGTCTCGGACCTCTATCGAGATATCTTTGGAATCGAGAAAACATCGGTTCGGGTGATCATCGGCGTCGCCAGCCTTCCCCTTGGCGTGCCGATAGAACTCGATGTCCTCTTCGAAGTCCGTTGAAAACGGCCTGGACTGAACTTCGGAGGTGTTGATCGCGATTATGCCCAGCGCGGCAGTCGCCTTCGTGGCCCTTTTCACTCTGATACCGTTTCTCGCGGAAGGATTCCTCCCGGGAAAACTGGCCAGCGTATCAAGGACGCTTCCAGCGGGCGTGCGCCTCTTTGCGCCCGCTGTTCTCTGCATCCCTTATCTGGTCGTCGCATTCTTCTCCGATATATTTCGGTGGAGTTGGCTCGCGCTCTACGCGCTCCTGCCCGTCGCAATCGCCATCCTCATGTGGCAAGCCGCGCGAATCGACCCGGATCAACACGGCAATTGGCGCGACTTTCTGGTGCTCGCCACTCTGGGTCTTGCCGTCGACCTCCGCTGGTTTGAGCATGCGTGGCCGGCACACCTTGTCGTCTTCAACAAGATGCTTCTGCTCGATGCAGGCATTTACGCGTTGCTCGCAGTCCGTCAAATGGATGGCGCAGGATTCGACCTCCGCCTCCGCCCGCGCGACATCGTCATCGGCCTGCGCGAGTTCACACTGTATGCACCCATCGCGATCGCCCTCGGCTTGGGCATAGGGTTCCTGCATCTACACGAAGCCTTGCCGCCGTTGCTACGACTTGCCGGAGCATTTCTCTTCACCTTCTTCTTCATCGCGGTGCCGGAAGAGCTCTTCTTCCGCGGATGGCTCCAGAACCTCCTCGAACGGCGCGTCGGCCGGCTTCCCGCGCTCCTTGTCACCGCCGTGCTCTTCGGTCTCTCGCACTGGAACAAGCGCGCCCTGCACTTCAACTGGCGCTATGTGTTGCTCGCGGCCATCGCAGGAATCTTCTACGGCCGGGCCTGGCGTCAGGATCGCAGGGTTGCAACATCTTCAATCACCCATACCTCGGTCGACACCGTATGGTCCTTCTGGCTGCGCTGATAATGCTGATGATGATGGCCGAACGCATGGGATGGTCGACGATAGGTCAGATAGCCCAGCCCGACCCGCATGTTGTGGTCCACCGGACCAGGGACCGTGATCGCGATCG
>DATJJJ010000010.1:0-17734 GCA_035492215.1 Edaphobacter sp. | reverse complement strand
AGCTCCAACGCTCCCCATTGATTGCCGGCGACGCCATCGAGCGCGCCCATCTGATGGGCAGCGTTCAGCTCCAGCGAGCTCTGGTCCCAGCCGTCGATGCGGCCTGAGAAGCCCGCGGCGCGAAGGGCCAGACCGACCGATGCGCCGATCAGGCCCGTTCCGATGATGAGTACGCGCTCGATCACGCCAGACGACATCTCCTTTACGCGACCTTGCGTCCGACTACGGGGGCAAGCTTCCTGAGCTGATCCACCAGCTTCGACAGCTGCTCGGGATACATGCTCTGCGCGCCGTCGCTCATCGCCTTATCGGGGTTCGGGTGCATCTCCATCAGCAGACCGTCAGCTCCTGCGGCCACCGAAGCCAGCGCCATCGGAGGAACCATGTCGCGGATGCCGATGCCGTGCGAAGGATCGGCCAGCACGGGAAGGTGTGTCAGCTTTTTGAGCACCGGGATCGCCGAGATGTCCATGGTGTTGCGGGTCGCGGTCTCGTAGGTGCGAATGCCGCGCTCGCAGAGCATCAGGTCGTAGTTGCCGCCCGAGAGAATGTACTCGGCGCTCAGCAGCATCTCTTCGATGGTTGCAGCAATTCCGCGCTTCAGCAGACAAGGCTTGCGAACGTGACCCAGCTCACGCAGCAGGTTGAAGTTCTGCATGTTGCGCGCACCGATCTGGAAGCAGTCGATGTAAGGCAACATCAACTCGATCTGCGAGATCTCCATCACCTCGGTGATCACCAGCAGGCCGGTCTCATCGCCGACCTCGCGCAGCAGCTTCAGGCCTTCGAGACCCATGCCTTGGAAGCTGTAGGGCGAGCTGCGCGGCTTGAAGGCTCCGCCGCGGAGGAACTTGCCGCCGGCGGCAGCTACCTTCTTCGCGCTGTCGAGAATCTGCTCACGCGATTCCACCGAGCATGGACCGGCCATGATGACAATCTCTTCGCCGCCCACAACGACACCGTTGGGGAACTTGATCTTGGTGCCTTCGGGACGGAAGTTACGTCCGGCCAGCTTGTAGGGCGAGGAGATGCGGTAGGCATCGTGAACGCCGGCCAGCACCTTGAACTCGGCCACATCGAAGTGCTCGGGGGTTCCCACACCGGCAAGAATCGTCTGTGCCGCTCCGGTGGTACGGTGAACGTTGAATCCGAGCTCGACCATCCGCTCGATCACGGTCTGTATATGTTCTTCTGTTGCGGCGTCCTGCATCGCTACAATCATCGTCTTCGCATCGCTTTCTTCTTAAGGAACGGAGTAAGTTACAAACTGCAAAATCTGAATCTGGGCTAAACGTTTTTCTTCTGAATGGCTCGCATCACGTCGACGATGCGCTCATAGATATCGATCACCTCGGTGTCCGACAGCGGCCCGGGGTTCGAGCGCCGGACGTGATCGAAGACATCTTTTTCGCGGTTCGGCTCATAGACCGGAAGATCGGACTTTTGTTTAAGCTGGCCAATGGCCAGTGCAGCTTCGGCTCGCTGATTAACCAGGCGAACAATCTGCTCGTCCACTTCATCGATCTTTCGGCGCCAGTCAGAGATCTCCATCGAATATCCTTCTGCTGCAGCAGTGCCGCGTGCCTCCGCTGCGGGTGATTTGGGTATGACCCATGATAAATGGGCAAAACAGTCGTCTTTTGACGCCCGGCCCGGTTTGGAGATGCGGCATTCATGCCCGCAACTCCGCGACGAACTTTCCAACTTCCTCGGCGGCCCGCTCGGGCCCCGTTTTTTCGATCAGCTGCACCAACGCGCTGCCGACCACAGCCGCATCCGCAAATTTGCCCACGGCACGAACGTGCTCCGCGTTCGAGATGCCGAAGCCGATGGCGATGGGCAGCTTCGTAAACTGCCGCAACCGCTTTACCACGCTCTCCGCATCGTCGGTCAGGCTCGATTGGGTGCCGGTGATGCCGGTGCGTGAGATGGCATAGACAAAGCCCTGGGAGTGGTCCGCAATCGCCTTCATGCGGGCATCGGGGCTGGTGGGCGCAGCGAGAAACACCGGTGCGAGCTGATTCGCGCGCATGGCATCGAGATACTCCTCGGCCTCTTCGACAATCATGTCGGTCAGCAGAACGCCATCCGCTCCTGCATCCTTGGCCTTCGCGCAGAAATCCTTCAGGCCAAGTCGCAATACTGGATTCAGATAAGAAAAGAGGATGATTCCCGCCTGCGGTCTTGCAGCGCGCAACTCTTTGGCTAGCGCAAGAACATCGGTCAGCCGCGTGCCTCGGGCTACGGCGCGCTCGCTGGCTCGTTGAATTACAGGTCCATCTGCGAGAGGATCGCTGAACGGAACCCCCAGTTCGATCACATCGGCGCCATTGTCGATGGCAGCCAGCGCGATATCGCGTGTCGTCGCCAGATCAGGATCGCCTGCAGTGAGATAGGCCACGAGGCCAGGCTTTTTCTTGAACTCGATCGCCATCGTCCTAACCCTTCGCCCCCACGCTCTTCAGATCGAGCTCTCTCGACAGAATTCCCATATCCTTATCGCCGCGGCCTGAGAGGTTCACCATCAGCACGTCGCTCTTCGCCATTGTTGGAGCCAGCCGAATTGCTTCAGCCACAGCATGCGCGCTCTCGAGCGCAGGAAGAATCCCTTCGGTTCGCGCCAGAGTAACCGTTGCCTTCAGCGCCTCGTCGTCGGTGGCCATGGTGTAGGTGGCGCGGCCGGAGTCATGCAGCATCGCGTGCTCCGGGCCTACGCTTGCGTAATCCAGACCTGCGGAAACCGAGTGCGTCGCAGCGATCTGTCCGGCGTCGTCCTGCAGAACATAGCTGTAGGTTCCCTGCAAAACGCCCGGAACTCCTCCGCCGATCTTCATAAAGCGCGCCGCGTGCTCGCCCAGCGCGGTTCCGCGACCACCGGCTTCGACGCCAATCAGCTGCACATTCGCATCGTTCAGAAACTCGTAGAAGGCTCCGATCGCGTTCGATCCACCGCCGACACAAGCGACTATCGCTGTAGGAAGTTTGCCCTCCTGCTCGAGGATCTGGCGCTTGGCCTCTTTGCTGATCACGCGGTGAAAGTCGCGCACGATCGTCGGGTAAGGATGCGCTCCGAGTGCCGAGCCGAGAATGTAAAACGTCGTGCGAACGTTGGTGACCCAGTCGCGCATCGCCTCGGAGATTGCGTCCTTCAGCGTTGCCGAGCCAGCCGAGACGCCGCGCACCTCCGCTCCCAGCAGGCGCATGCGGTAGACGTTCAGCTCCTGCCGGCGCATGTCCTCTTCGCCCATGTAGACCACACACTCCATGCCCAGCAGAGCACAGACGGTTGCGGTCGCCACGCCGTGCTGACCGGCTCCGGTCTCAGCGATGATGCGCTTCTTGCCCATGCGGCGGGCCAGCAGCCCCTGGCCGAGGGCATTATTGATCTTGTGCGCTCCGGTATGCAGCAGGTCTTCGCGCTTCAAATAGATCTTCGCGCCGCCCAGGCTCTCGCTCAGCCGCTTTGCGAAGTAGAGCGGCGTGGGACGTCCGCAGTAGTTGTGCAGCAGGTCGTCCAACTCCGCATGGAATGCCGGGTCCTTCTGGGCATCCGCATAAGCGGCCTCCAGCTCCTCGAGTGCGGCCATCAGAGTCTCGGGAACATACCTTCCGCCGTAGACTCCGAACCTGCCCGCAGCCGACCGTGCCGGGCTTGCCGGATTCACCATCGCCGCCGTTACTCCACCTGTTGCCCCGCCCATCTCTCGCTCCCTTCAGCGCAAAAAACAAAAACCGCAACCTCTATTGGGTCGCGGCTCGTGTGGTGTCGATCTTGTCTGAACTCAGCTTACTTCTTGAGCTAATCCGTCAGAAGACCCTACTCCGCCGATGCCGCTACCGGGTACCAGTAGCGGTAAATAAAGCTAATAAATCGGCTGGACGGAAAGGTCATCTTGCTTTCCAAGATACATGGCAACCGGGCGTCCTGCAACTTTCTTTCGAGATTTGCTCGATTTTCCATGCCCTTACGGCTCAAAAACAAACTTGCGGATCGCGATCTTGGCTCCCGTTCTCGCCAGGGCAGGAGACGAGCGAACTACCAGCATGATCTCGTCGAACTGTAGCCCGGCGAGTCCAGGCGGAATCGGAAAGCTCATGTTCTCCTCCGGAGGACGAGCCGGCCAGCTCTTCGCTGCTGTCGGCAATTCGCTTGAGGGAATCGTTGCCGTTCCCAGGTAGTGCGGCACTACAGGCTTCACCGTCCTGTTCCTCACCCAAAGCTCCAGAGCGATCCGACCTTCTCGCTTATCTGCATTCTGGACCACCATGTGGATGGCGCTGCAGCAGCCCAGATCCATTGGATCGCTCAGCCGCTGGTGTGCCTCCATCAGCAGAGGGTAGGAATCCGAAGATTGGATCGTGGCCTTCAGGGTGTCTGCGCGGACGACGTGGGCCGTGGGCCGCGGCTGCCGGTCCGGAGCCTTGAAGTACCAATACTGCCCATCGAAGGGAATCTCCAACGGCTGCGCGAGCCTGACGCTGAAATTCATGGGATCGTGTTTAGCCGGCATCTCCAGCTTCCTCTGCTTCACGCTGGGAGACAGCAGAACGATGCCCACATATCCCGCGCTGCTGCGGGAAGAGTTTTCCCTGGCAGCATCGTTTTCCTTTACGGTGTGGTTCGGCTTCAATAATGCGGCCAGTCCTCCACGGAACCCAGGCGAGACCTTCAGGTAAGGAAGCAGAGCCACCAAGGTCAGCACGTAGGCGCATGCTGCCAAACGCTGCTGCATGTCGCTCGAGAGCAGCGACTGCGGCTGCGCTTGACTCGGCACAGCCCGCCAGCACAGGATAGCCACCCACACGCCCCAGGCCAGCGATGCCGTCTTGTACCACTGAGTGATAACCAGCACGATTGCAACCTCGGCCAGCAGCGCCAGCAGAAACGAGGGCAATACCTTCGGACCGCGTGCTACTTCGGTCAGTTGCGCAAGCCGCAGCGAAGCCTCAGATTCGGGAGCGGGTTGAGGGTTAACGGGTGCAGCCGCTTCTACCGAACACCGCTTCAGAAAGAAGCCCACAGTCGCAAGGCAAAGGCATCCCGCCAAAACCATCAGCGGAGACTGGCTCAGCATAAAAAGAATCCACGCCGGAACCCAAAGGGCTGCTAGACACGCGGCCTGAACGACCGGAGTGGCCTTCGCGTTTTCCCCGGAAGACTTCGCATAGATTATTTGTGCAACAAAGGCGCTCGCCACTACACCCAGCAGCAACAGACATCCTGCCGCGACAACCAGTCCGATTGCAGGAAACGTTCCTGGCCGCAGCCAGGAGCAGATCATCCACAAGACAAACGCTGCTGCTGCAACTCCTGGAACCATCGGCCATACCAGGGAGTCCTCTCCCTGTCTGGCGGCCGCGACTGCCTTGTTCCAGGACCAGCGCAACGATGGTGGCATAGATGCCCTCAGCAGAATAGACACCGCACCTTGTGAGAAAGAGCCTTCAGAGCGCCATTTTTGTTTGCTTAAAAGCCAACCTTTTTCCCGCGAAGCCGAATTTATCTTTCGCCTCGGATATGACGCTGCGATTAAATCCGGTATACAGCTAGCATCCAACCTCATCAGAACGAAGTTTCAGGAGGAATGGATGAACCTGAACCGCATCGCAGGAGTCGTTACCTTAAGCTCGATCCTTTGTCTCCCCGTCCAGGCTGCTTTTTCGCAGGAGACGAAAGAAGAGGCTCATCAACGGGCTGAGCGTGAGCAGACCGAGAAGGACCATCGCAATCACACCGGCGCGAAGGTTGTCGGCGGAACTGCAGCCGGAGGCGCTGTCGTCGGCGCATTGGCGGGCGGAGGCAAAGGGGCACTGATCGGCGGAGCCGTCGGTGCGGGAGGTGGCGCCATCGCTAACAAGGTCCGAAAAGACAAGGCCGTCAAAAAGCGTGAAAAGCGGGAGACCGAAGAGCCGAGAGAGGAATCGAATCCCCGCTAGTTGAGGCTCAAACTACTCGATAGGCGACGGCCGTCCCCAGTTGAAGCGCCTGCCGATAATGCCTTTGACGATGAGGTGATCGGTCGCCGACGTCGAGCCTACCCCCACGCCGAAGTTGATCTCCCACTTCGGCGATACGTTAAGATCGGTCACGGCAAAGATCTGTTGCTGTTGGTTCCGCAAGGTGTCGAATGAGCCGAGTCGTCCGTAGTCGGCGTAATACTCCACGCCGCCGCTGATCTTGCGCGTGAAGTCGTAGCCGACCTTTACTCCGGGAGAGAATCCCAGGCCTTGCCGGATATCGGGGCCATGCCACGTGCGCTCGAGCGCGGGATTTACTGCCAGGTACCATCGCCCGATCGATTTATCCACGATCGGACGGATCTCCCACGTCCACGTGTCCGGCGAATAGACCGAGCGCTGATATCCTACCTCGGTCGATAGGCTCACACCCACTGGCCAGTGCCACGAATCCGGCACCCGCACGCGCGGACGAATGTGATCGCCTACCCACTGCACGCCATGGCCGTCCTGCCAGCTGGTAAAGATGTAAAACCCTACCTCAGACCAGCTCGTCAGTCCCTGCGTAATCTCAATCGTCTCGTGCACCTGATGATTGGTGGGGTAGGTGCCGTCCGTCGTCACCACCGATCCCTTCGCCGTGTAGTTCGAATGCAACTCCACCATGGTGGTCTTCGGTAGCACCGTGTCCGAGCCATACACCTGAATCTCATAGTTGCCCTGGGCATAGGTATGCAAAGCGCAGCCCAGTAGGAATGCAAAGAACAAAAAGATTTTGACTCGCAGGCAAAGCAAGGTATTTTTCATCCCGTTTTCTTTTTACGAACAGCGAAACAACATCATGAAACCCATATCCATGTGGTCCTGCTGATGGCAGTGAAACAGCGTCAGTCCCGGAGCATTCGCCGTAAACACCACCTCGGCCTCCGTCCCTGCCTTCACCAAAACCGTGTCCTTGCGGATGCCGCTCGTCGGCTTCCCTGCAAGGCTGCGAATCTCAAACGTGTGCCGGTGCAGGTGGACGGGGTGGTCATCCAGGCTCTTGTTTTTAAAGATCAGCCGGTATTGCTGGCCAAACTTCAGCGGAACCATATCCGTATCAGGAAACGATTTGCCGTTGATCATCCATCGATCCATTGCTCCATGTCCCGTAAATTTCGACTCAAAGACCAAGGGGATCACAGTTTCCTTAAATTCAGCTGAAGGTTCTGCCGTTTTTTCATCTCCAAACTGGAGATAGTCCCAATCGAGTGTCTGGGGCTGATGCCACACAGGTTTACCCGAGCGGCCCGCGTACTCTACTGCAACGCCCATTCCGGAGGCCTGTACGTGTTTACGGACCTCGCCCAGAACCCACACCCCAGGATTGTCCATCTCCACCTCAGCTGTAACCCGCTCCGCCGGGGAGAGATGAATCATCTCGACAGCGCGGGGAGAAGGAACTGCATTGCCATCCAGCGCCACGACACGAAATTTGTGGCCCGAGAAGGAGAGCCAGTGCGGCTCCGTAGCGCTTGTGTTGACGATGTTCATCAGAACGCGCTGCCCCTGCTTTACCCGCAGCGGTTCGCCAAAGCCCAAGGTCTTTCCGTTGATGGTCGAGTAGTTGTACACCGGGCTCATCGAGCCGTCATCGCTGCCGATCAGCGATCCTTCCCAGTCGTGCAGCGCGAGAAAGAACTCCTGATCGTAACGCGCAGGGTCTTCCTTCGGATCGATCATCAGAAATCCGAACTGACCGCTGTATAGCGCCTTCTTCAGGTTGTTTCCCGCTGCGGTGTGCGTGTGGTACCAACGAAATCCCGCTGGCTCCGGAGTGAACGCAAGGCGAGTGTTCGCTCCAGGAGCAATATGCGGTGTTCCCTCCTCCATCGCGCCGTCTACTTCGGAAGGAAGAAACAGTCCATGCCAGTGAACGATCTCGTTGTCGCCGCTGTGATTGGCAATGTCGATCGTTACCGGCCTGCCTTCTTTCAGGCGAAGCAGTGGTCCCGGAACCTGTTGGTTATAGGCGACCGTCTTGATAAACCGTTTGGGAGCAATCTCGAGCGCATAAGGCGCAATCACGAGGGAATAGTCCGGCTCTGCCAACCCGGTAGCGTATCGGCTTGCCCATATTCCGCTTGCTGCCATGCTGGAGAGCTTGAGAAGTTGTCGGCGGTTCACCACGTCTACCTGTTCGATGTTGTTTCAGATCTTTTGGACGCGCTGAACTTCGCGCACTCCGGGAACGCGCCGCAGCCGCTCGACCAGCCGGTTGAGGTGCCTCACATCCACAGTCTCGATCACGAAGTCCACCATGGCCTCTGCATCGGGGAGCGGCTTGGTATCCACGCTGCGGATATTCGTCCCATCATCGGAGATGATCGCCGTAAACTCCTTCAGCATTCCGGTGCGATCTTCGCAGAAGACCGTCAGTTTCACGGGATAGGTCTGTGCTTTGGTCGCGCCGGACTCCGAGGGCATCGGTGCCCACTCCACCTGAATTCTCCGGTCCGACTCATAAAGAAGGTTCTGCACATTAGGACAACTTCTTGCGTGAACCGCCACTCCTTTACCGCGGGTCACGTAGCCGATAATCTCCTCGCCGCGGATCGGGTTACAACATCGCGCCCGGTAGACCAGCAGATCGTCCTGCCCCTCCACCTGCAGCGACTCCGAGCCTCTGCCGAAGAAGACGCGCTTCACCGCGTCCGACATCTGCCCCACGGCATTCGCTACCGTGCCCGCCTCGGGCTGCGACGGCTCAGGGGTCATCGTCGATCCCGGCTCCAGCTTGTTCAGCACCTGCCGTGACGAGAACTTGCCGAAGCCGATACCCGCCAGCAGCTCAGCCTCGCTGGTCAGGCCGTACTCTCCCGCCACACGGTCGTAATCGGCAATGGTGTAGTGGCTTAGCGCAACCTTGTACTTCCGCGCCTCGCGGTCCAGCAGCTTGCGGCCAATCTCTATCGCGCGCTGGCGCTGATGCTCGTTCAGCCAGTGCTTGATCTTGTTGCGCGCCTTCGAGCTCTTGGTAAAGCTGAGCCAGTCGCGGCTGGGATTATGCCCAACCTGCGTGCTGATCTCGACGATGTCGCCGTTCTTCAGCCTCGTCCGCAGAGGAACGATGCGACCATTTACCTTCGCGCCCACCGTCGTGTTGCCCACCTCGGTGTGAATTGCATAGGCAAAGTCCACCGGGCTTGCATCCTTCGGCAAAACCACGACCTTGCCCTTGGGCGTGAAGGTGTAGACCTCCTCCGGGTACAGGTCGATCTTCAGCGTCGACATGAACTCGTTGGGATCCGTCATCTCGCGCTGCCACTCCATCAGCTGCCGCACCCAGGCGAGCCTCTGTTCGTCCTTCGCGCTCACGTTGTCGTCGGCCTTGTACTTCCAGTGCGCGGCGATTCCTTCTTCCGCAACGCGGTGCATGTCTTCGGTGCGGATCTGCACCTCGAACTGGTGTCCACCCTCGGCGATCAGCGTGGTATGCAGCGACTGGTACAGATTCGGCCGCGGCATCGCGATAAAGTCCTTGATGCGTCCCGGCACCGGCCGCCAGATCGAGTGCAGCAGCCCCAGCAGGGCGTAGCAGTCCTGCACGGTGTGCGTAATCACGCGAATCGCAAGCAGGTCGTACACCTGATCGACAGGAATCTTCTGATCCTGCAACTTCTGTTGAATCGAATAGAGACGCTTGATGCGCCACTCCACGCGGCCATCGATCTTGAACTCGCGCAGCTTCTCCTCAAGCCGAGCCACAATCTTCTTCAGGAACTCTTCACCCGCGCCGCGGAGCGACTCGATCTCGTTCGAGAGCTGCTCGTAGGCAAAGGCGTCGGTATAGCGGAAGGCCAGATCTTCAAGCTCGCCGCGCAACTTACCCATGCCCAACCGATGCGCCAGCGGAGCGTATATATCGAGCGTCTCCCGCGCGATCTTCTGCTGCTTCTCCGGCTTCAGGTGCTCCAGCGTGCGCATGTTGTGCAACCGGTCGGCCAACTTGATGATCACCACGCGAACGTCGGTCACCATCGCCAGCAGCATCTTGCGAATGTTCTCTGCCTGATGGTCCTCGCGATTGGCGAACTTGATTTTGTCCAGCTTGGTTACGCCCTCGACAATGTGCGCCACCTGCTCGCCGAACCGTTTGGCAATCTCCGCCGAAGTCACGTCCGTATCTTCCACGGCGTCGTGCAGCAGACCGGCAGCGATAGCGGTCGAATCCATCTTCAGCTCGGCCAGAACCTGCCCAACCTCAAGCGGATGAATCACATAAGGCTCACCGCTAGCACGCTTCTGACCCTCGTGCTGCTGCAGACAGAAGGCCCACGCCTTGCGGATGATCTCCAGATCGTCCGCCGGACGATTCTCATGAACCGTATCCAGCAGCTTCTGAAATTTCTCGTCGATGGTCTTGATATCTGCGGCTGCAAGTCCTTCCAGATGCGATGCAGACGATTCCGTTGTCTCCGCAACCGGCATTCCCCCTCCCGAGCCACTCTTCACTGCCGCTGGCGGAGCCGCTTTCAGCTCGACGCCGGCTGCAGAGGCCGGTTTCAAAGGCTGGCCCTCAGGCGGCGCCTGAAGATCAGGCTTCGTCGAGGCCGGATTTGTGAATGCCATAGGACATTATAGGCCGCTCTTTCAAGCCTTCGCTAACCTTCCTCCTGCCGGTTCAACGCATCACAAAAAAGAACCCTCGGATTCTCCATCGACGCAGCAAGCAAAAAGGCATCGCAAGGAGAGGGTCAAATATCTAAACTAGGCGTATACTTTTACAGCCTCCCGATCGGCATTATTCGGAAGACAGAAAAACGGAAGGTGCCCCATGAAGTCGGTCTTTGTGGTTGTGGCAGCCTCAATCTTTTGCCTTTCAGGTGGACTCGCAGCGCAGCAGAATAATCCTGCTCCATCTTCTGCACCGGATAATGTCCTTGCCGTTTCTCCAACTTCACAGGAACAGCCCGTCATTCCCGTGCCCACTCCCCAGCAGGAAATCGCTGTTTCCGCAGCGAACACTGAGCCTTCTCCCTACAACGGCGCGCGTCCAGGAGACTCTCACGTCCGCATCGTGCGCCTCAGCCAGGCCATCGGCCACATCGGCCTCGATCGCGGGAACGGCAACGTTGAGGCGACGATGCAGAACATGCCCATCGTCGAGAACTCCCGCTTAGCTACCGGCAAAGACGGTTACGCCGAGGTCGAGTTCGAAGACGGCAGCACCCTCCGCATCGCACCTGACTCTCAGGTCAACTTTCCTCGGCTCATCCTCCGCAGCACCGGAGCCAAGGCCACGACCGTGCAGCTCATCAAAGGCATGATGTACGTAAACCTCCAGCGCACCAAAGACACCGAGTTCACGGTCGAAACCGGCAATACTGTCATGACCGTCAATCCCGCGACGCACATGCGCCTCAGCCTCGAGAACAGCAAAGCTACCCTCACCGTCTTCAACGGCAACGTTGCGATGCAGAACGGTGCCGTGACGACTGCAGTCGAAAAGAAGCGCTCCGTTACCTTCGATCCCGTCACTCCACCTCAAACCTTTGAGGTCGCGAAGAAGGTCGAAGAGATTCCCTACGACGAATGGGACAAGAAGGCCATCGATTATCACGACCACTACATGAACACCAAGGCCTTCGGTAGCTCGCTCTACTCCTACGGTATCTCCGACCTCAACTACTACGGCAGCTTCAGCAACATCGGCGGCTGTGGGTCTATGTGGCGGCCCTACTTCGTCGATGCCACATGGAGCCCCTACAGCAACGGTGTCTGGGCCTGGTATCAGGGAGCAGGCTACTCCTGGGTCTCACCCTATCCCTGGGGCTGGATGCCCTATCACTCCGGAAGCTGGGCCTACTGCTCCGGTGCTGGATGGGGCTGGCGTCCTGGCTCCGCCTGGTGGGGCCTCGCCAACATCAACCCAGGTATCATCAGTCGACCTGTTGTCGATAAGCCTGGCGCCCCCACGCGTGGCGTCGCTCGCGGTGGGCTTCCCGTGGCACCTCCAGGGCCTGAGCGTCCCACGGCGACCCCCAGAAATACCCTCGTCCTCTCGAATCACACGCCGCTGATCTACTCGCGGATGGATAGGCCCGATAACTTCGTCTTCCAGAAAAACTCCGCAGGCCTCGGCGTTCCACGTGGTTCCCTCGGAAACCTGCACGGATTCTCCAGTCACGTCGAGCGCAACGGATTCGTCAATCACGAGGTCTATGTCCAGCCTTCCGCGGGCTTCCGGTCCAGTGGAGGTGTCATGCGTCCGGGCGGTCCAGCCACCATTCACTCCGCATCGCCAGCCTGGGCTCGCGGCAACTCCGAAGCATGGCAAGGACAAGCAGGATCTTTCTCCGGCAACCGCGCCGGAAATCTCTCATCGGGTTCAACCATGCATGGTGGAAATAGCGGTGCGTCTGCAAGTCCCGCCGCGGGAAGCTTCCATGGCGGCGGAGGCGGTTCCATGGGCAGTGGAGGCGGTGGTGGAGGCGGCGGCTCGCACGGTGGCGGTGGTTCCATGGGAGGCGGTGCTTCTCCAGGAACTGGCCATCGCTAGTTTGTAATCTATCCCTGAAGTGAAAGCACAAAGAAATCGCCACTTTCCTGTGGTGATTTCTTTGTGCTTGACATGCAACCAAATGGTTGCATATTCTCCAAATCATGATGGATGCGGATCTCGTCTTCCGGGCATTGGCAGACCCCAGCCGCAGGCATCTGCTCGACCGGCTGTTTGAAAAGAACGGCCAGACGCTCACAGAGCTTTGCGTAGGTCTTGAGATGACTCGTCAGGCCGTCTCCAAGCACCTCGCCATCCTCGAGGAGGCAAATCTTGTGGCCACTCGCAAACAGGGACGCGACAAGCTGCACTACCTCAATCCCGTTCCTATCCACGAGATCGCCAACCGCTGGATCGGCAAGTACGAACGCGCTCGACTCGACGTGCTGAGCGACCTCAAGAAGACCCTGGAGAAACCCGAACCATGAACCATGGTCCTCTCCAACCTCAAGACATTCTTGAGACCGACTCCGTGCTCCCTATGTTTTCCGCACCGCAATCACAGGAGAAGAAGAATGGCTGAAGCAATCAAGCAGGAAGAACGGTTCGTTTATGTAATCTACATCCGCACGACGCCTGAAAAACTCTGGGAGGCTCTCACGAAGCCCGAGTTCACCCGCCGCTACTGGTGCGAGACCTGGTATGACGCGACCTGGGAAAAGGGCTCCACCTGGAAGCTGATGATCCCCGATGGCCGCGTAGGCGACAGCGGCGAGATCCTTGAGATCGATCCGCCCCGCCGCCTCGTCGTCAGCTGGCAGAATCAGTTTGTGCCCGAGATGAAGGCGGAAGGCTTTTCGCAGTGCTCTTATGAGCTCGAACAGCAGGGAGACATGGTCAAGCTCACCCTCACTCACTCCGTCGACCATCCGGGTTCGAAGCTTCTCTCCGCCGTCTCCACAGGCTGGCCTGCTCTGCTCTGCAGCCTCAAGAGCATGCTCGAGACCGGTGAGCCTCTGGAAGCCACGACCAAATGGCCAGAGGGAAAGTGAACGTACCAAACTCGAGGAAGATCGAAGCGTCAGCTTCGATCTTCCAATCCCTCACACGTTGAACTTGAAGAAGAGAATGTCGCCATCCTTCACGACATACTCTTTGCCTTCCGATCGCAGCAGGCCCTTCTCTTTCACCGCCTGCTCGCTTCCGTACTTGAACAGGTCATCGCAGGAGTAGCAATCGGCCTTGATAAATCCGCGCTCGAAGTCCGAGTGAATCACGCCTGCTGCTCCCGGAGCCTTGGTGCCGCGGCGAATCGTCCATGCTCGCACCTCCTGCACTCCGGCGGTGAAGTAGGTGATCAGGTCCAGCAGCCGATACGCCGAGTGAATCAGCCGGTTCAGTCCCGGCTCATGCAATCCAACCGACTCCAGAAACTCCGTGCGCTCCGCAGGCTCAAGCTGCGCAATCTCGGCCTCTAGAGCGCCGCAGATGCGCACCACCTGGCTGCCTTCTTCAGCGGCACGCTTTTCTACAGCCTCGGTATAAGCATTGCCAGCCGTTAGCGCCGCCTCGTCTACATTCGCAACATAGAGCTGAGGTTTGGCTGTAATCAGAAACAGCTCGCGAGCCGCAGACCACTCATCCTCCGTCAGATCGGCTGTGCGTGCAGGCCTGCCTGCTTCGAGCGTCTCCTTCAGCTTGGCGACAGCAGAAGCCTCGGTCTTGATCTTCGCATCCTGCGTGTTGCGAGCCAGCTTCTCCACACGCTGCGCGCGCTTCTCCACGGAATCGAGATCGGCCA
Source organism: Edaphobacter sp. (assembly GCA_035492215.1). Lineage (GTDB taxonomy): Bacteria > Acidobacteriota > Terriglobia > Terriglobales > Acidobacteriaceae > Edaphobacter. The sequence goes on along the minus strand of DATJJJ010000010.1, from coordinate 3,494 downwards.
GCAGCAACTCCGTATTGATAATGTCGATGTCGTTCAGCGGATTGACCGATCCTGCGACGTGCACCACCTCGGGATCGTCGAAGCAGCGCACCACATGGCAGATGGCATCGGTAGCGCGGATGTGTCCCAGGAACTGATTGCCCAGACCCTCACCCTTGCTCGCACCCTGTACCAGACCCGCAATGTCGATAAACTCCATCGTCGTCGGGACCAGGCGGTTCGGCTTAACCAACGCAGCGATCTTATCCAGCCGCTCGTCGGGAACCGTAACCGTGCCCGTGTTGGGGTCGATCGTGCAAAAGGGATAGTTTGCCGCCTGGGCCTTGGCCGAGGTAAGGGCGTTGAAGATGGTGGACTTGCCCACGTTGGGCAGGCCGACGATTCCGCAGTTCAATGGCAAGGGGATCTTCCTCTGTTTGGTCGAGCGCGTACCGGCTCAAAAAGCTGTCTCTTACAGGATAGTCGATAGCGCCGGGTTTACGCCCTCAACGCCTCTTTGAATCGGCGCGCTTTCATGCGATTGCCACATACCTTCCTATGAAAAGATGATAACCATCGATGGCCTCCATACCGGTTAATGAACGGCCAACCCGAACCCCGCTCGACCTCCAGGTTCTTCTCGCCTTTTTCACAATCTATGTTCTGTGGGGAACTACCTTCCTTGCCATTCGGATTGCGGTGGCTGAAGTTCCTCCTTTGCTCGCCGCAGGAATGCGCTTCTTCATCGCCGGTGGGCTGCTTTATGGATTTACCAGGATGCGTGGCGAGGCTCATCCTTCGAGGCTGCAATGGCGCAATCTGGCTGTGATCGGCCTGGTGATGTTTGTCGTGGACTATGGTCCGCTCTTCTGGGCCGAAAAATATATTTCTTCTGGGATCGCGTCGATTCTGGCGGCTACGGTTCCGCTGATCACCATCCTCCTCGAGATGCTCGTCTTTCGTCAGCAGCCCTTTCGTTGGAGCCTGCTGGGTGCGGCTCTGCTCGGCTTCGTCGGAGTTGCTGTGTTGATGTTGCCCGGAAACACACGGCAGATTGCCCTCGTACCCTGCGTGGCGGTCTTGCTGGGAACGACAGGCTGGTGTCTCGGTTCCGTTCTGCAGCGTCAGATGAACCTGCCCGCATCGCGCGCCGTCACCTCCGGAGCCGCGATGATGCTCGGCGGTACGGTGCTGCTGTTGTTGTCCGCGTCCTTTGGTGAACTGCGCCCCTTGCCACACATCTCCTTGCGAGCGGGTCTTGCTATCGGATATCTGGTCACCTGCGGGTCGCTGCTGGCGTTTACTGCATTCGTATGGTTGCTGGCCAGAATGCCCGCCAGCAAGGTCTCGAGCTATGCCTATGTCAATCCCGTGGTCGCAATCGCGCTAGGGCATTTCCTTGCAGCAGAGATCATCACAACGCGAACCCTCTCCGGTGCTGCACTGGTTTTGATGAGCGTCTTTCTCATCCTCAGGATTAAGAAGTAAGTCTCGCACTACGGCATCACAGCTGCTCTCTGCGACAAAAGGTAGTCGATACGCTGAGCAGTCGTCTCTGCACTCCCCGCATCCACGCGAGCCAACGGCGAGCCCTGATAGCGTTCATAGACAGCGCTCTGGCCTGGGGTCTGCACGGTGACGAACTCCACCGATTGTGGCGCCGAAGGAATCCGCGCACCGAACCAGTGAGGATCGTTGCGTTGCGCCCATGTGACCAGTGCCAGCACAGCGCCCGCAGGATAGGTATGATCGGCGTGCGAACGCGCATAGTCGACCGCAAGATCGTTGCCGTAGAGTGTGGACATCGTGGCCTTGCGCTGATTCGTCCACGAAGTCACCACGCGCCAGGCCAGTGGATTGTGAGGCAGCTCTCCCGTAAGAGCAGCCTGCTGATTGGTCGAAGCAGGTGCGGGTTTTGTGGAGTTGCACCCGGTCAATGCGAGCAGAGCTACGGCGGTCAGTACAAGAAGTTTCATCGCGGGCCTCACTGTTGTCCTGAGAGCGGGAAGGTGTAGACGTAGTCGTTGTGACGGACAGGAGCATGGCACCCCACGCACTCGTTGGTGAAATGCGCATCCTTGCCATAGGGTTTCAGGTCCATGCCTCGCCAGCGCGCATAGCCCCAGCCCTCGGTGGTGGCGTACTTCTGGCTGTCCTTCATCATGAACTCCACCTGAATAAAAACGCCCGACTTCGTATCGCCGTTCGTATCCACCTGCTGAGCCCACGCGGTCTTTGCGAAGATGGTGCCATCCGGCCAGGGATTGATGTGGTGCTCCGCAATCGCTCGCATGGCAACATCGTTGGCGAAGATCACCCGCAGCGTGTGATTGTCGAACCGATCCGTCGTGCTGAGCACCTTCCAGTTTCTATAGTCCGGAATGTACGCAATTCCGTTGGGTGCAGGCTGCACATTCAGCACAGCAGTGCTGGCCTGAATCCACCCGCCGTACTGCGTATCCGCAGCCGTCTTTGCTTCGTCATCCTGCGAGACCATGCTCGCCGGCGGATGAAGGTAGTTCTTCAGCACAGCAAGATCTTCGGCCGAAACCTTTGCGTGCGGATGAACCAGGGTATAGCTCGGCAGCGGCATAGCGCCGAGCTGGACCATGTTGACCGCCTCGTACAGCGCAGCCTTCTGTTGCGCTGCGGGAAGCTTTCCGATCTCCGAGAAGTTGAGGTGCTCACGCGCTTCCTTCACATCGTGCGTGACAAGCCAGTATCCCGGAACAATCTGATCGAACCATGGAAGCTTCGTCTCGTTCGAGTGGCAGTTGTAGCAGGAGTTGCGCAAAACCTGCTGCACCTCAGGAGGCGCCTGAATCTCCGCTGTGACCGGAGGATTTTCAAGCGTGGGCCGGATGAATTGAAGAACGACAAAACCGGCGAGAGAGGCTGCAACAAGAAAGGCCAGCGTGCGGACGGTCGTACGAGGTTCCATGACTCTCCTTCTTGCAACAGTAGACGGCTCATCTTCTTTTGAAGACGCTCGAAAGAATTTATGGCTGATAAGAACTTCGAATGTAACCAAAGAGAGGATCGCTGCGTCTTATGATGCCAGTCAGAAAGATCACTCATGAGTGCAGTGAAGGAGCCGTCCTATGAACCCGATTCTCGACAAGCACGACCTGGAACGCTTCCTCGACGCGCAGTCCGGTGTCTATGAACAAGCGTGCGCCGAGCTGCGTGCGGGTAAGAAGCGAACCCATTGGATGTGGTTCATCTTTCCGCAGATTCAGGGACTGGGTTCAAGTGAGATGGCAGTGCGTTACGCGATCTCCTCGCTTGAAGAGGCGAAGGCTTATCTTGAGCATCCTCTGCTGGGCTCGCGTTTACGCGAGTGCGTCGGCATCGTCTTGAAGCTTGAAGGAAAGTCGGTGGAAGAGATCTTCGGGTATCCGGATAATCTGAAGTTCCACTCCAGCATGACCTTGTTCGCTCAAGCGGCCACTATGTCGGAAGAAGATCTCGTCTTCAGCCAGGCGCTCGACAAATATTTCTCCGGCAAAGAAGAC
>DATJJJ010000009.1:0-81742 GCA_035492215.1 Edaphobacter sp. | reverse complement strand
TCTGCTCGACACCGGTGCCGGAACCATTCCGCTTCTCTATCAGGGATTCGCATGGATCGACGCTGAAAACTTTCACATCCTTCGGCTCCGCACCGACCTGCGCGCCCCTCTTCCTGAACTGAACCTCAAGCGCATCACCTCAACCGTCGACTTCAGCAAAGTCACGATTGACCAGTTCCCCGATCCTCTCTGGCTTCCAAAGCAGGTCGAGGTCCTCTGGCAGACCAACGAGGTCGAGGCCGGCGAGATCCACCGTTACTCGAGATACCAGCTCTTCCACGCCACCGCCAGAATCGTCCCCTGAACTGCGCGCAAAACATTGCCGCGCCCTCCTAAAAACTCCAGAGAGGTGTTCGCTAAAGACGGATTCCCGCCAGTCCAGCTATTGCTGGTGGAGCACAACATTAAAGCCCTCATCAGGCTTCGGAGCTACAAAGTAACTCGTGATGAGATCGAATTGCTCGTCGGTTGCAGCGAACTCGTGTTCACCGCTCGCATTCCGCGCTCGCAGCCGTGCTTTACAGACGGCATCGGGAACGTCAAGGTAATGGAGCTGGTGAGAAGCTCCCGCCTCCTCGAAGATCATTCGCATCCAGGCACGATTCGCCGGGGTGTTCGCCGGAAAGTCCAAAACAATCGAGACGCCTGACTTTAGCAACGCTACGAGATGGGGTCCCATCGCATCCCGAAGGCAAGCGGAACGGCGGACGTAATCAGCGACCGAAGTCATCTCCTCCGGATAAAGAAGAGAAAGCCAAAGATCCTCACTCACGATGACGGTATTGGGCAGCTTGCCAAGTTCGGCACTAAACGTCGACTTTCCTGCGGCGATCTTGCCGCAGAGAAGATGCAGCGTTGCTTCGTTCGATGACATATCTGGAAGACCTTGAGCTCGGCGTTTTATACGCCGTTTTGATGTTCACACTGAGAAAAACTCGACCTGTATCAAGCCGGATGCTTGCTCGGCCAGTTCTTCTTTCGAGGCTATCATCCAGCACTTGAACGTCTTCGTTCGAGTCGAAAGCTGTCTTCGCAGGATCGCAGGTCTCCAGACGGCTTAGCAGCCCCAAATGCCCTTGACGGCGCTGATAGACTTAAATCAGGGAAAGAAGAGAAAGACCCGGCAGATTGCCGGGTCTTTGCATTTAAACTAATCAAGACCGCAGCCTACTGGGGGTCCGGACTTATCTGACCTGTTTTGAAGACTTTGAGTACTTTTTGACGGGAGGGGAGAGAGGCATACAACGATGTACGAGGCGAATCACAATCTGGAGGGGAGCAACCGGTCAAGACGGATCCGAACCTCCACACTCGCAATATTTTTCTGCTTGGCCTCCATCGCCAACGCCCAGCTTCCCGCCGGAACCCGCGACGCCTCCTCTCAGACCGAAACCCAGCAGGACCCGCTCCGCGCCAAAGCCGCCGATGCCCTCAACAAGCAGGACTACGCGACAGCCGTAACTCTGCTCACCCAACTGGCCGCAGGAAACCCGAAGGACGCGCAAGTCCTTTACAACCTCGGCCTGGCTCAGGACGCCCTCGATCATACCGCTGACGCTGAGTCGGCTTACCGGCGCGCCACCGCTGCCGGCCCCAACTTCCTTGAGCCTCACCTCGCCCTGGGTCTGCTGCTCGCCCGCGCCGGAAAACCCTCAGAAGCCAGGACCGAGCTGACCGCCGCTGCCGTCATCCCAAACGGCGATGCCAACCTTCGCGCCCGCGCCTACCGCGCTCTCGCCCGCATTGACCAGGACTCCAATCCCTCTGCCGCCAGCGATGAGCTTCTCAATGCCATCAAGCTATCCTCCGAAACCCCGGAAGACATTCTTCTTACCGGAGAACTCGCCGAAGCCAACGGCGATCCCACCTCCGCCGAGGCAGCCTACCGGCGTCTGCTCGCCGCCGATCCCGACAACACCCAGGCCACAGCCGCCCTCGTCCATCTGTTGATCAGCCAGAAGAAACTGGATCAAGCCGAGCCGCTCCTTCAGGCCGCTCTCCAGAAGCATCCCGGCGATCCCATCCTCATCTCACAGCTTGCCTCCGTCTACGACGCCCAGAACAAGCCGGAAGAAGCCATCCCCCTCGTCCAAAAACTCCACGCCGCGCAGCCGCAGGACGCCGCCATCGCCCGCCTGCTGGCTCGCCTCTACGTCCGTAACGGCAACTACGAGAAGGCGATGCCTCTCTACAAGGCTCTTACGGCCGCCTCGCCCAATGACCCCACTCTGCTCGACGACCAGGCCGACGCTCTCATCCGCCTGCGCCAGCCGGGCGAAGCGGAAACCCTGCTCAAGCGCGCCATCGCTGATCCCACAGCCTTTCCCAGTCCCCAGGCCTACGGATCGGCACTCAGTCACCTCGCCTTTGCGGCCAGCAACAATAATGATCCCGCCACGGTCTTGCAGGCGATCGATCTCCGTGCTAAAGTGCTGCCACCAACGCCTTCCACGATCTTTCTGGCGGCGGCGGCGCACGACAAACTTCACCAGGTCAAGGAGGCATCTGACCTGTATAAACAGTTTCTCGCGGCATCCCAGGGCCAGTTTCCCGATGAAGAGTGGGAAGCTCGCCACAGGCTCTCCGCACTGCAGCACATGAGGTAAATGAAACAAGGATTTACAACACGAACGTAACGTCGACTCCATGACCTCCTGAAGCCGGACGCTCCTAACCACGAGGTGCGTTATGCGATCTATCACTCGGCCTTTTGCTCTACTGCTCTTCCTGACGACTGCCTGCATCCTACCCTGCTCCGCTGTCGATAAGGTCTCCGACCTGAACGAGCAGCAGATTCTCCAGATGGAACAGCGCGCTGAACAAGCGAACCCTCGCGATCAGTGCTTCCTCTACACCGAACTCGTCTCGGCCATGACCGATCTCGCCGGACGCCAGTATCGCGAAGGCGAAGCCGACAACGCCAGCGCAACTCTTAAGAAGGTAGCCAAATACGCTCAGCTCATTCAGGATCACCTGAGCCGCGACACCAAGCGTCTCAAGAACGCCGAACAGCTGATGCATCACACCACCTACCGTCTGAACGAGTATCTGCGCAGCGCCTCCTACGAGGACCGTGCCACCCTGCAGGCTACGCTCAAGCAGCTCAATCAGGTGCAGTCACAACTTCTGACCCAGGTCTTCAGTCACTGAAGGCTCAGGCTACAATCACGCGCATGGAACGTCGCTTCCTCATCTGCCTTGTGTTTAGTCTCCTTATGCTCACTGCGCCCAGGCTGCATGCGCAGCGCGGGGAGGCCCCGCTCACTGACTCCGAGGTCGAACAGCTCCGCGACTCCGCTTACATCGCCAACGATCGCGTGATGGTCTTTATCAAACTGATCGACACCCGCATCAAGGCGCTGGAAGACATGTACGCCAAGCCGCGACGTCCGGGCCGCGAACAGGACACGCACGACCTCTTCGAGCAATTCACCTCGCTCGCCGACGAGCTCAGCGACAACCTCGACGACTACGGTCCACGCCACCGTGACATCCGCAAGGCCCTACCCAAACTGATCTCCGCCACCGAGCACTGGGCCACGGCGATTAAATCGCCGCCGGAGAACGAGACCTATAAGGTCTCACGCAAGATCGCTCTAGAGTCGATCAAAGACCTTCGCGATCAGGCCGATCAGATGCTCGAAGAGCAGAAAGCCTGGTTCGCCGCTCATCCTCCCCAGAAAGAGACTCCGGGAAATCCTGCCGAGACGGAGCGCCCTCGCTAAGGCGTTTCCGGTCTGCTTTGCATCAGCAGCGGCATCTTCTAATCTGAAGAAGCAGACCAACCTCATGACAAACCCATCCGCCTCTCCCATTCGAGTCAGCCTGATCGGCTACGGTTACGCCGGCAAAACTTTTCACGCACCAGTTCTTCGCGCCGTTCCCGGCCTTGCTCTGACCGTCGTCGGATCGAGCCGCCCTGAGCGTGTCCTCGCCGACATTCCCGGCGCTACCATCTGCTCCGCCGAAGAGGCGGCGACACATCCCGAGGTCGATCTGGTGGTCATCGCAAGCCCGAACGATAGCCATTGCCCCCTCGCCGCCGCCGCGCTCGAAGCAGGCAAACACGTCGTCGTCGATAAGCCCTTCACGCTTGATCTTACCGAAGCCCGAAAACTCGTCAAACTGGCTCGTGAGAAAGATCGTCTTCTTTCCGTCTTTCAAAATCGCCGATGGGAGAGCGACATCCTCGCCGCGAAGTCCATTCTTTCCTCCGGAAAGCTTGGCAAGGTCACGCACTTCGAGGCGCACATGGACCGCTACCGTCCGCTCGTCCGTCAACGCTGGCGCGAAGATCCTGGCCCGGGCGCCGGCCTCTGGTTCGATCTCGGCCCGCATCTTATCGATCTCACGCTGCACCTCTTCGGTCTGCCTGAATCCGTGCATGCGAGCCTTGGCATCATGCGTCCCGGCGGAAGGACTGATGATTGGGCGCACGTACAGCTCATCTATCCCGAGCTTCGCGTGATCCTCAACGCCACCCTCCTCTCCGCAGGAGGCGCTCCACGCACGATGATTCACGGAACTCTCGCGAGCTGGGCCAAGTACGGCGCTGATCGTCAGGAAAAGCAGCTCGTCGAAGGTGTCATTCTTCCCGGCGCCAAAGGTTTTGGCGACGATCCCGACCCAGGCATCCTCTTTGATGGCGCGACCGGCGAACGTACAGAGATTCCTGTGCCGCCTGCCGACCAGATCGGCTACTACATCGGCATGCGTGACGCCATTCTCGGCAACGGCCCGGTTCCGGTCTCACCCGAATCCGCAATCGCCGTCATGGCCATTCTCGAAACAACGTTTGCCTCGGACTCACAAGGCAAGGTGCTCCCCATTCCGCTCACCGAGGAGGAGCGGGAGGCCTATCGCAAACGGGAACCGCAGCCTCAACCAATCTCGTGAAATTTTGAGGCGACGGCTCGAAGCCGGACTGTCGCCTCTCCCACAGCAGCTTCGATTAAAATTGTTTTTGAGGGAGCCAGCTCCCAACAAGGAAAACTCTCCTGAGCACTTCAAACCAGAACGGCCGTTCCCTGCGCAGATTCCGATCTCTCTCATCGCAGATGGAACACACTCCTTCGCTCTTCGATCCCGTTCTGGAGACACCTGCAATCAAATCGATCGCCAAGAAGCCGCGTTCGTCCTCCGTCTGCCCACCAGAGTTGGTTCAAATCTTCGAGGTGGAGTATCGCGAGTTGCGTCCCCGCGCACCGATGCCGGCCTTCGATATTCGCTTTCGTCGCTTCACTTCGTTGAACACCACCATCCGTCTTCGCGAGGGACGCCTGCACGTTCGACTCTCGGATCTGCTGGAACTGGCTCCTGAAAGTGTCCATCAAGCCATCGCACATATCTTGCTTGCAAAGTTGTATAAGAAGCCGATCGCTTCAAACCACGCAGACCGTTATCGTCGCCATGTCTCGTCGGAGGCTGTCTCGCGGCAGGCCGAACATATCCGGCAGACCCGAGGACGTAAACGCATCCTGACTTCCGTGGGCCATCGCTTCGATCTCAACGAGGTCTTCGATTCGCTGAACACTCGTTTCTTTCATGGCCTGCTGGGCAAGCCCGTGCTTACCTGGAGCGCGCATCACGCCCGGCGCATGCTCGGACACTACGACGCCGCACACAATACCATCGTCATCAGCCGTGTCTTTGACCGGCCCGATACGCCGCGCTGCGCCATCGAATATCTGCTGTATCACGAGATGCTGCACTTGAAGCATCCTGTTCGCGTCAAGGCCGGACGCCGGTGCGTTCACTCGCGTGAGTTCCAGGCAGAGGAGCGGCTCTTCCCCCAGCTTGAAGAAGCCAAGGCCTATCTTCGCCGTCTTTAGAGAGATGCACGACGCATGAAAATTCTCCTCATTTTCGAATAGAAATGGTAGCATCCTCGCGTCATATCATTTTCGTTTTCATAGATTTATAGCAGGCAAAGAGATGTCTTTCCCGGGCCCCGCTGTTGCGGAATCCACCCCTCACGGGGAAAGAGGTTATTCACTATGCCATTGTTCAAACGAGCCACGGCCGAGTTCTTCGGTACCTTCTGGCTGGTCTTCGGAGGTTGCGGCAGCGCAGTTCTTGCCGCGGCGTTCCCTCAACTTGGCATCGGTTTCGCCGGTGTCGCCCTTGCCTTTGGACTTACGGTGCTGACCATGGCCTACGCCATCGGTCATATCTCCGGTTGTCACCTTAACCCTGCGGTCTCCGTCGGACTCGTCGTCGGCAAACGCTTCCCGGCCTCCGAACTTCTGCCTTACATCATTGCGCAGTTGGTTGGAGCCGTCGTGGCTTCGGGCGTGCTTTATCTCATCGCCAGCGGCCGGCCTGACTTCTCCCTTGCCGGAGGCTTCGCATCGAACGGTTACGGCGCGCACTCTCCTGGAGGTTATTCGCTGGTTGCCTGCTTCGTCGCTGAAGTCGTGTTGACAGCTTTCTTTCTGCTGATCATCCTTGGGGCAACCGATCAGCGCGCTCCCAAGGGCTTCGCGCCCATCGCCATCGGCCTCGGCCTCACGCTGATCCACCTGATCAGCATTCCAGTCACGAATACCTCTGTGAATCCCGCCCGCTCCACCGGCCCCGCACTGTTTGTCGGCGGATGGGCGATTGCACAACTCTGGCTCTTCTGGGTCGCCCCCATTTTGGGAGCAATCCTGGGAGGCCTCATCTCCAACCTGTTCTTTGCCGCGCCACAACCCTCGGTTAGCGAAGAGCTTACACGCTAACAAAAACTACGGTGGGAAGTCCTAACCTCAGGCTTCCCACCCGAACTTAGCTCTGCGAATCCTCGGCGAACGACGGAGACCACTGAACGTTTTTCGAACGCGCAACCGCCACCAGGGCGAGCCCCGCCAGGATCGATCCGATTGCAGCCACCTGCGCGTTACTCATGCCCCAATACAACCGGGGATTGATGCGCACGAACTCCACCAGAAATCTTCCAATTCCACTCAGCACGAGATATTCTCCGGTGATCACGCTTACCGGAGGCTTGCTCTTTGCGCGCTTCCAGATCCACCACGCCAGGATCAGCGAATAGATCAACTCATAGACCGGCGTGGGTTGCACGAGATCCGGAGTAGGAACCAGAGCATCGGCCCGCATATGCACACCCCACGGCAACGTAGTCTTGATGCCGTAATCGCCGTCTCCCGATAACAAACAGCCGATTCTGCCTACGCCGTATCCCACAGCGGCAGCAGGAGCAGCAAGGTCAAGCATCCGCAACGGACCGATGCTCTCCCCGGTCTTTCCCTCCTCGGAAGAACGGAAATAAGCCGACCGCCCCATCCACATCAGCATTAGAATTCCAGCGACCATGCCCCCGAACCAAGCAAAGCCCGCTTGAAACCAGTGCAGAAACTCCATCACCACGTCGAACGGGTGCGACCAGCCCGGAGCCGCAATCCTGACCATCGCCATATGCAACGAATTCAAATCCTGCAACTCATGCCAGACCTTCGCACCAATCACACCGGCGATTACAACAAAGGCCACGACGTTCAGGGCATCGGCGTCCACGTGATTGCGAATAAAGTTTTTATGCAGCACCACCGTGGCCACCACTGCAGCCAGCCACAGCATCAGCCCGAACGTACCCAGGTGGACCGGGCCAAAGTTGATATAGGGATACATATTCCTCGCTTCTCTTCCAGTGTATCGTCCATGCGGCCATTCTTTCCTGCAAGCCTATGGTTTGACGACAGAACTTGGCCTCCGGCCCCGGCTTCGCGTACTCTTGCGATTATGCCCACCAGTACAGCCGATTCACCCGCCTTCCCCTCCCCTGAAACCATGGAGATTCTCATCTCCAAAGAGCAGATTGCCCAGCGCACCCAGGAGATAGGCGCCCAGATCTCGGCCGAATATGCAGGCCAGTCCATCGTTCTGATCGGCGTCCTCAAAGGAGCCGCGATCTTTCTGGCCGATCTTGCCCGCGCCATCAAGGTAGACAACACCTTCGACTTCGTCGCCGTCTCCAGCTACGGCCGCGCCCGCGTGTCTTCAGGAGCCGTCAAGCTCATCAAGGACATCGATAATCCGATTGAAGGCCGCCACGTCATTCTGGTCGAAGACATCCTCGATACCGGCCTCACTCTCAGCTACCTGCGCAAGCTGATGCTGCAGCACAAGCCGGCCTCCCTGAAGATCGCTACCTGCCTCGACAAACCCGACCGGCGCCTCGTTCCTATCGAAGCTGACTACGTCGCCTTCAAAATTCCCAATCAGTTCGTCATCGGCTACGGAATGGACTATGCTGAACGCTACAGAGGTGTGGAAGACATTCGCCTCTTTCCGGAAGACGCGGCTCACTAGGCCTCTTAGGAGGAACCGATGGCCCAGAATCCTACAACCGCCAGAGTGCAGTTTGAGGGCGTCAACCCCATCCTCCGCATCGAAAACCTTTCTACAAGCCTCGACTACTACATTCGTATTCTCGGCTTCAGGATCGAGTGGGAGAGCCCATTCTTTGCCTGCATCTCACGAGACCGCTGTAATCTCTTCCTCTGCGAAGAGGATCAAGGACATACCGGCTCGTGGGTCTGGGCGGGCGTCACCGATGTCGACGCTCTCTTTGATGAATACAAAGCAGCCGGAGCAAGAATTCGTCATCCGCCCACGAACTACCCCTGGGCGTGCGAGATGCAGGTCGAGGACCCCGATGGAAACATTCTCCGGCTCGGCTCCGGCTGCAAAAAAGACGAGGCCATCGGAGAATGGCTCGACATGAGTGGGGGACGATGGATTATGACAGAGGGCAGGTGGCGCCGCATCTCCTAGCCACTCCACCCTCTATGTCATAATGCGCTGATTAACCGATGGCTTTAGCAAGGAAGTTGCGCATCGCCTCGGCAATCTCCTCAAGGTGCGTCTCGAGCGCGAAGTGTCCCGTATTCAAAAACTGCACCGTGGCATTTGGGTTATCGCGGCGATAGGCCTCTGCTCCCGGCGGAATAAAGAACGGATCGTTCTTCCCCCAGATCGCCAGCACGGGTGGCTTCGCGGAGCGGAAGTACTCCTGAAACTTCGGATACAGCTTCACGTTGTTCGCGTAGTCAAAAAACAGATCCAGCTGCAGCTCCGCGTTGCCGGGACGCGCAATCAAAGCCGAATCGAGCGTATAGCCTTCAGGAGCCACAGCCTGCGGATCGGGCGTGCCAAACTCGTACTGCCAACGAATTCCCTCAGGGCTCACCACAGGCCGCAAAGCCTCACGGTTCTCCTTCGTCGGATCGCTCCAATACTTGCGAATCGGCGCCCAGGCATCTCCCAGGCCTTCCTCGTACGCGTTGCCGTTCTGAGAGACGATCGCCGTCACGCGCTCCGGATGCGCGAGTGCCATGCGAAGTCCCGTAGGCGCGCCGTAGTCGAAGATGTAGAGCGCATACTTCTTCAGGCTCAGCGCCTCAGTGAAAGCGAGGATCGTCTTTGCCAGAGCTTCGAAGGTGTACTTGTAACCACGTGCCTCTGGAACCTCCGTGAAGCCGAACCCGGGCAGGTCAGGCGCAATTACGCGGTAACGATCTGCCAATCGCGGAATCAGCTCACGGTACTGGAACGACGAAGTGGGATAGCCGTGCAACAGCAGCACCACCGGTGCATCCTTCGGTCCGGCCTCCCGGTAAAAAACGTTGACACCATCAGCCTGAACGCGACGAATTGACGTATGCGACATAGATCTTTCTCCAGTCTGGCCTCATTCCGTTGCATCGAACCTTTCGCGCGGACCATGAAACCAATGAAATTATGTTTCAATGGTTACACTAAATACTCGTAACCTGTCAAACTGATTTATACTGGTTACATATGAAGGAACATTTATGCCGGAGCAGGCCAATCTGCCTTTCGTAAGGAGCGGAGATCATCCCGCACTGGATTTCCTCAATACTGTCTTGAAGATAGACGGACGGCTCGTCGATCTTCTCGAGAGCGATCAAGACGTCCTGCGCTGGCTCAGCGAGACCGGCATGCCTGTGGAAAATCAGACAGCAAAGCTCCGCTCCTCAGCCCTCATTCAAGCTGCCCGCTCTCTGCGCGAGACCATCCGTACGCTTGTCGAGCGACGAAAGGCACATAAGAAGCTCGATCTCTCAACGCTCAATGCGTTCCTGGCTCAGGCTCGCAGCTCAATCCAACTCGTTGCCGCAAAAGACGACAGCCTTCACATCGAGCGTCACTGGGAGAACTCCACGCCAGAACAGATTCTCGCGCCCATTGCCGAGTCTGCTGCTGAATTATTTGCGACTGCCGACTTCAACCTGGTTAAGCCCTGCGAGAGCCCTGACTGTGTGCTCTGGTTTTATGATCGCACCCGTTCTCACCATCGCCGATGGTGCAGCATGGCGGTCTGCGGAAACCGGCAGAAGGTAGCCGCCTTCCGCAAACGCCGTGCCTGATTGCGCTACTTCAACTCGAAGGCTTCGGCCAGCAGCTCATAACTTCGGATGCGCTTCTTCTGATCCCAGACAATCGTGTTCACGATCATCTCGTTGATCCCCAGCTCTCCTGCCATCTGCTCCAGCTTCTCTTTCACCACTGCAGGAGTGCCAACGAAGTAGCGCGGCCACTCACCCTCTTCCAAAGGAACCACACCTCGCATCTGCATCTCACGGATAGCATCCTCCGGAGCAGCGACAGGCTTCCGCTCGCCAAGACGAATACGCTGCTGTAAAAGCTTCGCGCTTGAAGCCAGAAACTCAGCCTCCTCCTGCGTCTCCGCACACACCACGCCGACTGCAACCGTCGCCTCCGGTCGCTCCAACCGTATCCCCGGCCGGAATGCCCGCATGTAGGCTTCGATTGCATCTCTCGTTTTGACCGGCGAAAAGAAGTGCGCAAACGAGTACGGCAATCCAAACTCCACCGCAGCGGCCGAGCTCCACATACTCGATCCCAGCATCCACACTGCTGGCCCCGCATAACCGTTCTTCATCACCTGTGCTGGCATCGCTTTGACCCTGCTGAAGGGATGAGGCGTCGGAAAATCGTCCTCAAGGAATCCAAGCAGCTCCGTCACCTGTTCAGGAAAGTCATCCTCCATCGGCGTCTTCCGGCTCCGTCGCAAAGCCAGCGATTCCATGGGGCCTCCGCCGGGCGCGCGACCGATCCCCAGATCCACCCGATCCGGATAGAGCCCATACAGCGTCCGAAAGACCTCCGCCACCTTCAGGGCTGTGTAGTGGGGCAGCATAATGCCACCGGAACCGATCCTGATCCTCTTCGTTTCTGCTCCGATTCGCGCCAGTAGAATCTCCGGAGCCGTACAGGCAAGCAGATCCATCGAATGATGCTCTGACATCCAGAAGCGCGTATAGCCCAGCTCATCCACCCGCCGTGCCAACGCAATCGAGTTTTGCAACGCTTGTGCCGGTTCGCTACCCTCTGGGACCGGCGACTGATCCAGGACCGACAGCCGCAACTTCCTCTCGCTCATACTGGATTGGATGAGCGTAGCCGGAAGAAGGAATCATTCGTAGCGAAGCGCCTCAATCGGGTCGAGATTCGCGGCCTGAATCGCCGGAATCATCCCGCTGACAATTCCCACCAGCACCAGCACCGTAGTCGCAACGATCACAATATTCGGCGAAATCAGTAGATAGATATCTGCAGCCGTGCCATTGGAGGCAATAGCGCTATAGAAGGTGATTCCACCGACTACCTTGCTTACCGTGAAGGCCAGAAGAATACCTCCCAGACCGCCCACGCCGGTAATCACCAGCGCCTCGGCAAGAAACTGGAAGAGAATATGCCGCTTACGCGCCCCGAGTGCCTTTTCAACCCCGATCTCCCGGGTCCTCTGCTGCACGCTCACCAGCATGATGTTCATCAGGCCAATTCCGGCGATTCCAAGCGTCAGTACTCCAATAAACAGCAGGAGAGCCTGCAGCCCCAGCGAGATAATGCGGAACTGCGAGAGCTGCTCCATGATGTTGGCCACAAAGATTGCGTTGCGATCCGTAGGACGAAATCCATGCGACGCACCCAGCTCGTTTCGCAGCGCCCGCTCTACTGCCTTATGATCACCTCTAAAACTCATCCAGATGCCATCGAGATACTTGGTGTCCTTGATGTCTCCCATCGTAGGAAATGGAATATAGGTGATGCGGTTGATGTTGTCGTCACCCTCCTGCATCTTGGCCTTCAAAACACCGATCACCTCAAAACTCACACCGTTCAGCCGAATCTTTTGCCCAAGCGGAAACATGCCCGAGAAGAGCTTCGTCTTGGCCTCCGAGCCGATCACGGCGACGTGATTGCGCTGCTGTACATCGGCTGCCGAGAGAAACCTTCCCTCTTCGATCTGCATGTTCATGATCTCGGCAAGCTCTGGCAGCACACCATCGACATCCCAGGTGTAGGTGTGCAGATCATTTTGTATAGGAACCTGCTTCCACATCATGGGCGAGACGCGGGTCACGCCGGGCACGGTCTCCTGAATTCGCTCCACATCCTCCTGCTGAAACCGAACTTTCACTCCAGCCTTGGTTCCGCCTGCCTGCTCGCTGGTGGTTCCCGGAAAGACACCGATCATGTTGGTGCCGAACTGAGCGAAGATCGTCTCGAAGGCGCGCCCGAAGCCTGCACCGTAGGCCAGCAGCAACACAACCGTAGCGATGCCCCATGCCATGCCGACGACGGTGATCACAGTACGGCGGCCATTGAAACGCATCGCCTCCATCGCCTGGCGAAAGATATCTTTCAGCATCGCCTATTCCTTCCTTAGCGCTTCAACCGGCTCAAGAGCAGCAGCCTTGCTTGCAGGATAGAGTCCTGCCACCACGCCACACAGAACGAGAGTTCCCATCGCCATGGCTGCCGACCACGGCACTAGCCGCGGTGGATCGAAGCCCATCTGGTTATTGCCCATCGCCTTGGCCAGCACAAACATCAAAGTGCCTGCGCCGACAATTCCGATCAAACCGCTCAATCCCGTCAACAACAGACCCTCAAGAAAGAACTGCGTCAGAATGCTGCGCTTCGTCGCGCCAAGCGCCTTGCGCAGTCCAATCTCCTTGGTCCGCTCCGTCACCGTCACCAGCATAATGTTGATAATGCCGACTGCCCCGAGCGCCAGCGTGACCACTCCTACTCCACCGAGAAAGACATCCATCGCGGTGAAGATCAGTCCAACCGTACGCTCCGACTTGATGGTGTCCCACTCTTCGAATGCGTCTTTCAGGCTGGCGTCAAAGCCATGTCGCTCCGCCAGAATGCGGTGGACCTCGGCCTTGGCTGTCTCGTTCAGATCAGGCGTCACGGGCTGGTATTGAATGGAGGTGACGGAGTCCTGAGGGATGTTCTCGCCCGTCATGGGGAACAGTTCCAGCATGGTCGTCAGAGGAATATACAACCGCTGATTATCACCGTCATTGTTGCCGCGTCCGATCTTGTCGGCCACGCCGATCACCTGAAAACGCGCTCCATTAATGGTGATAAAGGCGCCAAGCGAAGGACGCCCCGGAAAAAGCAGCTTATTGTTCTTCTGCCCCAGCACCACCACACGTCTGCGCTCGGCAATGTCGTCTGAGCTGAGAAAGCGTCCCTGCGCAATCGGAATATTGCGGATGTCCGGATAGTTCGCCTGAACGCCCATCACCGATCCGCCCGAACTTGAAAACTCACTGACCTGTTTCAGGTCGCCCCGATTAATGAATGCAGTCGCATTCCGCACATGCGGTGCCTGAGTCCGGATCGCCTGCGTATCGGCCACGGTAAGCTTGTACGGTCTCATGCCCGTATGCTGATTCGGCATGGCGGGAATCGTCCCGCCCCAGGTCATAATCACGTCTTGCCCCAATTGCGCCAGACCGCGACGCTGGCCGGAACGAAAGCCCTCCCCCAACCCAATCAGCAGCAACAACGACGCCACTCCCCATGCAATACCGAACATGGTCAGAAACGAACGCAGCTTGTTAGCCGCAATCGATCGGAAGACCTGGGCGAAGATGTCCACCAGAGCGCGCATGACGATTCCTGACTAAGATACCTCTCCTCTGTTACGCAAATCTCGAGAAAAGGGTTCCCGGAGTGACGAATCGGCAAATTCAGGGGATGAAAGGAGATGGCCCGGTCCGTTTCAGGCCAAATTTCGGGTCAGCACCGGGGCATCCGGGTCCAGCATCGGGACTGGTGAGACGCCCAACTTCCGCAACATTGCGGTAACCGAGCCGAGAACCGCCTGGTCCACAGCAGGGGGATAAAGTACCTGAACCGTGCCTCCCTTGACCAGATCACCGCGTATCGCCAGGCATCGGTCGGGGCGATAAACACACGAAGCAAGATCGGTAATGCTGAGAGCAGTACTTGGCGTACAAAGAATTGTCTTCGGCGGAGCCATGCGGTCGATCATGCTGAAGATCTCCAGCTTCGACTCCAGCTCATCTGGGACGAAGTCCACCGCGATATCTGCCTCGCGAACCGCCTCTTCCACTGTATGGGCCAACTCCAACTCTCCGAAGCCTCCGCGCAAACTCAGGTCGGAGTATTCCATCTCGGCCTTGCGCAGATTGGAGGGCATGACATCTTCAAGAACGACATAGAACCCGGCGGCCGAGCAGGCCATTGCAAAGCTGCGCCCTGCCGTCCCGGCACCGATCACCGCTACAACGCGGATACCGGTCTCGGTCTGCACACCGGGTCCGTCGCTCACTTCTTTCCTGCCACGGCGGCGAGTACGGCATCGTAGCTGGGATCGGCATGCTTGATGTGTTCGGCCACGCGCTGGCGCTCTTCGTCCGTCAGCGACGGTAGCACTGCGAGAATACGCCGCAGCGTCACCGAAATATCGTCTACGTAGTTCATGGTGCGGATAGCTTCGCCAGAAAGAGGCATGGGAACTCCTGAAGGTAAGTTGCCCTTTTAGTCTAAATGCTTGGACCGGGGTCAGTCGCCGAGCTGACCACTTCTATCGGCTCGGAAGCAGGAGCAATATAGCCATCGCGGTCCGTCATCTCCATCAGTTCAGCCATCTGAATCGCAAAGTCCGGATGCAGCGCATCCGATCCATACCTCCACGTCCAGTTCCCTGTCGAGGCCGACGGAGTGTTCATTCGAGCTTCGCTCCCCAGATGCAGCACATCCTGCAGCGGGATAATGCATAGATTTGCGACCGACCGCGCCGCGGCACGAATCATCGCCCACACCACCTCACCCTCATGACGGATCGGCTGAAGATACGTCTCCAGGTGCGTGCGCTCTGATTCGTCGGTGTCTTCAACCCACCAGCCCAGAGTCGTGTTGTTATCGTGCGTTCCGGTATAAACCACCATGTTTGGCACAAAGTTTTGCGGCAGGTGAAGATGGCTTCCACGGTCCAGGAAGCCAAACTGCAACACTCGCATTCCGGGCATCTCAAAATGCTCACGCAGTTCATCCACCTCGGGAGTAATCAATCCCAGATCCTCCGCCACAAAGGGAAGCTCGCCAAAGACCTCCTTCAGACGCGTGAAGAGCTGATGCCCCGGGGCCTTCACCCAGACTCCCTTCACGGCTGTCTCTTCCGTGGCCGGAATCGACCAGTACGCTTCAAAGCCGCGGAAGTGATCCAGCCGGATCATGTCGTAGAGCACCAGCGTGCGACGAATCCTCGCCACCCACCAGTCGAAACCGCGCTCCTCCAGATGCTGCCACTTATACAGAGGATTGCCCCATCGCTGTCCCGTCTCAGAAAAATAATCCGGAGGAACACCTGAGACACGCAGCGGCTTGCAATCCTCATCCAGATCAAAGATCTCCGGATGAGTCCACACATCGGCGCTGTCGTAGTTCACAAAGATCGCGACATCCCCCAGAATCCGGATATCGTGTTCCGCGCAATAGGCTCGCAGGGCACACCACTGCTCATCGAAAAAGAACTGAATCACCTGTTCGATCGCAAGCTCGCGGCCGCTTGCGTTTAGCAGCCCGGTCATCGCCTCATCTCTGCGCTTGGCAAACTCCTCCGGCCATTCATTCCAGCTGAGGTATCCGAATCTCCGTCGTAGCACACTGAACGCCGCGTAATCCGCGAGCCAGGAGCTGTTGTCATGCAGAAACTTCTGAAACCGCGCCTTCGGCTCCTCCCCAGCGCGGTCAAGAAAGTTGGCAGCGGCCTCCTCGATCAGAGGAAGCTTTTCACCGAAGGCTCTCTCAAAGTCGGCCGGGCCATCGTGACCGGCAAGTCCCTCGATGCGCTCTGCCGTCAACCAGCCTTGATCCACCAGACGCTCCAGGCTGATCAGCAACGGATTTCCCGCAAAGGCCGATAAGGCCGAGTAAGGCGAGCTTCCGTAGCCGGTCGGGCTGAGCGGAAGCACCTGCCAGAGGCGCTGCTTTGCCTCTACAAGAAAGTCGACGAATGCATAGGCAGCCGGGCCGAAGTCTCCTACGCCGCCATAAGAAGGCAGAGAGGTAATGTGGAGCAGAATTCCCGAAAGCCGTTTTTCATTCACCGCCGCACTGCTCATTCCGCCCCCTCATATCGGCTACTCGCAGCCGACTCTTCCTGTTCCAGTCAGCTTCCTCGAGTGTGACACGTATGATGCAAAAAATCAGGGCCCACTCCAAAATGGGAGCGGGCCCTGATCTGTTTCTTTTCCGTTTTTTGAAGAAGCTACTTGCCGGTCGGCAGCTTCGGGGTGTTGGTTGCCTGTTTCGAATAACGAACCGCGCCGGCCTTCTCATACTTCTGCGTAATGTCGCCAACGTACACGCGGAAGATCTCGTCCCGCTGGTCGTTCAGCAACTGTTCGCGCGTCTGATCGAAGTTCTTCGCGATCTCTTCAGCCGTCGGCTCCTGCTTATCCGTGACCGTCAACACAATTCCTGCGCGACCCATATTGATCGGTCCGGAGATTGCGCCTTTGTTCAGCGTGAAGGCAACGGAGGCCGGCCCTGTCATCGATCCAATCTCAGGAACCTGTGCGTCCCGTCCGACCAGGTCGCTGGTCTTAACCGGAATCTTCATCTCCGCCGCGGCCTTGTTCAGGTCATTCAAAACCTTCGCCCGGTCATCCAGTTTCGTGAGCTGCGCGTTCAAAAGCACAGGAACCTGCTGCTCGCGGTAGTCCTCGAGAATGTGCGGCTTATAGTCAGCGAAGATCGGAGCATGGGCAGCCTTGATGTCCGTCACCTGAAACACGGCAAAGCCATCGCCCGTAGACACCGAAGCAGGATCCGCTCCCTTGACCACCGTAAATGCCTGCGTCAGCAGCGCCGAACCATCCGCAAGCCCCGAGATCACGCCATCCTTGGCAACATAGTCTGTGGTCTCCACCTTGAGACCGCGGGACTGCGCCGCCTTCTCAAGACCATTGGCCTTGGCATCGGAAGCCAGCTGCGAAGCGTAGGTCTGCTCAGCAGCCCCGACTCTCTGCTGCTCGAGGATTGGAACGATCTCGCTCTTCACCTCATCCAGAGGACGCAGATGGGCAGACTTCTTATCCTCTACCTGAAGAATGTGGTACCCAAACTGCGTCTTGATCACATCCGAGGTCTTGCCCTTATCCAGGGAAAACGCCGTCTTGTCGAATTCGGGAACCGTCTGCCCGCGATTCAGCCATCCCAACTCACCGCCCGCAGGCTTGCTGCCAGGGTCATCGGAGTTCTTCTTCGCCAGATCGGCAAAGTCGGCTCCACCTTTAATCTGCTTCAGCAGATCCTCTGCCTTGGTCTTCGCCGCCGCATCGGTCTTGCTGTCCGCACCCGTCGGAACCGAGATCAGGATGTGGCGAACCTTCACCTGCTCCTTCTCCTGATACTGCGCCTGGTGCTGGCTGTAGTAGGCTTGAACGTCCGCGTCTGAAATCTGCGGCTTGCCTCCCGGCAGCTTCGAAGCATCGAACGAAACATACTGAATCTTGCGGGTCTCCGGAATCGCCGTCGCATAACGGGCCTGATTGTCCTTGAAGAACTTCTCAAGCTCAGCGTCGGTCGGATTGATCGTCTTGCTTACGTCCTCTGCCGAGAGGACAGCATAGTCAAACTTAACCTTCGTTCCCTGCTGCAGGTAGGCCTCGCGCACAGCCTTGTCCGAGACGCTGACGCCGCCGGTAATCAAAGCCTGCAAGCGCTGCAGCTCCATGTCGCTCTTTACCTGCGACTCGAAATCCGCGCGACTCACCTGGAAAAAGTTCTGCACAAAGTTCATGTAGGCGTCGTCGCCGATGTACTTGCCGCCAGGAAAGAGATACTGCGCGAACGGACCGGTCTCAAGCTCACGCCGCAGGTCTTCGTCACTAACTTCCAGGTTCAGGCGATCGGCCTCGTGCTTCAGAATCTGCCTCTGTACCAGAATCTGACCGGCACGCTGCGTCATATAAGGCATCAGAAACTCGGGAAGATGCTGTTGCTGCAGCTGCCGCGCGGCAACCTGGTTGACCTCGGTCATCTTCACCGTGCTGCTGTCAATTCCCATACGCCCCAGCAGGCCAGGCTCTCGAACCGTTGCGAAGGCATTCACATCGTTCACTGAGGAGTTATCGAAGATACCCGGAACCAGCGTGATCACCATCGTGACTACGGCAAAGCCGATAATCACTGCAAAGAGCATCTTTGTGATGCGGTTGTCCTGCTGCAGAATACGAATCATGCTTGCTGAAGACCTTCACTAAAACGCCACCGTCGTGAACGGAGTGCGGCCGCCCGGGATTTGCGGAGCCAGTGCCTATCCCTTGCGGAAAATGCACCGGATGCAGGGCAAGCCATTAGTATAAATCACCGAGAGAAGGGTTTTCACCGCACTAAAAATCCGCATCACACTTCCTGACGGTTCGTGAGCGAAATCGAGGTGAACGGTGATAACAAAATGGTTCCGGCGCAGACAACACCCTAACGTCCTTCGCGGAGTCGCCACGGGAATCACCGCAGGCATTGCGGCCACCCTCATCATGGATCAGTTTCAGAAGCTGAGCTCCGCGGGAAAAAAGGCCGCCGAAAAACAGATTCGTCTCGTCCATCACGAATCCGAAGAAGCCATTGAGCGCGACCAGCGCCAGAAAGACGAGCAGGCCGCGCTGCAGGAGGACTCTACCGAAAAGGTCGCCCGCAAGATCGCCCACGCCGCCGGAAAAGATCTTCAGCAGGAAAACAAGAAGAAGGCTGGCCAGGCCGTTCACTACGCCTTCGGAACTCTGATGGGAGCGATCTATGGAGTGTCCGCCGAGCTCGTCCCCGAAGTCACCACCGGCGGCGGCACAGCCTACGGCACCCTGCTCTTTCTCGCCGCCGACGAGGTCGCCGTCCCTGCATTTCAGCTCTCGCCCGCTCCAACCGAAACCCCGGCAACCGACCATCTGCAGCACTGGGCCTCGCACGTTGTCTATGGCGGCTCGCTTGAGCTTATTCGCAGCCTCCTTCGCCGGCTGATGTAGTCCCCCCGAATTGCCCCCGCAGAGCGTCTGCGATAGCCTGTTCCATGGAGTTCTGCTACGCATGATGCTTCGTCTTCTTGCACTTACCCTGGCGCTCGGCGGTTCAGCCCTGGCGCAGTCTTCGCCGCAAACACCGCCGGCACCTCCCGCCGCGCCAACGCCGCAAACAACTCCGGCACCACCACAGACTCCGCCTGCGGATGCTCTTCCGGACGCGCCCAGCATCACAAGTCAGGCAAAGCCTCCCGTCGTTCCCACCGGTCCCACCGTTGTCATCGATACCACCTCGGGCAGGCTCACCTGCAAGCTCTATGACAAGCAGGCACCCGTCACCGTCGCCAATTTCATCGGCCTCGCCGAGGGCACAAAAGACTGGACCGATCCCAAGACTCTCCAAAAGGTCCACAATCAGCCCTTCTATAACGGAACCACTTTTCACCGAGTCATCCCCGGTTTCATGATTCAGGGCGGCGACCGCCTCGGCGATGGGCGCGGCGATCCCGGCTATCTCTTCCAGGACGAGTTCGATCCCACCCTTACCTTCGACGAGCCCGGCCGTCTCGCCATGGCCAACTCCGGCCCCAACACCAACGGCTCGCAGTTCTTCATCACCGAAGTTCCCGTCCCGCAGCTCAACGGCAAACACACCATCTTCGGCCAGTGCGACTCCCACACGGTCCTTATGGTCGCCACCATCGCTCGCGTTCAACGGGACGAGAACGACAAGCCTCTCACCCCGGTGGTCATCAACAAAATCACCATCGTTCGCGATGGTCAGCCCATGCCACCCGAGCCGCCACAGCCCACACCAACTGCTCCGACACCGGCACCACCGGCACAATAAAGATCCCTGTCTCCCGCTGGTTTATGCGGGAGCCTCACTCACAACGTTCCAATCCAAAGGAGAACAACATGGCCCGTAAGCCAGGAACCTACGCAATCTTCAACACGTCTCAGGGAACCATCGTCGCTGAGCTCTTCCCCCAGGACGCCCCACAGACGGTCGAGAACTTTATCGGCCTCGCCGAGGGCACCAAGAAGTGGGAGAGCCGCGGCAAGAAGGGCGACAAGCTCTACGACGGAACCGTCTTTCATCGCGTCATCCCTGAGTTCATGATTCAGGGCGGAGATCCCGAGGGCACCGGCATGGGCGGCCCCGGCTACAAGTTCGCCGACGAGACCAAGGGCAGCCCGCACGGCTTCCAGGAACCCGGCAAACTCGCCATGGCCAACGCCGGCCCCAACACCAACGGCTCGCAGTTCTTCATCACCGTCGCTCCCACCACCTGGCTCACCGGACGCCACACCATCTTCGGACAGGTCGTTGAAGGCTACGACATCGTCGAGAAGATCTCCAAGGCCTCTCGCGACGGCATGGATCGCCCCAAGACCCCCATCACTCTCGACTCCGTCACCATCGAGCGCGTCGCGTAATTATTTTCTATGCCATACACCGGTTAGCCCACTCCGCGGAGTGGGCTAACTTATGCCACAGTTCAGTTGTGAGGAAGCATGCGATTTATTTGCGCCAAATGCAAAACGGAGCTGTCGCCCCCTCTTCAGTTAAGAAACATTTCAGAACGAAACGAAGCCCCAGAAGAAGAGTTCCTCCCTCAAGGCGTAACGATGCTGGAAGACGGCTCGTACTTTCAAAATCAAATAGGCAGCTACATCGCATCCATACATGACGTTATTAACGTATCTCTCACCGACGAGATAGCTCGTATTATGGGCTGCTGTGGCCTTGATGGCTGTAGCGGTCCGAATCTTCGATGTGTGAATTGTGCAGAATACGTCGCGACGAAGATGACCGATTGCTGGACACCCCACTGCGTCATCTTTGAATCCAAGGCCGTTCACATAGAACTGTAAAGAAAAGACGGAAAGGGGCTCTGCTCTTAAAGCAGGGCCCCTTTCCGTCTTACATTGATACGCGCGGTTTACGCTACGCCGATCACCGTGCAGAGCTCCTTCACCGCATCCGCGCTCTTGTTCAGCGCAGCCTGCTCGTCAGCAGTCAGCTTGATCTCAATAATCTGCTCCAGGCCCTTCGCACCCAGCTTGCAGGGAACGCCGACATACAGCCCCTTGATGCCGTACTCGCCCTCAAGGTACGCAGCGCACGGAAGAATCTTCTTCTTGTCCTTCAGAATCGCCTCGACCATCTCCACCGCAGCAGCCGACGGAGCATAGTAAGCCGAACCGGTCTTCAGATACTTCACAATCTCCGCGCCGCCATTGGCCGTGCGCGTCTCCAGCTCCTTCAGGCGATCAGCCGGAATCAGCTCCGTGATCGGAATGCCGGCAACCGTCGAATAGCGCGACAGCGGAACCATCGTATCGCCGTGTCCACCCAGCACGAATGCCGTCACGTTCTCCACCGACACCTTCAGCTCCTCCGCGATGAACGTGCGGAAGCGGGCCGAATCCAGCACACCGGCCATGCCGATCACGCGCTCACGCGGCAGTCCCAGCTTCTTGAAGGCGGTCTGCGCCATCGCATCCAGCGGATTCGAGACGATCACGAAGATCGCATTCGGTGAAGCCTCAAGAGCCTTGCCCGCAACTTCGCTCATGATCTTGAAGTTCGTGTTCAACAAATCGTCGCGGCTCATGCCCGGCTTACGCGCAATGCCTGCCGTAATCACCACGATGTCCGAGTTCGCAGTATCCGCATAGTCGTTCGTGCCGATCACCGATACGTCACGCTTCTCAATCGGCATCGCCTCCAGCAAATCCAGCCCCTTGCCCTGAGGCACGCCTTCGACAACATCGATCAGCACAACGTCCGCGAGTTCCTTCGACGCGATCCAATGAGCTGCAGTAGCGCCGACATTGCCGGCTCCGACGATAGTGACTTTCTTCCGCATGATGAGTGAACTCTCCAGAAAATTTTGGCGTACGTCGCCTTCAAGACGCGGTCAAAGACCATGCATCCTTCGCCATCCATGATACTTCGCGCTCATAACGGCTGGCACCGATATTCGTCATTTCCGTGCGGATATCGGTTTTTGCTTAAAACAAAATCGGCGGCCACTCAAGCGGCCGCCGATTCCCTGCATGGCAAATCTGACTAGCTCATGTTCTCGATCATGCGCGTAGCAAATTCACTCGTCTTCACCTTCGTTGCGCCTTGCATTCCCCGCTCGAAGTCATAGGTGACAAACTTCTGACCAATCGTCGTCTCCATCGATTTCTCGATCAGACGCGCAGCCTCCGTCCATCCCATAAAGTCGAACAGCATGACGCCCGACAGGATCACCGAACCCGGATTGATTACATCCTTATCGGCATACTTCGGCGCCGTTCCGTGCGTCGCTTCGAACACGGCATAGCCATCGCCAATGTTGCCACCCGGAGCAATTCCAAGTCCGCCCACCTGAGCCGCAGCAGCGTCCGAGATGTAGTCACCATTCAGGTTCGTCGTCGCCAGAACGCTGTAGTCCTCCGGACGCAGAATGATCTGCTGGAAGATCGAGTCGGCAATCCGATCGTTGACCAGAATCTTCTTCTTCCACTTGCCATCGCCATGCGAAGCGCCGATCGAAGCGATCACCTGCTTCACCTCGGCCACAACTCCTTCGCCAAACTCCTTCGCGGCAAATTCGATTCCCGGCTCGATCAACGCGGCGTTCTCCTCAGGCGTCAGATTCGGATTCGCCTCGAGGTTTCCAAGAATCCAGCTCTCGCGCTCCGTCACCGTCTGGTCACGAAACTCTTGCGACGCCACCTCATAGCCCCACTCACGGAACGCGCCCTCGGTGAACTTCTGAATATTGCCCTTGTGCACCAGAGTCACGACCTTGCGATTGTTATCCAGGGCATACTGAATCGCCGCGCGAACCAGCCGCTTCGATCCCGTAATCGAGATTGGCTTAACGCCTACGCCCGAATCCGTACGAACCTTCTTCTTGCCACCCTTCAGCATCTCGTCGTTCACAAAATTGATAAACTTCGCCGCCTCAGGGGTCCCCTCGCGGAACTCGATACCCGCGTAAATGTCTTCCGTGTTCTCACGGAAGATCACCACATCCAGCTTCTCCGGATGCTTCACCGGGCTGGGCACGCCAGAGTAGTACTTCACCGGACGCACGCACTGATAAAGATCCATCAACTGTCGCAGGGCCACATTGAGCGAACGAATGCCGCCACCTACTGGCGTCGTCAGCGGTCCCTTGATCGAGACGCGGAAGTCCACCGTCGCCTTCACCGTATCGTCGGGAAGCCAATTCTGGGTCTGCCGGTACGCCTTCTCGCCGGCCAGTACCTCATACCACTTCACCCGTCGCTTACCGCCATATGCCTTCTCGACCGCCGCGTCGAAGACACGCTGGGAGGCCTTCCAGATATCGCGGCCCGTGCCGTCACCTTCGATAAAAGGAATAATCGGGTTATCGGGAATCGTGTACTTGCCATTGTTGTACTGAATCGGTGCTCCATCCTTTGGCACCGCAATCCCGTTGTAGCTCTCCTGCATAAATTGCATCCTCTCCCAGCATTAGGTTTTGAGAAGTCCAAACTATCATTCGCAAAGAAGCTCTGGCAATATTCGCACGATGAAAACGATAATCGCACGGTTGCCCAGCCTTCCTTTTGCTCTTCAATACTTCGAATTTAAAACGAGTGTCATCCTGAGCGAAGGCGCAGCCGAAGTCGAAGGATCTGCGGTTACCTTTGAATCCCATGAATCATGGGCCATCAAATCGTCGGATCCTCTTCGCTGGAGTGCCCTAAGGCAGCGGACTGAACACACGAAGCTCTACTTCACCAGGTAGTAATCCACCGTAGCCACCACCCTGACCTTCTTCATAATGCTCGCGTCGGGATTCCCGCCTCCGCCACCACCCTCTTCCCCACCACCCGCGCTGCCGCCATCAGCGGCGGAAATAGAAAACACGCCCTGATTCGCCGAACGGATCGAGCCAACCTCACTGCCCGAGTCCGCCGCAAACCGGTCGGCCGAGGCGCGCGCATTCTTCGTGGCCTCGGTAATCATGTCCGGCTTCAGTGCGTTCAGCCCATTGAAAACATACCGGATTCCCTGCCCGTATCCGCCCACAACAATAATGCCCGCCTGTAGAAGCTGCGCCGTCTTCTGCCCTGCCTTCGCGATCTTGTCCACATCATTGGAATTGACCGTCACCGTCTGCTGCACGATGTACCGCGGCCCACCCTGATTATTCCCGCCATACTCGTTCGCCTGCTTATCGGTTACTTGAATCTGACCGACCGAGATCTCCTGCGGAGTGATGCCCTGCGCAGCGAAAAACTTCAGAACCGCGCCGCGATCTTCCTCACTCTTCGCATACACCTGCTGCAGATCGTTCCCCGTCTCCTTGAAGGTCACCGGCCACACCGCGCTGTCGGACTTCACCGTACGCTCCACCAGCCCCTTCACCGTCACATAGCGATCAGCCAGCCGTGTCTCCTTGATCTGATTCCCGAGCAGCCATCCGCCCAATACCAACCCCAGGAGAAGACAAACGCCAAGAATCCCCGCGGGTCGAATCAGCCGATCTTCGTTGAACATGTCCAAAGGGATCCTCCTTCACACACGAGCAGAATGCAAGACAGTTTCCGCCATGTCAACGGTCCTTCACGATTGTTTATCGAGTTCAGACGATAGGTACAACACAGGAAACCCCGCATTCACGCATGGACCAGCGATCCGGACGCTGTCCGTTGTAATCTTCATCTCTGTAGGATCACTCAACGTCCCAACAATACCGAGCATTGAGCCATCGTCCATGACGAACTGAGTCTGCACCCGGTTTCCCAGAACGTTGCTAAGTCCTCCACTCGCTGTGCCTGTTGTGAAACATGGTGATCCTTGCACCTTGATGCTCCCGGTCAGAACGGTATTCCCTGATATCGTCTTTCCGGAAACCACGTCAGTCGCCACACCGCCTTGTTGCAGGTTCAATTGCATTTGCATCGTAATGGCTGTCGAGGCTCCCATCGATGTTGCTGTGCCTGTGTACACGCCGCTTACCATAGGGAAGTAGGTGGCCGTAAACGAATCCGACACCGTTTCGACACACCCCAAAGCCAATCCTGCAGGAGATTCTCCAAACGCCAGCGTATAAGTTCCTGACCACGGCAAACCCTGACCTGGTGGAATCTTCCCCGTGATCGTAGAGGTGTCGAGAAGTCCCGCCGGGCTCTGTAACGTAAACGTTCCATCCTGCGCAATCATGCCGCTAAGCGCATTCGCTAGATTAAAACTTCCCGCGGATTTGGCACAAAAATGGTTTCCAAACCCACCGGCGACAATTTTGTCTTCCGTGGCATCGATGGTCAGAGCCAGCCGGACCTGTTCATTATCTGGGCTGCCGAAGGTCGATACTGTTGTCACTGTGGTTGGAGCCTTCGATGTGATCACCCAGTTACCTGCCAGTGTGCTCCCGATAGAGCTTGGCGTTGTCGTTGGAGCGGGAGAAGAGGAAGCTGGCTTCATGCTGCCGCTGCAACTACACAATCCAAGCAATGCCGCGAAAGACATCGCAGTCAGACAAGTGCCCAAAGTGTTCATGACGTGCCCAAATCTAGCATGTGCAATCTCATCTCGCTATTTAAAAACGAAGGCTGGCGATCTCTCGCCAGCCTTCGTTTCCCGCCCCTGATTTAGAGGAGATTCCACAAAAGCTGGTATGGTCGGTCGTCGTATCGAATAGAGCACCACCGAGGAAAACACTTGCACTCTGAAGCCGACGTCCTATGCTGTCAAGAAAGGCTCGCATGGCTGATAATTCATCCTGGATACGGAACAACCGCTTCGTCATGATGAACCACAGTAGAGCAACGATATGGACCGTTATAAGCACTCTCCTGTCGCTTACCGCTGCCCATGCTCAACAGAATCTATTAGCACCCCGCAACACAGAGAGCGACAATCAAACCGTTCTCACGTACTCACAGCATTACCTCGATGCAAAGAACAACGCTGTGGAGTACACCGGAATCCTCTATCTAAAACTTGAATCCCTCGCCTTGAGTACCTGTCAACTCTCAGCCGAGGTCGTCGTACAAGACCGCTACACCGGCTCCGAAGAAAAACGAGGTATCGTACACGTCACAAAATCTTTCCTTGGCGAGCACGTCTATACCTATCGCTACTCCTATCAGATCGATCTCAAGAAGACTCCGGAGCTTCAGATCGATCTCGCCGTCGGCCGCCCCTACCAGCTAAACGCGAACACCGGCTTTACGTGCAAAGAAGACTCAACCTGCAAACTTCCCTGGCTGCAGCTCAAAACAAACATCGCCGGCATCAACGAAAAAAGAGTCCTCAACGGCCTCGTCGATTTTCATCGCAATGTGAGTGAGATCTGGCTCCCTGCAACGTCTCACGATAACGCGCTCGGCCTGCAGAAAACTCTCCAACAAACAATCAGCTCCTGCCGCTAAAACCATAAGCCCAGAGAGGAACTGGGCTTCTCAATTCCATACAGCGGCTAGCGGTCCCACTCGCAGGACTTCAAAGACATATTTCTTTTCTGCGTTAGGGTGGTAGGTAAACCTTCCGATGATATCTCCAGAGAGTGCTGGAATCTGGCGTCCAAAAACCGGCATATCTTTAAATTGTTTCTCAGTCTCTCTGTGCTCCTCGAAGGACAATGCCACGCGCAGGTCAGGACATTTGTTGTCTTCTAACAGATATCCCTCTTTGAAGAACCCGGCCGATTTTATGTTCAGCTCCTTCCCGTCATACGTGAACGGATGCCTGACTAAATCGCAGACCGTAACAACCGGAACCCTTGGGACAGGTGCTGCGAACATAATCAGTGCGAAAGCGAACTGAATCATGCGGAGAGTTTATTCAAGTTTGACCGACAAGTCATAGTCCAAAAACGAAAAGCCCCGGCATAACCGGGGCTTTTCGCATTTTTGCAAAATCCCTTAGAACTGGTTCCACAAAAGCTGGTTGTAAACATCGTGGTGGAACTGAACCTCCGGAGCCTTCACGATCGTTCCCAGCAGACGCGGGCAGCGATCCGCCGAGGCCTGCTTCAGGTCCGCATAGCGGGCCTTCACATCGGCTCCCAGCAGCTTCGTCGTCCAGTCCGCACCGCGGAAGTTTTCGATCGCCGTATAGACGTTGTCCGGCAGGTAACGCTCCGCCTGACGCAGGTTCTTGATCTTCGACGTATCTCCGTGCAGACCGCTCTTGAAGATCGAGTACAGCACCAGGTAAGGATTCGCATCCGGTCCTACCGAGCGAACCTCGACACGCGACGACTTCTCGTTACCGATCGGGATACGCACCATCGAACCGCGGTCCGTCGCCGAAGCCTTGATCTGGTTCGGAGCCTCAAAGTGAGGATCGAGACGGCGATACGCATTCACGCTGGCATTCAGCAGCAGGCAGAGGTCGTTGCCGTGCGTCAGAATGCGGTCGGTGAACTGCCACGCCATCTTGGAGATCTTCTCCTCGCCCTTCGGATCCCAGAACAGGTTCTTGCCGTTCTTCGTGATCGAGACGTTGGTGTGCATACCCGAACCATTCACACCCACCACCGGCTTCGGCAGGAAGCTTGCGGTCATGCCCATCTGCGTCGCAATCTGGCGGCAGATCAGCTTGTACAGCTGAATCTGGTCGGCGGCAGCAACCACCTCACCATAGGTGTAGTTGATCTCGAACTGCGAAGGCGCAACCTCAGGGTGATCCTTCTCGTTCTCAAAGCCCATCGCGCGCTGAACCTCAGCGGTCATGTCGATAAACTCGCGCAGCGGATCGCCAGGCAGCGAGTGGTAATAGCCGCCCTTGTTCACATACTCAAAGGCTCCCGTCTCATGGAACTTGCGCTCCGCATCGATGCCCTCGAACAGGAAGCCCTCAATCTCGTTGGCGGCATTCAGCGTGTAGCCCTGCTCGGCATACAGCTCATTGGAGAACTTCTTCAGCACGCCGCGGATGTCCGCCGTGTAGGTTCCGCCGTTCTTGTCGATCACCTCGCCGAAAACCAGCACCTTGCCCGCGCCAAACACATCTGCAGGAGCCCAGTAGAACGCGCTCCAGTCAATCGCCAGACGAAGGTCGCTCTCACGCTGCGCCGTAAAGCCGCGAATCGACGAACCGTCGAAGGTCAGGTTGTCATAGCTCTTCACCAGGAACTTCTTGTCGTAGTCCAGCATGTGCAGCCGGCCTTCCAGATCGCTGAACAGCACCGTGACCGCCTTGATGCGGCGCTCGTCGGTCAGGTACTTGAGGCGCTCTTCCTGAATCACATCGGCCGCAACGCGCTTCTTGCGCTGCTCCTTGGCCTGCAGGTTCAGGTCCTCGAGTTCTGCGTAGGAAAGTTCCAGGAAATCACGAAATTCGCTCAACGTCTTTAGCTCCTTCTGCAATGAAATACACGACTAGCGTGGTCGGCTGACAGGATCGTTTTGGGGGTTGTAAGAGATGGATCCGCTGGCGTCGTGGGCAGAAGACCCTATGTTCAACCTATCAGAATTTTACACAGGGAAAAAGACATCTCTTCCAGTTCGTGGCAGGATTTAAGCCCTGCACCCTGCTCCATCATCTTTTCCACGGCCCGTTTGCATGAATCAAGCCCTCGGCTCCTACCATCTAACCAACACCTGCCGACTCTCTCGGCCTAGAGGAACTTCCCCATGCAATACAAGACCCTTGGCGATACTGGCCTGCTTGTCTCGACCCTCTGTTTCGGCACCATGACCTTTCATGGTGGCACTGGCATGTTCCGCGCCATCGGCGCCGTCGATCAGGCCGGAGCCGACCAGCTCATCAAAGCCTCCTTCGACGCCGGCATCAACTTCTTCGACACCGCCGACGTCTACTCCGAGGGCGAGAGCGAGAAGGCTCTCGGGCAGTCCCTCAAAAATCTCAACATCCCCCGCACCCAGGTCGTCATCGCCACCAAAGCCTTCGGTCGCACCGGTCCCGGCCGCAACGATGTCGGTGCCTCCCGCGGTCACATCATGGATGCCGTCGATGCCTCCCTCCAGCGCCTCCAGACCGACCACATCGACCTCTACCAGATTCACGGCAACGACTCCATCACGCCCGTCGAAGAAACACTCCGCGCTCTCGACACCCTCGTCCAGCACGGAAAGGTCCGCTATATCGGTGTCTCCAACTGGCAGGCCTGGAAGATCGCCAAGGCCCTCGGCATCTCCGAGTTCAAAAACCTCGCCCGCTTCGATACTCTCCAGGCCTACTACTCCATCGCAGGCCGCGACCTCGAGCGCGACCTCGTCCCTCTGCTCGAAGCCGAAAAGACCGGCCTCCTCGTCTGGAGCCCTCTCGCCGGAGGCCTTCTCTCCGGTAAGTTCTCCCGCGAAAACCAGAAACCCGCCGACTCCCGCCGCTCCGACTTCGACTTTCCCATCGTCGACAAAGAGCGCACCTGGCGCATCCTCGACGTCATGGCCCCCATCGCCAAGGCACATAACTGCAGCCCCGCCCGCATCTCTCTCGCCTATGTGCTGGCAAAACCCTTCGTCACCTCCGTCATCATCGGAGCCAAGCGCCTCGACCAGCTCGAAGACAACATCGCCTCCGTCGATCTCAAGCTAACGCCCGACGAACTCAAACAGCTCGACGAAGTCAGCGCGCTTCCTCCCGAATACCCCGGCTGGATGCTGCCCTTCCAGAGCTCCAACCGTCTCGAGCCCATCGCCCGAACCGTCCCACGCATGTCCGATAAAAGCTAACGGGCATGACGAAACCGGAATGCACTCCGTGCCTGGCTGCAAACGAGGCGCATCCGGGCTCCGCAATCTCTGATGAAGTGTCATCCTGAGCGAGCGAAGGATCTGCGGTTCCCAACACATACAGGGGAACCGCAGATCACAGACCGCAGGCATTTGGGCCCGTCAACCAGCCAAGATTAACCTCACGCAAAATAAGCAACCCCACGGCCCCTGCGGAAACGAACCCCTATAAACTTAAAAGAACATCATGACCAAAAACACGAGCATCAAGCGCGTCGCCCTTATCCAGATGTCCTGCGACCCCGACACCAGAATCAACCTCGATAAAGCCGCCGAGCGCGTCTACGAAGCCGCACGCCAGGGAGCCACCCTTGTATGCCTCCCCGAGCTCTTCCGCGCCCAGTACTTCTGCCAGCGCGAAGACCACGCTCTCTTCGGCCTCGCCGAGTCCATTCCCGGCCCATCCACTGACAAGCTCGCTCAGGTCTGCCGCGAAACCGGCGTCGTTCTCATCGCCTCGCTCTTCGAGCGCCGTGCACCCGGCCTGTATCACAACACCGCCGTCACCCTCGAAAAGGACGGCAGCATCGCCGATGTCTATCGCAAGATGCACATCCCCGACGACCCCCTCTATTACGAGAAGTTCTACTTCACCCCCGGCGACCTCGGCTTCAAAGCCACCCGCACCTCGCAGGGCCCCGTCGGCACGCTCGTCTGCTGGGACCAGTGGTATCCCGAAGGTGCCCGGCTCACCTCCCTCAAGGGAGCCGAAGTCCTCTTCTTCCCCACCGCCATCGGCTGGCACCCCTCCGAGAAGGAAGAGTTCGGCGACGCCCAATACTCCGCCTGGCAGACCGCCCAACGCGCCCACGCCATCGCCAACGGAGTCTTCGTCTGCGCCATCAACCGCGTTGGCCACGAGCACGGTGACGTCAAGTTCAAGGTCGAAGCCGCCGACGGCAACCCCGCCACCGTCGAGCTCCACGGCCCCGGCGACCACACCCCGCAGTCCGGCCTCGAATTCTGGGGCGGAAGCTTCATCGCCGATCCCTTCGGCCGCATCCTCGCCCAGGCCTCGTTCGACAAGGAAGAGATCCTCATCGCCGACCTCGATCCCAAACTCATCGAGATCACCCGCCAGCACTGGCCCTTCCTCCGCGACCGCCGCATCGACGCCTACGAAGGCATCGCCAAACGCTTCCTCGACTAGCAATTTGGATAACGAATCCCAGCGTGTCTAACTACCATCCTCTGTTGGTTGGGCACGCTGTTTCCAAATCCAGCGCGCCAATCCAATGAAACCGATCATTGGCACCAACAACAAGATCGCGCCCGCCGAGTAATCAAACCATGTGGTTCTATAGTCTGCGAAGACAGACTGGAATTCCCGAAGCTTGAGAGTGACTCCTTCACCTGCGGCTCTCCTCTGAAGCTCTTCCAATGAATTGAACTCCACTTGTTTATTTTTTAAAGTATCCAATTCAAAGTAGCTATCAATGAACTTTGATTCCTGACCAATGCGGCCAAAATACCCGCTATCTCGCGCCCCGAAGACTAGCCCATCCGACACCTGCAGCAGACGAACTCCAAATACCGCGTCCTCCCTGCCCACCACCGATCCATCTCCTGATTGAGTTTTAGGGTTATAGACAGTTCCTTGATCTGTTGTATCGATCATCATGAGCGCATAACCATTGGGCAGAGGCGTTTCCCACGTGTCCCCCAACATAGGATCGCGATGAAACACCTCATAGTTGACCACTGAATAAACAACAAACCATCCACCAGCAAATGCGACACACACGAACGGGAAAACGATAGATGCGAGCACAGCCCGTTTCCATTTCGTCCCGGAATGCTTCGTCATAAGATAGCTCACTACGCCAAGCACGACCGCGCTGATTGCGGCGGCAATTGTCAGTGCTATAGCGTAGAAAATCAGAACGACCCCAATCCCCATAAGCTGACAGTTTATCCACAGCTTGAATCGCCGATTATCCCTATCTCGATTTTGTGATGTGGGATCATTCGCGCAAAGCGAACCGCCTCTAGGTAAGCCAAGCCTTCAGGCTTGCCCTCCCCATGAAACACAGCTTTCAAACACCAGTGCTACCCTGAGTCCAACATGCTTCCCGCACTGCTCCTCTTCGCGCTCTCCTTCGCTCCACAGACGACCGACCCCACCCTGCCGCCCTCCTCGGCTCACGTCGTCTACACGGTCGAAGGCCGCGGCGTACAAATCTACCGCTGCACCGAACAAGACTCCGCCTTTACCTGGATCTTCCAATCCCCCGAAGCCTCCCTGTTCGATCCCTCAACGCATCGGCAGACAGGCACTCACACCGCTGGCCCCACCTGGACATGGAAGGACGGTAGCGCCATCACCGGCAAAGTCCTCCAGAAGTTCCCCTCCCACGATCCTCTCAGCATCCCCTGGCTTCTCCTCTCGACCACCCCATCGGGAGCCACGAATGGCGCACTCTCCACGGTCACGCTGGTCCGCCGCTCCGACACTCATGGCGGCAATGCTCCCGCCACCGGTTGCGATGCGCAACACAAGGGCAGCTCCTCCCGAGTCCCTTACACCGCGACCTACACCTTCTACACCAATCCCTAGATCACCACGCCCCCTGCTTCCCTCCATACCACCACACCAGCCCAACCGTCAGCGTGTCCTGATTCTGCGACAGCACTCCCGGTTTATTCGTCAGGAAAAACGGCCTGTTCGACCAGTCCCTGCGATACTCCACTCGTGACAGCAATCCATTCGCAACCTTGAATTCATAGGTCCCCGTAAACTCCTTCAGCGCCTGCGTCGTTCCGCTGAACAACCCACCCCGATCCGACATGTACTCCGTCCTTCCCGCCAGCGCCGTCCTCTTCGTCAGCTGATACCGCGCATATCCCGCGCCTCCAATTACATGCGAAGGAGCCGAAGACTCACCCGGCGCTGCATTCCTCCACAGACGCGAGATCACATAATCCCCCTCCAGCGCCAGGGTCAGCTTCGGGGTCGCGTTCCATGTCGCATAGCTGTCGAAGATGTGCTGCTTCCCATCCGGCGCAGGTGTGATCGGTTCAAGACACAACTCCGGCTGCACCGGAACTGTGCCGCATCCTGCCGGATTCTGTCGTGCATCCGGATGATCCTGACCGACGTAGTAGTTCATCGTCCATGTCATATTCTTTTTCGGCACCAACGCCAACCCGAACAACTCGTCTTTGTATGAGTTTGTCGGCTCTGATTGCTGCGTCCCATTTACGAGCCAGTAATTCACCGCCACTCTGTCATTCAGCTTGTAATTCGCCCTCACTCCCATGTGGTAGAACGGCAGGTAATTGAAGTAGAACGACCGCGTATAGTTCATCTGGTCCTTCGTGTAGTTGCCTTCAATCCCTATCGAGCTCGACCATTTCCCCACATCCACTGTCAGGCCTTTTCCGACAGGAAAAACATACGTCCCATAGGCCTGAAAAATGTTCCTGTAGATCTCTGGCCTGGGTTCATTCGCAGGATTCCCTTGCAACGTCTCCGTCGCCTGTCCGAACTGAAGGTCCAGCCGCAAGCCATATCGTCGTCCCTCCTCTACACTCGGATCCATCGCCAGCACAATCCCCGTCTGATTGATACTGAAAGCGTTACTCAGAACGTCATAGGCACGCAGATACTGCACACGTCCAATGGGATGGTTGAAGTCATACCCGTAGTACCCATCGAAGTAGTAATTCAACGTAGCTCCACCCGGAAGCGTTGCTGGAACCACCTCCGCCTTTGCCTCCGTCGCCTGCACCGGCTCTGTAGAGCTCTTCGCAACCGGCAAGACCGTCGACGAATCACTCACTACGTTCGCTTCCTTTGAGCCCTCTGCTTCCTTTCGCGCACTCGAAGGTCCAGAGGAAGCCACTGTAGGAATCGCATCGCCTGGTTTGCTCGAAGGAATCGCCGCCGCTCCGGCCGTTTGCTGATGAAGCTCGTTCTCCAGCGCGGAAACCCTCGCCGCCAGATCCCGCACCGTCTGTCTCAACTCCTCGACCTCTCGATCTTTCGAAGAGATCGGCTCCTGAGCAAGCCCGTTCGCCGCTGCAAGGAAAGCCATCAACACAAGAAGGCTGATAAAACGCATCGAGAGGTATCTCATAGTCACAAGTACATCAGGACGCGCATAAATTTTTCATAAAAGATCATGCAGCCCACCTGTCCTGATCATCCCCACACAGAACGCAGTACAATTCCTTCACTTCCAGTAAAAGAGGACCGATGCACGCTTCCAGACTCTCCCTGTTCGCTCTCTTTGCCGCCGCAACCACACTCGCCGCACAATCCGGCCCCACCCTGCACTCCGCCGCAGACCTCTCCAAGCTCGAGGCCAAGCTCACCGCCACCGCCAAAGCCAGCCCCGCCGGCATCGGCATGGATACCATCGACGACTTCGGCTCCGCCCGTACCCTCGTCGTCGTCCGCGTCCACACCGGCGACGCCGAGTTGCATCAGGACTGGGCCGACCAGATGTACATCACCAAAGGCAGCGTCACCCTCGTCACCGGCGGCACCATCCAGAGAAGCCACGGCCTTCCCAATCAGCCCGGTGAAACCCGCGGTCCCTCCATCGAAGGCGGCAACACCGTAGTCCTCCACGTCGGCGATACCGTTCATGTCCCGGCCGGAATGCCGCACTGGGTCAAAATCGCTCCTGGCAGCACCGCCACCTACCTCGTCTTCAAGGAAAAATAAACGCAAAACCATTCCCTGCCGAGACAATCCGGCAGGGAACCCCTCTACGCTGCAGCCTCGCCCGGCTTCTCCTCCGCAGCGCTTCCCTTCTGCCAAAACACGCCGCATCCATCGATCGGCTGAATAAGCGCCTCAATACCACGGCTCGCCCTGAAGTCGTGAATCGCTCGCTGGCATCCCGCCACCGCTCCATAGTCGTCCACAATTACAAACCCACCCGGCACCACCTTGTCGTAAAGAGCAGCCAGCGCGTCCATCGTCGACTCGTACATATCCCCGTCCAGC
The DNA here is from genome assembly GCA_035492215.1 of Edaphobacter sp. GTDB lineage: Bacteria > Acidobacteriota > Terriglobia > Terriglobales > Acidobacteriaceae > Edaphobacter. The sequence goes on along the minus strand of DATJJJ010000009.1, from coordinate 46,702 downwards.
CGCAAAATCGCCAGCCGTTCAATTGGAGCCTCCGGTAGCGTCTCCGAGAACCATCCCTTCAAAAACCTCACTTGCCCATCCAGCAGGTCATACTTCCTGAAGTTCTCCTGCACCTGCTCGAGTGACACCGCAAGCTCCGTAAACGTGTGGTGCTGATCTCCTGCATCTGCCGCGACCTCCGGATTAGGCTTCGGCAGCCCGCAAAACGAATCCGCTGCCCACACCAAGCGATCCGTCACGCCATACGCCTTCAGCACCGCGCGCATCAGAATGCACGCTCCCCCGCGCCACACTCCCGTCTCGATAAAATCCCCCGGAATCCCTTGCTGGATCACATGCTCCGCAATCATCCGCAGATTCGTCATCCTCGCATTCCCAATCATGCTGTGCGCCTGCGAAGGCCAATCGCGCCCCAGCTCCCGCAGCTGGCTTCGATACACGTGCGGCGACCAGCGATCCTGATTCGGATCCTCATAGATCACATTGATCAAACACCGCTGCACCATATCCAGATACATCTTCCGCAAATCCGCCGCGCCCGCAGCCGCCGCAGGAAGCACCCCCGCCAGAATCTCTACTGCCGGTCTCCGCGAAAAATACTCAAACCCGCGCCGCTCCAGTTCCCTACGAGCCTCATCATCGCGCAATAGCGCAAGACAACCCTCCACTAACCTGTCCGCCGGAAACGCCGCCAGCGCTTCCACATATCCACCCATATCTGGCGACACCTCGCTGACCACGGCCTTCGAGTTCGTCAGCAGATAACTCACCCGCACAATCTCAAACAGATTCGCCTCGTAGAAGTGCGCATTCAGCACAATCTTCGCTCGCGCAATCAGAGCATCCCTCTTTTCGCCATACACCCCGAAGGCGCACTGCACCTTCACCCCCGCCTGCTCCAGCTCCGTCAAAATCTTTCTGCGGTGCTCATTGATCGAGCCATAGAACAGAACGTCGATATCCTGCTTCGACGCCATCGCAATACGCCTCAACTCCGGAACATACCCAATCTCCACCAGGCGCGGCTCAAGCAGGCATCGTCTCTCCCGCCACTTCGCCAAATTAATGGGTGAGTAGTCCCAGATCTGCAACCGCTCCGCCAGCCGAAGATAAGCCTCCGTCAGATGATCCGAGCCCAGCTGTTCCAGGTTGTAGACAATCGTTCCCGCAGGCAGCGAAGCCATCTCGGCTTCACTCAGCAGATGGCTGCCCAGCACAATATTGATCGCCTGCCGGTCAACGATGTTTTCAAGAATCGCCGCACGATGCCCCAACGCCTTCAGCGCATACAGCAAAGTCTCGGCGACCTCCTGAAAACACGAGCTATGAACATAATCCTTGGGGCGAATGATTGAGATCAGATAGTCAGCCATAAAGTGTCCTGACCATCCGAAAGCATCTCATCCGCCAAAACATCGGGCGATTCCTGTGAGCAATCTAATCTTCAGGGAATCCCGATCAATAAACCCGCGGTCATCCCTACCGATTGCTGATGACCTCTGGCAAAGCTGTGATCGTAGGCAGGCTCCAGAAACCAGCCAAACCGATGTCTCTCGCTTGGCCAGAACATAAAGTCTCCCGCCACCTCGCCTGCGATGGAGTTGCTCGTTCTCCCCCTCTGCCTGAGATGAACCCACTCAGGCCCGACGCCCAGCATAAACTCCGTCTTTCGCGACAGCGTCCACGGCTTCTTGAACAACAGATCGGCATCCCACTCCGTGGAATTTTTTGTGTAGTAAGGCGAAACGCCTGCCTCAAGCTCCAACCGGTCTTCAATCGGCGTTATCTCCGCTGCAAGGTTCGGGGCAAACGTTGCCGCACCGCCACTGAAGTTCCAGCTTGTGGCTGTACCAAGCTCAACCACAGCGATCGGCTCTTTCTCCTCGCGCGTCTCTTGTCGCCGAGTAGAGGAAACTCCAAACGAAGCCTGTCCACAAGCGGGCAAGCATAAAAACGTCAACAGACACGCTACCGTAAGCGTGTAAATGGGGGAACGCATCGAATCTCTCCAGAACGGTTGTGTGCTTCGTCTCCTCCGTGCCATAGCACGGAACCGGGCAGCTATACGGAGACGTTCACACGCGGCGGTCGAAAGATCGACATACGAGGCGTAAATCCAGGCAACGCCGGCTCAGGCCATGTTCCAGCATTCACCTTATCGGCTGGCTTCAGCGCAAAACCTGCACCCGGAAGACTATGAAACCCGCAGCACCAGCAGACGCCGTTGCATGCATCCGGAGCAGCAGAGTGCGAATGTTGTGCGAGCGACTGCTGCTGCAAAGCACCAACGAAAGTCGGACCGTCACAGAGATCGCAGTGCGGCGAATGAACGGCCATGCAAGTCAAAACAACACACAGCAGCCATGCCATAACCCAGACTCGTGTTGTGACAGAACGCTCCATACTTCGGGAACCATCCATTGCGCTACGAAGCGACCGCTCCCACCTCGCGCTCTGCTCGCCTTCCGCCCAGATACCCGAAGAGTGCGATGTACACATAGCACACCACTGGAACCATAAAGGCGTGCTGCACACCAATCTTGTCGGCGAGATGCCCTTCCGCCAGCGGAATCAGCGCACCGCCGAAGATCGACGCCACCATCAAGCTCGATCCTTTGCTGGTCAACGGTCCCAGTCCAGAGAGTCCGACCGTGAAGATGCTCGGGAACATCACCGAGTTGAACAGCCCCACCGCCAGAATCGCCCACATCGCCGTATGCCCGTGCGTCATAATCGACGTCACTACCAAACAACCGGCCACCACCGCAGCCGTCCCCAGCACCAGGCTCGTCCGTAGCTTCGTCAGCAGCCACGACCCGATAAACCTTCCCATCATCGCGCCGCCCCAGTACAACGCGACATATCGCGCCGCCACGTTCTCAGGAAGCCCTGCGATATCCGGCAGCCCGAAGTAGTTCACGAGAAAGCTTCCAATCGAAACCTCCGCGCCCACGTACACGAAGATCCCCAAGGCTCCGGCAAGCAGCACCGGATGCTTCCAGATGCTGTCCCCATCTGCCGCCGTAGCATCCATCTCGCCCGGCCGGATGTCCCGCGTAAAGTCCATCGTCGGCAGCTTCACCACCGCCAGCGCAATCGCCAGCAGCACAAGCATCAGGCCAATGCCGAGATACGGCATCCGAACCGAAGAAGCCTGCTCCGTGCGATACGCCTGCAGTGCCGCTGCAGAGAACGACCGTAGCTTTTCCGGAGCGACCGGAGCCGACGCCAGAATAAAGATGCTCCCAAAAAATGGCGCGACAAACGTTCCGAACGAGTTGAAGGCCTGCGCCAGGTTCAGTCGCGATGAGGCCGTCTCCGGCGGTCCAAGATTCGCCACATACGGATTCGCCGCAACCTGCAGGCTCGTAATTCCAGCAGCCAGAATCACCAGAGCCGAAAGAAACAGCCCGAACGAGGCCGCCGCCGAGGCCGGAAGAAATAAAAAGGCTCCCGCGGCCATCACCAACAGTCCGATGACCATCGTCCCCTTATACCCGCGCCACTCCACCAGCATTCCCGAAGGAAACGCAAAGATGGCATACGACGAGAAGAAACAGAACTGCACCAGCATCGCCTGCGCATAGCTCAGCTCGAAGATGCCCTTCAGGTGCGGAATCAGTATGTCGTTCAGGCAGGTCAGGAACCCCCACATGAAAAAGAGCATCGTAGCGATGCTCATGGCCCGAACGTCGGTCTTCTGCGCCCCGGAGTGCTGTGTACTCGTTGCTGCCCCTGCTCCAATTGCCATAATCCAGCGAAACCTCGGGGGCGCCGTCCGTTACAAAACGAACAAATCCGCCCACGTTATCTTACCCCTTTGTGACTTCACACATTTTCGTCACGCCATAATTTGGCAATGGGTCAGTTTGAAATTCTTGTTCTCTGCCGGGTGCCCCATATCTGGCAGCTTTATCGCCAGATGTGGGCATCGAGCGAAGCTCGACCGCCTTCTTCTGTACCGCTACAAATCCAACCTCCTCCACTTCTTTTAGAACTTGTCATTCCGCAGCGCAGCGAAGGAATCTGCTTCTCTTTGGAGGCTTGCCCCACACTTGTCAACCCCAACCCCGTCCTAAACCTTAACCCATCAGTCACATCCATCTGCCGATCTCCTCCCCTCCACCCGCTATACTTAAATCAGGAAGCAGAAACCCAGGGCCGCAACCGGAAGTACCCACCCAAGTTCCCTGCTTTGAAGACTTTGCGCACTTTTGACGGGGAGGGGGTATCCTCGTCGGTCGCACCAGATTCCAGAAAAGAAGAGCTCAGATGACCACACCTCGCGACCGGAACTTCCGCATGCCCGCCGAATGGGCCCTCCACACCGCCACCTGGCTCGCCTGGCCTCACAACGCCGAGGACTGGCCCGGAAAGTTCCAGCCCATCCCCTGGGTCTACTCCGAGATCGTCCGTCACCTCTCCTGCTGCGAAGACGTCCACATCCTCGTCAACGACGAAGCCGCCGAAAAGCGCGCCCGCCGCATCCTCCTTCGCGCCGGGGCCAACATGGCCCGTCTGCACTTCCACCCCTGGCCCACCGATCGCGTCTGGCTCCGCGACTCCGGCCCCATCTTCCTCAAAAACCCTCAAGGAGAACTCGCCCTCACCAACTGGCACTTCAACGCCTGGGCCAAGTACGACAACTGGCGCCGCGACGACCAGGTCCCCCATCACGTCGCCAGGCTCTACGCCATGGAAGAGTTCCAGCCGAAGATCGGCGCGCACCGCCTCGTCCTCGAGGGCGGCTCCATCGACACCAACGGTGCCGGTGTCCTCCTCACCACGGAAGAATGTCTCCTCTCCGAGGTCCAGCAGCGCAACCCCGGCATCTCCAAAGAGCAGATCGAGCAGGCCTTCCACGACTACCTCGGCATCGACCGCACCATCTGGCTCAACCGCGGCACCGCGGGCGATGACACCCACGGACACGTCGACGACATCACCCGCTTCGTCGCCGAAGACACCATCCTCACCTGCGTCGAGCCCAACACCCACGACGAAAATCACCTTCCCCTCGCCGAAAACCTCGACCGTCTCCGCTCCGCCCGTAACCTCGACGGCTCGCCCTTCAAAATCCTTGAGCTGCCCATGCCCTCGCCCGTGGTCTTCGATAACCAGCGCCTCCCGGCCAGCTACGCGAACTTCTACATCGCGAACGACCTGGTCCTGGTCCCCACCTTCAACGACCCCAACGACCGCGAGGCGCTCAACATCATCGCCGGCTGCTTCCCTACCCGCAAAGTCACAGGAATTCACTGCACCGACTTGATCTGGGGCCTCGGCGCGCTACACTGCATGACGCAACAGGAACCTGCGTAGGACAGTAGCGAATGAATAAAGATCATCACCCTATTGAAGAACTACGTGACGATATACAAAAATCTCAACGAAATACTCTTTGGCCCGATGTACTGCACAACTCCATACGAGTTGATGAACTTTTTTGGAAAGGGTCACCGAGAATTACCCCCCTTCAGCGAATGGGTATCGGTTTAGTAGCATTAGTTTTTTTATCGCTGGGATTTTTGTTTCTAAGCGAAAGTTATAACGAACAAAGCTGGCTTACTGGCCTTTTTAGCTTAGTGGTATTTGGAATAGGTGGTCTCTTCCTCCGTAATGCAATACGTAAAAAGGGACCTGCACAAGGGCATCAAAGTAAACGTAACTAGTTCGACTTAGATTTCTAATTCCGGAGACCCGATGCGATCTTTCGCCCTCGCCCTCATGTTCTCTGCAGCCATCGCCGCTGCGGCCCAGCAGAAGCCCATCCTCCTGCACGACGCCGCCATCTTCGACGGAACCCCCGGAAGCCAGATCCGCACTCACGTCGACGTGACGCTGCATAAGGGATACATCGAGAGCGTCAAACCGGCCTTCAAGAAAGATAAAGACGAACCCAAGAACGTCGACATCATCGACTGTGCCGGCAAAACCGTCATTCCCGGACTCATCAGCGCACACTCTCACCTCGGCGTCCTCCTCGACAACGCCACTCCCTCCCCTGACGCCTACACCCGTGAGAACGTCACCGCCGCACTCAACCAGTTCGAGCGCTACGGTGTAACGACCATCGTTTCGCTCGGCGTCAATCGCGATCTCGTCTACGAGATCCGCGACGACCAGCGCAAAGGCAAGATCGGCGGCGCCACCCTGCTCACTGCAGGCCGCGGCATCGGCGTGCCCAACGGAGCCCCCGGCCTCAACGTCCCTGCCGATCAGATCTACCGCCCGGCCAACGCCGAAGAGGCCCGTAAAGACGTCGACGAGATGGCCTCCCATCACGTCGATCTCATCAAGATGTGGCTCGACAGCGGCCACGGCAAGATCCCGCCGATGGACCCCGCTGTCTACACCGCATTGATCGATGAGGCTCATAAGCGCCACCTCAAGGTCGCAGCCCACGTCTACACCCTCGCCGACGCGCAGAGTCTCGTCAAAGCCAACGTCGATATCTTCGCCCACTCCGTGCGCGATCAGGCCATCGACCACGCCTTCGCCGAATCGCTTATCGATCGCAAGATCTGGTACATCCCCACGCTGGCCCTTGACGAGGCTTTCTACCTCTACGGCGCACAGCCTGACGTCATGCACTCCAACTTCTTCCGTCAAGCCGCCGGACAACAACTGCTCGCAAAGCTTGAAGCCCCGGACTACGCCGAGAAGACCCTCGCTGCTCCCCAGACCGAACAGGCCAGGAAGGATCATGAGATGGCGGCGAAAAACTTCAAAACTCTCTACGATGCAGGCGCGAATATCGGCTTCGGGACAGACTCCGGCGCCGTTCCCGGACGCATCCCCGGGTTCAGTGAGCACCGCGAACTCGAAGACCTCGTCGCCGCCGGAATCACTCCGCTTCAAGCTATTACCCTTGCAACCGGTGAAAACGGCCGTCTGCTGCATGAGATCGACTCAAAGCTCAGCGTAGGCTTGATCAAACCCGGTTATTCAGCCGATCTTCTCATCCTCTCCGCCGATCCCTCGATCGATGTCCGCAACACCCGCCACATCGTCTCGGTCTATCATCACGGCGCGCTCGTTCCGAACACTCCCCCGCAGGACTAAGCGGCTCTTGCCTCAACGAAACCGCAACGACCAGAACCCAATGCCAACACCACCAGAATCCGGCTTCGACGAACGCATGATGCTTCTTGCCATCGCCGAAGCCCGTTCAGCCGAAGCTGCTGGCGAGGTTCCCGTCGGAGCCATCGTCCTTTCTCCCGACGGCGAAACCATTCTCGGTCGTGGACAGAACCGCGTTCTTCGCGACAGCGACCCCACCGCACACGCCGAGATCGTCGCGCTCCGCGAGGCGGGCCGTACTCTCTCCAACTACCGCCTGCTCACCCCCGAGGGCGGATGCACGCTCTACGTCACGCTCGAGCCCTGCGCCATGTGCGCTAGCGCCATACTGCACGCCCGCATCGCACGCCTTGTCTACGCCGCGGACGATCCCAAAGCTGGCGCTTGTGGCAGCATTCTTACCGTCATGAATCATCCGCAGCTCAACCATCGCGCCGAGGTCCGCACCGGAGTTCTCGCGGAGGAGTGCAGCCGGCTCTTGAGCAATTTTTTTCTCGTTCGCCGCGGAAAGAGACGCATCGACCCGCATCCTATGGATACAGAGGACGCTCTCATCGGAGGCAGCGATGGCGACAAGGAAAAAATGGTCCGCGAAGGTTGACACCGACTCCACTCACCCTGAAGAAGGTCTCTTCAAGAAAAGCCCAACCACCATCGCCAAAGCACTCGCATCGAAGAAGGTCTCGCCCAAAGGACCGGGCTCAGGAATGCGCATGCTGACCTTCTACATCAACCGAGCAGGCAAAAATCTTCCGGAAGGGCGTAAAGAAGCCCTTCAGAAGGCAAAGACCATCCTCTCTGGAATCATTGCCGATCAAAAAGAAACGGCCACAGAAACAAAATCACATCACCGATCCACAAAAAAGACTGCCAGCAGAACTACAAAGACTCAAGCCAGAAAAAAGACGGTCCGCAAGGCCGCCTGATGTCGACGGGCACCTTGATATTTTGATCAAAACAAGCCACAACAGGGGTCACGTAAAATAAAACTATGGATCTCACCGTCTATACCGCGGCCTGGTGCCGCGATTGCCGAGAAGCAAAGCGTTTCCTTATAACCCACAACATCCCTTACGAGGAAGTCGATATCGAGACCACTCCCGGTGCCTCCGACCTGGTGCTGGCGAATGTCGGAAAACGCGCCATTCCCCAGTTCGTCATCGACGGAAGATGGGTGCAGCCCTACCGCCCTGGTTATGGATTTCTCTACGACGAAATGGCGGAGCTCTTCGGCGTCAAGAACGTTTGACCTCATCTTCTGACCGCATCGTCTCCAGCTCTTCGTCGGTCCCGCGGTTTGCACTCTCGAAAGCACGGTCTACGAGATGATCGAAGCCCGGCGCAGATTCCTCTCCACGCTTGAATGGCCAGCGTAGACGCAACACGCGCTTCCGTTCCCGGTCCCGCATACTGGCCTTGCCACGCGCTTCAAGCAGATCCTCGATGTTGAGGATCCCGAGCAAACCTCCATCATCATCAACGACTGGAAAGGACCGCAGCTTTAGTTCGGCCATCTTCTCTGCAGCCGAACGCAACGTCTCCCAGGGTCCCATCACCGTCGGAGATTCTATTCCGCTTTTTAGGAGTGGAACATCCGGCCCGCCCTCTTTGGCCACCGTAATCATCTGTCCTCGCGTCAAAATGGCCTCGAGATGACCGTCTTCTTCCACGAGAGGAAAGATACGCTGCCAATGGGCCCAGGCCTCGGCGCCACGATGATTCATCTTCTCCAGCCAATCGATCGCGTCCTGACGCGTCGCGCTCACAGGCAGCGCGAAGACACTGGTGTGCATTACCTCGCGCACCATAACGGTCTCCAGAGGATCGACTCCATACTCGCGCGTGAGATGCAGCCCCTTGCGGCTCAGGCTTTCGGTTAGCATCGAGCGCGGCTGCAGCAGGACACTGATGGCATAAGCAGTCACGCACCCCAACAGCACAGGGAGCATAAGACCGCCGTTATGAGTCAGCTCTACAGCGAACATCGCTGCGGCCAATGGAGCTCCCAGAGCAGCCGCAATAATCGAAGTCATTCCCACGACTGCCCAGGCACCCTGCGAGATCGGCACCAGCCAGTGACCCGCGGCCACGCCCAACGCGGCACCCATCATCAGCAACGGTGCAAAGACACCTCCCGCCGTCTCCGATCCCAAAGCAACCATCCAGATCGTCGTCTTCACCAAAAGGACGCCGGCCAATAATCCCCACGTCACCTGTTGATTCAGGAGCTCGCGAATCACATCGTACCCAACGCCCAGGGATCGCGGATAGATCAGACCGCCGATGCCAATGACGATCCCGCCCAGAGCAGGCCACCACATCCAGTGGATAGGAAGCTTCTCAAACATGGACTCGCAGAAATGCACGGTGCGGCTCATCCCGGTCGCCAGCAAGGCGGCCAGTGCTCCCACAACCAAAGCGCCGAACATCGCTGCATGGTGCATGACAGTCGTAGTCGGGGGCATAGGAAAGATCGGTCCCGTTCCCAGCAGAAGACGGCGCAAAGCACCGGCAGTAATGCAGGCAATCGCAACCGGAATCAAGCTTCGCGGACGCCACTCGAACAGCAGCATCTCGACCGCAAGCAGCGTCGCTGACATCGGGCAGCTATAGGCCGCAGCCATACCCGCCGAAGCGCCAGCCACCATAAGGGCAGTCCGTTCCGACGCGGTGATTGGAAGCAGTTGCCCCATCACCGATCCGACTGCGCCACCCGTGATAATAACCGGGCCTTCCGCGCCGAACGGGCCACCAGAACCGATGGAGATCGCAGTCGCCAACGGCTTGAGAATAGCAACGCGAGGCTGAACCTTGCCGCCCTGAAAGACGATAACCTCAACCGCCTCAGGCATGCCATGACCTCGCACCTTCGGTGAGGCGTATCGCGCGATCAAACCCACAATCAATCCGCCAAGCACAGGCATGAAAATTGCGAGCCATCCCATATGATGGCCACCCGGCTCAACGTTCACAAAAGCGAATCGCTGATAGTAAAAGAGATTCGTCGCCAGATCGATCAGCTTCAGCAGGGCCCATGCAATTACGCTGCATCCCGCGCCCAGCAGCGCTGCCAGTAGGCTTACATAGATTACCCGTCCATCCACGGAGTAATCGCGCAGTTTATCCGTCGTCGCGCTCATCGCGTTCCATTCCTCTTTCCTGCCTGACGATTCCCGACAAGCTGCTGCAGGGCTCGCAACAACTCTGCCCCTTCCTCATCGATCTCCCGAAGATGTGCTTCAGCGAGAGTGACCAGCAGACGATTTCCCCTCTCTGTCAGTTCAACCAGCGAACGCCGATGGTCGGCCTCGTCAGCAACTCTTCGCACCAGATTCGATCGCGCCGCCCGGTCCACCAGTTCCACGGCGCTGTTATGCCGCAGCAGCATGCGCTCGGCGATATATGAGATAGAACATCCGCGATCTTCCGGAATCGTCGCAACCACTTGCAGCAGTTGATACTGCTGAGCGGAGATGCCCGCCTCTTCCGCCGCCATCTCACTAAATCCAAGAAACCGGCGCAGCCGATATCGAAACTCCGCCAGTTCCGTCAGCCGCTCCGACCGTGTCACCGAGGATTTCTGCTTCTTTGTCAGAATCATAATATGTCGCACTACGATTATATCGTGACGCGATATAATTTGCCAGTTCCAGCAGATTCCTTCCCATTCGCTCTATCCGAAGTAAAATAAAGAGGAAACCGTATCCCAAATTTCGCGGAGACCTGCGCCCTGTTCGCCCCCCTTCTTCATCATGGCGTTACCGTCTTTCGCACCAATCAGGAAAAGATCTATGATTCCCCGCTACACCCGCCCCGCGATGGGTCGCATCTGGTCTGACGAAAACAAGTATCGCTGCTGGCTCAAAGTAGAAGCCGCAGCTTCGCAGGCGCTCGCGCGTTTCGGCCTTGTGCCGCAGGAGGCTGCCAATGCCATCCGCGACAAGGGCGACTTTACCGTCGACCGCATCAACGCCATCGAGGCCGAGGTGAAGCACGACGTCATCGCCTTCACCACAACCGTCGCCGAGCACATCAATAATCCCGAGCACTCGCGCTGGCTCCACTACGGCCTCACCTCGACCGATGTGGTCGATACCGCGCAGGCCCTTCAGATTCGCGAGGCATCCACGATCATTCGCGAGGGTATCGTTGCTCTCTCCGAGGTTCTCAAGCGCCGCGCCCTCGAATTCAAAGACACCCCCATCATCGGCCGCACCCACGGCATCCATGCCGAGCCCTCCACCTTCGGCCTCAAGCTCCTGCTCTGGTACTCCGAGATGCAGCGCAATCTGGCCCGCTTCGACGCTGCCGCCGAAGATCTCCGCGTCGGAAAGCTCTCAGGAGCCGTTGGCACCTTCGGCCATCTCAAGCCCGAGCACGAAGAGGCCATCTGCGCTGAACTCGGCCTCAAACCCGCCGACATCGCTACGCAGGTGTTGCAGCGCGATCGTCACGCCGCTTACATCTCGACGCTTGCGGTCCTCGCCAGCACGCTCGATAAAATCGCCACCGAGATTCGCCACCTGCAACGCACCGAAGTCCGCGAAGCCGAAGAGTTCTTCTCCGAGAAGCAGAAGGGCTCAAGCGCCATGCCGCACAAGCGGAACCCCATCACCAGCGAGCAAATCTCCGGCCTCGCCCGCGTGATGCGCTCCAACGCTCAGACTGCGCTTGAGAACGTTGCCCTCTGGCACGAGCGCGACATCTCGCACTCCTCCGCCGAGCGTGTCATCTTCCCTGACTCGACCATCCTCGCGGACTACCTGCTTGCGAAGACGACGAATCTGATCGACAAGCTTCTCGTCTATCCAGCTCGCATGCTCAAAAATCTTGAGTCCACCGGCGGTCTTGTCTTCTCCGGCCAGCTGCTGCTCGACCTCGCCGAATCCGGCATGAGCCGCGAAGATGCCTATCGCCTCGTGCAGGGCCACGCCATGAACTCGTGGAAGAACGAACTCGTCTTCCGTGACGAGATCGCCAAAGTCCCCGAGATCACAGCTCGTCTCACGCCCGAAAAGCTGGCACACGCCTTCGACTACAAACGCCAGCTCTCCAACGTCAACGCCATCTTCGAGCGCGTTCTCAAGCCTCGTTAGACCTCGCTGTAAGGAATCCAAACCTGCATGGGCGAAGCCGTCCGATTCGCCCATGCATAGTACGGAATCAGCGTAAGCGTCGTCGGCTCTCCCTTACTTCCACCGGAAACCGCTGTGCGATACAGACCGGGCGAAGCAGACTTCATAATGCTGCCCGGATGCTCCAGCACCATCACACCGCCCAGCATCTCCGGCTGGTATCGCGCCTCTGTCTCACCCTTCAGCGAGACGCGCAGGTTCGCCATGTTCAGCCCATGCTCCTGCACCTTCTGGTCCAATCCTTCCATGCAGAACACGACCGGACCGCGCTGAATCGCCGCCTTACCGACATCTTCCATCACAGCCGGGTTGGCCTGCAAAACCCGAGGCGTCATGTCCATCGCGAATTCAATCCTGTCTCCCGCGTTCCATGTTCGGCGAATCGAGAGATACTCTCCTGCCTTCGCTCCTTCAACCGCCCGCCCATTCACGCGCACACTATTCTTCGCTGACCATGCCGGTATCCGCAGGTAAACGCTAAACTCTTGCGGCTGCGCCGGCGAAACCGTCAGCTCTACATCGCCCTTCCACGGATACTCCGTCTTCTGCGCGATCTTCAGCCCTGTCCCATCCTCCAGATGCCAGTTCATCTCCGAGGCGTCGTACAGATGCACGTAGATGCCATCTTTGCTTGTGCTGTAGAAGTAGCCCGGCAGCGAAGCAAACGTGCGCTCCAGGTTCGGCGGGCAACACGTCGTGTCGTACCACGGATTCCGGATCACATCGCCTGTCGCCGGCTCGAATGCCAACGGATTGCGATAGCAGTACATCTTTCCATCCAGCGACATGCCCGAATTGATGCCGTTGTACAGCGCACGCTCCATCACATCCGTAAACCTTGCCTCTCCCGTTGCCGCCAACATGCGTGCATTCCACATCAGGTTGCCGATCGCGGCACAACTCTCGCCATAGGCGCGCGCATTCGGAAGCTCATATGCATCGCCAAAAGCCTCGCCCTCGGCCCGCGCTCCCACGCCTCCTGTCACGTAAAGTTGATGGCTCGCCAGATCCTGCCATAACATCTCCAGCGTCTTCCAGTACGACGGATCGCCCGTCTCAAGGTAATAATCCGTCGCTCCGCAGCAGGCATACATCGCGCGCACCGCGTGGCCTTCCAGCTTCGTTCGCTGCGTAAACGGAATTCCGCAGAACATATACACAATCGCACTGGGCTTGATCGTCCATCGCGTATCGCCATGCAGAATGTAACCCGCTAGCTCGAGATATCGTTGATTGCCCGTCGTTCGATACAACTCGATCAGCGACATCTCGATCTCCGGATGCCCGGAAACGATCGGGGTCTGGTTTGGTCCCGGCCCATAATTCGGAAGCAGAAAATCATCCACAAACCGTATGCCCGCGTTCAACATGGTCGGATCGCCCGTAGCGCGGTAGTAAGCAATCGCGCCCTGCAGATAGTGCCCCATGTTGTACAGCTCGTGCCCTACCTCCTGCGTATGCTGCTGCATTCGCAGTGGCTTACGATCATCCACGTAATACGTATTCAGATATCCACTCGGCTCCTGTACTGCTACAAACTCACGGATATGCGCGTCCGTACTTTTGCGCAACGCAGGATCATCCTGCGTCTGCAATGCAAAGCCCACCGCCTCGGTCCACTTGTACATGTCCGAATCCGAATACATCGGCCCCTTCTGCGGCTCCTTCGACTTCCCCTGCAGCCGCTCGAAGTTCGTCATCCGCCCATGCTGAATCAGCTCTTCCTGCATGCTTGGAATGCTGCTCTCGACATTCGTCCGCCTGCGGCTCGCCCAATAGCCTGTAACCGTCACCGCTCCCACCGGAACCTGGTGCAGCTTCGCATAAGGCGATTTGGAAAAATCCATCACTGGCTTCATCTTCCAGTCCGGCAAGGGCTTCGTTACATCGGCCATGGCATACACTCCGCGTGGATCGACCAGAACAGCCGCAGCCGCCAAACCTGTGGAAGCAAGAAAACCACGTCGCGTCACCAGTTCCGACATCTCAGCACCTCTTTCTTCTCTTTGAGGGAACGCCTGCCTTTCCGCCAGCTCCGGCTACAATGACAAACGTGGCGGAAAACCCTCGACGCAGCATCTTATAAACCCCGTGCTCTCTTCGTCGAGAGGAATTGCAATCATCCTTGCCACTTACAGCCGTAAGGAATAACTCTCGTGGCAGATCCCCACACCCTCGCGTTATCGCTCGTACAAATCGTCGATGCGGCTCTGGCCTCCGCCGTTGAACGCAGTGGCGCTCATCTCGTCTGTCATCCCGGCTGCACTCAGTGCTGCCATGGGGTCTTTCCTATCTCGCAGCAGGATGCCGCCCGTCTTCGCGATGGTCTCTCCGCACTCGAAGATACAGACCCACACCGTGCCGCTCGCATCCGCATCAGGGTAGCCGAATCCCTTGCCCGCATCTCCCCGCTCTTTCCCGGAGACATTGCTACCGGCATCCTTCACGAGGACTACGAAGACGCTCCCCTCTTCGCCGACGAAGACTCGATCGGCGACAATGAACCTTGCCCCGTCCTCGATCCCGCTACAGGCACCTGCGATCTTTACGAGCACCGTCCCATCGTCTGCCGTACCTTTGGCCCGCCCATGCGCACTGCGGAAGGCAATCTCGCCACCTGCGAGCTCTGCTACATCACCGCCACCACCCAGCAGATCGCCGCTTGCGAGCTCGACCCGGAAGTTCCATCAATCGAAGCTGCCAGCAACAAGGCTTACAACGACCAACATCATCTCTGTGGCGAAACGATCGTCGCACTCGCACTAAAGAACGGCTGATCTGTTTATTGTGTTTGCGAATCAGGCACTGGCAATAAAGCGCGCCCGTTTTCGGGAGCCTTGGTCACCGAAGGTGCATTCGTCACTTCGGCATCGTTGATCTGAAAAACCGTCGCATTCTTCGGAGTATGCGACCGCCCATCTACCAAATAGGCAACGACGATTCCTCCCGTAACCTGAGGGCTCAGGATGACCAATGGAATGATGTATTTCTTGCTCTTCACCAGCGACTCTGCCACTCCATCCACCGAATGGCTCCGCGGCATATCTCCCGGCACCTGCGGAATCGTAAACGCGGTCATGTTCAGCTCGGGATGCTTCTTGCTGTAACCAACCAGGGCATGCGCCACCTGCTTCGGTGTTGTCATGCCAGCATCAGCAATATAGTTGCGATGAATCGCGTGCGGGAAATAGTGATCCAGCGCTACCCGGGAAAAGTCTGCGCAGTTATGAAAGAACAGATTGAAGTGGCCGACGTTCTTTTCATCGTTGACATAGGCGAGAAACCGTTCGTCCTGCTCCCTCGTCGTATCCACCTCAAAGCCGTGAATGGTGCGGTCATAAGACGAACCGACTAACTGGACCCATTCTCCCTTCGGTGTTCCTCCATCCGTACTGTCGGGAGCAAGGCGCTCAAGGTGCGCACGGCGATAGTCATCGCGAAGCTTCGCTACCTTTTCCTTATCGACGGACGCAGGAATCTCATCGATCGTCTCGACCGCATACAGATATGGAATCAGTGGAATCGCCACCCAATCATATCCATCCACCTTGTGGTACCGGCTGATCACCGAGCCATATTCGCCGTCATGACACATCCGCAATTGCGTCGGCGTCTCCGCACAAATATTGCTCAGATACATCGCCGCATGACCCGTTGGATTGAACGCTCCGAACTCCCCGTACGGCTCCTCCATCAACAGCGCCACCGACGCCTTTGTAACTGGAACCATCCCAAGCAGCGCGCACATCGCTGCAATCCAAGCCTTCTTCACGCTTCAGCCCTCATCCTGTCTGCTTAAAGCAGACGGGCGTAATCGATAAACAGTTATCGCACGAACTCCCTCCCCATAAAAGCCCAAAATCCCTCCACCCGACACAGTAGGCGATAATCACCTGTGTGAGCTCATCCTGCAACATCACCCTCGCAGTAACCGGAGCCAGCGGCAGCATCTATGCCGCCGAGATGCTGCGCGCCCTCGCCTCTGACGACCGCGTCTCCCGCATTCACTTTGTCGCATCCGAAAGCTCGCTGCGCGTCTTTGCCGAAGAGCTTGGCCTGAGTGGCCGCAACAATCTCGCCGAAAAGCTCCTCGGCGCTCCCTCCGCTAAGCTCCATCAGCACACCGAATCCGACATCGGAGCCGGCATCGCCAGCGGAAGTTATCCAATAAGCGCAATGGTTGTCCTGCCCTGCTCCATGGGAACCCTCGCCTCCATCGCCAACGGACTGGCCTCGAATCTCATCCACCGCTCCGCCGACGTCTGCCTCAAAGAGCGTCGACCGCTCATCCTCTGCGTGCGCGAGACTCCCTTCAATCGCATCCATCTGCGCAATATGCAGCTCGCAGCAGAAGCAGGAGCCACCATCTTCCCTGCCATCCCCACTCTCTACAACCATCCGCAAAACACCACCGAGATGGCACGTCAGTTCGTCGATCGTGTGCTCGCGCACATCGGTCTTCCACAGCCCAATGCCTATCAGTGGCGCGCCGACGAAGATTAGTTCGCCGCCAGCATCCTCTCGCCGCTTAGCATTGGCGGCTGTGCGCGCAGAAACTCCTCCGTCGTCTTCGCCACCGGCTGCCAGCACTCCAGCGGAGCCAGATGCCCGCACCCTTCAATAATGCTCAACGAGGAGTTTGGGATCCCCTCATGAATGCGCCTCCCCACCGGCAGTGGAATCAGATGATCCTCCGATCCCCACACCACCAGCGTGGGCTGGTGAATATCGTGCAACCGAAAGTCCAACAGATCACGGCCATTGGTCATCGCAATCATGCTGCGCTTTACCACCCATCCGTTTTGCGCAATCTTACTCAGCACCGCACGCGTCACAAAATCAGGCATCTGCCGTGGATGCGGCGATAGGATCTTCATCAGCCGCGACACTCCGGGCGCATCCGAAGGAATAAACAGCTCCGTGCCGAAGTCCGCCGGGAAATAGATCCCCGCGCTGTCATAGACCACCAGCCGATCCACCATCTCCGGATGATCCAGTGTCATCTTCATCGCCACCCATCCGCCCATCGACCATCCACCAACAAAGGCGTGGGACAGATGCATCGCCTGCTCAAACTCGACCACTGCATTCTCTTCCATCGTGATCGAGTAGTTCGCATCCTTGGGCCGCGACGACCTCCCATATCCCGGCAGGTCCGGAGCATAGACATGAAAGCCATACGCAGCCATCGCCGGAATCATCCTCTGCCAGTCTTCCCCTCTCGCGCCCAGTCCATGAATCAGCAGCAGCGGAGCTCCATCTCCACTCTTCGGCTTCGCCTCGAAATAGTGCAGCCGGTAACCGCCTGCTTCCACATACTCGCTCTTCACGCCCTCGCGCCAAAGCGTCCACCGTGTCTGCTGATCGGCCACCCACAGCGGGTTGAAGTAAAAGACACACCCCGCAACGACGGCAATCACCAGCACCACCAGCAACGCCCGCAGCACAATCTTCATCGCGCTCCCGTCCCCGCCAGCCTCAAGGCTCGTTCGATGACGTCCAGTGTAGCCGTGCCCAGATCATAGTCCGCAGAAAAAATCTGCTCGCGCGAAACCCACCGCGCCTCCATCGCATCATCTCCGCAAACCGGCGAGCACGCCTCCTCGCCCTCCACCCTGCAGAGCCACTCCACCAGCACATAGTGGTAGCGCACGCGACCATCGCTATCGCGCACAATGCGATCGAGTGTCACAACAATCTCCACTGCTCTTGCGCGAACGCCGGTCTCCTCGAAGATCTCCCTCACCACACCTTCGGCCGTCGTCTCGCCCAGCTCCAGCGCTCCTCCGGGCAGCGACCACGCACCCAGCAGCGGCTCGCGGCCACGCCGTATCAGCAGAATCTCGTCTCCACGCACAACAACGGCCGCAACCCCCACAATCGGAGCCCGCGGATACTCTCGTCCGCTTCTGACCTCGTTTTCGCTCACTTCAAAGGCTTGCCGAACTCTTCGCCAAAGACGGTGTGGCTCATCTCAAAGCGCCCACCGTTGTACTTGTCCGGCCCTTTCAGATGTCCCACCGCTAACAGAGCCACCACCCAGTAGCTCATCGGCAATCGCAGAACCTCATGCACCTTGTCCTGCTCAAAACCCTCCATCGGAGCCGTGTCGTAGCCCATCACCTCGGCCATCAACAGCATGTGCGTCAGGGCGATCATCACATGCTTGTTCAACCATCCACGCATCTGCTCGCGGCTGAAACCCGAAAGGAAGTTCGACACGCTCGTCCGTGCCTGTGCCGCATAGCTCTCCGGCATTCCTCCCTCACTGCCCTGCTGCAGCATCAGGTCCACGTCCTTGCGCCAGCCATCCGCATCGCCGCAGGCCACAATCACGGCGCTGGCCTCTTCTACCTTCGCCTGGTTATAGCTCGCCGCGCGCAGCTTCTTCTTCTGCTCGGGAGACTGCACCACCACAAACCGCCAAGGCTGCATGTTGTATCCACTCGGCGCGTGCAGACCAGCATCGAGAATCTGTTTCAGATCCTCCAACGGAATAGGCGTTCCATCAAAGCTTGGGGTCGCCCGCCGTTCCGCAATCGCCTGGGTCAAAGTCTTCTTAATCGTCGCCATTTTCCCTTATCGTCTCTTTACTAGGATGTTGTCTTGCTTGGCGGGGCTTTCTCCGCCGCGAAGACAAAGGCGTCTTCAAGATAGCATTTCGTTCGTCTCTTTAAATCTCAATGAGATAAATCCGCAGGAATTTTGCGTGAGACACCGATAGTCTTCGCTGCAACCATCTCTCTTCCGCTGCGTTCTTAGTGAATATCGTTCATCGCAAGTTCGGTGGCATAAGGATTCTGACCCGGAACCTCAGTCACAATCCATACTCCATGGAATCGCTTGCGCAACTCCGGATACGCTCCGACCAGCGCGCTCATCGCATCGGAGCTGCGCTTACGCGCCACCGCAGCATCGCCCAGCTGATCGACCTTCAGATGCGCCGTCACATCAATCTTGTCCTTGCCCAGCGAATCGTTCACTCCCATGCCGATAAAGTGATACTCCACACCATCGGTTCCCTTCACCACAAGAGGAGCGTTCACACTGATGCCCTCGGAGAGTGCCGGCGGAGCCGCCGCAGTCTGCTCACTATGCAGTTTTTCAAGATGGGTGCTTTGAATCATTCCCGTAGGATTCAGCAGCGCTGCCGCCTGCGTATAGTACAGCCACGCGTTCCACTGCTCCTTGTCTTTGACCAGCGTCCTCGCCTCCGTCCAGTACCAGAGCCCGTCATGGCCTGCAGCCGTCATCGGGCTCGGATAGAAACCTGCCATCTGCCACTGCCCCTGAACCTGCTGCATCAGGAACGAAACGCGCCAGGGAGCCGAAATCCCGCGTGCCTCCACAATCGCAAACGCATACTTTCCCGTTGGCAGGTCGGGAATCGAAAAATCCGCCTCGGCAATCGAACGGTTTAGCGTACAGAGAAACTGCGCCGTGGGGTACTTCCCATCCGGCCCAGGCTTCGCGTCGCTGGCATCCAACAGATAAATCTGCTCCACCACAAGCGTCGCTCCCTTCACCTTCGTAGAGGCGTCGCTCACTGCGTTCTGAATCCCGGCAAAATTCCTCGCAAACTCCGCAATCGTCATCGACTGCAGCCCAGCCGCGTCGTTTGCCTGAACCTTCTCGGCCATCGCTCGCGCGGCGCTGGCCAGGGCAGTACGATCCGTATTCGTCATCGCCGACTGCGTCGTGCACTTCTGTGCATGCGCCGCGCAGCAGGCTACAACCAAGGCGAGCACCGCCATACCCCACCAACCCGCTCTCGGACTGCAACCACCCTTCAACATCGTTCGTGCTCCTTCTTCTGCCGACTCAAGTCTAGTACACGCCGGTCTCGCGAAGCCCTCCTCATTCGACGCAAACCATTCGCCCACCGTCATCCCATCCGGACATAATTCCTTCCTCGAAAAGCACTCCTTATCCACTGTCCGTTCATCCCACCTGGTCTCTTCTGCCCCTTAGCAACCGGCCCTTGCTCCGTGTTACCCTGCTGGCACTTCCTATGTGAGGATCAGTTCTGCAGTGAAAAAAGAGGCCGTTACCGACGCAACCCCGCACAGCCAGCTCACCATGCAGGTCGTCGAGCACGTCCGCTCCCTCATCGCCTCTGGCGAAGTCAAACCCGGCGACCGTCTTCCGCCCGAGCGCGAGCTGGCCCGCGAGCTCAAAATCAGCCGCTCCAGCCTCCGGGCCGGCATCGGCTTTCTCTCCGCCATGGGAGTTCTGAAGAGCCGCCACGGTGCCGGAACCTTTGTCTCCAGCGGTCCTCCCGCCTTCGACTCCAGCTCGCTCTCTGTTCTCGGAGCCCTGCACGGATTTCTTCCCTGGCAGATGTTCGAGGCTCGTCTCGTCCTCGAATCCTCTATCTCAGCCCTCGCCGCGGAACGCGCCACCGACGAACACATCGCCGAGCTGGCCGAAGAGGTCGCCGAGATGTACGCCTCGCTCACCGATCCGCGGGAGTACTTGATCCACGACGTCCGCTTCCATCGCACCGTCGCCCGTGCTGCAGGAAACCCTATCCTCGGGGCCCTCATGGAAACCATCACCGCCAACCTCTACGAGGTTCGATCCAAGACCGTCCAGAACGCGCAGGACCTCAAAGAATCTGCTGAGATGCACCGCGAGATCTATCGCGCCATTCGCTCCCGCAATCCTGCGCTGGCCCGCCAAACCATGGAGAAGCACCTCAACCTCGCCCGCAGCGCTCAGGCTGCCGAAATCGATCGTCCCAACGAGCCCGAGGCCGCTCCCGACTCCGTCGAAACCGTCACCGAATAATTCTGTTTTTCATGGCGAAAACCATCTTCCGCATCGCCGGCATCTGGGGATTTCTCATTCTCACGCCTCTCCTCTTTCTGCGCGATTTCATCTCCACCTCCACTCCCCCCGCCATCACCCACCCTGAGTACTTCTACGGCTTCCTCGCCGTCTCGTTGCTCTTCCAGGCCCTCTTTCTGCTGATCGCCACCGATCCGCCCCGGTATCGGCCAATCATGGTCATCGCTGTCCTCGAGAAGTTCTCCTACGGAATCGTCATCTACTGGCTCACGGCGACCCATCAATCCCCTGCCAATCTGGCCATCTTCGCTACGATCGATCTCCTCCTCGGCATCCTCTTCGTTCTCGCCTACCTCAAGACGCCTCGTCAGGCCTGAGCCACAAAACCCGCTTCTCCGCTGCTAGACTTGAGTTAAGCCAGCCCATGTCTGAGACATCGAAGAAGTTTTACCTCACTACCCCGATCTACTACGTCAACGCGCGCCCCCACATCGGCCACGCCTACACCACCATCGCGGCTGACGTCATCGCTCGCCGCCAACGCGCGCTCCTGGGAAACTCCAACGTCTGGTTTCTCACCGGAACCGACGAGCACGGCCAGAAGGTGCAGCGCTCCGCCCAGGCCGCTGGGATCACACCCCAGCAGTTCACTGACGAGGTCTCGGCCCAGTTCCGCGGGCTCTGGCAGCGCATGGGCATCACCTACGACGACTACATCCGCACCACCGAACCTCGCCACACCCAGGGCGTCCAGAAGCTCTTTTCCGACCTCTACCAGCGCGGCCACATCTACCTCGACACCTATACCGGCCAGTACTCCGTCGGCGAGGAGATGTTCATTGATGGCCCCCCCGGCACCATCGGCCCTGACGGCAAACCCACCGAGACCGTAACTGAAGAAAACTTCTACTTCCGCCTCTCTGCCTACCAGGCTCAGCTCATCGACCTCATCGAGTCCGGCGAATTCTGCGTCGAGCCCGAAGCCCGTCGCAACGAGGTCCTCAGCTTCCTCCGCGGCGATGTCAATAACAGCGGCGAGACTAAGCTCTCCGCCAAGGGCAATCCCTACGTCCCCGGCGCCCTCAAAGACCTCTCTATCTCCCGCAGCTCCTTCGACTGGGGCATCCCCGTCCCAGAGCCCGCCGCCTCCACCTCGCAGAAGAAGCACGTCATCTACGTCTGGCTCGACGCCCTCGCCAACTACATGACTGCCGTCGGCTACGGCTCCAACGTTCCTGCGCAGCAGGAGCAGTACAAAAGGTTCTGGCCGGCCGATCTCCATCTCGTCGGCAAGGAGATCATCCGCTTCCACTGCGTCTACTGGCCCGCCTTCCTCCTCGCCGCCGGCCTCCCGCTCCCGAAAAAAGTCCAGGCCCATGGCTGGCTCCTCTTCGAAGAGTCGAAGATGTCCAAATCCCGCGGCAACATCGTCCGCACCGAGACCATCCTCGATGCCTTCGGCAGCTTGAAGCCCAAGCCCATCGACGGTCCCGGCCCCGAGCTCAACGACGACACCTGGAAGCACGAGCAGGACCTCTTCGCCTCCGACGTTCTACGCTACTTTCTCCTGCGCGAGATCCCCTTCGGCCAGGACGGATCCTTCTCCTTCGACGCTCTCGTCCAGCGCTACAACTCCGACCTCGCCAACGGATACGGCAACCTCGTCAGCCGCACGCTGTCGATGATCGAAAAGAACCTCGACAGCACCCACCCCAGCCTCCGTCTCCCCGAGACCACCACACTCGCAGAAGCCGCGCAGAAGCTGCAGGCATCCGCCTCAGCGCTCATCGGCTCCATCGCCGACGACTTCGCCGGAACCCGTCTCACTCGCGTTCTCACCAACATCTCCGCCTTCATCACCGAAGTTGACGGCTTCTTCTCGCTCAGTGCTCCGTGGAAACTCGCCAAGTCCGACGATCCTCGCGCCCGCGAAGACTTCCGTGCCGTCCTCGCCATCACCGCCGAGTGCATCCGCATCATTACCGCACTTCTCTATCCCATCCTTCCCTACTCCACTGCGAAGGTATGGCAGCAGCTCGGCCTCGGCGACATTCAACTGGCAACCGACAACGGAGAACTGGCAACTCTTCAATGGGGCGGCCTCCAGCCCGGAACCAAACTCGGCCACATCGGCCCCATCTTCCCCCGCGCCGACAAAGGACTCATCCAGATCATGACCGACGCAGAAAACCCCACTACGCCGCCGACTCCCTCCAGGTTCGTCGACGAGAAGACCACGCACACCCAACCCGCGCCCGTCGACTCCACTCATCCCGGAGCCGCTCCGCGTACCAGCGTCCTTCCTCACGACAACCCCGCCTCGCAGGTCGGTGCCTCCTCCGCACCCGTCCCCGAGCTTCCCAAGCCCCCCGCACCCCACACCGAAGCCCCGGCCTCAGGAGTCTTCGCCACAGAAGCCGCAGCCGGAACCCCACAGATCGCCATCGACGACTTCGTCAAGATCGACCTCCGCGTCGCCAAAGTGCTGGTCGCCGAGCGCATCCCCAAGGCCGACAAGCTCCTCCGTCTCGAGGTCGACCTCGGCTACGAGAAGCGTCAGATCCTCTCCGGCATCGCTCAGTGGTATGGTCCCGAAGATCTCATCGGACGCCGCATCATCATCGTCGCCAACCTCGCACCTCGCAAGATGCGCGGCTTCGAGTCTCACGGCATGCTCCTCGCTGCCTCACACGGCGAAGATGGCAAGCCCATCCTCGCCACCTTCGCCGAAGGCGAAGAGATCGAACTCGGCTCTCGCCTCAAGTAAGGCCGTCATCCGAACAGGTTGCTCTCTCCTCGTTCGAGCGACAATAATCTCGCCTTCGTCTCCAGCCCTCCGGCAAAGCCCGTCAGCTTGCCGGAGGCGCCAATCACACGGTGGCACGGCACCACAATCGAGATCGGATTGCGTCCATTCGCCGCCCCCACCGCGCGGCTCGCACTCGGATTTCCAAGTTGCTCCGCCAGCTCCCCATAACTCCGCGTCTCGCCAAACGGAATTCCGAGCAGTGCCTCCCACACATTCTTCTGAAAGCTCGTCCCCCGCATATCCAGCGGCAGTTCGAAGTTTCGTCGCTTCCCCGCAAAGTACTCTAGCAATTGCCGCTCCGCCTCCACCAGCACCTTCTGCTCATCGTCCTCGCCCAACTCGCTTAGTGGAACGCGATTCGGCTTTTCATTCTCCCAAAGAATCGCCACCAGCCCCTTCTCGCTTGCAACCAGCTTCAGCTTGCCCACCGGGGAATCCATGATCTTGTAAAACAGGCTCATCTCTTCTCCTTTCATCTCTCTCGTTATGCCGTCGCGTCCGCAGCCCATAGATGCTGAGCCGCATAAGCACGCCATGGCCGCCACGCCTCGGCCTCATTCAAAAGCGTCTTCACCGTCGCAGAAACTCCCAACACCTTCTCTGCGCCTCGAAGCAACCCAATATCCGATCCCGGAAACGCATCCATCTCCCGAATAGCGCGCAACGCAATGTACTGCGCCGTCCACTCGCCAACACCCGGAATCGTGCGCAGCCGCGCAATCGCCTCCTCAATCGTTCCCGACGCCCGAAACAGATTCGGATTCTCCACCACCGCCTGCGCAACTGCCTTCAACGTATCCAGCCGCGTCTTCGGCATCCCCAGTCCAATCGCCGACGCACTCGCAATCCGCTTCGCCGCAGGAAACGTATGCGTCAATCCCGCATGTCGAATTCTCTCCTTCGGCAGCGTTCTCCCGTGCAGTGCCACCAGCTGTCCCGCAAGCTTGCGCGCCGCGGCAACACTCACCTGCTGCCCAAGCACCGCACGCACGGCGAGTTCAAACCCATCCCATCCTCCCGGCGCACGCAATCCCGGACGTTGCGCAATCAATGCAGCCAGCCGCTCATCGCGTGAAAGATGCTCGTCTATCGTCTCGATATCGGCCCCCAGATCGAACAGCCTGCGCACCCGGTTCACAATCGCAGGCAACGCCTGCACCGTCGGAAAATAAATCGTCACACCCAGACTTTGTCGTTGCGGGAGATGCTGTATCTCGATCGTTCCTATCTCTCCATCGATCTCGACCGTCCGCCGGTAAACCCCGTCCTCCACCACCTCGACTCCCGGAATCGCGCGCGCCTCCAG
This sequence comes from Edaphobacter sp., assembly GCA_035492215.1. Classification (GTDB taxonomy): domain Bacteria; phylum Acidobacteriota; class Terriglobia; order Terriglobales; family Acidobacteriaceae; genus Edaphobacter. The sequence continues at coordinate 21,579 of DATJJJ010000009.1, read as the reverse complement.
AAACCAAAGCATCGCATCCCAGTCGTACGGTGGCCGATACCGAACACGCAGCAGAATCCCCGATACAGCATCCGTGCGATCCACAACCGACTTGCGCCGCAACGTGCTCGGAGGACGATGAAAGAGATCCTTGAAGACCTCGTTGAAACGTCGCAGACTGCCGAACCCTGCAGCCAACGCGACCTCCGTCATCGGTAGATCCGTATCGTGAATCAGCTGCTTGGCAAACAACACACGCCGCGTCTGCGCCACCGCAATCGGCGAAGCTCCAAGGTGCTGTAGAAACAGTCTGCGAAGCTGACGCTCTCCCACTCCCAGCCGCTCTGCCAGCGCCTCAACGCTGCTCCCGTCGCCATCCAGCGCACCCTCGCCAATCAACGCAAGCGCACGCGAAACCGTACTCGACGTGCCGCGCCACGACGCAAACTCTGGCGCAATCTCAGGACGGCAACGCAGACACGGACGATACCCCGCCTCCTGCGCCCCGGCAGCCGATCCGTAGAAAGTGCAGTTCTCATACTTTGCCGTCCGCGCCGGGCAGATCGGACGGCAGTAGATTCCTGTCGATCTCACACCGACATAAATCAGTCCGTCGAATCGTGCATCACGGCTCGAAAGAGCCCGATAGCAAGTCGCCTTGTCCGGAAGTTCCATAAACAAAGCCTCTCACACCGGAAAGACAAAAACTCGCGGTTTTCGGACATGGTCATCTTTCGCCAAACCTCGCGCAACTACCCGCCCACATCCATTTCACAGGCTCTGCGCATAAGTAACAAATTCACTTCAGCACAGCCTTCAACAACCCCGGAAACCGCGCATTCAAATCCCCACGCCGCAGCGTATTCATCAGCAACTTCCCATCCTTCCGCGTAGTCACCACTCCCGACTCCCGCAACACCCTGAAATGATGCGACAGTGAAGACTTAGGCCGATCCACCTCAAACACGCCGCACGGCTGTTCGCCTCCTTCCGCAAGCTGACGCACGATCCCCAACCGCACCTCGTCGCTCAGCGCATACAACACCGCCGTCAACAGCAGCTCATCCCTCAGAGGCTCCTTCGGCAAAAAAATCGGCATCTTATTCTCCGCGCGCTTTCTTCAGGCACAGTAAGCGAGCCGTCTTGACAAGCCGCTTCGCCTCGTCCATAGTTCGATTGTACGATAGTTCGAATTTATTCGAACTAATTACCGCGTGAGAGGAACCAGTAATGAAAGCATGGCAGCTTCAGGCCTTCGGCCGCGAAAACCTCGTCCTCAACGACATCCCTCAGCCCACCCCAGGCGCCGGCGAGGCACTCGTCCGCATCTCCGCGGTCTCACTCAACTATCGCGACAAACTCCTCTATGACGGTAACTACAACCCGCATCTTGAGTTCCCCATGACCCAGGTCGCCGACGCCGTCGGTGAGATCGTCGCCCTCGGCCCAGATACATCACGCTTCAAAGTCGGCGACCGCGTCGTCACCAACTACTGCACCCGCTGGATCGACGGCCAACCTACCTCCAAGGAATCCCTCTATTCCCTCGGCAACGTTATCCCGGGCGCCCTCGCCGAATACCTCGTCCTCACCGAACAGGCTCTCGTCCTCGCTCCCGCCTACCTCACCAACGAAGAGGCCGCGGTCCTTCCCTGCGCCGGACTCACCGCCTGGTACTCTCTCGTCGAAAAAGGCGGCCTCACTCCAAAGCAGACCGTTCTCCTTCAAGGCACCGGCGGCGTCTCTCTCTTCGGCCTTCAGATCGCCTCTGCCTTCGGAGCCACCACCATCGTCACCTCCTCCAGCGACGAAAAGCTCGACCGCGCCAAGGCCCTCGGAGCCACCCACACCATCAACTACAAGAAAAATCCTGACTGGGAAAAAGAAGCTCTCGCCCTCACCAACAAAGAGGGCGTCGATCAGATCCTCGAGGTCGTCGGCGGACCCAACCTCGCACGCTCTATCAAGGCCATCCGCCCCGAAGGACAGATCTCGATCATCGGCATCATCGAAGGTTTCGACGCTACAATCCCGCTCTTCGGCCTGATTCAGAAGCTCGGCATCCTTCGCGGTATCTCCGTCGGTCCTCGCCGCGCCCTCGAAGACATGCTCCGCAAATTCGACGAGATCAAACTCCATCCCGTCATCGACTCGGTGTACTCCTTCGCTGATGCCCACAAAGCCTTCGACCGCCTCGAACACGGAGCCTTCGGCAAGATCGTCATCCGCGTCCGCGACTAAAAGCAGAGGGCGAAGCGTCCACATAAATCCTTCGCCCTCCACTCATCGATCTCACCGCTCAGCAAGCAGCTTTTTCATATTCGCTTCCACATCACCTTTGTCTACGACTCCCACATACGTCGCAGCGATCCGTCCCGACTTGTCGATAAGGTATGTCGCCGGATACGACTTGAAGCCATAGACATTGACAACCGAATCGTTGCCCATAAGAACCGGATAGTTCATACCGTGGCTCGACATAAATGGACGCACACGTCGCCATGCTTCGTCAGGCCCCTTCAGTCCCTCATAGGCGATATCGGTCGATATCCCAACCGCCGTAAAACCGCGGCTCTCATAAGAGTGTTGAAGCTCTATAAACGAAGGGATTTCGAGGATGCAGCCACCGCAAGAAGTCGCCCAGAAATTGAGCAGGACTACCCGTCCTCGAAAATTCGAGATCTGAACCGTATTTCCCTTGTCGTTGACAAGATGAAACGTCGGTGCTGCCTTACGGCCTGAAGGAGCGATGAGAACCGCATGAACATCTTTCTGAGCGAGCAGGCAAGGCGTCCAAAAGTAACTCGAGATTACAAACATGAACGGAACGAGCAGCCGGTTCCATCTTGAAGAAGTCGTCTTCGTTCTTAGCACGCATCGTCTCCTTGGACTTGTACAAAAGTTAAACCTCTTTAAAAATCAGTATCGAATCGGAGAATCTCAACTTTTCATTAACCACTTGATTGACTCCTATCCTGCAAGCCTCTACGCTTTCCAAGCACCCTCCACAGGAGAATTATGTATCGGTCCCTCTTCGGCCTCGCTACCCTTGCCTCAGTGCTGACTCTTCCTCTCGTCGCCCACGCCGACACCATCGACGACTTCGTCCTCACTGGCGGAGGTCACACCATCTCCTACTCGTATCCCGCCACCTCGATCTTTCCGGACGTCGAATACATCTACACAGGCGTCTTCTCCAGCATCGACGGCGTCCCAGGCTATCTCCTAACGGCAGCCTACGACTCCAACCCCGGCCCATTTATTACGCTTCAGCTCTACGTCCCCCAAGCGATCTTCGGATATTCAATGCTTCAGTTCCAGGGTCCCCAGCTGATGGACACCGTTCTGGTACCTGCAGATCCATTCGATCCATTCAATCCGTTTAATCTCGAGACAACTTTCATCCCCGGCACCTATTCGCTCCTTGGAGCCGGCGCGCAACTGTATCCGAGTGATCCACCAGAAGGACCTCTGCTCCCCTACACCCTGACCATCACTCCGGAGACGGCAACTGCCGTAACCCCGGAGCCTACCAGCCTGGTCCTGCTCGCCACAGGTGTCTTCGGTCTCCTCGGATTCGCGGCAATCAGACACGGCCGCATAAAGCCGACTCACTAGCCTCGCTTGAGGGCACGGCTTTCGCCGTGCCCTTCCTGCAAAAGAGGCTCTCAGTCCCGGAAGTCTACTTCGCCGCTCCCACCGGAGTCGCAGTCATCGACTCCCGCCCAATCGCGATCACAAAATAATTCGCTGGAGTCGTCCCTACATTCTTCAGCCCATGCATCACGTTCGACGCCGCAAAAACCACACCGCCCGGTCCCACTCTCTCCGGTTTCCCATCGTTCTGAAACTCCAGATCGCCCTCACGGATAAACATGAACTCCGAGTGCCGATGCTTGTGCGGAGGATGCGGCATCTGTCCCGGAGGCAGCGTCGTCTCATGCACCTCCACCGCCTCGCCGGTCGCCAGCAGACCCTGCACCACCGCCCGGCTCGCGCCGCCATTCGCGTTATGCTTCACCGGCAACGAATCGAAGGGCCACGAATGCGACTGCGACAGAACCTCGTTCGACCGGGCCTGCGCCTCCCCATCCGACGACAGACTCCCCACCGCTGCCAGAGCCGACAGCGCGATACAAAGATCACGACGATTGAAGTTATTCATGCCCGCCATCCTAACCGAAATACAGTCCTGTCGTGCAAAGTATCGCATCTTCCCGAAAGCGCTAATCTTCGTCATCCAGAAGATTACTCACGCGAATAATCATCTCGACTTGCTCCGCTGTAAGCCGTGAAAGCAGGTTCCGCCTCACAGACTCCGCGCGAATCGGAAGAGCCGCTTCTAACTTCTCGCGACCGATTTTGGTCAGAGCGATGATCGTCGATCTCCCATCGCCGGATAGACGCTCAACGAGCTTGCGCTTCTCCATGCGGCTCAACTGATGAGACAGACGGCTCTTTTCCCACCCCATCACCGTCGCCAATTCCTGTTGCCGCATCTCGCCTTTGCCATATCCTGCAAGGCGCGAGAGCACTCCAAACTCCGGGCCGGAAAGTCCCGTGGCTCGCGCAATATCGCCTCCGACGCGCTCCAGCACATCCTCGCCCATCGACAAGAACGCATACCAGATACGAAGTTCACGTGGAGACAACGGTTTTGCGTTCATCGTTTTAAGCCTATCAACTCCATGGTTGACATGACAACCTGCTTCCGCTAACTTTAGGTTGATATGTCAACCCTCGCTGCTCACGATCTTTCTTCTCAAACCGCAATCGACCGGAGCCAGCAGCTGCAGCTGTTTCTCGACGATTTCCGGAATAGCAGACATCTGCTCCAGACCCAGCTGCTCTCGATGCGTTTGAACGCCCTGGATGAGCTCGACGCCATCCTCGGGGACTTTGATCCCGAAGGACTGAAGACGTGCTGCGATCCTGAGCTCATCGCGCGCGCCAACACGCTTAGGTCCCAGCTCGAAGCCGCAAACGAAACTCTTTATGAAGCCGCCCGCGCTGAAATCTCCCTCAAAGGAAATTCACCTGCGATGGATCGTTGGTTCACGGCGTTGGCCAGGAACAGAGGCGCAGAAGGACCGCGCCCGGGCCTCGGCTTCGATCTGCTCGATGAGATCGTCACCGGTGTCCTCCAGCTTCGCGGACCCGGTGAAGCTGGCCCCCTGCCCTCTCCGGAGATGACGGCCTATCAACCCACACCGGCGCGTCACATCCTCCACCTGATCGCCGTCTGCAATCTCTCGAACGACGACGTCCTCGTGGATCTAGGATCGGGCTTAGGCCATGTCCCCTTGCTGGTATCCATCCTGACTGGAACTCGCACCCTGGGAATTGAGGTTCAGACCGATCATGCTGCGAGCGCACAGGAAGCCGCCCAGAGTCTCAGCCTGACCCGCGTCCGGTTTACTGCAGAAGATGTCCGCAGGACGGATCTCTCGATCGGCACCGTCTTCTACATGTTTACGCCTTTTAAAGGCTCTATCTTCACAGAGGTTCTCCATAACCTGTGGAAGCAGAGCAAGGACCGCCAAATCAGAATCTGTTCTCTTGGCCCCTGTACCCGCATCCTGCAAAGCCAAACATGGCTCAGGGCGATCAGACCTCCAGATACAGAAAGAATCACCGTGTTCGAATCTCGATGAACGCTTCCTCCACGCCGCTGCGAAGGATACGGAACAATCTTGTGTCAACCTCAAAAACTGCCTAACTCCATCGAAACAAACCACATCCTCTTCGCCGATTTACCCCGTCATCTTCGATACACTAGAGATAGGGAAAACCGATGGCGCGATCGTCGGCCAAAACAGCAACTCTTTTGATTCGAATACTTTGCAGAATTAAAAGCAAAAATATGGGACTTTTCACCGGACATCGGTATCAAGTCCAAACCTAAGTTATTTCTTTCTAAGATTTTGCACCAATTTGACCCCAGGGAGGGTCTTGACCGAAGCGACTATGCTCATCGACTCCCACGCACATCTCGACTTCTACACCACCCACCCCACCGAACGCGACGAGGTCCTTCGCCGCGCCTGGGAGGCAGACGTCCGCACCATCCTGGCCATCGGCATCGGCGAGAACCCCTCCCAGATGCACCAGGCTCTCGATTTGGCTAACTCAATCACCGGCGACCACCTCCCCGCGCTATACGCCAGCGCCGGAATCCACCCCGAGCAGGCAGCCAATGCCACTCCGGAGGCTCTCGCCGAGCTCGCCCGCCTCGCCGCCCACCCTCGCTGTATCGCCGTCGGTGAGATCGGCCTCGACTACTATCACCTCGAAAACCCCGAAATCTCCATCCAGAAGCAGGCCTTCCTCGCCCAGATGAAGATCGCCATCGAGGTGCGCAAGCCCATCCTCATCCACTGCCGAACCTCCGAGCTCGCCACCCCGAAGGCCAAAGAGAAGTACGGCCCCGCCGACGCCTGGGCCGACACCATCGACCTCATCACTGAACACTTCCAGCCCTCCGGTCTGCCCGGCATCATGCACTGCTTCTCCGGAAACGTCGAAGAAGCCCGCCGCTCGCTTGACCTCGGCTTCTACCTCTCCTTCGCCGGAAACCTGACCTACCCCAAAGCCGTCAGCATCCGCGAGGCCGCCGCCTTCGCCCCGGCCGATCGCATCCTGGTCGAAACCGACGCTCCCTTCCTCGCCCCCATCCCCTACCGCGGCCAGCGCAACGAACCCGCCCTCGTGGCTCACACCGCGGCAGCCCTTGCCGAGCTTCGCGGCATCTCAATCCAAGAACTTGCGGCTCTGACGACGGAGAACTTTCACCGGCTCTTCCCGTCCACTCGCGAAACTTGGCAAGACCGAAAGAACTGACATAATAGAACCCGGAATTTTAGAGAAGGAAAATCATATGGCAGCAGATAACAGTTTCGACGTCGTCAGCAAGGTAGAGCTTCAGGAAGTCAAAAACGCTATCGATCAGGCTTCAAAGGAAGTCGGCGCCCGCTTCGACCTCAAGGACTCTAAATCGAAGATCGAGCTTGAAGGTACCGAGACCATTCAACTTGCCTCACAGGATGAGTACAAGCTCGAGGCCGTCAAGGAGATCCTCTCTCAGAAGCTCGTCAAGCGCGGTATCTCCCTCAAGAACCTCGAATACGAGAAGATTGAGCCCGCCTCTGGGTCGTCGGTCCGCCAGAAGATCAAGCTCAAGCAGGGCATTGCTTCGGAGAACGCAAAAAAAATCGTCGCAACCATCAAGGACTCGAAGCTCAAGGCCCAGGCCAGCATTCAGGGCGACACCGTTCGGGTTACCTCCAAGGACCGCGATATCCTCCAGCAGATCATGGCCAAGCTTCGCGCCGGAGACTACGGTGTCGAGCTCCAGTTCACCAACTACCGTAGTAACTAACTTTTTCAAAAGGCTGGCCCGAAAAAATCTTCCGTGCGATTTTCGGGTCAGCCTCTCGGTTCCGTAAACATCCTGTTACTCTGAATCCACGTGAGTACTCTCTCCATCGCGACCGCCGCCGAGGTCTTTGACCTCCTCCGAGACGACCTCGCAGCGATTGAACAGGAGTTCTCGCGCCAATCCGCCTCGAACGTCGCCGTCATTACAGACATCGCCCAGTACCTCATCGCGGGCGGCGGCAAACGCATCCGCCCGCTGCTGCTTCTGCTCGCGGCCAAGGCACTCGGCTCCACCGGCCATAGCCGCATTCGCCTGGGTGCCGTCGTCGAGATGCTCCACACTGCGACGCTGGTTCACGACGACATCATCGACGAGGCCGACACTCGCCGCGGACGCCCCTCCTCCAACACCACCTGGGGCAACTCCAAGTGCGTGCTCGCCGGAGACTGGCTCTACATGCAGGCCTTCTCCTCGGCCCTTGAGGAGCGCAACTTTCACGTCCTCGATCTGCTCATCTCGCTCACTCAGCAGATGGTCGAAGGCGAACTGCTGCAGATCGAAAAACTCGGCCATCTAATCAACGAAGAAGAGTACTTCGACCTGATCTACCGCAAGACCGCCTGCCTTTTTCAGGTCTCCATGCGGCTCGGCGCGGCGATTACGCCACATGGCTTCGGCGAGGCCACACTGATCGAATCGCAGCTCGGCGAATATGGCCGCAACCTCGGCCTCGCCTTCCAGATCGTCGATGACGTCCTCGACCTGACAGCAGCCGAAGATGTCCTTGGCAAGCCCGTCGCCAGCGACCTGCGCGAAGGCAAGGCGACCCTTGCCGTCATTCACGCGCTCGAGCGCGGCACTGGAGCCGACCGTGAAGCCATCCGCACGGTTCTGGCCGATCGCAGCTTCGCCCACGTCTCCCACACGCAGATCCTCGAGATCCTCCGCCGTCACGGCTCGATCGAATACGCGATGGACACGGCCTGCGCCTATGCCGAAGTCGCCCGCCAGTCGATCGCTGACCTGCCGTCGTCCGAGGCCAAGCGAGCCCTCCTCTGGGTTCCCGGCTTCGTCACCAGCCGCGACCGCTAACCCTCAGCCTCAGTACAATGGAGCGCATGATGCGCTGGCCGGTCATGACCGCATGGCTCCTCGCGACCGCAGGAGTCCTCTACGCTCAAAGCCCCGCTCCCTCCGCCTCAACGCTTCAGACCACAACGAGACTGGTCATCGTCCCAACCCTGGTTCAGACCCCCTCGAAGGAGACCGTCTACTCCCTTCAGGCAAAAGACTTTCAGCTCACCGACCGCGGCATCCCACAGAAGATCAACCTCGATGACGAGAATCATCAGCCCCTCTCGCTGGTCGTGCTGATGCAGACCGGCGGAGCCGCCGTCCATGAGTTCGACAAATACCGCAACCTTGAACCTATGCTGGCGGATATGCTGGGCCGCGCACCCAACCAGGTCTCCATCGTCAACTTCGACAGCAAGCCAGAAGCCGCTTCCCCGTTCACCTCCGACATCGCCCAATGGACCGACGCCATCAATCATCCTGACCCCGGCGACAATGGAGCCGCAATCATGGACGGCCTGAAGTATGCCCTGTCGTTGTTAGCCAAGCAACCGACCGCAAATCGGCGAGTCATCCTGCTGATCTCCCAGCCCACCGACTCTGGAAGCAAGACAACCGCAAAAGAGATTCTGCAGATCTCCGGCGAGACCAATACAGCGATCTACACGCTGACCTTCTCTCCGCAGATGACAAGGCTCAAAAATGATTTGAAGGAAGGCGGCCACTCGCATCCTCCGGTCCATCTTGCTACCGGAGACTATGTTGCCTACTTCGACCTCGGGGAGCCTCTGGGAATGATTCTTGGAGCCATGCGAAAGAACGTTGCGGCTGAAGTGGCTTCACTCTCCGGAGGAGAGGCCGCAGGCTTCGAAAACCAGCACGATCTCGATGAAGGGCTGGCTTCGATCAGCAATCACTTGCGCAATCGCTACACGCTCAGCTTTGTTCCCAGTTCATCGGAGCCGGGCCTTCACCCCATTCAGGTAAGGCTTCCGGATTATCCCGGACTCATCGTCTCTGCAAGATCCAACTACTGGCTCAGCGATCAGAGTTCATCGTCGCAGTAGAGCTTACTCTCCGTCTTCGGACTCATCCGAGCCCGCTTCTTCGTCGATATCGGTCTCAATCTCCAGATCGCGAGGCTTCAGCTTGCCGCCTTCCTGTTGCATCAGGATCTGAATTCTACCTTCCGCAGCATCGAGCTCCTGTTTGCAGCTTTCAGAAAGCTTCATACCCTCTTCGAACAACCGCACCGACTCCTCAAGCGAGAGATCGCCCTGCTCCAGCCGCTCCACTACAGCCTCAAGATCCGTCAGCTTGCGCTCGAAGTCCGCCACTTAGACGCCTACCCCTTCTGCGAGTCCCAGAACCTGCGCCGCCGCTACATACTTATCCTTGCCGAACGGGGCACTCACCTGAACTCCCTGCACCATCGGCCTCGCCTCGGCCAGCATCTCCTGCGCGATGCGGACACCTTCAGCGCGCGCAGCCTCTGGCGAACTTGCCTGCGCCATCCGTGTCATCACCTCGTCAGGGACAGCGAGACGAAGATCGTTCTTCATGAATTCAGCATTTCTCAAGCTGGTCAATGGCCAGATGCCTGCAATGACCGGAATGCGGAAGCCTTCGACACGGCGTAGAAACTCTTCCAGCACACGCAGATCGAAAACAGGCTGCGTAATCGCAAACTCCGCACCCGCCTCCACCTTGTAGGCGAAGCGGCGAACCTCCTGCTCGATATCCGGGACACCCGGGTTCGCTGCCACGGAGATCGTAAAACCGGTCGACTCTCCAATGGAGTTCTTTCCGATATCCAGACCACAGTTCAGATTGCGCACGATATTTACCAACCCGATTGCATCGACATCAAAGACCGCCGTGGCATCGGGATAGTTCCCCAGCTTGGGAGGATCGCCCGTGAGGCACAAAATATTCTTCAGCCCGATCGAAGAGGCTCCCAGTAGATCGCTCTGAATGCTGAGAACATTGCGGTCTCGACAGGTGTAATGAAGAATGGTCTCAATGCCGACCTGCTGCTGAATCTGCACGCACAAGCTCTGTGCACTCATCCTCGCGCTTGCTCGAGGCGAATCGGGAACATTAATCGCGTCGACCCCGAGAGCGTGCAACTGCCGTGCGCCTTCAATTTCCTTGAAGCAATTAATTCCCTTGGGAGGCACGATCTCGACCATCGAGACAAACTCGCCCGAGGCGATCATCGCCCCAATCTTCGAACGCTCCGCGAGTGGTGGAGGCGTCACTTTGGCGACCACAGGCGCCTCAGCCTTTCGCTCCATCACCTCCGCACCAGACTCCATCGCATCAAGCGCACGCAACGCGCTTCTCATGGCGCGCGTATAGCTCGGAGTCGTGCCGCAACAACCGCCGACCAGAGTTACACCAGCCTTCACCAGCTTGCGTGTAAAGCTGGCCATATACTCCGGCGAAGTCAGGTAGATCGTTCTACCTTCAACCGCGCGGGGAATTCCCGCGTTGGGCATCGCCACTAGAGGAAGCGAGGTCAAAGGCCGCATCCGCTCAATCACACTGAGAACCGTCGCAGGCCCCGCGCTGCAGTTGCATCCAATCGCATCGGCGCCCGTCGCGGCGAGTCTGCGCGTTGCGGCCTCCGCTGAGGTCCCGTCCAGACAATTGCCTTCTTCATCGACGGTCACCATGACGATCACCGGGATCTCCGGTGCGACCGCGCGGGCCGCAGCCACTGCCTGCTCAGCTTCAATCAGGGAAGTCATCGTCTCAATCGAGAGCAGATCCACCCCTTTGCCGGGACCGCCTTCCACCAATGCTGTAATCTGTTCCGCGAATGCGGCCCGCGCTTCGTCAAGGCCGATCTTACCCAGTGGCTCCAGCCTTACCCCTAGCGGACCGATCGCTCCCGCCACAAAGGCTTCTACTGCCTGTTTGTCGCGAATCTGATTGACTGCCTCTCGCGCAACGCGCACGCCCGCGAGGTTGATCTCGCGAACCTTGTCGCGAATGCCGAAGTGCTCCAGACGAAAGGCGTTGGCGCCAAAGGTATTGGTTTCGATAACCTCGGCCCCTGCTTGCAGGTATTCGGCGTGAATCTCGCGCACCAGCTCGGGCTGCGAGAGGTTCAGCTCGTCGTAGCAACGATTAATGAAGACGCCACGCGCGTAGAGCATGGTCCCCATCGCTCCGTCGCAGAGTACCGGCGTACCGGTAAACAGCCGTTTTACCGCTGGTGAGTCCTGGCTCGAGCGCTCTTCACTCTGGGTCATCTTCGTCTCCGGTGTATCCTTCCCATCTTAAGGCAGTCCGCAGGACCATTCAAATCGTCTCCGGTCCAAGCCCCATCGGCCTCGCTTTGTTATACTTTGCGGAGAGCCGGGGCCGCAGCCCCCACGCTTGGAGCGCCGTTCGGAGTTTGTCACCGTTGAAGAATAGAAGTCCCCTTGCCCACTCGTTCTGCGCCCAGTTTTTCTGCGGCCTTCTTCTCGCCATTGTCGTTCTCGGCCTAAGCTCATGCGATCGCCGTTATTACGACTTTCCGCAATACAACTTCGCTGGCAGGCCGACTCCTCCCAGTCGTCTCGCATCGCGCGTAATGGTTGGTATTACGGTGAACGGTACATTGGGAGCTTTGCAGATGCTCGATGCTCAGCGCGATATCCGCAACAGCATCTTCAATGCCAACTCTACTTTTCCAATCTCGGGATACTCGAACGGCTATCCGAACATGATCTTCAATTTCCCGGAGCAACTTTTGGGGTACGTTTACTCCAACTCCGATGGAAGTCTGACGAAGATCGACTACAGCAAAGAGGCCTCGGCTGGTTCAGGGGGAGCGCTTCCTGCCAAAGCAGACTCCATTGCCGTTCCCGTGAACTTCAAGCACGTCTATGCGGCGGTCTCCTCGCTTGGCGTACTGACCGTCATCGACAACACCAACGGTCAGACGTATTATCTAAACCTTCCGAACGTCTATCGCGTTACTGTCAACCAGGGTGACTCCGTAGTTCTGGCGATGGTTCGAAACTCGAACACCCTCTATCGTCTGATCCGGCTGAATCAGAATTCTCGTGCGTCGCTCAACAGCGGGATCGTGAAGAATGCCACAGATTGCCAGCCGCTCTCCGTTCCGGTCTGGTGCGCTGTTCCTGTACCCGACAGCAGCACCAATCCCAGCCTTGACCGCCCCGTCGGAGCCTACTTCTCGCTCGATGGCACGACAGCGTACGTTCTGAACTGCGGCCCCGAATGCGGGGGTACGACTTCCAGCCTCACCGTAATGCCTCAGGATCCGCTGCGGGTGGATAACTATCCCACCTCGGCTCCTACCTCACCTGTCACCGGAAGTGTCCCTGTGCCGGGAGGCGCAACCACCGTCGTGGCCGACGGAACCACGCTTTATATAGCGGGGCAACAACTTCAACCGGACGGCCTCTTTGCGGGTGTCCTCTCGACCATGGACCTGAGTACCAACAAGATTACGGGGCAGTACTCCATCTCTGACGGCTATCACAGCAAGATTCTTCTCGGCGACGACAGTACGGTCTGGATCGGCTCACAAAACTGTGCCACAGGCGAACGTGCCAAGCTTAAGCAGAATTACAACTGCTTAACCCGGTACGACATCAACGCAAAATCGGCCCAGGTCGTCCCCAATGTCAATCCCGCAGATCCGAATTCGCACGTTCCTTATCCGAACGCCAACGAGAACCAGTACTATTACGGGGATCTGACCGGCCTCTGCTGGATCCAGGCTCTGCATAAGATGTACACCGCCTATGGAGGCCAGATTCATGCCTTCAATACGGCAGATGGCTCTGAGATCAACAATCAGAGCATCACCGTTCAGGGCACCGCTCTCGACGTCGCTTATATGGACGCGGCATCAAACAGCGCCAACTAACTGCCGCCACTCGATGGGAGGTCGACCTCCCGTCATGATCCGCTTCCTGCTCTATGCTCGATATCCTTGCCATCGCCGCGCACCGGGACGACGTGGAACAAACCTGCGGTGGAACCCTGCTTGCCATGAAGGCACTTGGCTGGAAAACAGGGATCCTCGACCTTACCCAGGGTGAATCCGGCACCCGTGGCACAGCTGACGAACGACAGGCCGAAGCGGAAGAGGCCGCCCGCATTTTAGGCGTAAGTCATCGTGAGGCGCTCGATCTTCCCGACGGCAACATCGAAAATACCCAGGCGAACCGACTGAAGGTCGTCGAGGTTCTTCGCCGCCTTCGTCCGCGCGTCGTTATTCTTCCCTACTGGCAGGGACGGCATCCCGATCACTACACCACAGCCACGCTCGGCTATGAGGCCTGCTTCCGCAGCGGACTCAGCAAACTTGAGATTCCAGGCAGTACAGCTGCTCCCCATCGCCCGTACAAGATTCTCTATGCCTCGCTTTACGCTGATGTCAGGCCATCATTTGTAGTCGACATTACACCTCATATGGAGAAGCGACTGCAGTCGCTCCTCGCCTACCGCTCCCAATACGCCAATCAGGCTACCGGGGGAGGACTCTTCGTCCCCGAGGATAATATTCGGGAGCGAACTTTTGCGACCGCACGTCATTACGGCCTTCTTGCCGGGGTTCGCTACGCCGAACCTTTTGTTCAAAAGGAAGTTGGCTTGGTCGATGACCTGATGATGCTTCCCGTCCAGTCCATCTAATCTGCAATATATGCATTAACTATTCATTGCATCTACAAGAAAAAGATCAGCTTGGGTCAATTCGAATTAGATCCTTCCTTGTTTATTTCCTCGACTGGAGCCGAAGCATAAACCCGATTTTTTCCTTCCCGCTTGGCTCGATAAAGGGCGGCATCGCTGTCATCAATGAGGCGCTGCCAATCAAGCCCTGAAAAGTCGGAGGATGCTACTCCAAGACTCGCCCTTGTCTTAACCGTCTCTCCTCGATACCGGATAATCAGCTCCTCAACTTCGCTTCGCAGCCGTTCCGCAACCCCTATCGCTTCCTGCAGAGAGCTATCCGGCAACAGGATGCAGAATTCATCTCCCCCTAGCCGGGCAACGGAGTCGCATGCCCTTACCGTCTCCTGCAAAACTCCCGCTACAGTCTGGAGCACCACATCTCCGCAGCTATGTCCTTTCGTATCGTTGACGGTCTTCAGGCCATCCAGATCCATGATCACGACCGCCAGCGAACTTCTCCCACGCCGAGATCGCTGAATCTCTCGCAGAGCCATGCTCTTCATGGCCCATCGATTGAGCAGCCCGGTAAGATCGTCGACCTGCGCCCTCCACTGCAATTCCACCCTGAGCTTTGCCGTCGAAAGCGACATAAAGCCAAACGCTGTTGCTGCCGTCGTCAGCAAACATCCCAACAACCACAACGGGCCGTCTCGTACCAACTGCGCAAAACGTCCATGCCATCCTGGATCTGCAATCGCCACCCCTCTCAGGATGAAAGTGATCGCTAAGGTGATCAAGGCCAGGCTGGTAAGCCAACCGACGGGACCAGTCTCATCGTCGGAAAACCGAAAGACTAACGCAGCCACCAGCTTGTATTGCAAACCTAAGATTAAAGACAACGAAGCGGGGACAATAAAGGATCGCGTGGAAATGGCCATGGAGTACAGCAAAACTGCAGCCATTCCTGCTGCCAGACCATACTGTACCCCCCGAAGGATCGGCCTCTGTTCCAGCAGCTCAGCAAAGCTCTGATGAAGCATCAGAACCCCACCCATCGCAAGCAGGCCACTCATGGCATAGGTAAACCGAGCCGGCTCCAGATGCAACCAGCTCATTCCGATCAGTAGAATGGACGCTCCGCGAAATAGATTCGCACCGGCAAACCACACCGCGCTTGGCATCCCTCCAACCGTTCTTGCGTTGACCAGAATAACTCCTGCACACAAAGCAAACAGCAGGACGTTCGCAACAACCAGAGTCGTCGTATCCATCGCGCGTACTAACCCAGGCAGAATGTAGCCCGGGCCCCTCTCCCTGCGCTACAAAATACGCAAGATATGAAATTGTTGATTTGTTCACCTGTCAGGCTTGGCCCACCTCATTGCAGGCGAATCTTCTTTCATGCTGCTAAGCGCAGAAGCATAAACCCAAAGCCCCTAATTTCAAAAAGATTGTTTCTCTATGGACCGAATTTCTTACCCATTAGGAATGAAGCTGTCCCAAAACGAAACTCAAGATCTCTTCTGTCACATACTTTGGTGGTCTCATAGCAAGAATGGGAGTATTCTCCACAAGCTTGAGCGAGACTCCCTTCCACCCTGGCCGTCCTAAAGTCCCCTCTGGCACCAGAACCGCATCAGCTCGATCCAGATAGAATCGCGCCGAATCCTTGAAGTCCTCGACCGTTGGGTCCAAGACACTGAGGTACAGATCAGGACGCAGAAATCTCAGGATACTGTTCGACTCGATCACCGCATTCTCTGCCCTTTCGAGCTCCTTGCGGATCCGCGGCATCGCTTCCGCCAGATCACCCATCCTGGTCCTCACCCAAAGTGATCTTACAGCCCCCGCCGCCAGATAGCGCGAAGTGTCGGTTCCGCTCTCCAGACTCCGTTCTTCACTGACTGCAAGAGTGTGCTCAGCCGTTACACAATCACAAGGCTCCCCGTTGGCGGAACACATGCCATGCCCGAACTGGGTCACCTTGAACGCCGTCCAATGCATCCCTTGCAGACCGCGGATCAGGCCTTCCATCACACTGGTCTTGCCGATATTTCGCGAGTGCCCACCCACGACCAGAATCGCCATGATGCACCTCCCGTCTATCCCCTGTCGCTTCCGCGCTTCAGCCGGGCAAGATCTCGAAGATACTCCTTCAGCGGACGGGCAGGCCTCCCCCAGAAGATCTCTCCCTTACCATGCATCTTCTTTCCACTCAGCACTCCGGCACCGCCTCCCAGAATCACACCCTCGCCCACGGTGGCATGCTCGCCAATTCCGACCTGTCCTCCCAGAATCGCTCCATCCTCGACAACACTCGAGCCGGAGATTCCTGTCTGTGCGGCGATGACTACATTTTTCCCGATGATGCAGTTATGCCCGATATGCACCAGATTGTCGATCTTTGTGCCAGTCCCGATCCGGGTCTCTCCCAGGGCGCCGCGATCGATCGTCGTATTGGCGCCAATCTCCACACGGTCTTCAATGACCAACCGACCCTGCTGTGGAAACAGAACATATTCTCCCGTCTCTGCACTACGGGCATATCCAAATCCTGCCGATCCGAGAACCGCACCGGCCTGAACTACGACCTCGTCTCCTAAAACCACCCCCGGATACAGCGTCACCCTTGCGTCGATCCGGCATAGGCGGCCAATCCTGACGCCATCTCCGACGACAACCCCAGGCCCCACCCACGTCTGCTCTCCGATCACAACATCCTTGCCGAGTAATGCAGTGGGATGAATCGCTCCCTCGAAAGCGTTCCCCGCCAGCCTGCGCGCCACGACAGAAAAACTATAGCGAGCGTCGCGAACCCATAGGATTCGCCGATCGTCTGCCTCGGCAGTCTTCAACTTCGCATTGGCCAGAATCGCGCCAGCACCAGAGTCTACGGCTGCTTTCAGGGCAGCAGCATCCACCGCAAAGACCACTGCGCGGGAATCCGCGTCTTCAACCCCGGAGAGCCGGACGATATCCACGTCCATCTCTGCGTCGCCGATCGCTGTTGCGCCTGCCCACTCCGCAATCTCGCTTACCTTTGCCACCTTCAATAAATCCCTTTCTCGCCTGCAGGTCTGGTCTTCCATCGCCGGTGCATCCACAGCCACTGCTCAGGATACCGCCGTATATAAGACTCGATCACCGCCGTAAATCGTGCCGTATTCGTTACAGCGTCGACCTCAGGATCGTCTGTGCAGGCTACCGGAATCTCCTCGCCAAAGTGGAGCACATAGCGGCTCTCCTTCTTCTCCCAAAGTAGAAATCCCGGTAAGACTGTAGCACCTGTCTTTGCCGCCACCCGGGCCATGCCGCTCGCCGTGCAGGCCTCTACCCCGAAGAACGGTACAAAGACCCCCTGGGGAGGCGTCATGTTGGTATCCATCAGAATCCCAACCGTTCCTCCCTGTCGCATCGACGCAATCAGGCCTCGTGCGAAATCGTCTTTGTGGAGCACCCGATTTCCGTGCAGGCATCGAATTCGATTTACGAACCGGTCGACCAGAGGATTATCCAACCGGCGAATCACCATCCCCATGGGATGACCCATGAGTGAATGGTAAAAACTCGAAAGCTCCCACGCTCCCAGATGTCCGGTCAGCACCAGAACGCCCTTGCCCCGATCGCGGGCGCGAAGGTAGTTCTCAAGCCCGTCATAGCGAATAAATTCGCCTGCCTGCTCTGCGGTGTAGTTCTGCATCTGACAGAACTCCGCCAGCAAGCGACCGAGGTTCCGATAGACCTCTCTCAGGATCTCTTCCCTGCGGTCTTTAGGAAGCTCAGGAAACGCAAGATCCAGATTGCGCAGACCCACCTGCCTTAATCTGGCCAACAGATAGTACGCCACATCACCGATGACCGAGCCTACGACTCGAGCCGCTCCTCGCGGAAGCGTGCCCAGCAGGCGAACCATCGTCCACACCGCTGCAAATTCGACTCTCTCTCGAAGACTCGCTCTTTCCAGCGCCGGCTCTTTCTCTATGGTGGCGTTCAAGCCTTCAGTCTAAATGCAGCTTCAAGGGGATGGACATAACGACGAAGAAGGGCGGCTATGAGCCGCCCTCTTGTTGGTTCTTGTAAGACGCTATTTGTTCTCGGCGTGAGCTTCGACAAAGTACTTGGCTACCGTCCGCACGAAGGGGCGTGCCTCTTCAGGAGTGACCTGATTTCCCTTCAGGATTGTCTCGAATGGAATCGCATTGCCATAAACCACGCGCGTATCATCTTCATTCTGAGAGAGCACCGTGCCATCCAGATCGATTCCCGCAAACAGGCCCTTGCTGCGCGAGTAGGTCAGCAGTTCGGCGTTCATCTTCCAATCGGTCCCCGCCTGGGCATTGCGGCCCACCGGACCGGCCGAGGCTGCGGCATCCGCACCGATCTTGAACTTATTCTTCAGCATGTCCTGCAGGCCCTGCTGATTCATGGCAACGATGATCAGGTCGGTCGCCTGGCCTCCGATTTGGAAACCGAAACTTCCGCCCGCCAGTTGCACAAAGACCGGAGCACTCCATCCCCTGGGTGTGCGGCAGGTTGCAACTCCCTGTCCGTACTGCGCACCAACCACAAAGGCGGCCTTCTTGAAGCTGGGAATCACGGCCAGACACGTCGCACCGGAGAGGATGCTCGACGGGATCCCTTTATCTGGAGCCGCCATAATCTGCGTAATCACCGCCTGGGAGTCCTGAAGCCGCTCCACCAATTTTGCTTTATCCGACGCTCCAAACGCTGAAGTTGAGCCGACGACCAATACGCCACAAGCAATCACAGACAAGTGCTTCTTCCACATTCTCATTCCAAATGCAACCTTTCTTTTTACGACAGAACCAGAATAAACACTCTGTTTCCAATAGGATATATGATGGCTGGCCCCAGAAATGCGTTGCTCGAACCAGCCCCGGTACCCCCCAAACAAAAAATGGGGGTTGTAGAGAAGTGCCTGGATTCGCCAGGCGCGCTCTCTACAACCCCTCTCCCAGGTCTGTGTTGCTTAGGAAAAGATTGCCTGAGTCAACCGGTATCGACAACGGTACGGAGGTATGTAGACCTCCGCGACTTTTGGTTTTCTTGAGGAGTAACCAATCGCTCGGTTACGGGATTACTTCGCTACCAGGTTCCGATTGACGGCCTGAACGCTGAGAGCAATGCGATTGTCGACGCCCATCTTTCGCATCAGCCTTCCGACATGAGCCTTCACCGTGGCCGCATCGATGCCCAACGCCTTGGCGATCTCACGATTCGGACGGCCTGCAACCAGCAACTGCAGCACCTGCGTCTCGCGCTCGGTAAACTTTGGCTCAGGAGGCACAGCTCTTCTGTCGTTCGTAGTCGCCTCCAACAGCCGCGCCAACACCTTGCGGGGAGCCCATACCGACCCGTCCCGAACGATCTCAATCGCGAGGCGAATCTCGTTCTCTCGCGCCGTATGCGTCAGATACCCCTTGGCTCCAGCGCCGATTACCTTCTGGATGTAGTCGTGATCTTCCTCAAGTCCAATCACTACCAGCCGCAGGTGTGGCCGCGAGCGTCGAAAGGTCTCCAGCAACTCAAACAAATGATCGGTGCACGCCGCATCGATCATCACCATCGACACACCCGAAGCGTCCAGCGTGCCGGGATCGGTAACAGAGATGACCTCCGTAGAAACTCCCTCGGAGATAATCGTCTGCAAACCTAATACCCGCAGCGGATCGGTGGCAATGAGACCGATACGAAACGGCTCTTCCTGCTTATTCTCTGTCATGGCCTCGAACGGCTTGTAGAAAGTTCTTGGGTGCGGACGTTCAGTCACCCGGTAAAACATCACTCAACTGTGCGGGGGCCCGGGCCTTGCTTTACAACTTCGGAAGAACGATTCCTTGCTGCTTCTGATACTTTCCTTTGCGATCGGCGTAGCTCACCTCGCAGGACTCGTCGGACTGGAAAAACAGAATCTGACAAAGCCCTTCGTTGGCGTATACGCGCGCCGGCAGAGGCGTCGTGTTGGAAATCTCAAGCGTTACAAAGCCCTCCCACTCGGGTTCAAAGGGCGTAACGTTGACGATGATTCCGCAACGAGCGTAAGTCGATTTCCCCACGCAGATCGTCAACACATCCCGGGGAATCTTGAAATATTCAATGGAGCGCGCCAAGGCAAACGAATTCGGTGGAATGATAACGCTGTCGGCTACAACCGTCACGAAAGATCGTTCGTCGAACGCTTTCGGGTCGATAATAGCGCTGTTGACGTTGGTAAAGATCTTGAACTCATCGGAGACCCGCAGATCGTAGCCGTACGACGATAAGCCGTAAGAGATTACGCCCTCACGAACCTGTTTTTCACTAAACGGGGAGATCATCCCGTTTTCCTTCGCCTGTTGGCGAATCCAACGGTCACTTTTAATAGCCACTCGGCTCTAGTTCCCTTCTTCTGAGAGGTCCTGCATCTTCGTATAACAATTTATCGCGAGCACAGCTCTGCTTGTGGCAAAATAGGCCCGGCACTTCGCAGGTACCGATTGCGTCATTAGATTCTTCATCTTACGGTAGCAATGTGCCGTTGACAACAGGGCCCTGAGTTTCTACTATCACGGTACTAAACCAGGTCGTATCGTTTTACCCTTTTATCTTCAAAAATCTACAGCCCAAAAGGACGGCGGCCCAGAATGATAAAGCAAGATCTAATACAGCGGGTTGTTGAGCGCACCGGCCTCCCACGCACTAAAGCAGAGGCTGCGGTGGACGCTATTTTCGAGAGCATGAAGCAGACGTTGGTCGCTGGAGACCGCATCGAACTCCGGGGCTTCGGTGTATTTACCGTCAAGCCAAGGAAAACCGGAATCGGGCGCAATCCACGCACCGGGGCCGAGGTAACCATCGCCCCCGGCAAAGCCGTGCGGTTCAAGCCCGGCAAGGAACTTCATCTGCTGAACTAAGCCGTTACCCTGATTTCTATCAGGCCACCGGTCTTAGCTCTGCCTGGTCCTCTGGCATCGTTGCGCACGGAAAGAGCTTCCAGCAAAAATTGTCTCTCGCACGCGTTTCGGCGCGAATGCGCTCTTCTATTGCCGGTTAACTCCGGCAATCACTCAGATCGTCTCGATCTGAGTGCATAATCGCGTTTACATCAGATGCAGGGCATCCACATCCACCACCAGATTGCGACGCGGAATCTCCCGCTCGCCCGAAAACTTCAGCATCGCCTGCAGTGCCTCGCTCAGCGCCTTCCTGTTCTCACCCTTCAACACAAAGTGAAACCGATAAATTCGCTTTAGTCTTGAGATCGGCGCGGCAGCAGGCCCAAGAACCCTTACCTTGTCGAGCCTGGTCTGCGCGAACCATCGTCCCAGCTCCGCCGACCATCCTGTCGCCTCTTCCAGCCGTTCACTCTGCACCACCACATTCGCCAGCACGCCGTACGGCGGATAGTGCATCCAGCGCCGGTACTGCATCTCCTTCGCGACGAATCCCGGATAGTCGTGCTCTGCTGCGAACTTCACCGCGTAGTGGTCAGGATGATACGT
>DATJJJ010000008.1:0-3896 GCA_035492215.1 Edaphobacter sp. | reverse complement strand
TGACGATAGTCGCCCTGCAACTCGGAGATACCCGCTTTCGCAGGTTTCATCAACACCTTCGCGGCAAGAATCATGGCGACCATCTGTGGCGGCATTCCCGTCCAGGTCTTCGACCGTTCCGTCTCAAACCCACGGCTCACTGCATCCAGCTTTGCCCTCAGCGGTTCCATCGCTGTTCCGGGCGTAACCAACGCCAGCGTTCGATGCCACGAGGCATCCTCGCGGGTGACCCAGCGATGCATCATCGTGGGGAGAAAGATCTCCGTTGCGATGCCTGGCTCGATGCCGGTAAATTCTTTTGGCCCTACGCCCACGATCTCGAAGACCTGTTCGCCCAGACGAAAGGTTCGGCCAATCACCTTTGGATCGCGCCCGAACCGGCGACTCCAGTAGTCATAGGAGATCACCGCGTAGGGATGTGCTCCCGGCGTACGATCGTCCTGCTGCGTCAGCAGCCTTCCCAGAGCGGGCCGCAGGCCGAAGCTCGAAAACATCCAGCCCGAGACATATTGCACATACGCCTTCTCCATCTCCTCATCCGTCTTATAGGTCAAGTCGTAGCGGTCGGCGAAAGAGACGGCGATCAGGTCCGCATCCTTCTTTGATACGTCCCGCATCCGCACAAAATCGGGATAGGACCAGAAGTCGGAGTTGTGCGGGACTCCCTTCAGATCGACGAGCTGGCGGGAGAGCACATACAACTGTTCCGCATGCGCAATCGGCAAGGGCCGCAGAAACAATGCATCCACCAGGCGGAACGCAGCTACGCAGCTCCCCATCGCCAGCCCCAGCGACAGAACCGCCGCTGCTGTCGTCACCTTGCGTTTCATCAACTGACGCCAGCCGAAACGAAGATCCGCCCGCAGAACCTCCAGCGCATGCCAGGCACGCACCTCGCGGCAGTGCTCCATCTGCCGCTCTACGTTGCCTATTTCTCTCTCTGCCATCGCTCGCGCCGTCTCGGGTGAATATCCTCGTTCCACGAAGGCATCCACCTGCTGCTCCAGATGAAACCGGAGTTCTTCATCCAGTTCCATCTCCACGGCACGCTTCTTAAACAGCGTTCGCATTCGCAGGGGAAGACTGGAGAACCAGCGCGACATTTTCATCCCTTTGCCTCCTCAAGCCGCAAGACCTGCGACACCGCGCTGGACAACCGCTCCCAATCCGCGGCCTGCTCTGCGAGCGCCTCGCGCCCAGCAGATGTCAGTGAGTAGAACTTTGCGCGCCGATTGTTCTCGGTCGGCTTCCATTCCGCTGTGATCCACCCACCGACCTCCAGCTTGTGCAGTGCGGGATACAACGATCCCTCACTCACCTGCAGTACGTTGCCGGAGACAGCCTTAAGCCGCTGGCTGATTGCCCAGCCATGCAACGGCTCCAGAGCAAGGATTTTTAAAAGCAGAACGTCTAAGGTCCCTTGCACGAAATCGGATGGTTTACTCACTCAGGACTCCCCTCGGTTACCGAGTAAGCATATTCACAGTTCCCCTCGGTAAGCAAGAGGAAAGCAAATTAAATTGCAGCGAACAGATGCTTCGCGTGCAAACAGTGAATGAGACGAGGGTTGAATCCTGGTTAGTTTGCGGTGTGGATGGCCTTGATGGCGATGGCGTTAGGGGAGGAGCCTGCAGGGAGGATGGTGAAGAGGGCCGGTCCTTGTTTGCCTTCGGTGCGGATGACATAGACGTCGCCGGAGTGGGCGTCGGCGGCGAGGAGAAGGTGTTCGTCGGCGGAGAAGGCGAGGGTGTCGGGTTCGGAACCGGTATGGACGGTGGTGACGAGACGGCCATCGTCGATGCTGTAAACGCTGATGAGGTCGGAGCCGAAGTCGGCGACCCAGAGGGTGGAGTTGTCGCGGGTGATGACGCCGTGAACGGGCTTCATGCCGATCATGTAGGTTCCGAGGACCTGGTTGTTCCAGGTGTCGATCTCGGAGATGGAGTCGGAGCCGAAGTTAGAGACGAAGATCTCTCCGCCATCTGGCTTGAGGGCGAGATGGACGGGGGTAACGCCGACGTCGAGCATGGTAAGCAGATGGTCTTTGAGAGCGGCGGAATCCTGTCGAGCAGCCCAGGAGCCGGGATCTGCGGCGAGCGAGATGACCATGAGCTGATGGCCGCCTGAGCAGGCTACGAAGGCCTTGGAGGAGTCAGGCAGGATGGAGACGTCGGTGGCTCCGGGGCAGCCGGAGAAGGCGGCGCGGAACTTGAGCGGAGGTCCGGAGTTCTCGGGGCCATGCGAGGTGTTTGAACCGAGGACATAGGGGACAGCGCTGTAGATGGAGACGCTGTTTGAGCCGCGGTTGGAGACGACGACGGAGCGCATGTCGGGAGAGACACGGGCGAGGCCGGGTTGTTCGCCTGCGCCGACAACGGCGATCTCGCGGCGATGGTCGAGGTCGAGAATGCTGACGGAGTTGGAGCCGGAGTTGGCGACGTAGGCGCGGCCACCCGCCTCGTCGACGCTGATGAAGTAAGGCTGGCGGTGGACACCGATGGTTGCAGCGACGGTGTTGTTGGAGGCGTCGATGACGGTGACGGTTCCGGAGCGAGTGTTGACGGCGTAGATCTCGTTGCGTTTGGGGTTGGCGGCGATTCCGGTGGGATTATCGCCGACGCGCAGGGTGCGGTCAGCACGGAGGTTTACGAGGTCGAGAACGCTGACGGTATTGGAGTTGCCGTTGGTGATATAGGCAAACTCCCGGTATCCGGCGGGGACGTCGGGAAAGCTGTTGCTGCGGCAACCGAGGGGCAACAGGAGAGCGAGAGAGAGCGGGGCGAGAGACCAGGCTCGCAGACGATTGTGGGATTTTGGCACTGGAGCGAGTCTATCGGTCGGTATTGTGAGGCCGCAAGTTTCGAGGGTCGTTGAAAAATCTTTTGCGAATGACGAAACCTTTTCGCGTACGAAGTGTCTACATATTCGATGCCGAGAGTTGCCAGATGGGGAGCTCTTGCATCGTCTGTAAATCCTTCTCGGACAACGAAGCTACGTTTGTTGTAGCTTCGTTGATTTTTTTAAATTTCAGGTGGAAGGGTTGTGGGGGATCTGTGCTGCTAGATCTGTGCCGCGATGGGCAGAAGACAGGGATTCTTCGGCTTCGCCTCAATCTGACGATAGATGTTTAGAGAGATGGAAGTGAACTAGCGGCTGCCGGTGCGTGACCAGTTGCGGGCGATCCAGCCAAGGTAGCCGAGCTGGATGACGATGACTCCTGCATAGACGAAGACGAGATGGCGATGCGCCATGGTGGAGAAGTCGAAGAAGGTCTTCCAGGTCATCGGTGCGGTCTCCGTTATTGGGGGGTCTCGAGGGAGGCTTCGAGGGCGATGAGCGCGGCATCCTGCTCGGCGATCTGACGGCGACGCTCAAGAGCAAAGCGGAAGCCGATGATGAAGATTCCCCACATGGCCCATCCTGCGAGGTTCCAGAGGACTGCTGGCACCATAGCGGGATCGATGCCGCCGCCTTCAGGACCGAAGACGGGTGCAGGATGCTGGGTGCGCCACCAGCGGATGGACATGAAGACGATGGGAACATCGACGGCCGCGAAGACGGCGAGGACGGCGGAGAGAACTCCAGTCTGGCCGGTGGGGGAGAAGCGGCGAAGCAGAAGATAGCTGACGTAGAGAAGCCAGAGGATGAGCTCGGTGGTGAGGCGGGCGTCCCAAGTCCACCAGATGCCCCATGCGGGCTTGCCCCAGAGCATGCCGGTGGCGAGGCAAAGTCCGGCGTAGAGGACGGTGACCTCAGCGGAGGCGACGGCGAGCGCGTCTGCAGAGAGCGCTTTGAGGGGGTCGCGGTGACGCCAGTAGAGATAAGCGAGCGAGGCTGCGACGTTGACGTAGGGGAAGATGAGCGAGAGGATCGCGTGCGCGAGATGGTAGTAGAAG
>DATJJJ010000007.1:0-4193 GCA_035492215.1 Edaphobacter sp. | reverse complement strand
TCACGGGCGAGGCGGCCGTCTGTATGCCTGGTATGGGATCGGTCAATCGCTTCTGATGCTGCCGGCTGATCTGGTTGGCTCCGCGGCCACGCATCTGCCGATTTGGCGCAAGTACGTGGCGAGCGGGGAGGATCCGGCTATTCGCAGCATCATCGTCAGCTTCAGCACGAACATTCTCGTCAATGTGCTGACGGCGTTGGCTGCCTTCCGGTTCCTGGGCCTGCTCGGCTTTTCTGAAGGCGAGTCTGTGGCCGGCGTTCTCGCGTTGCTCTGCGCTACGACGCATCTGCACTACGCGCAGAACATGGAGGAGAACAACTACATCCTGCTGTTGACGATCACGGGCTTCGCACTGCAATTCAAATGGCTCACTACCGGGGAGCGGCGCGCCTTGTTCTGGGGCTCTGCCGCGCTTGGCCTCAACCTGCTGACGCGCCTTACGACAACGCTCGATGCCTTCGGAGCCGCTTGTTTCATCCTGCTCGCTGCGCTGTTCTCGCGTCGCGCCGGCAGCCGCGGTCTGGAACACCAATCCGGCCGTTCCAAGCTCTGGACTTATTTGCGGACCGCGGCGCCCGTGTACGCGTTCTTTTTGCTGATCGACCGGATCTACCAATACATCCGCTTCGGCTCCTGGACCAACACCTACGTTCACTATTTCGCGCGCGAATACCGGCTGCAGGATCCCACTCTGCCTGCGAATTTTCCTTTCAACCGCGGCTGGTTCGAGGGCGGACTTCACTCCGGCATCCTCGGTCCCTTCTTCATGCCGGAGAAGACAATCTTCCTCTTTGATCCGATGTTCCCTCTGGCCCTTTTGCTCACGGCGCTTTTGTGGAAGCGGTTAACGCCCGCGCTGCGAGCCTTTGCCCTAGCGACGCTCGCCATGCTCGCCGTCTACATCGTCTTCTATGCGCGATATAACTGGTGGGCCGGTGACTTCGCCTGGGGCGACCGCTATATTTCAAGTGCGGTAGAGTTCTCGACGCTGCTCGCTCTCCCACTCCTGCTGCGATACCGGACCGTGCTTTCGCGGGCAATCTGGTATCTGGGACTCGCCGTCACCGGAATCAGCGTCGTGATCCAATGCGCCTCACTGGCCTTCTGGGTTCCGCTCGAAATTTACCAGATGGAGACCTTCGGCCACCCCACCTGGGTGGTCTTACTACGGTTCAAAAACATTGCGGCATTCGCACTGCACAAGCGTGCCGCCTGGGGGCTGAACACCTTCGCGATGTTTCAGGACTCATGGGACGCAGCCCACATTACGACGTGGAATTTTCTGCCGTCACTGCTGCGCCACATCGGCCAGGCGCCGCTCTGGACCGTGCATGTGCTCTATGGTGTCTGGGCAGTCGTGACACTTGCTCTCCTCCTTGCCTCGATAAAGCTTGTCCGGTCCTTGCCCGTCCGGAGACCGTCGTCGCCGGACCAAAGTGATTAATCCCAGACGGAGGATTGTCAGAGCAACGTATTACGTGACGAGGCCACCACCGAGCGGTTCTGGCGCAACTAGATCCTGTCAAAAGATGCAGGATTTCCTATGCAAAGCCTACTCTTGCGCTGTAACCTCCCTCTGCCCGGTGACTCTAACCGAGTGCTGGTGGCTGTTGACCTCCTCAAGAGGCGACGGGCGCTGGCGGGTTGCTTTCGTTCTTTGTGAAGGAGTTGCAATCCGCAAACGCGGTATACAACGTAATCCGGATGGTCCCACCCTCAGGTTGAACGATCTGAGGAACTCAATAAGGAAGGTTTCTCGCAATGAACAATAGCGTCAAGACTCTCATTCTGACTGCAGCTGTAACCGGCTTGTTCGGTGGCACCTCGGCCCGCCTCAACGCCCAGCCGGCCACACAGTCGAACGGCCAGACCAGCGTGAGCGCAAACTCGAACGTTGGCACCGCTGTCCACCTGAAGAGCAATTTCCAGGACACTGGCAAGCATTCCTGTAAAGGCAAGAACGACTGTAAGGGCCAGGGCGGATGCAAGTCGAGCGACAACGGCTGCAAGGGCAAGAACAGCTGCAAGGGCAAGGGCGGCTGCGCCACCGACGGCTCCAAGATGCCGGATGCATAAGTTTCACCTGCGCGAGGGCCGCCTCGTGGAAGGGGCCCTCGCGAACTTTCTCCATCGATCATGTCTCCTGCACATAATCTGAATCGAGTGCCGCTGACGGGAACGGACAGATGCCTGCCAATCGTTTCAATGGATTCACGGAGTACGGTGTTGGAATCGGCCTGAGGATTCCCCACTATCAGCACATCTTTGAAAAGAAGC
The DNA here is from genome assembly GCA_035492215.1 of Edaphobacter sp. Lineage (GTDB taxonomy): Bacteria > Acidobacteriota > Terriglobia > Terriglobales > Acidobacteriaceae > Edaphobacter. The sequence goes on along the minus strand of DATJJJ010000007.1, from coordinate 1,916 downwards.
CGGTCGTCGACTGGTTCGAGATCATCTCCGAAAACTACATGGTGGACGGCGGCCGCCCACTCCAGGTGCTGGATCAGATACTCGATCAATACCGTGTCGTGCAGCACGGAGTATCCATGTACTTCGGTTCTGCGCAACCGCTCAGCCGCGAACACCTCAAGCGGTTGAAGACGCTGGTTCGCCGCACCAATACGCCGTGGCTCTCCGACCATCTCTGCTGGGGCAGCGTCGATGGCCGCTATACCCATGATCTGCTGCCGATCCCGTACACCTGGGAGGCCGTGAAAGTGACGGCCAAGCGCATTCGCCAGGTGCAGGATTATCTTGAGATTCCCGTTGTCGTCGAAAATGTAAGCAGCTACGCTGAATATCATGAGAGCGAGATGACCGAGTGGGAGTTTCTCAACGAGGTCGTCGAGGAGGCGGACTGCGGCATCCTGCTGGACGTCAACAACATTTACGTGTCCTCGCAGAACCACAGCTTCGATCCGTTGACCTACGTGAATAGCGTTCCTAGCTGGCGCGTGGCGCAGATCCATATCGCGGGTCACTCGAAATATCGCAAATACATTCTGGACACGCATGATCATCCGGTCATCGACCCGGTATGGTTGCTCTATGAGCGCGCCATCGAGCGCTGCGGCCCGACGGCGACCCTTTTGGAGTGGGACGATAACATTCCACCTTTCGACGAGGTGCTCGCAGAAGCGCTCAAGGCCAATCGTTATCTAAAGCGTGCGACTGTTCCGAACGTCCCGCCGGGCGCATTGAATAAGGCGCCTGTAAGGGAGCACCCGCTGGAGACGCGATGACGCTGCTCGAGCTGCAACGCAGGATGGCCGAGGCAGTCATGCTGCCGCTGACCCGCACCGACACCAGGCAGCAGAAAACGCGGAATGGCCGGTCGATGAAGGCGGAAGCTGCCGCCTTCATCAAGCCGAACGATCGGCTTACCTCCTTTGAGCGCCTAGAGATTTACAACCGTCAGTATTGGTTCCGCATCATCTCGGCCTTCGCGGAGGACTTCCCAGGGCTCGCTGCAGTCGTCGGACAGGCGGCCTTCGAAAGACTGACCCGCGCCTATCTTGCGGATTGCCCATCGCAGTCGTTCACGCTGCGCAACCTCGGCTCACGACTGGAAACATGGCTGCGCGAGCATCCGCAGTACGCAGGGAAGCGTCTTGAATTGGCTCTCGATGTCGTGCGTCTGGAATGGGCGTACATCGAGTCCTTCGACAATGCTGCGGAGCGAGCGCTTACCATAGCGGATCTCGGCCAGCTCGCTGGCGAATCACAGTTGTCCCTGCAACCTCATCTGCGTCTGCTCCACTTGTCGCACGCCGTCGATGATTTCGTAATTGATGTACATCGCCGACAGGCATCGCAGAGCGTGGCCAGCAACGCTGTCACCAGCGCAAAGCATTCGCGCACCCGGCGGCTGCCGGCCTCACTCAAGCGTGGCGACATCTATCTGGGAGTGCATCGTTACGAGAACGCTGTCTATTACAAGCGTCTCGAACGCGAGGAATACCTGCTGCTGCGAGCGCTCGACGCGGGAAACACCCTAGGCGAGGCCCTGGATCAGGCCTTCACATCGTCGGCGCTTCCTGAAGACCAGCGCCCCGCGCGAGTGCAGGCGTGGTTTACGAACTGGGCTGAACTGGGCTGGTTCTGCCGCCACAAGACTGCAGCCGTCCGGCGCACCGCCAGAAAGCGGGTCAACTGAGAATGCGAGAGCGCATCCTTCGCGCCTACGCGCAGTTTCGCCGCGCAGCATCGTCCCTGCAATCGCCATTCCTCTTGTTGGTGCGGCTCTATTGGGGCTGGCAGTTCGCCCAATCTGGTTGGGGCAGGCTGCATCACATCCCGCAGGCAACGGAATTCTTTGCGAGCCTCCATATCCCGTTTCCCGGCGC
>DATJJJ010000006.1:0-40906 GCA_035492215.1 Edaphobacter sp. | reverse complement strand
TGCAGGAGGCCAAGGGCGATATGGAGGAGGCGTTCGTCGTCCTCCGCAAGCGTGGCATGGCGTCTGCCGCCAAGAAGGCCTCTCGTACCACCAACGAAGGCTCGGTCGGAACCTATATCCACGCCGGCGGCAAGATCGGCGTCCTCGTCGAGCTCAATTGCGAGTCCGACTTCGTCGCCCGCACCCCTGACTTCCAGGAGCTGCTCCGCGATATCGCCATGCACATCGCTGCCGCCGATCCGCGCTACGTTCGCCGTGAAGACGTCACCGCCGAGGACATCGAGCGCGAGAAGGAGATCTATCGCGCCCAGGCTGCCGCCTCCGGCAAGCCCGCCAACATCATCGAGAAGATGCTCGAGGGCAAGATGAGCAAGTTCTACGAGGAGGTCTGCCTGCTCGACCAGCCGTTCATCAAAGACCAGGGCCAGGCCATCTCGCAGATCATCTCGGCCCGCGTCGCCAAGCTCGGCGAGAACATCTCGGTCCGCCGCTTCGCCCGCTTCAAGGTCGGCGACCCCAACTGGACCGTCGCCACCACCTCCGCCTCCACGGCATCGGAAGAGGCCGCGTCGTAAGCTCAACCTCACTTCCACACGAAAAGCCCGGGCCTCTGCCCGGGCTCTTCTTTTTAAAAATCCCCGATATCACTTCCGTCGTCGTTGTGCGAACATGACTCACCCTATGTATGCGCCTGTTCCCATGCATTTGGTGCTCATAGCGTGGACGCTGCTCGCCTCAGCTCTCACCGCTGCCGCGCAGGACCTCGAGCCTCGCGCCTACTCCGCCTCGCCCATCGGCACCAACTTCGTTGGAGTCGCATTCGCCCGGTCCAGTGGAGACATCGCCTTCGATCCCACTCTTCCCATCACGAATGCAAGAGCCACCCTCTACTCGCCTGTCCTGGGAATCGGACGGACCTTCGGTGTCTTCGGCAAACAAGCACTCTTCACCACGGCCTTCCCTTACGCCTGGGGCAACGTCTCTGGCGAAGTTGGGGAGCAGCGAGGCAGCGTCTATCGCTCCGGGCTCGCCGACATAAAGACCCGCGTGTCGATCAACCTTCGCGGCAGCCCTGCGATGACCCCAGCTGAATTCGCCCGCCGCACGCATCGCCAGATGATCATCGGAACCAGTCTTTACTTCACCTCCCCATCTGGTCAGTACGACAACACGAAACTCATTAATCTCGGAACCAATCGCTGGTCCTTCAAGCCGGAGGTCGGAGTCTCTTATCCCGTCAAAAGGCTCGATCTCGACCTCTACGCCGGAATCTGGCTCTTTACCTCCAACCAGAGCTTCTATACCGGCCACTCCAGCCGCTCGCAAAACTCGATCACGACGATTCAAGCGCACGTCAGCTACACCATCCGCCGCAGCCTCTGGGCAGCCTTCGACGCCACCTGGTACGGTGGCGGAGCCTCCGCCGTCAACGGTGGCACTCCCTCCGAAAGACAGGCCAACAGCCGCATCGGAGCAACCCTGTCCGTTCCCATCGCCAAAGGACACTCCTTCAAAGTGAGCTACAGCTCGGGAGTAAGCGGCACGATCGGACAAAAGTTCAATACCGTCTCCGGTGGCTGGCAGTACGTCTGGTTCCATCATCCCTGATGGGTTTCCTTTTGCCCTCGCGAGCAAATACTATGGCAAAGCAGCATCTCGCTCCATTCCGAAGGGAAACTCTCTGACATGAAGAAGCTGGGCAAGCCGCTTCTGGGCACATGGTTCGTCATCACCCTGTGCCTGCTGGCCTACGGTCTGTACGTTGCACTCCAGGACTCGCCTCCCGACGCCCAGCAGGGCAACATGATTCGGGCCTTCTACTATCACTTCCCCAACTGGATCGGCGCAGGCATCTTTCTGCCTTTGAACCTTCTCGCCTCCATCGCCTACCTTGCGCTCCGCAACCGCAATTCGCTGGCTGCCATCAAAGCCGATGCCCTGGCTCTGGCGACGGCGGAGATGGGAGTTCTCTACTGCACCCTCGGCATGGTCACCGGCTCCCTCTGGGGACGCGAAGAATGGGGCATCTGGTGGACCTGGGATGCGCGGTTGACCACGACACTGATGCTGGCCCTCATCTATGTGGCCTACCTCATGACGCGTCACCTCACCTCCGGCCCATCCCGCGCGACCATCTGCGCCGTGCTCGCCATCTTCGGCTTCGTGGATATGCCCATCGTCTACATGTCCACCACATGGTGGCGAACGCAGCATCCGGCACCTGTCTTCGGCGGCGGAGAGAACTCCGGCGTCGCTGCCAGTATTCTTCGGCCCACTCTCTGGAATGTGGCCGCCTGGGTCGCCTGGGGAATCCTGATTGTTACGATTCGCTACCTCGCCGAGTCCCAGAGCCAGCTGCGCCAACAACAGGAAGCGATGAACCTCACCGAAGGCTTACCGGTAAAGGAGACCTCGAATGTTTAGTCCATGGATCCCGTACGACCCGGCGATCGATACCCCTCTGGGCCATCGCAATCTTGTTCTGATCTACTGCGTCGTGTGGGTCGCTCAGATTGCCTATGGCACTTACGCCGTGCGCCGCTGGATCGCCAGCCGGAAGAGCAAAGGCTGAGCCACGGGAATCGAAGTTCACTTTCGCGTCTATGCAAAATAAATCTTATCGACAACCGATCCGCGATTTTGTATAACTCCGCCTGTAGTGCTTTGGGCCATACGGCCCTTTGATCTTATTGCCTTGGGCAGGAAAGTGGGTCGAACCATGAGCCACACTGCAAGAACCAGACCCTCCCTCCATCAGGATTCGGCGTTATGGCCCTCGATGGGGTCGTCCCAAACCTCTCGAATCGACAAAAAATCTGCGGCGTACACCCGAGAGTGTCCTGTATGCAAAGGGCATTTCTGCAGGCGTCACTGGTCTTTTCTTCACGCCTCCTGCAGATCCTGCAGCCAGAGCCGTCCCCAGGTTCTCGGCGGTATCGCAACGGCAGCACTGACCGCTCTGTTTTCGCGCCGCACCAATCACCACGGCGCATGCTCGGAGTGCTCCCAGTCTTAATCGGCTGTCGCTAAACTCCGCGATTGTCTTCGACGAATCGCGAGCCAATCCGCGCCCTCATCCCGGCCGCAAATCAGAGCCGCGGAGGTATGGGCACACCGTTACGGCTGCCTTATCCTCTCCCGAACCATTTCGCCATCACCTTCCGAGCCTCCCCGGCGTCCGGCTGTCCCTCGGTGGCCCACACAACGTAGCCATCCGGCCTCACCACGAAAGCGCGCAGCCCAAGATCGTTCTTGGCGCGGGCACGAACATACCGCACTCTTCCCTTCCACGTCTCGACCGATCTCGCCAGATCCTCGCTCTCCCCAAGATCGAGCAATACCGCCTTGCCATCGTGCAGCAGCTCTCCCATGCGCGTGCCGTCTTCAAGCTCCAGATCGGGCGCACTGCGGCCAATCAGCGCGTGGTCTCCCGGCAGGTCGTACTTCTGCCAAACACCCGCGACCTTTAGCCCAAAGTAGGTCGCACCATCGCGCGTATCGATCAGATCCCGCACCACCTTCCGGATGGCATGCCCGTGTGGCCCCGGACGCATAATGGCCACCTGCGCTCTTGTCCAGTCCAGCACCCATGCTCCGATCGGGTGGCGCTCCGTGGTGTAGCTATCCAGCAGGTCGTCAGGAGCCCAGCCTTGAATCGTCGCTGCCAGCTTCCATCCCAGGTTCATCGCATCGCCGATTCCAAGGTTCATTCCCTGGCCTCCGAGCGGCGAATGTACATGCGCGGCATCCCCGGCCAGCAGCACTCTGCCACTCCGGTACGTCGTCGCCTGCCTTGCGTTGTCGGTATAGCGCGTCGCCAGATGGAGGGCCGTCAAAGTCACATCCGTTCCGGAGACGCGGCGCAGGCGCTCCTGCATCGCCTCAAGCGTGATCGGCGCATCGCGATCGACTCCGCTGTCGAACTCCGTTACGCCAATCCTCCCCGGCGCTGGCCCATTCACATACATCCCTCGATCGGTCAGGTTGAAGCCCGGCTTCAACTTTTCAGGATCGGCAAGATCGACCATTGCAAGATAGCCCATCAACTCCGGATCGGTGCCCACAAACTCGAATCCTGCGCGCTTGCGCACCGTACTGCGGCCGCCGTCGCAACCCACCAGCCACTGCGTGCGAATCGTCTCATCGCCGAGACGCACCTCCACCCCTTCTTCACCCTGCGTAAAGTCTGTTACCTCCGCACCCAGCCGCAGAACGACGCCCAGCTTCTCAGCTCTCTCGGTCAACACCCCTTCAACGCCTGCCAGGCTCACCATGCCACCTCCGGCCGAAGGCCCCGGCAGACGGTAGTGGTCGTTGCCAAACTCGATCTTGTTGCCGTCCAGCAGAATCCCCGCGAAGTGCCCAGCGAACCTCGGAGGCATGGGCGAAGTCGCTCCATCCCGAAGCCTCATCGCCACGCCATTCTCAAGCTTCGGGTCCATCCACCCCAGGGCCACTTCTTTAACGGCCTCCAGCATTCCCCTGCGATAAAAGGCCTCTACCGAAGGAAGGTTCATGCCTCGAGCGCCCATGAAATTCGTCTTCAGCGGAGTGCGAGTCTCCTCCAGCTTCTCCAGCAACAGCACCGAGACACCCGCCAGTCGAAGCTCACAGGCAAGAAACAACCCCACGGGTCCCGCACCGGCAATCACAACCTCATAGTTCATCGAAGATGCTCCCGTTCATTCATCCTTCCAGACAATTCCATCCCCTTGATTGGCGCGTCCGGCGAGAAAAGCTTGTCAAGCCCGAAACCATTCTAAGCTGCCAGCTTTCAGCAATTTGCATCTGCCGATTCGCTCCCCCATCCTCTCTACAATAGAGACAGGAGAAATAAGAACGAAGCTTTCCAGCCGGATCTCCGCGCCGTCTGGGTCTTCTTTAGTTGGTCCGGACCTAACATCTTTGAATGGAAGATTTTGCACAAAAAATCAGGGAGGGGTAGGCCACTCTCTTCTTGCAGAACGGATCTACAAAAATTCACAAACGCGATTCTCTTTCGTTTCGCGACCGGTTCCCGTAGAGAACTGTTCCTGCATGCGATACTAGGACCTGTATGTACAAAAGAGTCCTCCTCAAGCTCTCAGGAGAAGCCCTGGCCGCCGGCCGCGGTTTTGGAATCGACGCAGTCTTTATCCACAAAGTAGCCGAAGAGATTGCAGCTGTTCACGCCCTCGGCTGCCAGGTCGGAATCGTCGTTGGAGGAGGAAACTTCTTTCGCGGAGTTGCCCAGCAGGCCATCGACATGGACCGCGTCGCAGCGGACCACATGGGCATGCTCTCGACAGTGATCAATGCCATCGCCCTGCAGGATGCCATCGAGAAACGCAACCTCTTCTGCCGTGTGATGAGCGCCATCGAGATGCATCAGGTCTCCGAGCCCTACATTCGCCGCCGCGCCATCCGCCACTTCGAAAAAGGCCGCATCGTCATCTTCGCTGCCGGAACCGGAAACCCCTACTTCTCCACCGACACCGCTGCCGCCCTGCGCGCGATGGAGATCAAAGCCGACATCCTGCTCAAAGCCACCTCCGTCGACGGCATCTACAGCGCCGACCCCAAGAAGGTGCCTGACGCCGAACGCTTCGAGCAGATTACGTACAACGACATTCTTCGCCTCAACCTGGGAGTGATGGATACGACCGCCGTCTCGCTCTGCCGCGACAACAACATGCCGATGATGGTCTTCAGCATGCGCGAACAGGGCAACATCGTCAAAGTCGTCTCAGGAGAAAAGATCGGCTCTCTCGTCACCGCCTGAAGCCGCCGCCCCGCATCCAATATCGCGGAAGCGTGTTCAAACGAAACAGGAAATCGTAATTTTGGCCTCCACCGCAACCACACCGCTGGTCAAGCCGGCTCGCAAACCTCCCCTGCCCGCTCTTACAGGCATTCGGACCCTGCTTGCCTTCAACATCGTCCTGTTTCACTTCACGCCGCCCTATCTCGGGCCCGTTCGCCCCTTCGTCGAACACGGTTTCGTCTTCGTCAACGTCTTCTTTCTGATCTCCGGCTTCATCCTCTCGTACAACTACTTCGACCGCGGCAGGAATCTCGTCAAGCGCGACTTCTGGATGGCGCGCTTCTCCCGCCTCTATCCCATCTATCTGCTCGTCCTCCTGCTCTCCTTCCCCATGCTCGAGCTCGAGTGGCACGCGCGCTCCGCCACGGAGTTCTGGCAAGGCCTCGTGCTGACACCGCTGCTCTTGCAGGGCTGGAGCCCGTCGCTCGCCACGTACTGGAACACCGTCGCCTGGACGCTCTCCTGCGAGATGGCCTTCTACGCCGCCTTCCCCTGGCTCATACGGCTACCCTGGCCACGCAAGCCTTCGCGCCTGATTCTAACCATGCTTGTTCTGTGGGTCATCGACCTGCTCCCCGCAATTCTCTACCTTCATTTGAATCCCGACCATCTGAGCGGTCCGGTCGATCGCTACACCTCGACCACATTCGTACGCTTCCTGAAGTACACGCCGATTCCCTATGCCCCCACGTTCCTCTCCGGCATCGCTCTCTCCCGCCTGCAGCTGAACACCAAAATCACTGAAGGGCAGCGAATGATCATCGCCGCGCTAGCTCTCCTCGGGCTGGGACTCTTCTTCTACTTCGCCTCAGAGCAGGTTCCTTACCTCATGCTTCACAGCGGCATTCTGCTGCCTCTGTTCTCCATGCTGGTCTTTGGGCTCAGCGGACAACATGCCATCTCGAAGATCTTCTCGTGGGGACCTTTACTTTTGATCGGCGAAAGCAGCTACTGCCTCTACCTTCTCCACTTCAACGCCTACGTGCTCATCCACAACTACCATCTTCCCGAGCGGCTTCATATTGCCGCCTTCGATCCGTGGATCTCTTACGTTGCGCTTGTCGGCATGTCGATCTTCCTCTATCGCTTCATCGAGAATCCCCTTCGCCGCGCCATTCTCAATCGCTTTCCTCCGTCCACGCGCAAAGTGGCCTGAAATAAAAGAGCCTCGCCGAAGCGAGGCTCTTGGGCATTCTGTTTTTTGCTTTATGGATTGACCACCTGGGTCGCGTGCGATCCATTTGCGACAGCCACGAGGCAGGTTGGCGTTCCTGCAGCGGGGAAGGGCGTATTCTGTACGTTCTGCAGAGCCCCGGTGTGCGAATCCAGCTTCTGGCCAGTGGTCGTATTGTCGAGATTGTTTGAGCTGTACAGATAGATGCCCAATGCCGGCTCGATGCTTATGCAGGTTGGTCCCGTTCCCACCTTGACAGCACCTGAACCGACTGAACCCACCGGTGCTCCCGTATGAGGATCGATCGCATAGGCGCTAAGCGTGTTGTCGTTGAAGTTGGCAACATAGACATACTTGCCGCGCGGATCGACCTTCACGTCCACCGGAAGCAGGCCAGTGGCAAAGGGAGAGTTCTGCATCGGCTGCAGAAGACCGCCGGAGAGCACGATGTTTCCATAAAGCTGGTTGGTGGAACGATCCGTAACATAGATGAAACGCGTCGTTGGATCAACCGCAATGGCACTAGGATTCGTGCCTGCACCGTAACCGACGGCCACCGTCTTTCCACTCGTATCGGTTGAGATCGTCGTTTTGCCTACCGGACTCAGAGCACCGGAGGTGGTGTTTTGAGAAAAAGCAAGAATGTAACCCGTCGGCGCTGCAGTGCTCGTGCCAGGCTCCGCGTCGGTCACGTAGACAAAGTTGTTGAAGTTCGTCGTCGCTACGCCGGTCGGATTGTTTCCGACTACCTGTACGGACGGGCTTCCGAGAGTAGCGTCCGAGCTGACCGGAAAGATGTCCACTCCACCGGGCCCGGGATTCGCGTCGGAGTAACCCGCTTGGTAGGTAAAGGTGACGTAGAGAAACTTGTTCGTGGCATCCAGTGCCATCGCAGTGGGACGCGACCCAGTTGGATAGGGGCTTCCCTTCGCAGTCAACTTTCCAGTCTCGTCATCGATCGAAAACAGCTGAACCGTGGAATCTCCCTGATTCAGCACATAGACGTTGAGGCTATTCGACGTGGCGATAATTTTGACCGGATTATTTCCGGCGGCAACAGGCGAGCCTGCAATCGGAACCAGGGCACCGGACCTGTAATCCACCGCATACTCGTTAATCCCGGCATTCGCCGCTGTGGCATACAGATACGCTACGGTGTAGTCACGGGTGCAGGCGGTCAAGCCGAGTGCTCCGGTCAGCAACACCGCCGAAGCGATCCGCGAAACCATCGAGGCCCTTGTGGAAGCCGGGTTAGCGGTCTTCTTCGTCTTCGATTCGAAGATCTTTCCTGTCAAACTCATCCTCTTCCTTCATCCGGCGGCTCGAGCCGCCTTCAATCCATTCTAAAACTTCACGCCCGTGCGAACTCAACGCCCGGGAACGATAGGCACTGCCACCAGGCAGGAGGGCAACGTATTGGCACTGAACGGCGTGTTCTGAACCTGCCGGAGACTTCCATCCGTGGCATCCATCTGCAAACCCGAGACATTGCTGCTCAGAGAGTTGGATGCGTACAGATAAATGGCATGTGTCGGATCGCCTGAGCTGGGAGCGCCGATAAACGCGAGGCAGGTCGGTCCTGTTCCGGCTTGAACGCTTCCGGCAACACTGGACCGGATCGGCTGGCCGCTGGCGCCGAGCGTGTAACCGCTGATTGTGCCGCCGCCAATGTTCGCCACGTAAAGATACTTGCCGCTGGCATCGAGGGTCATTCCTGCGGGAGTCGTGTCCGTCGTCGCCGAGCCAATCAGGCTTGGAACTCCGCTCGAAGGAATGGCATATCCCAGTACCGAATTCGAGGCCTGATCCGTCACGTAAAGATGGCCTCCCGAGCTGTCGGAGAGAACTCCTGAGGGAGTGGATCCAGTCTGAAATCCAACCGAGGGAACGTTACCCGGATTAATCGTCACGCCCGGAAGCGGCGTCAGATTGCCGCTGTTCGGATCCTGAGCAAAGCCGAAGAGATTCTGCGCTGTCTCCGTGTCCTGCGAGACCACATACACAAAGTGATTCGGGTTCGTCGCCGAGATCTTGACCGGGCTACGGCCAAGATGGAAGTCGACCGGATTATTCAAAGTTCCATCAGAGTTGATGGGAAAGATCGACACGCCTCCAGGGCCTGGATTCGCCGGTGTGTACAGCTGCTCCGGCTTACCATCGACGATGCTGTTCTGGTAGGTGTAGGTGACATAGAGAAACTTGCCGGCCGCGTCGATCGAGGCATCCGTGGCAAAGCTTCCCGTAATGTTGTATGTCTTCTGCGGATAAAGCTTACCGTCGGTTCCGATCAGGAAGTGAACGACGTTGGAGTCGTCACGGTGAACCACGTAGATACTCAGATGGTCCGGAGAAGCCACCACCGTAATGGGATTCTTTCCACCCGAAGGCAGAGGAGAGTTGGCGAGCTGGCGCAGGTAACCCTGCTGGTAGTCGATCTTATACCCGTTAATCAGACCCGCGGTTCCCGAAGCGGTCGTGGTGTAGATGTAACCGACCGTATAGTCGCGGCCGCACGCCGTTAGCCCAAGCCCTATTGCCAAGGACACAATCGAGGCTATCGCTCCGCGGCCCATCATCTTCAACCTCATGCGCTTCTCTTGCTCCAATACCACGCGGTTCCTGCGTCAAGCGAACCGATTTTTTCGTTCTCCGGACCCCTATAACAAGAGGTCCGGAGGGATTCTATGAGCCGAAATCGGCTAGTTGACGGCGGGACTGATGGCCATGCAGGTTGGCTGACCGACCGTTGGGAACGTGGAATTTCGTGGAAGGTCTCGCAACTCGCCAGAGTTGGAGTCCACACGTTTTCCGCTAATCGTTGCATCGATGTTGTTCGAGGTATACGCCCACTGGTTGGTCGGATCTTCCACCATGCAGACAGGGCCTGATCCTATGGGGTAGGGATTACCCGGCAATGCGGTTCCACCGCCACCGGTTCCCAGCGGGAACAGCTTGCCGGTCGTCCCATCGATCGTGAAGGCTGAGATGGTGCTGGTGTTGTGATTGGGATCCAGCGAAGAGCGGTTCAGCACGTACAGCGTCTTACCCTTGTTGTCCATCATCGAGTAGACAGGATTCGCGGTCAGCGGAAGATTGTTCACCGGGCCACCCGTCAGAACATTCAATGAGCAGGCAGAAGATCCCGTGCCAACCGTGTACGGCAGAATGCGGCCGCCGGGGCTGTCGGCTGTCGCACCAGCGTCGGTCAACCAGACGTAGTTGAGTCCGGTGTTGATCGAGGTGATATTGCCGCCTCCCGTATTGATCGTTCCGGTCGTCGTGGGCGTCAGCTGTCCGTTCGCACCCACCGAATAGGGGTAGACAGTCTGGTCGCCGGTGTCGATCGTAAACAGGCAGGAGCCCGAGACGCGCATCATGGTCGGAGCCAGGCCCACGGGGAAGAAGGTCAGCTGAGTCTGGTTGCTGTCCTTCACCTGCTGATTGGGAACCAGCTGAAGACGACCCGTGTTCTGGTCGATGGCAAAGACCGTGATCGATCCGAGATGATTCGGATTAGGAAACTCCGGTGTATCGGGATACTGCGAATCGAGAACGTAAAGGAAGCTTCCGTCGCTGCTCACCGTATCCCATACCGGCGTATTTCCGCGACTCGTGTAGGACTGCTGGAAGGTTAGAGTACCGTCGCCACCTACGCTGAACAAAGCGATGTTGCCCGGGGTTCCCGCATTGGTTCCGGAAGCCGGCACGCCCTTGTTGACGACGTAAACATATCGGCCGCCGGGCTTGACGGCAATCGAGGTGGGATTGGTGCCGTTGGAGCTGAAAGGCGAACCCACGACCGCCTTAAGATTGCCTGAGTAGTTATCGACTTTGAACCCGGCGATCTGGTTGTACTGCGTGCCCAGCACCCACATGTACGCTACAGTGGCACTTCCACACGCTGTTAGGCCCAGACCTAATGCAACGGACACTACCAAGGCCAGAGAAAACCGGCCACCCCTGCTCAACTTCATGCGCTTCCTTAATCCTCGCTGGCGTCGGCTTCCTCTGACGCGGCCTCGTGCGAGCAACTTCTTTAGGGATAAATTCCTGTCGTCATTGTAGAAGGTGAGGCGAGTTTGTGCCACCTTCGAGGGATGGGAATCGGTCCGCCAACATCTTTTATCTCAATCTTTGAGAGAAGGAAAAGGCCCGGAACCAAAACCCGGGCCCTTGCTTCCCCCATTAACACTCCGTTACCAGACGCGGCAGGCGTTGGCCGGCATCATCGGCTGGCCCACCTTACAGCCAAAGGCTTCGCCGAACTTTTCGAAGTTCTGCACGCTCCCGTTCACGCGCCAGCGGCCGGAAGAATGCGGATCCGTCTTCGCCCGCAGCCGTGCCGCCTGCTCTGTCGTGTTTTCGCACCACACCTGACCGAAGCCCAGGAAGAATCGCTGCTCCGGCGTGTAGCCATCCATCTTGGCCGTCGTCGAGGCATTCTCTTCCGCAAGCGTCTTCATCAACGCCTGAAAGGCGATGCGTAGTCCGCCGTTGTCGGCAGTGTTCTCGCCTAGGGTCAGCTTGCCATTCAGGTTCTGTCCCGGAGCCACCTCAAAGCCGCTGTACTCCTTCACCTCGCACGAGGTCCGTTCGCCGAACTCCTTCTTGTCCTCGGGAGTCCACCAGCTGCGCACATTGCCCTTCAGATCGTACTGGCTGCCCTGATCGTCGAAGCCGTGCGTCATCTCGTGGCCAATCACCACGCCGATTCCACCGAAGTTCACTGCCGGATCCGCCTTGAAGTCATAAAACGGAGGCTGCAGAATTCCTGCGGGAAAGTTGATGTCGTTCATCGCCGGGTTGTAGTACGCGTTCACCGTCGGCGGAGTCATGTCCCACTCTTTCTCATCGACAGGGTTGCCGATCTTGGCCAGATCGCGCCGGTCGTTGTACGCCGCCACCTGCTGCGCATTCCCCACGGCATTGTCCCGCTCGATCTTCACCGAAGAATAATCGCGCCACTTCTCCGGATATCCGATCTTCTGCCGGAAGGCGTCCAGCTTCTTTTCCGCCTCGGCCTTCGTCGCATCGCTCATCCAGTCCAGATGACGGATGTCCTCTGCAAGCGCCGCCTCTAGCGCCTTCACCAGCTTCTCGGTATTCTCCTTCGCCGACGGAGGAAAGTTCTTCGCGACCCAGTCCTGTCCCACGGCCTCTCCCAGCGCGCGATCGGTCGAAGCCGTGCAACGCTTCCAGCGCGGCGAAAGCTCCTTCTGTCCCGCCAGCGTTGCTGCATAGAAGTGGAAGTTCTCCTGCACAAAGGCATCGCTCAGGTTGGGAGCATATTGGTGCACCGTGTGCCAGCGCAGATAGCTCTTGAGAGCATCCATATCTGCCGTCGCAATCTGCTGATTCATCGCCTTGAAGAATCCCGGCGAAGCCACATTCACCGTCTTCAAATCGCTCTGCTTCTTCGCGGCGAGATAAACCTTCCAGTCGAACTCCGGGGTCAGCGACTGCAACTCGGCAATCGTCATCACGTGATACACATTCGCCGGAGTGCGGCGGTCCACACGCGACATCGATCCTTCGGCCAGCGCAGTCTCGATCTTGAGAACGTTCTGCGCTTCGGTCGCTGCCTTCTCCGGTGCATCGCCAAGAAGCACGAACATCTTCTTCACGTGTTCCTCATACTGAGCGCGAAGCGCCTTCGACCTCTCATCCTGATTCAGGTAGTAGTCCCGGTCCGGAAGTCCCAGCCCCGCCTGATCCACCTCGCCGATCTGTTTGCTGGAGTCCTTCTGATCCTGGTCCGAACCGAAGCCGAAGAGATAGCCGATCGAGTATCTGTTCTCCGTCTCGCCAAACAGCGTCGCCAGCTTCTTGCGATCGTTCCACGTGTTGATCGTCTCCAGAATCGGCTGAATGGGTTTGGCACCCAAACGGTCCGCGAGGTCGGAGTTCATGCACGCCGCAAAGTAGTCGCCGTACTTCTTCTGCAACGGAGTTTTGGGCGAATCCGCTGCGGCCTTCAGTTCCGTGTACAGCAGATAGTTGCTATATTCGCCCAGCTCGTTGAATCTTCCCCAACGCGTCTGGTCCGCAGGAATCGGATTGTTCTTTCTCCAGTTGCCGCAGGCGTACTGATAAAAGTCCTCGCATGGATTCGCCGTGGTATCGATCGCGGAAAGATCGAAGATCACAGGCTTCTTCGGCGCAGACTTTGGGCCCGACATATCCTCTGCCATTCCCGAAGCGGCACAAGCCATCAACATCAGGGCAGATAGAGCAAACTTTACCGGCGTAACCTTCATGGCACTCCTCAAAAAACTGACAGTTTTCTATCGCAAGTAATTTCACACTACTCCGGCGCCAGATCAAAGAAAAGAGGCCTCGCCAAAGCGGGTCGCGTTGCGGAAACCTATGCATTCATGCAGGATCCGCACGTCGCATTGCATTACGAAGCGGAAGAGGACCAGGAGAAATCTCCCGTTTTTGTGACGGAAAGAGATCGATCACGAAAGAGAAAATCCAATCGAGCAAGCCGTTCCGTGGCCGATCTCGATCTTTAGAAGATCTTCAGATGAATCGTCAGATACTTCTTCGGATTCTGCCGGATTGCCGTCACCAGGTCGGAGCTGTTGGTCAGAAGGTTGTTCATATTGGTGTGCAACGTATCTTCCGTAGCCAGCTTGCCTAGCGTTCCGTGGCCCTGATTGATGCCCGTCACCAGGTGATTGATCTGCGTAAAGGTATCGTCAAGCTGCTGGCGGAACTTCTCGTCCTTCAGCAGCAGCCCCACACCGCCCCGGCCAGCATCCGCCTCCGCCATCAACGAATTCGCATGCTTCAGCGTCGAGTTCAGATTGTCGTACAGCTGCGGATCCTTCAGCAGCTTGCCCGCCGTGCCATGACCGTTGTCCAGCTCGGTCGCAATATGGTCCAGCTTCGCAGTCGTATCGTTCAGACGGTTGTAGAACGATTCATCGCTGATCAGCTTGCCGATGGTGCCCTTGCCATGGTTCAGATTCACCGTCAGTTTATGCAGCTCGTCCACAGTGCCGTTCAGCTTGTTGTACAGATCCGGACTATTGATCAGCTGCCCGATCGACCCCTTACCCGACTGCAGATTGTCGACGATCGTATTCATCTTCGCCAGAATCACGTTGAGGCTCTCGATCGTTCCCTGGCTGGCCTTCACCACGTCGGTCAGGCTCGGCGTCTCCAGCGTCTTCAGCTCATCGCCATCCTGCAGCGGAGGCCCCACAGCAAACTGGCTGTTGATATCCACCACGGTGTCGCCCAGTACGCCAACCGTCGTCAGCGAGGCCTTCGAATCCTTCTTCAGCTCGTCCGAAAACTTCTCATTCAGCTTCATGACCACCTTCACCGGAGTCAGCTTCCGGTCCGGCGTGGCCACCACGGTGACAGTCTTCACCGTGCCGACGGTGACGCCCTGCAGGTTAACGGCTGCGCCCGGCTTCAGTCCGGCGGAGTTCTCAAAATAGGTGGTAATGGTCAGCTTGTGCGAAAAGATCCCCAGCCCGGCCGAGCTGGTCATCAGAAACAGGAGGGTTACCAGAATCACCGCCGCAATCAGGACAATAAGGCCTACCTTCAACTGTGACCATCTGACCTCCTGCTGACTCGGCATAGCTCTCCTTCAAGATCGATTCCCGGCGCCGTTCCTTCAGACCGGCTTTACTTCTTACCCACAAGACAGATAGCTGATAGTCAGAGAATACATTACCCTCTCTCCGCCTCCACCAACCTGCGAGGAAAGGCGCAGAAAACAGCTCTGCTCTCTCTGTTCCGGGAAAACAAATCCCCGAAAACTCCTTTTCTTCCAAGTAATTCCGAACTCTATCCTAGTGCATGGATGCATCCGGCACAGGCATGGATGCAGCAGATTGTCTTCTAAATCGATCGCCTTCACTACGGTTGCAGCTGCTGCAGCGGATTCTGACCGGACGGATGGCCGAATCCTGCACGAAGAACCTGCGGCAGACGATGCACCTGCCGTCTCGGGCCGGAAGGAACAGCCTCCACAGGGTCCAACCGTTAAAGGATCAAAAGATTTCGATCCGGATCGTCCATCACCGGAAACGACGCTACCCGATGCAGCCGGTAGGCCGGGGTCAGGGCATCCATCTTGTCGTCATCCACCTGATTCCAGGCGACGTACCAGCCCGGATGATAGACCTTCACCCTATCTTCGAGTTCCATCGTGCCAAAGTCGTCGCAGATCGAAGGCAACCCCGTCATCAGCGACAGGTCCGACCCGCTGATCGAGAGCACCAGCCGGTTGTGCTCTTTGTCTGAGTTCACAATCTGACGAATGCGATCCGCCGCATTCGCAAAGGTGTACTCCGGGTGACGAACATAATCGAGCGTCTGCCGGGCATCCGTCACCACCATCGCCGCCAGCGTTATGGCTCCAGCAACTCCCAGCGTAGAGAACAACGGCGACGCCGAACCTCGCCTGCGCCACAGATCTTCGCACACCAGCACCGCCACCAGCGTCAGGGGAACCACCGTCACCAGGTAATATCGCGGCTGCAGATTGTAGTGATACGAAATAAAAACCATGTAGCCGCTGATCCACAGAATCGTCGCGGGAATCAGCGGATTACGCAAAACTCTCGGACGCATCAGCAGAGCAACCGCCATCGCCCCCAAAGCCAGCGGATAGAGGATCGCTCCCGCCCACATGCCATCCTCAAACGCCTCGTACACAACCTCCCACGCGTTACTCAGGGTCATTCCGGTGTAAGAGTTGGCGCTGAACAGATAACGGTAGTCGTCCAGAAAATACGGCTTCACCACCACAGCGTAGTAAGCGATCCAGCAGGAGAGAGCAATCGCCACTACTGGAATGCCCGATCGCAGCGTCTGCTTCCACGAATAACCGGACCGCGCGAAAACGATCCAACCGACCGCAGGCAGCAGGAAGATCGCCGTCGTTTTGGTCAACACCATCAAAGGCAGAAGAAGTCCAAGGGCAACAACCGGAAGAAGAGCTCCAGCGCGGGCGCTCCATCCTTCCCCTTTACCGTTGCTCTTCTCCGGAAGATACGAGGCCGCAATCAGAGCCAGCAGCGTCAGCAGAATCAGCATCGGCTCCAGAATCGCCATCCGGCTGAAGACGTAACAGAACGGACTGACCGCCAGCAGCAGCACCGCCAGCGCGGGAGCCAGATGCGGTTGCCGGGAGGGATCGAAGATCCTCTGCCAGCGCCGGATGAGGAAGTAGACACTCATCAGAATCAACGCAAAAATACCGACCGTCAGAGCTCGCGCCGGCTCAACCCCGACACCGGTGAATCGAAACACTCCCGACTCCACCACAGGCCATACCGGCAACGCCGCCGCGGGATTGAAGTCTCCAGGCACATACCAGTCGCCGCGTTGAAAGTGCCGGATCGCCGCATCCCCGTACCAGCCCTCGTCGGTGTACTTCGCCCAGTCCATCCACGGAGAGTGATTGGGAAAATCAGCACGAAGGTGAACGGCGTGAAGCGCCAGAAACACTCCTGCGACGACGAGCAGGAAGATCTCTGCCCACCGCACGGCGGCTGTCCGAAGCCTCGGTTCACTGGAGCCTAACGATGACGTCATTTATGCGGAGACCCTGGGAATCAATTCAATCTGCACCACAAAACACACTACGCCTGGTGTCCTTACTGAGTTCTAAGATGCAAAACCTCTCTACACAGAGGTCCGCTTATTCATAGGCCAGAGCGTCGATCGGGTCTTTGCCGGCCGCTTTGTATGCCGGGTAAAGAGCACCCAGCAACGCACCGACAAAGGCGATCACGACCGCCTTCCATACCCAGGGCAGATTGATATCAAAGTCCAACGTTGGAAAGCGGGCAGTAAGCGCGGCACTCAAGGTATAGCTGGCCGCAACTCCAAGCACGATCCCCAGTACAGCGATCAAGGCAGCTTCCCGAAGTACCAGAGAAACAATATATGTCCGCGAAGCACCTAGTGATTTTAGAATGCCGATCTCGCGCGTCCGCTCCATCACCGCGGTATACATCGACTGGAAGATCACAAGGAAACCAATCACCAGAGCAATCCCAACCACAACGCGAATGGCTGTACTCATATAGGGCAACCGCGTGGGCGAGATGGCCGAGAGATACTCGTCTGCCGTGCGGACGTCATAGGTGCTCATACCCGGGATGGCCAGAATCGCCTTGCGGACATCGTTTTGATAATGGGGTGGGTCGTCCGTCCTCAGATAGAACATTGAGGCTTTGCCCTCCGTGCCGTTCAAGGAACCCATCGTATCGATCGGGACAAACTTGCGGCCTCCCTTGCCATGCTCCACAATGCCGCAAATACGAAAGTTGTGGTTAAGAATCTGAATCGTATCTCCGACCTTCTTTCCGTCTGCAGAATAGTCGTCGATGATTACATCGTCCGGCCCCTGGAAAGGAGTCCCCGAGATATAAGTGAAAGGCAGCAGGGCATTAAAGCTCTTGTAGTCGATGCCATAGATGCTGTCGAGAGAGCCGGTGAGCTGAATATTCACCGGAGCAGCGACCGCGACATGAGGAATCTTTGCCAGAATGTCGCCGACCTTGATCGAAGCTGCCGCCGAGCTCATACCGAGAAAATTGTTCGTCGTGGCCGGGCGCACAATCATGTCCATCCCGATACCGTTCTGACGAGCCTTGAAGCCGCTGATCTTGCCCAGCAGAATCGCCGTAATCGACAGGATCATGATGACTTCAATGGCGATGGCCAGCGCGCTGATCAAAGAGCGCAAGGGACGGTGGACAAGATTGCCGGCAACAAGTTTATTCATGCTTTATCCAGTGTATGGCACCCGGGGTTAATACTGGCCGAGGCTGCCGGATCGAAGCGGGCGGACACGGGCCGGAATACTCTGCGCCATCGTCGCACGGCGAACGGCAACCTGCTCCGGTCCCTTGATCATCGATCCCAGAATCGGCATCAGATACGCCGCCGCAAAAGCAGCAAAGACCAGGCCGAAGGTCACATACCCCAGGGCGTAGATAATGCCTCCCAGCATGCCTTCCGGAGCGACGTGGGCAAAGTACGCCGCCATCAGAAGTCCCCACGGCTCCACTCGCGTGTCCCCGCAAAGCGAATCGAAGACCGTGAAGAGCATAATCCACAGCAGAGGAGCCCACAGGAAGATGCCAACCCATTTGCCGATGTGATACGCCTCGCCCGAAGGGCTGAAGGAGATACCCGTCGTATTATCGTCCGCCGACAGTCCACCCATCTCGTGGGCATAAACGTTGCCGAAGTTGACCACGGGCTTGTCCGGCCACAAAAACCGTGGAACCAGATTCTCAAACCCCATGATCAACGGAAGCGGACCGATCGGCTCACGCTTCTCCGTCAAATCAATCAGGCTGTCATCCACCGAGATCATCTGCAGACGGTTCATGAATCCCTGCGACGTCGTGTAGTAATGCTGCGTCTGACCCTCGTAGTAGTCCAGATTGGTCTTCTCGTAATCCTGACGAACCTTTTCAAGATCGCTCATCAGATTTGCCGCAACGCGAATATTGCCGGCAAGCGTAGGCTCCGCGAAGTTCCGCCCATACTGCGCATAGGGCACCAGGTAGTGAAACGCAATGAAGAAGAAGAAGATCAGGCTCGCGAACTGCAGCCGCGAAACGCGGTATCCCTGAGATCCGATGGCCACAAGCCAGCAGGCCACCGGCATAAAGATGCCCTCTTTCGAGAAGCCCAGGATTCCCAGCGCAAACAGGACACTCATGGCAAGCAGCACCCAAAGGCTTACGCTTCGTCGTCCGCCCGTTCTGCGAATCTCATAAATGGAGCCCAGGATGATCGCCATGGGAACAAAGCGGTTGACCTGGCCCAGCGCGCTCAGCACGCTCCCGGTCATCTGCCCGTCGCTCATAAGGATCGCACCATAGAGCACGACTCCCGCAACCAGGCATCCCACCGTAGCGTTCTGCATGTTGGCGTCGGTCACCATGTTGGCCAGAAGCGGCTTCTTCAAGGTCAGCCTGCGGCTGACAGCCACCGCTCCCATCATCGCCAGCATGGAGCCTACATAAATCTCCATCGTCAGATTCGGCTGGCTCAGGTTGGAATCGCCCGGCTCTCCGAGCACGGCCTTCCAAAAGAGACCGAGAATTACAGCCAGCACCGAATAGAAGAAGACGTAAGAGCCGGAGGGTCGGGAAAACCCTCCCGCCAGATTGAAAGTCACCGTCGCAAGAACAATAAACAGAAAGCTGCAGAGCGCGAAGATCATCGCCGTGCCCTGATAAAGCTGCACAGCAAAGAGAATTCCGGCAAAACACGCGGCCCGCGGCAGGGAGATGTGAACTGGAAAGGGAATGCGCACTCGTTCTCTCTCTTCAACCCCCGCTTGGATAAAGGCTACGCGCTCGATCTTCTCAGAAACGCGTTACCGATCGATGACTGTCGGAAACAGATAGGACTCCCCTCAATGATAGAAGGCCCCCCTGGGACCGTCAAAAAGAGGGGAAATACAGGAAAAACTCGGAATTTTAATAAGTCCCAAAACAGGAATTTCACCCTAACTAATTTGATTACAGTCAGCTAAGCCTCAAAACCCCCTTTGACTTGACCCCGGCATGCGGACTATTCTGCCCAAAACCGTGGAAATTACCGCTATTTGCGGAGAAACTACATGGATATGGGCTCAACAGAATGCAGCGATTCGGCGACGAGTTACGAATAGAGCGCGAGCGCAGGCGAGTTACCCTCGATACCATCTGTGCCCTTACGAAGGTATCGGTTCGCCACCTCGAAGCGCTCGAGGCTGGAAATTACACAGAGCTGCCCGGCGGCGTCTTTCGCAAGGGTATCGTTCGCGGCTATCTCAGCGCCCTCGGCGTAGAAGATCCCCCTCTCTGGCTGGAACGCTTCGACGCCGACCTGCGTAGCAGCGGCGCTCTCGGTACAGAAGAGGACTGGGAAGAGTTTGCGGAAAACGTGCGACGCAATCGCGTTGGAACCGGCTCCGCGCGTATTGACTCACGCTGGATCGGGGTCGCTCTCATGATCGGAACCCTCGTCTTTCTCGGATGGGGTGTCTGGAGACTCGTCCTTCACGGCCATCTGTTTCTCTAATCAGCTCGCACTTCCCCTCCCCCCGCTCCATTCAATGCAGCATTTGTCCGCTTATTCGGCTCCTGATGCCGCTTGC
The DNA here is from genome assembly GCA_035492215.1 of Edaphobacter sp. Classification (GTDB taxonomy): domain Bacteria; phylum Acidobacteriota; class Terriglobia; order Terriglobales; family Acidobacteriaceae; genus Edaphobacter. Next base: position 20,794 of record DATJJJ010000006.1, on the reverse strand, counting down.
TGCGCACCTGTCTACCGTTCCCCACGAAAAGGTAAAATAATAGGGTTACTGTATCCCCAAGGTGTGTCCTCCCTGCTGAGGACCCGAAGGAGTTTGATTTGCCAACACGCGAGCGCTTCCTCTTTACCAGCGAGTCAGTCACGGAAGGCCATCCCGATAAGATCGCCGACCAGGTCTCCGATGCCATTCTTGATGCCTGTCTTGCACAGGACCCCTACAGCCGCGTGGCCTGCGAGACCCTGACCTGCACCGGCCTCGTCGTCATCGCCGGTGAGATCACCACCAAGGCCTATGTTGACTTCCAGAGCCTTGTGCGCGGAACCATCGCCGCCATCGGATACGACAACGCGCTTTATGGATTCGACTCCAACACCTGCGCCGTCATCTCCACCATCAATAAGCAGTCCGGCGATATCGCCATGGGCGTCGATACCGGCGGAGCCGGCGATCAGGGCATGATGTTCGGCTATGCCACCAACGAGACCCCCGAGCTGATGCCCACCCCCATCTCTCTCGCGCACCGCCTCGCCCACAAGCTCAGCGAAGTCCGTAAGAGCGGGCTGATGTCTTACCTTCGCCCCGACGGCAAGAGCCAGGTCACGGTCGAGTACGACTCCAACCACAAGCCCGTTCGCGTCGATGCTGTCGTCATCTCCACCCAGCACGCCGAGACCGTCACCAACGAGGAGCTCCGCGGCGACATCCTCAAGAACGTCATCCAGGCTGTCATTCCCGCCAACCTGCTCGACGAGAACACCAAGTACCACATCAACCCCACCGGTCGCTTCGTCGTCGGCGGCCCCATGGGCGACACCGGCCTGACTGGCCGTAAGATCATCGTCGACACCTACGGTGGCATGGGCCGTCACGGCGGCGGTGCCTTCAGCGGTAAGGACTCCACCAAGGTCGATCGCTCGGCTGCCTATATGGCCCGTTACGTTGCTAAGAACATCGTCGCCGCCGGTCTTGCCGACCGCTGCGAGGTTCAGCTTGCTTACGCCATCGGCGTCGCCGAGCCCGTCAGCGTTCTGGTCGACACCTTCGGCACCGGCAAGGTCGATGAGACCCACCTCGAGGAGCTCGTTCGCAAGAACTTCTCCCTCACCCCCAAGGGCATCATCGAGGCCCTTCAGCTCCGTCGCCCCATCTTCAAGGCGACCGCGGCCTACGGTCACTTCGGCCGCACCGGCGAGTCCTTCACCTGGGAGGCGACCGACAAGGCCGCGGCCCTCAAGGAACAGGCTCAGGCCGTTGCAGCAGCCAAGTAAATCTCCTCGATTCAAAGCAATACCAAGGGCGAGCCTCCGGGCTCGCCCTTCGCACTTTGCGCGAACAAATCGGAGTGTAGCCCTCCTCGCACTGGAGGAAGATACTCACATGATGACCGCAGCCAAGATCACCGATATTCACGCCGGCCGGCAATGGCAGCAGGTGCTTGAGCGCGACCCCAGCGCCGACGGCCAGTTCTTCTACGCGGTCCGCTCCACCGGAATCGTCTGCAGGCCAACCTGCCCCAGCCGACGACCCACGCGGGCCAACGTTCAGTTCTTCCCCACGCTCGCCGAAGCCATTGAGGCAGGCTTCCGTCCCTGCCGCCGCTGCCAGCCCGAGCGCACAACCCCGGCCCCCGATCCTCAGGCCAAAGCCGTCGCCCGTGCCGCACGCTACCTTGACCAGCACACCGGCGAACGTGTCACCACCGAACAGCTGGCCGCCGTCGCCGGAACCAATCGGCTCACCCTGCATCGCGCCTTCCAGCGCATCTTCGGGGTCAGCCCCGCACAATATGCCCGGCAGCAACGCCACAAAACCTTCGACAAAACACTTAGGGAGTCCACCATGCGAGTTACCGATGCCATCTACGACGCCGGCTTTGGATCCAGCAGCCGTCTCTACGAAACCAGCGACGCCCGCCTCGGCATGACGCCCCGCGAGATGCGGAACGGCGCTCACGGAATCGCCATCCGCTACACCATCGCCGACAGCCCCCTCGGCCGTATGCTCGTCGCCTCGACCGACAAAGGCATCTGCAACATCTCCTTCGGCGAAAACGAGGACGAGGTCCTCGACGTCCTCCAGCAGCGCTACCCCAACGCCGATATCATCGCCGAGTCCCTCGCCACCAAACCCAACACGCCGCAGACCAGCTGGCTGGCCTCCGCCGTCGCCTTCATCACCAGCCAGCTGACCGAACACCCCACCGCGGCCACCTTTCCGCTCGACGTCCGCGCCACCGCCTTCCAGCAGCGCGTCTGGAATGCCCTGCAGACCATCCCTCGCGGCGAAACCCGCAGCTACTCCGAACTCGCCGCCGAACTCGGCTCCCCGAACGCAACCCGAGCCGTCGCGAGTGCCTGCGCCTCCAACCCCGTCGCCATCATCGTTCCCTGCCATCGCGTCATCGGCAAGAACGGTGCCCTCACCGGCTATCGCTGGGGAACCGAGCGCAAGCGCCGATTGCTCGAGGCAGAAAGCCTCACTCAACCGGCATCGAACCGGTTACAGTGAATCGATGACTGAGGCGGTGCGGACGGCTCCCGGCACAATCGACGAACGATCGCTCTTTGCCAGGATCACGCGCCGCATCGTCCCCTACCTTTTCCTGCTCTACATCGTGGCCTACATCGACCGCGTCAATGTAGGCTTCGCCGCCATCGACATGAAGCGCCAGCTCGGCTTCTCCGACACCGTCTACGGAACCGGCGCCGCGATCTTCTTCCTCGGATACGCCCTCTTCGACCTCCCCAGCAGCATGATGATCCCGCGTGTCGGCACACGAATCTGGATCGCACGCATCATGATCTCCTGGGGTCTCATCGCGGCGCTCATGGCCCTCGTCCGAACCCCCGCATCGTTCTACCTCACTCGATTTCTGCTCGGCGTAGGAGAAGCCGGATTCGTGCCCGGCATGCTGCTTTATCTCACCTACTGGTTTCCCTCCCATGAGAGAGCCCGTGCCGTCGCCAAGTTCATGACGGCAAACTCACTCTCCGGCGTCTTCGGCGCCCCCATCTCCAGCGCCCTGCTCAAACTCGACGGCGTCTACGGACTCCACGGCTGGCAGTGGCTCTTCCTCGCCGAAGGCATTCCGACCATACTGCTCGGCATCTCCGTGCTCTTCGTGCTCAACGACAGCCCCACCCAGGCAAGCTGGCTTAATCCCGCAGAAAAACAGTGGCTCGTCGACGAGCTCGCAGCCGACCGCGCGCGCTACGGAGCAACCCAGCATCACTCCTTCTCCGACGCCTTCCGAATCCCCATTCTCTGGCTGCTGATCGCCGTCTATGTCACCATCCAGATCGGCGTCTACGTGGTCAACCTGTGGATGCCGCTGATGCTCAGCAATCTCCCGCACAGCCCGGACGCAAGCCGTATCGCGACCCTCTCCACCATCACCTACCTGCTCGCCGCCATCGTCACCGTCATTCTGGGCTGGACCTCCGACCGCTGGAACGAGCGCAGCGGCCACATTGCAGGCTGCATGCTCACCGCAGCCATCGGCTTCGCCCTGGCCGCCGTCGCTACGACCATCCCCATCGCTCTTTGCGGCTTTTCCCTCGCCACCATCGGCATGCTGAGTGCCATGGGACCCTTCTGGGCCCTGATGACCCGAAACGTCACCGGATCGGCCGCCGCCGCCGGAGTCGCACTCGTCACCAGCCTCGGCGCTCTCGGCGGCTTCACCGGACCCTACCTCACCGGCCGCCTGCGCGATGCAACCCATAGCTTTGCCAGCGGGTTATATGCCATCGCCGCGCTCCTGCTCATCGCAGCAATTATTAGCCTTGCCACCCGCTGGCTCCCCGGTCAGCGCGTCTCCTCCTGAATCCCCGCCGCGCTGAAAAAACCCCACAGCATACCACCTCTGTTTGCAGGCCCTTAACCTGCCGAATCAGGACCGGAATGGTATCCTTAAGCCCAGCAAAGAACTTGGAATCTCCGCAAAACTTACCCCAAAAGAGGTGCCTTTCATGGCGACAGCTACTATCGACAAAGCGACCGTTGCAACCGAATACAAAGTTGCCGACCTGTCGCTGGCGGACTTCGGACGCAAGGAAATCGACATCGCCGAGCAGGAGATGCCTGGCCTGATGTCCATCCGCAACAAGTACGCCCCCTCGAAGCCCCTGGCTGGCGTCCGCGTCACTGGATCGCTTCACATGACCATCCAGACCGCCGTGCTCATCGAGACCCTCGTCGCACTCGGTGCCGATGTCCGCTGGGCCAGCTGCAATATCTTCTCCACGCAGGACCACGCCGCCGCGGCCATCGCCGCCGCCGGCATTCCCGTCTTCGCCTGGAAGGGTGAGACCCTCGAGGAGTACTGGTGGTGCACCGATCAGGCACTCCGTCACAAAGGCGGTCTCGGACCCCAGATCGTCATCGACGACGGCGGCGACGTCACCCTGCTCATCCACAAAGGTGTCGATCTCGAGAAGGGCGACGGCTGGGTCAACACTCCCTCCGGCAATCAGGAAGAGCAGGTCATCAAGGACCTCCTCAAGAAGATCCACGCCGCAGATTCCTCTTACTTCCAGAAGATGGCGAAGGAGTGGAAGGGTGTCGCAGAAGAAACCACCACCGGCGTTCACCGTCTCTACAAGATGATGGAGCAGGGCAAGCTGCTCGTCCCCGCCATCAACGTCAACGACTCCGTCACCAAGTCGAAGTTCGATAACCACTACGGCTGCCGCGAGTCGCTCGTCGACGGCATCAAGCGCGCTACCGACGTCATGATCGCCGGCAAGGTCGCTGTGGTCTGCGGCTACGGCGACGTCGGCAAGGGCTCGGCCCGCTCGCTGCGTGGCCTCGGCGCTCGCGTCATCGTCACCGAGATCGATCCCATCAACGCCCTTCAGGCCGCAATGGAAGGCTACGAGGTCACCACCCTCGAGGAGACCCTCGGCATCGGCGACATCTACGTCACCTGCACCGGCAACCTCGACATCATCACCCTCGAGCACATGCAGGCCATGAAGGATCAGGCCATCGTCTGCAACATCGGACACTTCGACAACGAGATCCAGATGGACGCGCTCAACGAGGCCAAGGGAGTTACCCGGCTCAACATCAAGCCGCAGGTCGACAAGTACACCTTCCCCACCGGAAACAGCATCTTCGTTCTGGCCGAGGGCCGTCTCGTCAACCTGGGCTGCGCCACCGGCCACCCCAGCTTCGTCATGTCGAACAGCTTCTCCAACCAGACCCTCGCCGCTCTCGATCTCTGGAAGAACAAAGACGTCTACAAGGTCGGCGTCTACATCCTTCCCAAGAAGCTCGACGAAGAGGTCGCTCGCCTTCACCTGGAGAAGATCGGCGTCAAGCTGACCACCCTCTCCAAAAAACAGGCTGACTACCTCGGCGTCGCCGTCGAAGGTCCCTACAAGTCCGAGCAGTACCGCTACTAATCAACTCGACATCAAGTCGACTCGAAAAGGCCGCCGGAGACATCCTCCGGCGGCCTTTTTGTATGGATTTCGCTTCGATCCATAGGCCACGTTGGCGCCATGTCAAGCCCAAGAGCGATCTAACCACCACAAAATAAGCAAGATCCTCTGTGCCGGGGAGTTCTCATCCCTTCGATAAAATAGAAATTGGAAACGAAAGAGCCCTGGAGATCCTCCAGGGCTCTTCATCTTCGAATACTGTCCCATCCAGCAATAAGCTGGTACAGACCTAAGATTTTATTTTTGAATACTTTGCACCAATTTGATGGGGGGAGGGGTACGCTGATTACTCCGCTGCCGACGGGACATAATCCGAGGCGATGATCGCATCGATCGCCTGCCCCTTCATCACCGACCGCTGATCCATCAGGATCACCGTACTCGCTGAACCCGAAACATAGGTCACCTGAGCCCCGCTGTAGGACACCTCGGCATCGTCGGCCGGAGCCCGGCCCGCGGGCAGAGCCATCAGCGTATAGGTTCCAGCCGGAAGGTTCAGATACCCTGTGTTCCTTCCCAGAATCACATCGGTCACCACGGGCTTCGTGTCGGCAAATCTCTGCCCTGCCCGGATCAGGTAAAGATCCACAGGACCGCCGCGCGTCGCCTCGTCGACAAATCGCAGCGCCGTCTGGCCCGCGGGGGCTGGCTGGCTCTGATCCTGCAACGTCACCTGGTGCAGGTTTGAAGTGACATCTCCGATCAGGACCGTGTACTGCCCGGCCATCGTAAACTTCGCCTTGGACTTCACCAGCGTCTGCCGCGTTCCCGACAACTTCGCGGTCGTCGTATACGCTCCCGGATCGACGGGCACGTAGGAGGTGATGTCGCCGAAGTCGAGCTTGTAAGCGATCGCGGAGGAATTCTGGTACATATCGATCTCCGGAGCGTCCGGAGAAACGTCAATAAACCGTACCTGCGATCGTGTGGGTCCGGCCAGCACTCCCTGGCACCCGGACAAAACAAAGGCGCACACTCCCATAGCCATCCACGAGGTGGCTTTTCGGATAAAAGAAGAGAGAGACATACGCTGCGGTATCGGGTTGAGCATTCTTAGGCCGTGAACACGATATGAACCACTCTAACCTTTTTCCTTTCGCCAGACGATGCCTGCGAGCGATCGCCATGCTGGTGATCGCCGTCGCCGGGCCTGCCTCAGCGCAAACCGAACAGGCTCCCAGCCCAGAGCCGCCGATCACAACTCCTTCGCCTGTAGTCACTCCCCCGGTCTCTGAGCCACCAGCTGCGGCTGCACCGCTCGGCCCGCGCGTCCAGGCAATCGTCAGCATGCGTGACAAAAAAATTACAACCGCCGCTGCTGTCGCCGCGCACAAAAAGGACTACGACTTTAGCCTTCAGGATTCCGAGTGGCTCGACACCGGAGCCTTCGTAGCCGCCGGTGAGATCGCCACCGTCACCGCAAGCGGTGACATCACCCTCGCCGACGCGCGCCAAGCCACACCCGACGGTCTCGATCGCGGATGGAAGGACCTGATCCGTCAGTTCCCCTCCAACCAGGGCAAAGTGGGAGCCCTGATCGGGCGGGTCAGCGACGCAGGAGCCTCGGTTCCCTTCACCATCGGAGCCTCTGGCAAGGTTCCGATGCCGACGACCGGTGAGCTTTTCCTTCGCGTCAACGTCAGCAGCGACCTCAGCTTCACCGGGACCTATAAGGTCAAGGTGAAGTTCTCTGCCGCCCCCAAACCCAAAACACCTCTCACTCCCACAGCCCCCATCAGCACCGTCATCACGCCCGCCGTCTTCGCCGAGATCCCCCGCCGTGTCTCCGATGTCCCCAGCGGCGAAGGCAACCCCGGCGACATGGTGAACTTCGCCCTGATTGGAACCAAAGAGCAGGTTCAGGCTTCCTTCAAGGCCGCCGGATGGATTCCGGTCGATAAATCAGTGCAGGAGGCAATCCTCAACGGCCTGCTGCAGACACTCAGCCGCGAGGCCTACACCGCAATGCCGATGAGCACGCTCTATCTCTTCGGCCGCCCACAGGACATGTCGTTCGCCCGTGCCGATCCCCTGCTGGTCGCCGCCGAACGACACCATCTCCGCGTCTGGCAGACCGACCAGACCATCGCAGGGAAACCCCTCTGGGTGGGCTCGGCGACCCAAGACATCGGCTTTGAAAAGGATCAGCGGAACGGGGGCGTGACACACAAGATCGATCCCGAGATCGACAAGGAGCGCGACTACCTTTTGCAGAGCTTCGACGCCGCAGGCGCCTTCTCAAGCGCCGCCTACGTCACGCCAACCAACCCTCTGCTCGACGCCAGGACAGCTACCGGCGGTAGCTTTGAGTCAGATGGCCGCATCATGGTGATGGAGTTGCAATAGACGAAAAAAGAGCTGGCCGCCTCTGGCAGCCAGCCCTTCATCAATCTGAAATATCTCGCGTTACTTCTTGGGCTTCGTCGCGACGATCTGATCCTTGACCTTGTCGTAGACGCCCTGGGGAAGAATGCCTCGCGAAACCAGCTGATTCTTCGCTGTGTAAGGCCTCCCGTCGATGATGCGCTTGGAGTAGGCATCGCCGATTCCAGGAATTGCCTTCAGCTGGTCGGCCGTGGCCGTATTGATATCGATCTTGTCGGTTACAGCCGCCGTTGCGGCGGGCTTGGCCGGGGTGGCCTTCTGAGCCGTCATCGTAAGCGGAAGCGTCAAGAGAAGCGTGGCGGCGAAGAGTGCACTGCGAAGAATACGCATGATGATTGGGTCTCCTGAACAGAATGAAACTGCGGGTATCCACCCGGAAGAGTAAGGGAGACCGGAGTCTCCGTCAATGAACAAATCACCCCCGGCACCACAGCCGGACCCATCGCACTCAACGATACAATGGGCTTGGGACGAAAAGAGATCGCGCACGCTCATCTGCTGGATCGAAGGAGGTGCCATGAAGAATCTCTGGCGAATCGCAAGCCTGTTCGCCTTCACCGGGATCGTCATCGGGGCGGTCTTTGCCCAGCGTGCGTTTCGTGAATATCCCTCTGTTGAATACGGTGCACACCTGCCTCTGCCTCCGGACTGGAACCAGCCCGGCGAGTGGACCTTCGCGCGACTGATGTTTCCTCCCGGTCCACTGGATGGCTACGCCGGGCGTTTCGACGGTCCATGGCAGCAAGGCCTCTCCCTCTGGACCCAGGACTATCCTCGCGCCGACCGCGCACTTGCCAACGCCGTTCGTCGATTGACGCGTGTCAATGCGCGATCTGTTGAACAGGCCGTAAGTCTGGATGATGGAGACGAGATCTACAACTGGCCCTGGATTTATGCGGTGCAGGTGGGGGAGTGGGGCCTTACGCAGGCAGAGGCCAAAAAACTGCGCGACTATCTCTTGCGGGGCGGCTTCTTTATGGCCGATGACTGTCACGGCACTCAGGAAGAGGCCTACTTCGTAAAAACGATGAAGATGGTCTTTCCGGAACGGGATCTGGTTGACATTCCCAACAGCGATCCTATCTTTCACACCTTCTTCGATCTTGACGAACGCTATCAGGTTCCCGGAGCTGAGCACCTCACGACAGGCCATAAAAAAGACGGCTATGTGGCTCACTGGAAGGGAATCTATGACGACAAAGGCCGCATCATGGTGGCCTTCTCGCTGAACTCCGACCTCGGCGATTCATGGGAGTTTCTCGACGATCCGCGTTATCCGGTCAAGTACACCACGCTCGGAACCAAACTGGGCGTGAACTACGTTCTTTATGCGATGACTCACTGAGAGCTTTCGCGGCCCGGTTGACTTCCAGCGGCGCCAACGCTACTCTGAAGTTGCGATGCGTTCGCTGAACCTCCATCACGGGCATCACCACCATCATCATGCATTAAGCGTGTTGGCGGCTGTGTCCGGTGTGGCGAAGTAACGAAGCTCGAGACCACAGGATTCTGAAAAGGCCCGCCAACGCGCACTCCGCGAGCGGGCCTTTTCTTGTGCCAAACGAAAGACGGGAGATCTCTGAGATGTCAGAAGCAATAAAAATCGACTTTGCCAAAATGGACGGACTGGTTCCGGGCATCGTGCAGGACTGGAAGACCGGCGAGATGCTGATGCTCGGCTTCCTCAACGAAATCAGCTATCAGAAGACGCTGGAGAGCGGCTTCGTCACCTTCTGGAGCCGCACCCGCAGCAAGCTGTGGATGAAGGGCGAGACCAGCGGGAACCGCCTTCGCGTGATCGAGGCCTCCACCGACTGCGACAACGACGCCCTTCTGTTCCGCGTCGAGGTTGAGGGCGATGGTCTGGTCTGTCACGAGGGAACCGTAAGCTGCTTCACGAAAAAGATTGAAACGGAGAAGAAGTAATGAGTGACGCTCAGAAGAAGCTGAGGCTCGGAATTCCCAAGGGCAGCCTGCAAGATGCGACGATCGCGTTGTTTCAGCGAGCTGGATGGCAGATCTTCGCCAATGGACGCAGCTACTTTCCTGCCATCGACGACGCCGAAATCGAGTGCATGCTCGTTCGCGCGCAGGAGATGGCCCGCTACGTTGAGCACGGCGCACTCGACGCCGGACTGACCGGAAACGATTGGGTTCTCGAGAACCAGCATGACGTGGAGTACGTTACCAGCCTTACCTATTCGAAGCAGAGCCGCCAGAAGGTTAAGTGGGTTCTCGCCGTTCCTGAGGATTCGCCCTTCCAGAAGCCTGAAGACCTCGCAGGAAAGATCATCGCCACCGAGTTGGTCGAGTTCACCAAGCGCTACTTCGCCTCAAAGAATATTCCCGTCAAGGTGGAGTTCAGCTGGGGAGCCACCGAGGTGAAGCCGCCCATGCTCGCCGACGCAATTGTCGAGGTTACCGAGACTGGAAGCTCCTTGCGTGCCAACCGCCTGCGCATCATTGAAACGCTGATGGAGAGCGAGACACAGCTCATCGCGAATAAAGATGCGTGGAAGGACGATTGGAAGAAGGCCAAGATCAATAACATCTCACTGATGCTGAACGCCGCGATTGCCGCTCAGGGCCGCGTCGGATTGATGCTGAATGCAAAGAAGGCGGACCTTCCTCAGGTCATCTCCGTTCTGCCTGCACTCAACTCCCCGACCATCTCGCAGCTGAGCGATGCGGATTGGGTTGCGCTCAACACCATCCTCGACGAGACCGAAGTTCGCGAGGTCATTCCTAAGCTCAAGGCTGTGGGTGCGACTGGAATTGTAGAGTATCCGTTGAGCAAGGTCGTTCTCTAAAAACCATCGTTGGCTTTCGGCGCTCCGTCTTGCGACGAAAGCCAGCGACATAAGTGCACCTCCGGAGTCCTGGTTCATGAAGCTGGTCAAGACATATGGCCGTACCGCGAAGACTGCCACCGCCCTGATCGAAGCAATCGAGCAGCGCGGCGCAGTCAGCACCGCAAAGGTCGAGCCTGTAGTACGCCGCATCCTCGCAGATATTCGCAAAGGCGGCGATGCCGCTCTGAAGAAGTACGCCGCGAAGTTCGACAGCCTTGCAAAGGGTCAGCCGCTGGTTGTCACTCGCGAAGAGATGCAGGCCGCATGGGAGGCCACCGCGCCGGAGTTACAGGCTGCGATGATGATTGCGCGAGGCAACATTCTTGCCTTTGCCGAGGCGCAGCTTCCTCAGGAGTGGAGTTTCTCCGCGACCGATGGTGTGAAGACAGGGCAGATTGTGCGCCCACTTGGCTCCGTGGGCTGCTATGTTCCCGGAGGCCGCTATCCGCTTCCCTCCACTCTGCTGATGACGGTTACACCGGCACAGGTTGCGGGTGTTGAGCGCATCGTTGTCTGCTCTCCGAAGCCTGCACGCGAAACCCTCGCCGCTGCATGGCTGGCAGGCGTTACGGAGTTTTACCGTGTAGGTGGAGCGCAGGCCATTGCCGCGCTCGCTTACGGCACCGCAACGATTGAGCCGGTCAATAAGATCGTTGGTCCCGGAAATCTCTTCGTCACCGCAGCGAAGCAGCTCGTTTCGACAGAATGCGGCATTGACATGCCCGCAGGCCCAACGGAGATCGTCGTGACCAGCGAACGCGGGTACGCGCCAGGCATTGCGGCCGATCTTGTCGCGCAGGCCGAGCATGATCCCGAGACGCTCGCCGTACTGATCACAAGCAATGAGGATCTGGCCAAGGCCGTCGCCGATGAAGTAAAAATGCAGGCCAAGAACAATAAGCTTGCGAAGCAGTCTCTCGCTGCACGCGGGGCGATCTTCGTCACTGAAGATTTAGACGAAGCCCGCGCGCTGACCAATCGCCTTGCCCCGGAACACCTTACGGTCGACTCCACCGCCGACCTCAAGTGGGTGTCGAATGCGGGTTCAGTCTTTGTTGGCGACTATGCTCCTCAGTCGATGGGCGATTACATCTCTGGCCCCAACCACGTTCTGCCGACAGGCCGTGTGGGTCGCATTCGTGGTGGCTTGAGCGTTCTAGATTTTGTGAAGATCATTACCGTTCAGGAATACACTCGCAAAGGGCTCGGTAAGCTAGGTCCGCACGCTATCTCTCTTGCTACTGCTGAAGGATTGACCGGTCACGCTGAAAGTGTCCGCGTGAGAATGAGGTAACCCATGAGCGTATGCATTAAACCCGCTACCGTACAGCCGCGTAGAGCTGTGCTTGAGATGCCCGAGTATCACCCTCCGCTCGCAGGCCGCGACGCATTGCGTCTGGACTTCAACGAGAATACGCTCGCGCCTTCGCCTCTTGTTTTGGACAAGCTGAAGCAGATGACCGCTGAGGGACTTACCGTCTATCCGGAGCGCGAGCCGGTGGAACGCAAGATTGCAGCGCACTTCGGATTCGACCCATCTCAGGTTCTGCTGACCAACGGTGTCGACGAGGCGATTCACCTGATCTGCTGCACCTTCCTGGAAGAGGGGGATGAGGCGATCATCACCACTCCTTCATTCTTCATGTATGACGTCAGCGTGGCTTTGATGACAAGCGGCCTCGTCAAGGTACAGGCCGATGAGACGTTACAGTTTCCCTTTGAGCGCATTCTGGCTGCTATCAATGAGCGCACGAAACTCATCATTGTTGCCTCGCCCAACAACCCCACCGGAGCCACCGCCAGCCGTGCCGAATTGCTGGCCATCGCGAATGCAGCGCCTCATGCAGTGCTGTTAGTCGATGAGGCTTACTTCCACTTTCATGGCGAAACAGTCTTTGGCGATCTTGCTACCACGCCCAATCTGCTTATAGCGCGCACCTTTTCGAAGGCATACGGTCTTGCCAGCCTTCGTATTGGGCTGCTCGTTGGCAACACCGAACTGATGCAATACGTCCGCAAGGCCAGCTCGCCTTATAACGTGAACGGTGTTGCTTTGGAGTGTCTCAGCGTAGCGATTGAAGATGACGCTTATATCTGCTGGTACGCCGAACAGATACTCATCGGGCGGGAGCGTACGATGGGCGGCCTGGATGAGATGGGCGTCCACTACTTCCCCAGCGCGGCGAATTTTGTACTCATGAAGATCGGCCCGCTCCATAAAGAACTGGTCGCGGCGATGCGCCGCCGCGGAGTTCTTCTGCGAGATCGATCTTCAGACCCAGGCTGCGACGGCTATGTCCGCATCACCATCGGTATCGGAGATCAGGTCACGCGTGGCCTTGACGCCCTGAAGGAATCACTTCACGAGATTGGCTGGAAGCCGATGCATGGCTTCAGCACCACAGAAAATAAAGAAGCACGGGAGCTCTAAAAGAAAATGGCAGGCAAGAAGCTACGCACGGCATCCGGCTCTAAGCCAAGAACTGCAACCATCGCCCGCGATACCACCGAGACTCAGATCTCACTAAAGCTCAATATCGACGGCACCGGCGTCTATAAAGTCTCGACCGGCATCCGCTTCTTCGATCACATGCTGGAGCTCTTCACCCGCCACGGCGGCTTCGATCTCACGCTCAACTGCAAGGGCGACCTCGATGTCGATCAACACCACACCGTCGAGGACGTGGGCATCGCGCTGGGCGAGGCCTTCAACAAGGCGCTCGGCGACAAGAAGGGCATCCTTCGTGCGGGATACTTCGTCATGGCGATGGACGAGACGCTCGCCGTCGCCGCCGTCGACCTCTCGGGCCGCGTAGCCTACGTGGTCGATGACAAGGTGAAGGTGCGTCTGGTGGGTGACTTTCAGTCCGAGCTGCTGGCAGACTTCTTCGACGGTTTCGCCCGCGGAGCCAAGGCTAACGTCCACGTGAAGACAATGTACGGCCGCTCGAACCACCACAAGATCGAAGCCATCTTCAAGGCCTTCGCTCGCGCATTGCGCGGAGCCTGCTCGCGTGACGAGCGCATGGCCGAGATTCTGCCGAGCACGAAGGGATTGTTGTAAACGAGCTTGCCATGATTCAAGTCATCGACTACAAAGCGGGCAATCTCACCAGCGTCTTGAAGGCGTTGCACTATCTTGGCGCGGAAACACACGTCACGCAGTCCCCCGACGACGTGCGCAACGCGACCAAGATCGTCCTTCCCGGCGTGGGACACTTTCAGGCGACGCAGCTGCTGCATGATCTCGAACTCACCGAGGCCACCCGTGAGGCTATCGCGCGCGGTGTGCCATTCCTCGGCATCTGCGTTGGCTTGCAGTGGCTCTATGAAGGCTCAACTGAAGCGGAATCCACCGATGGCCTTTGCCACTTTGCCTCGAAGTGCGAGCGATTCCCTGCGTCTTTCAACGGTGCGGAGCTGAAGTCGCCGCACGTCGGCTGGAACTCGCTCGAGAACATCCGCGAGGACTCTCGTCTGCTGCGCGGCATTCCCTCCGGCGGTTTCGTTTACTACACGCACTCCTGGCGCGCACCGGTAAGCTGCGACACCGCTGCCACCACCAACTATGGCGGTGACTTTACAGCGGCGGTCGAGCGCGACAATGTGATGGGCGTACAGTTTCACCCTGAAAAATCAAGCACCGTGGGCCTCCAGATTCTTCGCAACTTTGTGGAGCTTTAAAAATCATGCCTTTCGTTTATGAGCTGACACTCGCCGAGCAAACGCCACAGCCTATTTACAAACTGGTGCAGCAACTCATCCCTGCAGGCACACTCGTGGGCACTGGGCAGAACCTCGCGGTGCTATCCGATGGCAAAAGCGAGTTTCACCTTCGTGCTCCATTACAGGGCCTTGTGGTGGAGTGGTTTGCTGAAAGCGGCGAACCGCTCTCCACCGACGACGCTATCGCTCGCATCGTCGCCGAAGGAGCCGAGCGCGCAGTCGACGCCGCAACACCGGTAAGGATTCAACCATGTTGACCAAAAGAATTATTGCGTGCCTCGACGTCCGTGACGGCCGCGTCGTCAAAGGCGTGCAGTTCGTCGACATCATCGACGCGGGCGATCCAGCCGAGCTCGCACATCGCCACGCCGCTGCCGGAGCCGATGAGATTGTGCTGCTTGATATCACCGCCACGCATGAGGGCCGCGGCACTCTGCTTGATACCGTCAAGCGAACCGCTGCCGAACTCTTCGTTCCCTTCACGGTCGGCGGGGGCATTCGCTCTGCGGAAGACGCCGCTGCGGTCTTCGACGCCGGAGCCGATAAGGTCAGCATCAACTCCTCGGCCATCGCGAGGCCGGAGCTGATCGGCGAAATCGGTTCGAGCTTCGGTGCACAAGCCGTTATCGTCGCCATCGATGCACGACGCGCGAAAGAATCCTCAGACCCCGTAGGCGACGCTGAAGTCTATGTAGCCGGAGGCCGCAAACCAACCGGCCGGAAGGTCATCGAATGGGCTCGCGAGGCCGAACAGCGTGGTGCGGGTGAGATTTTACTGACCAGTATGGATACCGATGGCATGCGCTCGGGCTTTGACTGCGAGCTGACCGCTCGTGTCTCCGAGGCTGTGCAAATTCCGGTGATCGCATCGGGCGGAGCAGGCTCAGCCGCACACTTTGCCGAAGTCTTCAGCCGTGGCAAAGCGGATGCAGCACTGGCCGCCAGCATCTTCCACTTCGGCGTGACGGATTCACGCGAGCTTAAAGCAGAACTCGAACGGGCGGGTGTTCCTGTAAGACTGCCCTGCTGAAAAACTAGGAGAACACATTGCTTATTCCATCCATCGACCTCATGGGCGGCCGTATCGTCCAGCTCGTTCAGGGCGAAAAACTTAAGCTTGCCTTCGATGATTTCGACTATTGGATCGAACGTTTTTCGAAGTATCCGTTGGTTCAACTGATCGATCTCGATGCAGCCATGCGTCAGGGCTCGAATGCGGACCTGATCTCGCAGTTCACCTCGAAGCTTCCCTGCCAGGTCGGTGGTGGTCTTCGCACCGCTGAAGATGGCAAGGGCATGCTCGACCTAGGAGCAAAACGCGTCATCTATGGATCGTCGCTCTTCGGTGGAGACAACGAGGCTGATCGCAAACGTCATCCGCTCATCAACCTCGACTTTGCCGGAAAGTTACGCGATGCGGTCGGAGAAGAACAGCTCGTCTTCTCGGTCGATACCAAGGGTGGTCAGGTCGCTGTGCGCGGATGGAAGGAAAACGTTGACCTTACTCCTGAGGAAGCGGTGACGTGGCTTGAAGACTACTGCTCCGCTTTCCTCTACACCCACGTGGATACCGAAGGCACCATGTCCGGCTTTCCTATCGACGTTGCGGCTATTCTGCGCGCAACGACAGCCAAGCAACTCATCGTTGCAGGCGGTATCAAGGAACGCGCCGAGGTCGATAACCTTGATGCAATGGGCGTCGACGCGGTTGCGGGAATGGCCGTGTACTCAGGAGCGATGGAAGCCTAGAAAAAGTTGCGAGGAACACCTTGCAGGTTGTCAGTTCAAGGCGCTCCTCCTTGTAGCTGACAACCTGTAACTTTCTACTGACTGCCTGCACTATCGGGCAGGGCATAGTAGCCCTTGCGGGCTTGGACCTTGGTGTCCTTGCCGCAAGTGATGTTGAGGGTACGGAAACTGCCGTCGGCCTTCAGGTTGCTCGGCGTATAACTGGCGAGGTATTGCGTGCGCAGCTCATCCTGAATCTGGTTGAAGGCGTCCTGCAGCTTCTTGCCGTTGTTGCCTACATTGATCACGCGGCCGCCGGTCTCGCGAGCGAGACGATCCATGTCGCCTGCTCCAAAGTAGCCCATATTGCCGTAGAAACCTCGATCCGCAATCAGAATGACGTAGACGAGAGCGTTCGATTTCTGGGCGGCCTCGACAGCCGTCCGGATGTTCTCCTGCGAGCCCTGATCCTGGCCGTCGGTCAGAATGACGAGAACCTTCCGGCCGGCCTCTTGACTTAGCTTGTCGTGCGCTGCCAGAAAAACGGCGTCGTAGAGCAATGTGCCTCGCGGCGTGCTGTTGCCCGTCACCGATCCGGTTCCGGCGCCGGTATTGATGCTGGCCTTCTGCATAGCTCGCCTGATCTCGCTTGGAGAGTTGGTGTAGTCGGCCAGCAGATCCACATTAATGTCGAAAGAAATCAGGAAGGCTTCGTCCTTCGGTGTCAGGACGTCTTTCAGAAACTCCGCGCCTGCGTCCTGCTCCATGGGAAGGACATATTGCTGGCTGCCGCTGGTGTCGAGCAGGATGCCAATCGTTAGAGGGAGGTTCTTTTCCTGAGTGAAATTTTTGGTCTTCTGGAGGGCCTTATCTTCGAAGATCTGGCAGTCGTCTTTGTTGAGGTTGGTGATGTAGCCGTTCTTGTCCCGGACGGAGAAGTAGACGTTCACCAGGTTGACGTTGACCTTGAGGGTCTGGGTTTCGCCGATATCGACGGGCTGCTCGGGGGCAGCGGAACTGGCCGGAGGAGGGCCACCCGGCGAGGGCGCCTCCTGAGCGTGCAGAGCGGGACCAAGGCCTGCAAGGGCGCAGAGTGAGACAACGATCCAGAGAGAGCGGCGCATGTGTTCATTAGACGACCCAGAGGGCCTGCAAGTCAGCGGAAAAATGATTTGCCGGTCGTCAAAGGGTCATACCGAAGGGTTTCGGCTAACGTCCAACGTAACGCTGGGATGGAGCCTTGCATCCTAGGGAGGAAAGGGGCGGAAGGTTACGGTATTGTAATAGCCTCCTTCTCCGGGCGCTGGTACTCTGGTAGTTGGTAATATTCCAGCGTCATCAGGTGGCACTCGGTGAGAGCAGTACGGGGGTTTTTGATTGGTTAGGCAAAGCGTATTAGCGGGAGTTCTGGCGTTCATGACGCTGGGGCAGCAACAGGCACAAACGACGCCCGAAGAGGCCTCGGCAGCGCAACAGATTCCCGATGCTCCGCGTCCGCAGGTGGGTTTGCCCGCTCTGAATACCGTAAAGCCGGGAATGGGAACGACGCCGGCCACAAATGGCGATCAGAATCCTGCCGACCAGCCGCCAGCGCCTAAAGCGTCCACTCCTCCTCCGACACAGCCCGCCCAAGATGAGGGTCCGCCTCCTGAGGAAGGCGCGGAGGCCTTTAAACTGGTGGTCCGGACGAACTTCGTCGAAGTTCCCTTCACCGTTAAGGACAGCAAGGGAGCGCTCGTTCCTGGAATTACCTGGCGTGAGGTCAGAATCTACGAGAACAACCTTCCTCAGCGGATTACCAACTTTTCGGTCGATCCCCTGCCCCTGTCCGTTGCCGTCGTGATTGACCAGAGCCTGACTCCGGACAACATGACCAAGGTGAATAACTCCCTGGCAGCCTTGCAGGGCGCCTTTGCACCCTACGATGAGGTTGCTCTTTACACCTATAACAATGGCCCGCGACTCCGCACGGCGTTTACCGCCGCACAGAGTGCGCGCCTAACCTTTGCTCTTGAGACGTCGAAGGCACCCGGACGCGACGTTTACATGAACATGGGCGGCCCGCTTGCTCAGACGACGGTGATCAACGGCCGCAACTTCGATCCAAACACGGCTCCCGTCCGGAACAGCCAGGCGATCGAGCTGAAGGTACCGAAGGAAGTTCATACGCTCAATGACGCGATTCTCGAGGCGGCCAAGGCAATGAACAAGGTCGGTAAAGGCCGTCACCGCGTGATTTACGTCATCAGCGACGGCAAGGAGTATGGATCGCAGGCCAAGACCAAAGACGTCATCCGCTTCCTGCAACAGAATAAGATTGCGGTCTACGGCACCCTGGTGGGCGACTCCTCGCTTCCAGTGATGGGCTTCCTGGATAAGATTCACCTTCCGCTGACGATGCGTGATAACGTGCTTCCGCTTTACACCTCCGCAACTGGAGGGAGTCTGGATGCAGAGTTCCGCCAGCGCGGCATTGAAGAGAGCTTCCAGCAGATCTTCACGCAGGTCCGTACCCAGTACGTGATCGGTTATTACACGCACGAGCCGTTTATCGACGGCAAGTATCGAACGATCGATGTACGCGTCCAGCGGCCGAATCTTACTGTGATCGCCAAGAAGGGTTACTACCCGACGGCGAGCGATTCGGGTCCTGTCAATACGGTCACACCGAGCAAGTAAGTTCTTTTCGCCGACGGATGCTAGGAGCAAACGCATTGCTGGCGCTAGCCGCCGCTGTCCTATGGGGCGGCGGCGACTTCTCCGGCGGGATGGGCGCCAAGCAGGCGGGTGGCGCTGTGCCCGGAACGTTGCGCGTTGTTCTGACGAGTCATGCGGCAAGCTTCTGTGTTCTGGTAGCCCTGGCTTCCCTGCTCGGCGATCCGTTTCCCCGGGGCGCACCATTAGCCTGGGGTGTCTTTGCCGGCGTGATGGGCGGGCTTTCGCTGACGGGATTTTATGTTGCGCTGTCGCGCGGAGCGATGGGGGTCTCGGCGGCGATCAGCGGTCTGCTGGCTGCGGCGATTCCGGCGGCGATCTCCATGATCCAGGATGGGTGGCCGGGGTGGTTGCGGGTCTTCGGTTTTGTGGTCGCGGGTGCGTCGATCTGGATGATCGCCGCGGGGGATAATCCGGAGGCGAAACCGGTGTCGCGGGGAACGATGTGGCTTGCGATTCTCTCAGGAGCGGGTTTTGGAGTTTACTTTACCGCGTTGAAGTTCGCCGGGGTGGCCGGGGTGATTTGGCCGATGGCGACGGCGAGGATTGGAAGCCTGACGACCTGCTCGGTCCTGCTGGTTGTGACCGCCCTTACCGGCAACCGGTATTCAGGAGCAGGATGGCTGCCACAGCGGGCGGTGCTCTGGGCACTTTCGACGGCGGTGCTGGATACCTCAGGGAACCTGTTATTCATTGCCTCGACCCGGGCGGGAAGGCTGGATGTCGCGGCGGTGTTGGCCTCCCTGTACCCTGCCTCGACGATCCTGCTTGCTGCCTGGACCTTGCATGAGCGTCCAACGCGGAGGCAAGGAATCGGGATGCTGGTCGCCGCCGCGGCCGTTGTGATGATTACGCTCTAGCAGCACCCTCCCCCTCCCTATCGGATGTGTGCAAAATCTTCATCCCATGGAACTTAGCTTTGGACCTTGCGGATGCTAGATCCCTGGGAAGAGGGTCAGGGTTTTCCCGTGGATATTTTCCCTCTTTCCAGTGTAGAGAAGAGGGGGGAACTAAACGGCATCGGGGATGTGCTCTCTTTTGTGAGAGATAGACTCCTGCAGCACTTGACAGCCCCTGAAAGCCAGCCACCAGCCGAAGAGAGTAAGGCAAACAAAGACGCCTACGACGACAAGGTTGGGATAGAGGACAACACCGTGGAATCGGGGCTTATGTCCCTCAATCCCGGCCCAGTAGGAGGCTGACGGGAGAAGAATGGGGACGTAGAAAAACGGGGTCCAGTACGAGAGGGAGAGAAGCGTGGCGGCTGTGAAGGCAGTGAGAGGCTCGCGGGTGCGACGCCAGAGCAGCCAGGTGGAGGTAGCGGCGACTCCCGCAAAGAGGAAGAGGAGAATCGCGGAGTGGTAACGGGCATGGGGATGCCAGAGGGGATTGAGGAGATGATTGGGGCTCCAGTCGAGGAGGAAGGAGAGGATTGCGCCTCCCAGAAGCACGAAGGTCAGGATGAGCCTTGCGGCAAGGATTCGATTCATAGGATTTACCTCTCGCTCTTGTTGGTTAGCAGTTCAGCTTAGCAAACTGAGTGATCGATCACTTTACTCCTGACAGGAAACGGTGGCAACATGAACGCTGGAGAGTTGCGAATGGATTCGAGGGAAGACGTCATCGAGGCAGCGATCAGGACAGCGAGACGCGGGGGGCGGCGGAATCGAAGGATGGAGATTGTGGCTGCAGCTGCTTCTCTGCTGCGCGAGCACGGACTCCAGGCTGTGACGACCCGTGCCATTGCCGCGAAGGTGCCTTGTTCCGAGGGCGCGATTTACGTTCACTTCAAGGACAGGCTGGACCTGATTCTCGCGATTCTGGAGGAGAGCCTTCCGGAGATGCTGGTGCCTCTGCATGCCCTGAAGGAAAATGTGGGCAAGGGCACTGCCACAGAGAATCTGACCGAGGCTGTGCAGGGGCTGGTCCGGTTTCACCGGA
>DATJJJ010000005.1:0-12876 GCA_035492215.1 Edaphobacter sp. | reverse complement strand
AGGCCGCATCGACGGCTGGGACCAGAGCTCGCTGGAGCTGAACGCTGCCCATCAGATGGGCGCGCTCGATGGCGTCGCCGGCAATCAATGGGGAGCGTTGGAGCTCGCGCGTCATGCCGATGTGATCGTGCTCGCCGTTCCCGTGTTGGCCATCAAGGACTGGATGCAGCAGCTCGCCACCGTTACAGGGCGCGACCAGCTGATTACCGACGTGGGCAGCACCAAGCTTGAGATTGTCGAGCTGGCGAACCAGCTCTTCGGTGGTCCAGAGCAGGCGGTCTTTCTCGCCGGCCATCCGATGGCAGGCAAGGAATCCGGCGGAGCACTGCTGGCCGAATCGGGTCTGTTTAATGGAGCGATGTGGCTGTTCACTCCTACGAATACAGAGCCTGCACCGCTCGAAAAAGAGTGGCGCAGTTGGGTCGGTTTTATTGGAGCGCGCACGCTCGATATCGATCCGGCACGGCACGACGAGATGTGCGCCTGGGTAAGCCATCTGCCGCAGATGCTCTCCACAGCGCTGTCGGCTCTGCTTGAAGACAGGTTTGGCGATGCGCCTGAGATTGCGGCCATCGGCGGACGCGCTCTGCGCGAGACGACGCGCCTGGGCGCGAGCCCATACAGCATGTGGCGCGATGTCGCGCTCACCAACACAGCGCCGATTGCCGAGACCCTGCATGCGCTGGAGCAGCGCTTAGGGCATGTGCGCGAGAACCTGCGCACGCCGGAGTTGCGGGATGAGTTTGCTCTGGCAAACCGGTTTCGCGCACGGCGATAAGCGGTAGATCAAGAAGGCTTCAAAAGGAGTGGTACCTTGAGTCCGACGGAACAGGCAGCAGCCAGCGTGAACATCACCCTCGCCGACGTAGTGGCAGCGCGGGAGCGACTGCGCGACGCCATCTACTACACCCCGTGCGCGTACTCGAAGGTGCTCTCGGAGCTGACCGGACAGCAGATCCATCTGAAGCTGGAAAACCTGCAGATGACCGGCGCCTTCAAGGAGCGCGGCGCCTTGAACCGCATTACACTGCTCACGCCGGAGCAGGCGGCACGCGGCGTTGTTGCGGCCAGCGCAGGCAACCATGCGCAGGGCGTGGCGTATCACGCGACCAAGCGCGGCATCCGTTCTGTGATCGTGATGCCGATTCAGACACCTCTGGTGAAGGTGACTGCGACGCGCAACTTCGGCGCCGAGGTGGTTCTGCACGGAGCCAACTACGACGAGGCCTACGAAGAGGCTCGCAGCATCTGCACGGCCGAGAACATGACCTTCATCCATCCCTTCGACGATCCCGCTGTGATGGCGGGACAAGGAACGATCGGGCTGGAGCTGCTGGAACAGGTGCCCGATCTCGAAGCAGTCGTCGTCCCCATCGGCGGCGGCGGACTGATCGGTGGCATTGCATGCGCGATCAAGGAGTCGAACCCGAAGATCAAGGTGATCGGAGCGCAGACCTCGCGTCTGCCTTCGATGGCGATTGCAGTGGAGCACCACCATCCAGTCACCATCCCTCCCGCAACGACGATCGCGGACGGTATCGCGGTGCGGCGCGCAGGAGATGTGACGCTGCCGGTGATCGAGCGTTATGTCGACGAGATCGTCACCGTCGACGAAGACGAGATCGCTTCAGCGATTCTTGTGCTGCTCGAGCGCGAGAAGACACTGGCCGAAGGCGCGGGCGCGACAGGACTGGCGGCACTGCTGCAGAAGAAGACCTCGCTCAATGGCGCTCGTACGGCAGTGGTGGTCGGCGGCGGCAACATCGACGTTACACTTCTGAGCCGCATCATCGAGCGCGGTCTGGTGCAGGACGGACGTATGATCCGTTTGCGGATTCATCTGCTGGACAAGCCTGGTGCGCTGGCCGAGCTGACCAAGCTGATCGCGACTCACCGCGTGAATATTGTGGATACGCTCTACAACCGCGCCTACTACGGCGTGAACCTCGGTGACACTACCATCGACATCACGCTCGAGACGCGCGGCCCTTCGCAAGTGGAAGAGCTGCTGGGTGCATTGAACGAAGGTGGTTACGTCTACTCCCGCGTGCTCTAAAACACAGACAAGAACGCCCTATCTCCAAGCTGGGATATGGGGCGTTCCTGTTTAACCGTGGACAAGTTTATTTCGCAGGAGGCGTCGCAGGCATGCAATCCGTTAAGGTCATACGGATCTCCATACCGTCGGCTGTCAGCGTCTTCACCTTTCCGGTCATCGTGGCAAAGTCTCCACTCCGCAGCTGGTGGTAGTAGTCTTTCTGGCTGGCAGGCAC
The DNA here is from genome assembly GCA_035492215.1 of Edaphobacter sp. Lineage (GTDB taxonomy): Bacteria > Acidobacteriota > Terriglobia > Terriglobales > Acidobacteriaceae > Edaphobacter. The sequence goes on along the minus strand of DATJJJ010000005.1, from coordinate 10,603 downwards.
TTCGCACACAACCGTAACCTGGCGCTTGTAGGGATCTCCGAAGATCGCCTTACCCAGATCGCTGGCCTCGAGCTTTGTAATAAAGAAGACGTCAAAGTTCTCGCGCGGAGAGCCACCGTAGACTAAGGTGTCTGGATCGTTATTGGTGCGGACCTGCCCATCGATGCGATAGGTACGGCCTACATACTTTGCGGAGACGGTATTCATCACGCTCTCGCTGTTCCCGCCGCGGGTCACGGGCAGGTCTTTCCGAAGCTTGTCTCCAAGGTCGGTAGCTTTGATGTCCACTACCTCATCGGTGTGGCTCTTGGCGCGAGCCTCCGCTGCGATTGCCTCTCCCTCGGAACCAGCCTTGACCTGATTCAACATGCTGCACATCCCCATGCGGATGTTCTCAGGCTTGGCGGTCTGGCCGCGATTCAACCGGGTGGAGATAGAGATCACGCCTGTGGCTTTGTCGGCAGTGATCGTGATGGGAAATCCCTCGTGCCGGATGGTTTCCTTCTGAATGATGATCAGGGTCCCCACTGTTCCCGAGTAGTCCTCGGAGCCAACCTGAAACTTCTGGTCCAGTGCGATCTTCTCGAGCTGGCCGATAGCGCTGCGGTTGTCGATGCCTGGAATGGTTACCGAGGTTGAGTAGAAGGCACCATTGCGGGGATCGCCCGAGGTCTTGAAGTTGGCCTCACAGGTATCGGCGGCAAAGAGCGAAGGGGTAAGAGACAAAAACAAAATGCTCAGAAGGCTGATCCGTCTCACGTTCGTACGGTCTCCCAATCGAGAAATTTTGAGATGCAGGATGAAGCTGTAAAAGGGTGCCTCTGCGTCCAGAGTTTTGCCGTAAAGCCAGCAACAACAGCAGTTGGACGTTCGGCAGCCTCAAGTATGATTGCACAGAAGTCGACCATTCGAAGCTTCTGAAATCGCTAATTTACAGAGACCGTTTATGACCGTTCTGAAGTATGCGTTCCTGTTTGTTTTTGCCGCTCCTGCGTTTTCGCAGACCACCATCAAAGGGCACTCTCTGGGAGAGACTGCGCGGGAGTTCATCGCAGCAGACTCCAACCTTCAGTCACGGCTTGCTTCCTGCCGCAGTGCCAGCCCGAAGCCGCTGACCCCGGAGCAGATTCATTCGCTTTCGAAGGCCGATATCAACTTTCTGAGCAGCCAGGTATTCGCAGAAGCGGAACGATCTACAGACGACAGCTATAAGTGGAAAAAGCAGCCCAGCCGTGGTGATCTGGAGCAGATGGCGAGAAATGGCAAGTCCATCACACTCGACAAACGGGTTCCGGAAGAGGCTCACTTTTGCGATTCACTCATCGCTGCCTCGGATCAACCTGGATACAGCGGCTCACTTCAATCTCCGGAGACCGCGCCGCAGTTTACGTGGTACTTCGAAGCGGGCAAGCTGAGCCGCATCGAGGGTTCGATGGAGAGAGCCGATTTCGCGCAGATCGAGACGGATCTCACCACGAAGATTGGAGCAAAACCTTCTGAAAATCTGGTCTCTGATCCGGCAGGCTTTGGTAGAAACCGTCAGGCAAAGTGGCTGACGCCGGAGCTCTCGGCGGTTTTGGCGGACACGGGAAAGACGGTACAGCTTACGGTGATGAGCCGCGCAGAATACGACGCCTCAGTTAAGGTTCCGTCGAAGAAGAGCAGTCCTCTGGACTGAGATTCGACGGCAGAACGATCAGCCTTTTTCGTAGTGGAAGTGCAGCTCCTGCTCGCTTGGGATGGGCTTACCGTCGCGATTGGCGGGGTTGAAGACCCACTGGCGGATGGTCGCGATCACGGTCTCGTCGACGGTCTGCTCGATGCCTCGCACCAGCTTGAGGTCGGAGATCTTGCCGTTTTCATCGATGACGATGTCGAGGACCACGTCGCCCTTGGTTCCGGGGGAGAGCCGGGTGAGGTCGGGTCGGGGCGTGGGGAAGTATTTGGCGAGTGCGATGCTGATGTCGCCGGAGCCGAGGGCGTCCGCTCCTCTGGTGGAGTCAGGATGATCGGAGACCGGGGAGCTGGTGTTGGGGGATGCGGTCTCGGGCGGGGGCGGCGTTGGCTGCGGAGTGGGAAGAGTCACGCGCTGTTTTGCCGCGGGTGGCGGAGTCTTCGGCGCGGGGGTGAGGGACTGCTTCGGCGCGCGTCCGGGCAGGTAGGTCAGGACAATGTTGTGACCGCGCTCGGTTCCGGGGTAGCGGGCGGGAGCGATCCAGTGACGGGCGTGATAGAGCAGCGCGCTGAGCACCAGGAGGTGCACGACCACGGAGCCGATGGCTGATCGGCTGCGAACGGGTACGGCGGACTTGCCAAGGGTCTCCATACTCCTCCGATGCTAAGACTGACGCTGGATTTGATCGGTTAGACGCGGGAGAACTGAGTTTGCTGCTTCTCCTTGTGACGTTCCGTCGCGAGTTGGATGAGCCGGTCGATGAGCTGCTTGTAGGGCAGACCGGAGGCTCCCCAGAGCTTGGGGTACATGCTGATGCTGGTGAAGCCGGGCAAGGTGTTGATCTCGTTGAGGAAGATGCGCGGCTTTTTCTTGCTGCCCTTCTTTCCGGCGGGCTCCATGAGGAAGTCCACGCGGGCGAGGCCGGAGCAGTCACAGGCCTTGAAGGCTTCGATGGCCATCTGGCGAATCTGCTTCGACTCGGCTGCGGTGAGCTTCGCCGGAATGATCGGCACGCTGGCGTCGGAGAGGTACTTGGCCTCATAGTCGTAGAATTCGGCGCCGGGAACGATCTCGCCGACGACGGAGGCCTCGGGGGTGTCGTTGCCGAGGACGGCGACCTCGAGCTCGCGGGGTTTGGCTCCGGGTCCGCCGACGCCCTGCTCGATGATGAGCTTGCGATCGAAGCCAGCGGCCTCGTCCATGGCGCGGGCCAGCTCGGAGCGGTCGTGGACCTTGCTGATTCCGACCGAGGAGCCGAGGTTGGCGGGTTTCACGAAGACCGGGTACTTCAGAGCGGCCTCAATCTTTTTGGTGCAGGCGCGAGGGTTGGCCTTCCACTCGCTGCGCAGGAGCGAGATCCACGGCGTCTGGGGCAGGCCCGCGGCGGCGAAGAGGCGCTTCATCGCGACCTTGTCCATGCCAGCGGCAGAGCCGAGGACGCCGGAGCCGACGTAGGCGATGTCGGCCAGCTCGAAGAGGCCCTGGATGGTTCCGTCCTCGCCGAAGGTTCCGTGGAGAACCGGGAAGACGACGTCGAGGTCGAGCCGGGGCCGGAAGGCGGCGATCTCGGTGTCGGCGCTCAGCTGCAGCGGCTGGAGCGACTCTGCCGGGACCGGCGGAATAATGATCGCTTCGCCGCGCTTGAGGACGGCGGCGGTGGGGGTGGCCTCGGGGTTTCCTGCGAGTCGCGGGTTGGCCGGGGGCTGCTCGCCGTTGAGCAGGGCCTGCGCATCGGAGGCCGTGACCCAGCGGCCCTCCTTGGTGATGCCGATGGGGACGACTTCGTACTTCTTCTTGTCGATGGCCTTGAGGATCGATGCTGCGGAGAGGAGGGAGACCTCGTGCTCGCCGGAGCGTCCGCCGAAGAGGATTCCGATGCGCTGCTTTTTCTTCATTCTTCTTTCAGTGTGAGGCAAGGGCTGGAGGATTGGCGTTGAACTTTAGGCCGGTTATCGAGGGGGATACCCCACCCGGTACCTTTTTTGTGCAAAGTATTCAAAAAATGTAAGTTAGGTCCGTACTTCTCTCTTTAGGAGTGACTCCCCAACGAGATCGGGTTTCGATGGTTGCCGGAAAGGCATAACCGCAGATCTTTCGACTGCGCGGCTGCGCTCAGGATGACACCTTGTTCCCTCTTAATCTTGTTCTGTTCCTCTTTTTAAGGATAGCAAGCGGAGGGAAACTGATCGGCACCGGCAAGTTGCTTAGTCGAGGAGGGTTTTGGGGAACTTGGCTTGACAGGGTTGGGGTGCGGTACCCTCATCAACAGAGATGGCAAGGCTGAGAAGTGCTGAGAAGCGAAAGGCGATTCTGGATGCGGCGGTGGAGGAGTTCGCCCAGGCCGGGCTGGGTGCGCCCACGGCGAAGATTGCGCGACGGGCCGAGGTGGCCGAAGGAACGCTGTTTACCTACTTCGCCAATAAAGATGAGCTGCTGAACGAGCTTTACCTGGAGCTGAAGGCGGAGGTCTATCAGCGGGTCAATACTCACTTTCCGGCGACGGCTGGGCTGCGCGAGCGGGCGTGGCATGTGTGGTCGACCTATCTGGGTTGGGCGCTGGAGTTTCCGGAGAGACGGAAGGTCTCGGCCCAGCTGAACCTGTCGGATGTGGTGAGCGCGGAGACGCGAAAGAAGGCGGCGGTGGGCCGGGAGAATATCGACAGTGCACTGGCGGAGCTCGGCGAGCGCAGCGTGGTGCGCGAGCTTCCGGCAGGATTCGCGGCAGCAACGATGGCGGCGATGCAGGAGGCGACGATGGAGTTTGCGGCGAAGCATCCGAAGCAGCGCAAGGCACTGATTGAAAAGGCGTTCGAGGTGTACTGGAAGATCTTTCAGTAATGGTGGAATCCCTGCGGAGATGAAACCGCAGATCCTTCCGACTTCGCCTGCGGCTCCGCTCAGGATGACAGGATTGGGTTTAAAGGAGGGTAGGCTTCGTCTGAATAAATGAGCAACTAATCACTCATTTATTCATCTGTTGAACAGGAGGATTGCACGATGGCTAAGACCTGGTTGATTACGGGAAGCGGGAACGGTTTGGGACGGGATATTGCCGAGGCGGCGCTGGCCGCCGGGGACAACGTGGTGGCGGGAGCGCGCCGCCCTGAGGAGCTGGATGACCTGGTGAAGCAGTACGGCGACCGGGTGAGGCCGGTGAGCCTGGAGGTTCGGGACGAGGCTGCGGCGCAGGCGGCGGTACAGCTGGCCGTGGATGCGTTTGGGCAGCTGGATGTGCTGGTGAATAACGCGGGGTATGGGACGTTCGCCCCGTTCGAGCAGATGAGCCCCGAAGAGTTTAAAGGCGTGGTGGATACGTGCTTCTGGGGCGTGGTCTACACGACGCGCGCTGCCCTGCCGGTGATGCGCAGGCAGAAGAGCGGACACATCTTTCAGGTGTCGTCGGTGGGGGGACGGTTTTCGATTCCGGGTAATTCGCCGTACCACGCGGCGAAGTGGGCCGTAGGAGGCTTCAGCGATGCGGTGGCGATGGAGGTTGCGGGGTTCGGCGTGAAGGTGTGCACGCTGGAGCCAGGCGGCATTCGGACGAACTGGGCGCGAAGGGCGCGGGGAAATCCGCCGGCACTGCTGCCGGAGTATGAGGCGTCGGTGGGACCGATTTTACAGCTGCTGCAGAGCATTGAAGGGCGTCAGGAGGGAGATCCGCGCAGGATCGCCGAGGTGATCGTGAAGCTGGCGAACAGCGAAGAGGTTCCGATGCGTCTGGTGCTGGGCGTGGATGCGGAGAAGAGAGTGCAGCGCGCCGAGGCTGCTCGGGCGAGCGAGGCGGAGCGGTGGCACGATCTTACGATCTCGACGGTGTTCGAGAATGCGGAGACGATTCCTGAGCTGTTGAATCACTGAGTTGGAAGAGGGGCGCAGTGGGATAGGAATCATCGCGGACTTAGAGAACCGCAGATCCTTCGACTGCGCCCTTCGGGCTTCGCGGTCGTTTGTTCCTGTTGCCAGGTGTCGTTAGAGCCTTCTCACCAAATAAAGATAGCGATGGAACGTCGCATGCTTTCGGCATAGGCCGGGAGGATTGTGTGCCAACCATCGGGTTTTCCATGATTGTGAAGAATGGCGGCGAGGATCTGCGAGCCTGCCTCGAGAGCGTTCGCGCGATCGTCGATCAGATGGTGATTGCGGATACGGGATCGACGGACGATACGGTCGCGATTGCGGAGGAGTTTGGAGCGACGGTGGTTCCGTGCGCATGGAACGACCACTATGCCGAGGCGAGGAACGTTGCTCTGGCCGCGATGACGACAGACTGGGTGCTGGTGCTGGATGCCGACGAGGAGCTTTCGCCGGAGGCTGCGGCGGCGTTGCCGGGACTCGTCGCGGAGACGCCGGAGGAGGTAGCCGGGTATCGGCTGACGATTCGGAACTATGCCAATGAGGTTTTTGCCAGCGTGGTGGGATCGCTGGGACACAGAAATACGGACACGTACGAGCGGGCGAAGGGAGCCCGGACTTATTCGGAACATACGCTGTGCCGATTGTTTCGCCGCCGTCAGGAGATCTACTTCAGCGGAAGGCTGCATGAGGCGGTGGAGATGCAGATTGTGAAGGCCGGGTGGACGTGCCCGGTCTCGGAGCTGCTGATTCTGCACTACGGAACGCTGGCGGAGAAGTCGAGCTATGAGAAGAAGCAGCACCGCTATTACAGGATGTTGCGGATGGCGGTGGAGGAGACGCCGGAGCTTCCGCATCTTTGGGTGCAGCTTGCGATTACGGAGCGGACGACCTACGACAATCTGGACGAGGCGATTGTGTGTGCGCGGCGGGCGGTGACGTTGAGCCCGAGGGAGTTCGATGCGTGGTCGCTGCTGGCCGGGTATCTGGGCGAGAAGAAGCGGCATGAGGAGGCGGTTGAAGCTCTTGGGCATCTGCCGGAGAGTGGCGACTGGGGGATTACGCGGGCGTGGGCGATGGGGGATCATCTGCACGATCTGGGCCGGTTCAAAGAGGCGCGGTCGATGTATGTGCTGGCGTATGAACGCGCGAAGAAGAGTACGCAGGCGCTGCCGAAGGAGTTTCTGACGACGATCGAGAGCAGGATCGGGTATACGGAGGTGCGGATCGGGATGCGGACGGTGGGGTTTCGCAAGCTGGTGCAGGCGCGAGACGCGACGCCGATGGTATTGTCGAACCATGAGCGGCTGATGAAGGCGTATGTTGCGGTGCAGGATGACCGTAAGGCCGCCGAGGCGGCTGAGACGGCGCTGAAGTACTGGTCGAGCGAACAGCTTTACACGCGGGCGGCGGCGCTGATGCTGCGGATCAAGGAGCAGGGCCGGGCCAGCCGATTGATTGAGGCGGGGATACAGAGGTTTCCCGGGTCGGAGTCGCTGCGAAGATTAGCGGCGGGATAAGGATCAGACGGTGGTGGCCAGCTCGTGCTGGGCTTCGACCGGCTTCCATTCGCCGAGCGAGCGGCTGAGGAGAGCGGCGGCACAGCCTTCGCCGCAGAGAACGATGATGTCGTCGCTTTGCGCGAGCTTCCAGTCCCAAGGCATAAAGGTGATTCCGCTGGGGGTCACCGAGGCAAGCACCCAGTGGTTGGTCGACTTCTTCTGAATCCCACAAAGGCACGTGAATACAGGAGTGACTGCCATGGACTTCCTCCTTTCCTCGCTGATTGGGAGAGAAGGCTCCACACTGCCGGAGCGAGGAAGGTCTCGGATCGTCCTTGTTTCGTGTCTATGGTCGATCCGATACCTATGGGACGCGCGAAGTTTGAAGAGGGTTCTCTGTTTCAGAGAAATCTTTTGTGAATTGACGGGAAGACGAGAGCACTGCTGTGTGGCCGCTGAATTGCGTTGTTTTCGAAGCGGATCGTTGATCCGAAGTGGGAGGCAAAGGAAAAGCCCCGGTGTTGGCCGGGGCTTTGTGTTTGTGTTGCACGAGGATTTAGTTCCTGGCGGCGAGCTGACGGAGGACGTACTGCAGGATGCCGCCGTTCTGGTAGTAGAGGATCTCCTGCGGAGTGTCGATGCGGACGGTCGCGGAGAACTCTTTGGTTTTGCCGAGATCGTCTTCGGCGATGACGGTGATGGTTTTGCCGTTAGCGAACTTCGAGTCGAGCATGGCTTTGAGCTCGCCGGGCTGGCCGACGCGGAAGATCTCTTCTCCGGTGAGGAGGAGGGATTCGACGTTCTGGCCGGGGAGGAACTGCAGGGGCAGGATTCCCATACCGACGAGGTTGGAGCGGTGGATACGCTCGTAGCTTTCGGCGATGACGAAGCGGATGCCGAGCAGGCGCGGACCTTTCGCTGCCCAGTCGCGCGAGGAGCCGGAGCCGTACTCCTTACCCGCGAGGATAGCGAGCGGAGTGGAGCGCTGGGCGTAGGCGACGGAGGCGTCGTAGATCGACATCGGGATGTCGTCGGGCAGCAGGCGGGTGACGCCACCCTCGGTTCCGGGGGCGAGCTTGTTGCGCAGACGAACGTTGGCGAAGGTTCCGCGGACCATGACCTCGTGGTTGCCGCGACGGGAGCCGTAGGAGTTGAAGTCCGCGGGCTTGACGCCGTGATCGGTGAGGTACTTGCCTGCGGGTCCGTTGAGCTTGATGGAGCCTGCGGGCGAGATGTGGTCGGTGGTGACGGAGTCGCCGAGGACGGCGAGGACGCGTGCACTGTGGATGTCTTCAACCGCATCGGGCTGGGCCTTCATGCCGTCGAAGTACGGGGCCTTGCGGATGTAGGTGGAGTCGGGCTCCCAACCGTAGACCTTGCCTTCGGGGAACTTGAGGCCACGCCAGTTCTGGTCGCCCTCGGTCACGCGGCTGTATTCGTCCTCGAACATATGGGAGTCGATGGATGCGCCGACTGCATCGGAGACCTCCTTCTGGGTGGGCCAGATGTCGCGGAGATAGACGGGGTTGCCGTCCTTACCCTTGCCGAGTGAGTCGGTCTCAAAGTTGAACCCGATGTGACCGGCGAGAGCGTAGGCGACGACGAGCGGCGGGCTCATGAGGTAGTTGGCGCGGACGTCGGGGGAGATACGTCCCTCGAAGTTACGGTTGCCGGAGAGCACGGAGACGGCGACGAGGCCGTGATCGTCGATGGCCTTCGAGACGTCGGAGGGCAGGGGGCCGGAGTTGCCGATGCAGGTGGTGCAGCCGTAGCCGACGGTCTGGAAGCCGAGCTGATCGAGATAGGGCATGAGGCCAGCCTTCTCGTAGTAGTCGGTGACGACGCGAGAGCCGGGAGCGAGCGAGGTCTTGACCCAGGGCGGCGTCTTGAGACCCTTCTCAACAGCCTTCTTCGCGAGCAGACCGGCGGCCAGCATGACGTAGGGGTTGGAGGTGTTGGTGCAGGAGGTGATGGCCGCGATCACGATGGAGCCGTGGTCGAGGTAGGGCTCTGGGTTGACGCCGTAACGGCCTTCGACGGTGACGTTCGGAGCTTCGAGGACGGCGACGGCGGTGTCCTTGGTGTCGGGCTCGCCTACGCTGCTGGCGAGATCGCCGCCGAGCGAGGCGTGACCGCCTTCACCCTCCCAACGGAGGACCTGACGGACCTCGTTGCGGTTGGCGTTGGGACCGAGCAGAGACGGAAGCTGCTGCTTGAAGCTGCTGCCTGCCTGCGAGAGGAGGACACGATCCTGCGGGCGCTTGGGTCCGGCGACGGAGGGCTCGACGGTGGAGAGGTCGAGCGAGATGGTGGCGGAGTACTCGGCTTCGGCGGCGTCGGCGGTGTGGAACATGCCCTGCTCGCGGTAGTAGGCCTCGACGAGCGCGATCTGATCTTCGCTGCGGCCGGTAAGGCGGAGGTAGCGAAGGGTTTCGGCGTCGACGGGGAAGATGCCGCAGGTGGCGCCGTACTCAGGCGCCATGTTGGCGATGGTGGCGCGGTCGGCGAGCGGAAGCTCGGAGACGCCGGGACCATAGAATTCAACGAACTTGCCGACGACGCCGAGCTTACGAAGCATCTCGGTGACGGTGAGGACGAGGTCGGTGGCGGTGGTGCCTTCCTTCAGCTTGCCAGTGAGCTTGAAACCGACGACCTGCGGAACCAGCATGGAGACGGGCTGGCCAAGCATGGCGGCCTCGGCCTCGATGCCTCCGACGCCCCAACCGAGGACCCCGAGACCGTTGATCATGGTGGTGTGGGAGTCGGTTCCGACGAGGGTGTCGGGGTAGGCGAGACCGTCTTCGGTGGTGAAGACGACGCGGGCGAGGTGCTCGAGGTTGACCTGGTGGCAGATGCCCATGCCGGGGGGTACGGCGGAGAAGTTGCGGAAGGCGGTCTGTCCCCACTTAAGGAAGGCATAACGCTCGCGGTTGCGCTGGAACTCGAGCGCCGCGTTGAGGTCGTAGGAGCTGGAGGTTCCGAACTGATCGACCTGCACGGAGTGATCGATGACGAGCTCGGCGGGCTGGAGCGGGTTGATGCGCTCGGGGTCGCCGCCGAGGGCCTTCATGGCATCGCGCATGGCGGCGAGGTCGACGATGGCGGGCACGCCGGTGAAGTCCTGCATGAGGACGCGGGCGGGCATGTAGGCGATCTCGCGGGAGGGCTCGGCCTTAGGCTCCCAGTTGGCGAGGAACTTGATGTCGTCGGCGGTGACGGTGCGGCCGTCTTCGTGGCGCAGGAGGTTCTCAAGCAGGATGCGGAGCGAGAAGGGGAGGCGGGTGAGGTTGACGCCGGAGGACTTCAGGGCATCGAGGCGGAAGATGGTGTAGTTCTTCGAGCCGGACTGGAGGGTGGCTTTGCTTTTGAAGCTGTCAGGATTATTAGGTGAGCTGGACATCTCTTTTTATCTCCGAGGGAGCGCGCTAAGGGGCGCGCTGGTTGAGAGGCCTGGGGCTGACCGAAGCAGCCCCGGTCCGACGGGGAAAAGCGTATCAAAAAATTTAGAGGGGCAGCGTGTACGGTCGATTAACGACCGCGGTCGGGGCGACCGTGGCGGTAACGCTTGAGG
>DATJJJ010000004.1:0-22440 GCA_035492215.1 Edaphobacter sp. | reverse complement strand
CGGTTCTCGTTCAACTGCCGCAGAGCATAGCGAACATCATCGAGCGTCCGCTCGATCATCGCAGTACCGTGCGCCTCACGGCAGTTCTCCTTCGCCTGCTCGTGTCCGCCAAACGCAAGCCGTGCCCGCCGCCGTGCCTCTCCGGCAGTCATGCCCGCACGTACATTCTTTTCCACCTCGCGGTCGAAGTGAAAACGTAACTCTTCCTCCAGCTCGCCCTCAACGGCACTGCGCTGGAACAACGCGCGCAGACGATAACGAAGATCGTTCAGCATATCGGCCTCATGCTCCTTCGAGAATCTGTTCGACGGCAACGCTCAGCTTGCGCCAGACCTTCGTCTCCTGCTCAAGCTGCTGCCGGCCCGTCTGCGTAAGCTCGTAGTACTTCGCGCGGCGGTTGTTCTCCGACACACCCCAACTCGCCGCAATCCAGCCGCGCCGCTCCAGCCGGTGCAACGCAGGATAAAGCGACCCCTGCTGCACGCTCAGCACCTCGCTCGAAACCTGCTGGATGCGCTCCGAGATCGCCCATCCATGCTGTGGCCCCGTCAACAGCGTGCGCAAAATCAGCAGATCCAAGGTTCCCTGCGGCAGTTCAATTCTCTCCGTCAAACTTCTCCCCTTTCACTTCGACATGAGCATAGGACAGTTCTTGTAGAAGTGCAAGGGGAAAGAAAAAAGGAGCCCCAGAAAAACCCGAATAAGGTCTCTCTGTTGTTGACAGGAAGAAACCTCCCTCTGCTATAGTCTGGAGCCGTATCCCCTGAACACTTGTATCTGTTGATAAACGTTGGTTTAGCTCATTGCACCGATTCGCCTGTGCTCCCTGTTTTGCGTTGCGAAAATGATCCTCTCATCCACGCAATTCAACCAAAGGAGTGCAATCGTGATTCTCTCCGTTATCAGGAAGATTTCGTTGTGTGCGCTGTTGATCGCTTTCTGCTACGTCCCCACCTCTTTCGGACAGGCTCTGACGCACGACGGTTTTGTAACCACCGTTCCTCAGGGCAGCACCTTCCTGCTCCTAGGCCAGAGCATGGCTCTCACCGCCACTCAGGTCGGATGCTCAGGCAGTGACGCCGGCAGGGCGACGATGAACTTCTACGCATCGCCAACCCCGAATACCCAGGGAACATTCATTGGATCCTACCCCATGAATACGATCGGATTTGTCTGGTTCCCTCCGGCGGTAGGCGACTATTACGTCAGCTCCTACCTCATGCTCAACGGCGCGACTTCGTGCACTGGAGTTGAACTTACAGGTCCTTTTACAGGCGGGACCGTTCGCGTTGAACCCAATAACAGCTGAAGTCCCATAGAAGAAACTTCCGTCAGAGAGCGGATAGGCTCTTTAACCGTGTCAAGCCTCATCTCCTACAAACAAAACAAAAAGAATGAGATAGGGGCGCATATCAGTTTCTCTGCAACTGCTAAAATTTAAAGAGAAGATAAAGGCCCGGAGATCATCCGGGCCTTTTCCATTTTTCCTCTGATCATCCTAGAAGCTTGCAACCGAAGTACGAGCTTAAGCCAAATAAAATGAATACTTTGCATCAAAATCGATAGAGGGGGCTAGGGGGCCAGTAAGACCCGCAGATCCCTCAGGTTATTCCCGGTCGGCCCCGTTACGATCAGGTCACCCAGCCGATCCAGCAGTGTGAAGCTGTTGAACGCCTCCATGGCCTGTTCCACCGGATACCCCGCAGCAGCAGCACGCTCCAACGTCGTTCCGTTTGCAATAGCTCCGGCAGCGTTACTGTTGCCGTCCACACCGTCGCTACCCACGCTCAGCACCGTAATCTCGCCTCCGGCGATCAACCGGCTGGCCGCGAGAACGAAGTGCTGATTCCTGCCGCCGCTGCCCTCCACGCCGTGCGGAACCGCCACCGTGACCTCGCCCGCCGAGAGCAGACACACCCGCTGCCCTTCGCGCCGCAGCTCACACAGCCGCTTTACCAGGTATTCGGCTGCATCCTCCGCGCTCCAGTCGTCGCAGGCGTTATCCATCACCACACGCCAGCCAAGCTCTGCGGCCCGCTTGCCCGCCACCGCCTCCAGCGTCGCGCTGTCCAGCAGAACCGACCACCGCGAGCGCGCGAAGATCGCTTCACCCTGCTTCGGAGTCTCCTCCAGCGCCCGCGCAGCCACCTTCTTCGCCACCTGCGCCGGAAACCGCTCCATCAGGCCGTACCGCTCCACCGCCTCGTAGACATCCGCGAGCGTGCTCGCATCCGGAGTCGTCGGCCCCGAAGACAGAGCGTCCAGCCTGCCTGCCGGAACATCCGAAACCGCAATCGTCAGCTGCTCCGCCGGAGCCGCCGCTGCGGCAAGCCGTCCCCCCTTCACCGACGAGAGATGCTTTCGCACCGCATTGATTGAGGTGATCGGCGCGCCGCTCTCGACCAGCGCCTTATGCGTCGCCGCGATCACCTCCAGCGGCGTGCCCGGGTCCAGGAACTGTTCCACCAGCGACGATCCACCGCCGCTGATCAGAAAGATTGCGAGATCATGCTCGGTCAAAGAATTCAGAAGCCGTAGAATCGTCTCCGCCGCCTCGACCGAAGCAGCGTTCGGACGCGGATGACCGGCCTGAAACGCCACGAAGCGATCCGAAGGAAGCTTCACCGGATCAGGAGCGACGATCACGCCCTCAAAGCGGTTCGCAACGCTGCCGCTGCGAGCGAGAAACGACGCCAGCATCGGCTCCGCCGCCTTGCCCATCGAAATCAGGACGCAACGGTGGAACCCGGATAGATCGTACGAAGATCCGTCGATCTCCAGCCGGGCACCGTCGAACCGGATGCGCTCTTCGATCGCCTGCTCCACCCGGGAGGCCGCGAAGGCGTACCGGAAGATCTCGAGAATGTCCTGCCGTGTCGTAGACATTCGTTTAGTTCACAATCATGGGTTTAAGATCGGGAGAAATCGTGAGAGTCGCTTCGGTGCGAGCCTGAACCTCAGCCGGTTCGATACCCTCTGCAATCTCCGTCAGGACAAGACCCTGGGGCGTGACCTTGATCCAGCCCAGCTCCGTCACGATATCGTGCACAACGTGAGTGCCGGTCAACGGCAGCGTGCAGCGCTTCAAAATCCGCGACTCGCCATCCTTGGTCTGGTGCTCCATTGCAACAATCACCCTCCGCGCTCCTGCGACAAGATCCATCGCACCCCCCATTCCCTTCACCATCTTCCCCGGAATCGTCCAGTTCGCGAGGTTCCCCCCCTCATCGACCTGCATCGCTCCGAGCACACTCATATCCATATGTCCGCCGCGAATCATCGCAAACGACTCTTCACTGCCGAAGTACGAACATCCCGGCAACTCCGTCACCGGCTGCTTGCCCGCGTTGATCAGATCCGGATCGGCCTCCACCTCAGCCGGTGGCGCCCCCACGCCCAGCATGCCATTCTCCGACTGAAAGACCACATCGATTCCCGGCGGGAGATACGATGCGATCATCGTCGGCAAGCCGATACCGAGATTGACGTAGAAACCGTCCTGGACCTCACGCGCAATTCTTCGAGCAATCCTCTCCTTGCCGTTCATGCCGCGCCTCCTGCCATCCGCTCGCGAATAAAGCGCGACTCAATCGGCTTCTGATAGCTCTCGCCCACCACAACGCGCTTCACGTAGATTCCCGGTGTCGCGATGTGATCCGGATCGAGTTCACCTGGCTCCACCAGCTCTTCCACCTCTGCAATCGTCATCGTCGCCGCAGTCGCCATCACTGGATTGAAGTTCCGCGCCGTCTTGCGATAGACGAGGTTTCCCAGCCGGTCTCCCTTCCACGCCTTCACAAAGGCAACATCGGCACGCAGCGCAGTCTCCAACACATAAGTACGGTCGCCGAACTGCCGAGTCTCCTTCCCTTCAGCCACGACGGTTCCGAGACCGGTTGGCGTATAGAAGGCCGGAATTCCCGCGCCACCCGCGCGAATCCGTTCCGCAAGCGTTCCCTGCGGAATCAGAGTCAGGTCGAGTTCGCCCTTCAACACCATCTGTTCCAGCCTGCGATTTTCGCCTACATAACTTCCAATGTGCGATGCAATCATTCCGGCTTCAAGCATCAGCCCCATGCCAAAGCCGTCTACACCCATATTGTTACTGATCGTATGCAGCCCCGTAATCCGTCGCCGAACCAGGGCTGCAATTAAATTCTCCGGAATCCCACATAATCCGAAGCCCCCAAGCATAATCGTCGATCCCACCGCGATATCTGCCACTGCTTCCTCTGCCGAGGCAACTACCTTATCCATGCTTCGTACCTACCGCCTACTTCTCCGTTGAGAATGTAAAAATTGTCGTGCTGTGCTGCACCTGCCCCGGCTTCAACTCCGTCGTCGGAAACGACGGATGATTGGGAGAATCAGGATAGTGCTGTGTCTCCAGGCACAGAGCCGTGTTCTTGGCATAGATCCAACCACCGGGGCTCTTGAACGACCCATCGAGAGAGACTCCAGCATAAAATTGAACCCCGGGCTGGGTCGTCGTCACCGTGAGCACACGGCCGCTCGCCGGGTCGTAGACACGGGCAGCAGTCTTCATCTCACCGTTGGAACCGCGCAGAACCCAGTTGTGATCGTAGCCTCCAGCCAGCTTCAGCTGCGGATAGTCGTCGTTAATGCGCTTGCCGATCAGGGTAGCTTTGCGGAAATCGAATGGAGTTCCTTCGACTGAAGCTAGTTCGCCTGTTGGAATTAATCCCTTGTCGACTGGCGTGAACTTGTCGGCATTGATCGTCATCTCTTCATTCAAAATGGTCCCGCTACCCAGGCCACCCAGGTTGAAGTAGGAGTGGTTGGTCAGATTCACCACAGTATCTTTGTCGGTGGTTGCGGTGTAGTCAATGCGAAGGGCATTCTGGTGCAGCGTATAGCGCACATGCGCCGTCAGCGTCCCCGGATATCCCTGATCGCCGTCTTTGCTGACCAGCGTCATCTCTACCCCCATGGGAATCTCGTGGGCCTTCCACACCAACTGATCGAATCCAACGGTTCCACCATGCAGCGAGTTCTCTCCGTTGTTCTTCGGCAGATGATAGGTCGTGCCGTCCAGCTTGAACTCGCCATGCGCGATACGGTTGCCGTATCGGCCTACAACGGCTCCAAAGTAGGTCTTTTTATCGGCCAGATAACCTGCCAGCGAATCGTAGCCCAAAACCACATCGGCGACCTTACCGTTCCGATCCGCAGTCTTGATCGAGACGATCCGGGCCCCGTAGGTCATGATGCGCGCTTCCACCGCATCGCTCTTCAGCGTGTAGATATCCACTTCCGTGCCATCCGGCGTCTTGCCGAATGCAGCCTTCGTTACCGATCCATGGGCAGCCATCGCAGTAGTCATGCTAAGCAGCATAACCTTTAGCCAACGCAACGTCATATCTCTGAGCCTCACCGGTCGCCTCGCTGACCTCTTACAACTCGCAGTTAGCGTTTCCTCGCGACTTGGCAACTATACTGCACTCCGTCGGCCTTCGGCACCCATACAACAACGCCTCCGCCAAATTTGGTTCGCCCCCTGAACAAATTGGCGATAGCATGGACCGGTCGAAGCCATTCGCTCAAGGAAGCTCATGAATCTGCAGAAGAGACGTGCCGTTCTTTGCTCCGCCCTCACCCTAGCCTTCACCCTCCTCAGCCCCTCAGCCTTCGCGGCTCCCGATCATTGGGTGGGAACCTGGGCCACAGCACCCATGCAGCTTGCCAACGCCGATGGCAAATACGGCGGCGCCGAGATGACCTTTCGCGAGATCGTGCATACCTCGGTCGGCGGCGATACCTCGCGCATCATCCTGACCAACGAGTTCGGCCAGGCACCTCTCACCATTCAATCGGCCTACATCGCCCTGCGCACCAAGGGCGATCAGATCGACGCCGCCACGGCGCATCCGGTCACCTTCGGGGGCCGCACTTCCATTACGATTCCCGCCGGAGCACTTGCCGTCAGCGATCCCACCGGGCTGAAGCTGCCCGCGATGTCCGACGTTGCCGTAAGCTTTGTGCTTCCAGCGCAGCCGATTCCGGAGGCAACGGCGCATGGCTTCGCCGACGCGACCAGCTACACCGCGCCGGGCAGCGTCTCCGGAGCTCCTTCGCTCGAGAACGCCGCCGAGATCACCAACTGGCCCTTCTTCAAGGGAATCGACGTGAGCGCCGACGACAAGAGCGGAGCCGTCGTGACCTTCGGCGACAGCATCACTGATGGTGCGCACAGCACTCGCGACACCAACCAGCGCTGGCCCGATGTGCTTGCCCGCAGACTGCAAGCCGACAAGAAGACCCAGAAACTGGGTGTGCTGAATGAAGGCATCGGCGGCAATCGCGTCCTCCACGACAACACAGGCCCCAGCGCTCTGGCCCGGTTCGACCGAGATGTTCTTGCACAGACGGGCGTGAAGTACCTCGTCATCCTCGAGAGCATCAACGATATTGGCCACGCGCAGGACCCCGTAAAGCCCTACGATATCGTCTCCGCCGAGGACCTGATCCAGGGGCTCAGCCAACTGGCCACTCGTGCCCACGCACATGGCATTAAGGTCTACGGAGCCACGCTAACCCCCTACGTCGGCGCCAAGTACGCCTCACCCGCAGGCGAACAGATCCGCCAGGCTGTCAACCAGTGGATTCGCACCAGCAATCAGCTGGACGGCTTCATCGACTTCGACAAGGCAACGCAGGATCCATCCAATCCCGCGATCTTCGCCTCAACGGCCGACAGCGGCGACCATCTCCACCCCAGCGATGCTGGTTATAAGGCGATGGGAGACGCAATCGACCTCAAACTTTTCACGAAATAACTACACTGCAGCAGGCAGCATGATTCGACCAGCACAGCTCTCCGACCTTGAAGCCATCGTCGATCTCTGCTGCCTGTTGTGGCCCAATAGCACCCGTGAAGAACACACGGTCGACATCCGAACCATCCTTACCACCAACCTCTGCGGCACCATGCCCGGAGCGATCTTCCTCACGGAGGATGGCTCCGGGTTTATCGAAGTAGATCTGCGCTCCCACGGCGATGGCTGCGATCCTGCACAGCCTGTCGGATATATCGAAGGGCTCTACGTCCGCGAAGAAGCGCGGCGCCGTGGTATCGCCCGGGCTCTTTTCAAGGCGGCAGAAGACTGGTCTCGCAGTCACGGCGCAAAGGAGATAGCCTCCGATACCTGGATCGACCGGGACGTCTCCATCGAAACCCATCAGGCGCTCGGTTTCGAGATCGTCGACCGTTGCGTCCACTTCCGCAAGACGCTCTAGAAAAACAAAAAAGGCGGCAACAGGATTTACCTGCTGCCGCCCCTTAGAATCCTGTTTACTTCAGCTCATAACCGGCAAAAAAGTAGCCGATCTCAAAAGCCGCCGTCTCCTCGGCATCAGAGCCGTGGATGGCATTCTCGCCGATCGAAGCGGCGAACTTCTTGCGGATGGTGCCCTCTTCGGCCTGAGCTGGATTCGTCGCTCCCATCAGCTTGCGAAGGTCGGCGATCGCGTTGTCCTTCTCGAGAACCATGGGGAAGATCGGTCCGCTCGACATGAACTCGGTCAGCTCACCAAAGAAGGGACGATCCTTGTGGACATAGTAGAAACCCTCGGCCTGAGCCTTGGAGATGGAAGCCTTCTTGATGGAGACAATCTTGAATCCGGCCTTTTCAATCTCGGCCAGAATGGCGCCTGCGTGCCCTTTTTTGACCGCGTCCGGCTTGATGATGCTGAATGTGCGCTGTGACAACGTGGTTCTCCTTGCGATTTTCGCTGCTCTTTTTAGTGTAAAGCACCCACAGGCCCAATCCTGCGACCAGGTCCGTGCATCCAAACGCTATGCGTTGGGTTGCATGGATTTGGTTCACCGGTTTTCTCGTCTGGGTGATCGACGGCGTAATCAGCCTGCGGTTCCACGCGCCCCAGCACGCACAACTGGCGTTTCTGGTCGCAATGGTCTTTCTCGCCGCAGGCATCTTTTACCGCCGTCAACAGCGGTAATTACGCTTTGCCCAGTACCTTCGCCATGGCGTCGCCAATCTCCGCCGGCGACTTCACCACGGTAATTCCCGCCGCAGACATAGCCTTCATCTTCTCGGCAGCCGTTCCCTCGCCGCCTGAGATGATGGCTCCGGCATGGCCCATGCGGCGTCCTGGAGGCGCGGTCTGTCCGGCGATAAAGCCGACCACAGGCTTCTTCACGTTCTCCTGGATGTACTTGGCTGCAGCCTCTTCCGCGGTTCCGCCGATCTCGCCGATCATAATGATCGCCTCGGTCTCCGGATCCTCGTTCAGCAGCTTCAGGGCGTCGATGTGCGTGGTTCCGATAATCGGGTCGCCACCGATGCCGATCGCGGTCGACTGACCGATACTGCGCGTCGTCAGCTGGTAGACCGCCTCGTAGGTCAACGTGCCCGACTTCGAAACGATGCCGACGCTGCCTTCCTTGTGGATACGGCCCGGCATAATGCCCACCTTGGCCTTGCCCGGCGAGATCACGCCAGGGCAGTTCGGCCCGATCAGCCGCGACTTCGACTGCCGCACGACCTCCCAGGTCTTCACCATGTCCAGCACCGGAATGCCCTCGGTGATGCAGATCACCAGCGGCAGCTCCGCAGCGGCGGCCTCGAGAATTCCATCCGCGGCAAAGGGCGGCGGCACAAAGATAACCGTGGCGTTCGCTCCTGTCTCCTTCACCGCCTCCTCGACGGTGTTGAAGACCGGCCAGCCCTCATGTGTCGTTCCGCCCTTGCCGGGAGTGACTCCACCCACAACCTTGGTCCCGTACTCCGCGCAGGCCTTCGCGTGGAAGGTGCCCTCGCGCCCGGTAATTCCCTGCACAATCAGCCGCGTATTCTTATCGACCAGAACTGCCATTACTTTCCACCTTTCGCAGCCGCTACGGCCAGATCCGCAGCTTCCTTCATCGTTGCGCCTACTTCGAACTTCAGGCCGGACTCCTTCAGGATCTTGCGGCCCTCCTCGACGTTCGTTCCCTCAAGCCTGAGGACGATAGGAAGCTGAACGTTCAGCTTCTTCGCCGCGGCAACCACCGCGGTCGCCAGCACGTCCACACGCAGAATGCCGCCGAAGATGTTAATGAAGATCGCCTTCACGTTCGGATCGCTCAGCAGAATGCCGAAGGCATTCTCGATCTGCTCCTGATTGGCGCCGCCGCCCACATCGAGGAAGTTCGCAGCCTTGCCGCCCGCGTACTCGATGATGTCCATTGTGGCCATCGCGAGGCCCGCGCCGTTCACCATGCAGGCAATGTTGCCGTCGAGCTTGATGTAGTTCAGCGCAAACTTCGACGCTTCGACCTCCAGAGGATCCTCCTCGGCCAGATCGCGCAGCTCCTTCAAATCCTTGTGACGGAACATCGCGTTGTCGTCGAAGTTGATCTTGCAGTCCAGTGCCAGCAACTTGTCGTCCTTCGTCGTGATGAAGGGGTTGATCTCCATCAAAGTCGAGTCGGTCTCGACAAACGCCTTGTACAGGCCGAGCATGAACGATGTCGCCTGCCCGATCTGCGTAGGCTTCAGACCCAGCTTGAACGCCAGCTTGCGCGCCTGGTAGGGCTGCAAGCCAACCGCCGGATCGATGTACTCCTTGTAGATCTTCTCCGGGGTCGCATGCGCAACCTCCTCGATCTCCATGCCGCCCGCCTGCGACGCCATAAACACTAGGCGAGCCGCGGCGCGGTCCAGCACGATGCCGAGGTAAAGCTCGCGATCGATCGCCGATCCCTCTTCGATCAACAGGCGCTGCACCTTCTGGCCCTGCGGACCGGTCTGGTGCGTCACCAGCTGCATGCCCAGAATGGCCTTCGAGGCCTTCGAGGCATCGTCCAGCGTCTTGACGACCTTCACGCCGCCGCCCTTACCGCGGCCTCCGGCATGAATCTGCGCCTTGACCACCACCACCGCGTTGCCCTTATCGAAAAGGTTTTTGGCGGCCCTGTCTGCCTCTTCCAGCGTCTCGACCATCTCGCCGCCCGGAACCGGCACACCATACTTGCGCAGAATCTCTTTTGCCTGATACTCGTGAATTTTCATAGGTAATCTTTAGTCCGCCGGGAAAAGTGTAGCGGACGCCAACAAGCCCCCGCAATGCAAACGCGAACATTCGTGCGGTTATCGCTTTTCCTTAGGTCAATTTTCCTAGAAAACTTCCTTCATTTACCCTCTCACCCCTGGAAACGTCTTCGCGACACCTGCCATCTCACCCACGAGAGAGGAGGGACGATATGAAAGCAGTCGTTCTTGAAGAGTTCGGCGACGTCAGCAAGCTTCATATGGAAGAGGTGGAAGATCCCGAGATCGGCTACGGGGAGGTCCTCGTCCGCGTTCGTGCAACCAGCGTCAACCCCGTCGACTGGAAGATTCGCAACGGAGAATCCAAGGGCCGTAACCCCGTCGAGCTTCCAGCCATTCTCGGACGCGATCTTGCCGGAGAGGTCGAACGCGCCGGTCCCGGTGTGATCGATTTTGCGAAAGGTCAACGCGTCATGGCGCTTGCTGCCGGAACCTATGCCGAGCTGACCACAGTTAAGGCCGATAGTCTCGCTCCCATCCCCGACAAGCTCAGCTTTGAAGAGGCCGCAGCCCTACCGCTTATCCTCACCACCGGAGCCCAGCTCATCGAACGAGCCATCAAGGTATCGCGGGGCCAGCGTGTTCTCGTTCTGGGAGCACTCGGCGGCGTCGGACGCACCGCCGTTCACGTCGCCCTGGAACACGGAGCCCACGTTATTGCAGGAGTCCGCAAAAGCCAGCTCGACGAAGCCCGACTCCTCCCCGCGCAGGAGGTTGTCGCCGTCGACGATCAGGAAGCCCTGCGAAAGCTGCATGACCTTGATGCCGTGGCCGATACCGTCGGCGGAACGGTCGCCCAGCGCTCCCTGAAGACCCTCAAACCAGGTGGCGTCTTCGGAACCGTTCTCGCTCCTCCGCAGAACGCAAAGACCTTCGACGTGCAGGTCCAGACCATGCGGGCTGAGCCCGATGCCTCGCGCCTCTACCAGCTTGCCGACGACGTCTCCCGCGGTAGCCTCATCATTCCCATCGTGAAGATCCTGCCTCTCGATCAGATCCGCGAGGCCCACCGCGAGGCCGAAGAAGGCCATCCCCCCGGCAAGATTGTTCTCAAGCCAGCCGCATAAGACCTAGGGGCATCCCGGCTGCTACGCTTAAGAGGCGATGCCCCTCCAACCTCATCTCAAGAACCTCATCGAAGGCCGCACGTCTCTTTCTCGTGAGCAGGCCCGTGATCTGATGCAACAGATCATCACAGGCCAGCTCTCCGATATTGAGATCGCCGCCCTCGTCGGTGCCCTTGCCGCCCGTGGCGAGACGCCGGAGGAGGTCGCGGGCTTCGTCGATGTCATGCGCAGTGCCGTCACCTCGATCCCGCTCACCGAGGACGAGCAGGCCCTCCTCGTCGATACCTGCGGCACCGGCGGAGACGCCAGCCGCACCTTCAACATCTCCACCGCCGCAGCTCTGGTTGCGGCGGCTGCCGGGGCCTCCATCGCCAAGCATGGCAATCGCGCCATCACCTCGCTCTGCGGTTCCGCCGATGTCTTGGAAGCCCTTGGGGTCCCGGTCGACCTCTCACCGGAGAGCGCCTCAGCAGCTTTGCGCCGCCATCGCTTCGCCTTTCTGCATGCTCCCTCGCTGCATCCCGCCATGAAGGCTGTCATGCCCGTACGCCGCGCTCTCGGTGTCCGTACCGTCTTCAATCTGCTTGGCCCGCTGACCAATCCCGCTGGAGCCTCTGCTCAGGTGATGGGCGTCTATGCGCAGCACGCCGTGCCGTTGGTCGCACAAACCATGGCGCTGCTCGGCACTCGCCACGCCTTCGTCGTTCACGGAACAGCCGTGGCTGCCGATGGAACCGTTCGCGGCCTGGATGAGATCTCCATCTCCGGCCCAACGTACCTCGCCGAGGTCCACAACGGAATCGTTACCCTCTCTACGCTTACGCCGGAGCAGGTAGGGCTCGTCCGTGCCCCGATGGAAACCCTCGCCGGTGGCGACGCCAGCGAAAACGCGGCGATCCTCACCGCCATCTTCTCCGGTGAGTCCGGGCCTCGTCGCGATATTGTGGCGCTCAACGCCGCAGCCGTTCTGGTCGCCGCCGATCTCGCGCCCGACCTCCTCACCGGACTTGCGCTGGCTACCCATACCATCGACAGCGGTGCCGTAGAAAAGCTTCTCGACCGGCTGCGCAGCGAAACATAAAATCGACGGCGAACGCTGATTCGCAAGGAGAATCTCATGTCCTCGCCCCCGCCTCGTGTCGCTCTCGATCCTGCAATGGTCACCACGGCCTTTGAACTGCCCGGTTACCGCATCACGCGCAATCTCGGCATCGCCCGTGGCATTGTGGTCCGGTCCCGATCCATCTTCGGCACCATCGGCGCAGGGCTGCAGACCGTGCTGGGAGGCAATATCACCCTGCTCTCGCAGCTCTGCGAAAAGACGCGCCAGGATGCCTTCGCCATCATGATGCAGCATGCTGCCGAGTACGGAGCCAACGCCATCATCGGAGCCCGCTACGACGCAACCGAGGTCATGCAGGGAGTCACAGAAGTCCTCGCCTACGGAACCGCGGTAGTCGTCGAACGTCAATAGCCTCCGGGTTAGGGCCGCAAAATCCACAAGGCTCATGGGAAGCGGCGTTTAGCATCAGAGTCCATGAGCATTGTCCCTCCCGGCCGGATCGAGATCATCACCGGCCCTATGTTTTCGGGCAAATCGGAAGAGCTGATCCGGCGCCTCAAGCGCGCCCGCATCGCCCGTCAGCGCGTCACCTGCTACAAACCCGACATCGACCTTCGCTACCACCGCACCGCCATCGCCAGCCACAGCTCCCAGACGCACGACGCCGCCACCGTCACCACCGTCGAAGACCTCCGCGCAGCGCTGTTTCCCCAGCTCGACGAAATTGAGGTCATCGGGATCGACGAGGTGCAGTTCTTCTCCGACGCCCTTATTCCTCTATCCCTTGAGCTCGTCCACCTGGGTAAGCGTGTTGTTCTCGCAGGCCTCGACACCACCTTCGCCAACGAACCCTTTGGCCCCGTCCCCAACCTGATGGCCTTGGCCGACGAGGTTACCAAGCTCTCGGCGGTCTGTATGGTCTGCGGAGCCCCTGCAATTCACACGCAACGCCTCGGCCAGAGCCAGGAGCTTGTCGTCGTTGGGGCCGCAGGGCTCTACGAGGCCCGCTGCCGCGCCCACTTCGAGCCCTGGACCGACGAACAGAAGTCCGAACAGCTGGAGCTCCCCTCCGGCATCGATTTGAAAGCTCTCACAAACAAATAGAGTTAGTGGGTTATCCTTCTCTCTACGTGTCTCGAAGCATCTACCTAAGCAGGAGAAAAATTATGCGCCTTACTGTCGCAGCCCTTGCAGTTAGCCTCCTCGCCGTGCCGGCTCTGGCGAAGTCCAACGGTGCCGTTACCGTTCCCCTGAAGACCAGCACCGGACAGGATGCGGGTACCGCCAGCTTCGCTCCCAAGGGCAAGGCCGTGGTGATCCGGCTCAACCTGAAAAACCTCCCCCCGGGCCAGCACGCCGTCCATATTCATGAGCATGCTGTCTGCGAAGCTCCTGACTTCAAGACTGCTGGCGGCCACTTCAACCCCGACTCCAAGAAGCACGGCACTGAGAACCCCATGGGCCACCACAACGGCGATCTTCCTCAGAATGTGACCGCCGACGCAAACGGCACCGCCAAAGCTACCTTCCGTGTGGACTACCTTTCGCTCGATCCTTCAGCTTCGAACTCCCTCTTCGCCAACGGCGGAACCTCCATCATGGTCCACGAGAAGGCCGACGATATGAAGACTGACCCGACCGGGAACGCCGGCAACAGAATCGCCTGCGGAGTCATCACGGAGACCAAATAAGCGGCCTCTGCGTTAGCGAAAACTCCCTTCGCTCGAACACTGAACCTTCGTGGACGCCCCTGCGTATAGACCCGCATGGGCGTCCTTTCCATTGCGCTTCCCGTTCACGGTCACAGGGCTGCTGGCTGGACCAGTGACAGGGCCTCTCTTCATCGGCCTTCCAGGCGTTCTACTGCGGGTAACCCTGCAGCCATTCCTGCAAATCGGACCCCGTCAGGCGGTAAACTCGTACAACCGTTAAAGCCAGTCGAGGCAACATTGGATCGCACGCCAGGACATGACGCAGCCCAGGAGGCTGCACAAGAAGCGATAGCCAAACTGGTGCGGCAGTGTATCGCCGGCGATGGCCAGGCCTGGCAACAGCTCGTCGTCTCCCAGCATCGGCGTATCTATGCCATCTGCTACCGGTTTACCGGATCCTCGACCGACTCCGAAGATCTCACCCAGGACGTCTTCCTGAAGCTCTATAAAAACCTTTCCAGCTTCGAGGTGCAGAAAGGCAGCTTTCAGACCTGGGTCACCACACTGACGCGCAATCTGCTGGTCGATCACTTTCGCCGTACCCGGCTCGACCGCGCCTCCGACTCCCTCGATGCAACCTTCGACGGCGAAGAGGATGGCCCCACCATGGCCGACCGGCTGGCCGATCCCGGAAAATCGCAGGAGCAGCACGTTGCCTCGCTCCAGCTCAAAAGCAGGATTCAGGACGCCCTCAAACAGCTCTCTCCCGAGCTCCGCGAGGCCGTCATTTTGCGTGACCTCGAAGACATGGATTACAAGGAGATTGCGCAGGTTCTGCGCATCCCCGAAGGAACCGTAAAAAGCCGCATCAGTCGCGGCCGCGGGGAACTTGCAAGGCTGTTACAACGTATAGAAAAACAACAAATGATGTAACGATAGAAAGAGAGGTGGTTTCAGGTGGCGGAGTTCAATCAGTTCAATCAGTTCGGCAATAAGCAACCCTCCCGGTCTCCGGACCCGGCCCACTGCGCTCAGTGCGAGGCCATGCTGACCGACGCCCTCGACCGTACTCTCTCGGCCGAAGATCAGACCATCTTCGATCGCCATCTCGCCATCTGCCCCGATTGCTCACGCATGTTCATCGACGCCCGTCTGGGAGCCGATCTGATGAGCAAGCTGCACGACTCCCGGCCCGAACCGACCTCCGCGCTGCTTGAGCGCATCCTGGCCACAACAGGACCAGAGGCCGAGAAGTATGCCGCCTCGACCGCCCGGCAGAACACCTTGCTCAGCTATCCCGCACCTGCGGCAGCAGCAGCGATTCCCGCGGCCTATACCGCCTCGAATGTTCTTCCTTTCAAGAAGCGTCTGGCGAACGCCTTCCGTCCGAGCGCACTGGCGCATACGCTGATGCAGCCGCGCCTTGCCATGACCGCTGCGATGGCCTTCTTCTCCATCGCGCTTACGCTCAACCTGACCGGCGTACACATCACCCAGCTGCGCGCCAGCGACTTCACCCCCTCCAGCATCAAACGCACCTTCTACGACACCAACGCCCGCGTCGTCCGCTCCATCGACAACCTGCGAGTGGTCTACGAGCTTGAATCGCGCGTCCGCGATCTGCAGCGCGACAGCGACGGAGGCGATGCCACCGTTCCCGCACAGAATTCCCCGGCCCCGTCCCAAAGCAACTCCCCCAGCGATCAGAACAAGAACGACCGCAATCAGGCCCCCGAACAGCAGAACCAGGAGAAACGCTCCAATCCGCATCCACGCTCCGGCAGCAGCCGTAGCCTCGGACTCGAGCGATCCCGGAAGTTCACCGCCTCTCTCGCTCAGCCCGGCTCCTCCCCCGAGCCCGGCCATGAAGCTCCGCAAGTCTTTGATATCTTTACTCCCAAAATCTACAACTCCATCGAGCAAGGGGGACAGGCATGAACTGCGCTAACCATCCAGAGCGGGAACGTACCGCCTTCTGCCAGAACTGCGGCAAAGCCCTTTGCCAGGAATGCGCCCGCGTCATCGGCACGGCAGTCTTCTGCGAACCCTGCCTTGAGGCCCGGCTCACCGGCGCCCCCCCACCGAATACCGGCGCCTCCTATCAGACCTCAGGGAATGTGGGTGGCGTGAATTTCAATACCTCCTCTACGGGTGGCAGTTACACCTATAACGATCCCTCCGGGAGATTCCAGACGTCCGGTACCATCCCACCGTCGCCACCTCCGGGAGCCCCGAATCCAGGGCTGGCTGCTCTGCTCGGCTTCATCCCCGGCGTCGGAGCCATGTATAACGGCCAGTACGCCAAGGGCATCGTTCATCTCATCATCTTTGCGGTTCTCGCCAGTCTCTCGGAGGAGCACGGCATCTTCGGCATCTTCGTCGCTGGCTGGGTCATCTATCAGGTCTTTGAGGCCTACCAGACGGCCCGCGCGCGCCGCGATTCCACCCCCTTGCCTAACCCTTTTGGGTTCAATGACCTTGGGGAGCGTCTCGGCTTCGGCAGATCCTGGCCTTCCGGCGTAACCAGCGCGGCAACTCCCCCTCCGGTCTATCCCGCTCCCGAGCCTCCACCGGCCAGCGTAGCCTCAGCGGTTCCGCC
The DNA here is from genome assembly GCA_035492215.1 of Edaphobacter sp. Classification (GTDB taxonomy): domain Bacteria; phylum Acidobacteriota; class Terriglobia; order Terriglobales; family Acidobacteriaceae; genus Edaphobacter. The sequence goes on along the minus strand of DATJJJ010000004.1, from coordinate 5,986 downwards.
CAGCTATCCGCCTCCCGGAGCAACCTGGGGCGCGCCCAGCGACGCCTATACCGGGTCACCGTATAACAACTCCCCTTATGTCACTTCGCCGTTTACTCCGCCGCCCCCGGTTGACCCCAACGCGGTCTACCCGCGCAACCGCTTCCCGACCGGGGCGATCTGGCTCATCGGACTCGGAGCAATCTTTCTGGTCGGCAACGCCGGTCTCTTCCATGGCTTCCGCTTTGACCACCTCTTCCCCTTCTTCATGATCGGGCTGGGCGTATGGCTCTTCGTCCACAAGATGACCGCCACGGGCGGCACGCTGGCGGACGACGGCACCGCCTTGTACCGTATGCGCCTCTTCAGTGCGCTGCGCGGCTCGGTCTGGGTGATGCTGATCGGCGTCATGTTCCTGTTGTCGAGCTTTCATATCCTCTCCTGGGGAAAGAGCTGGCCACTGTTCATCATCGTCGCCGGCGTCATGATCCTGGCCGAGAAGACCATCTACAACCCGGCCTCCGTTCCTCCGGCTTATCCGATGCCTCCGGCTCAGCCGTCGGCTTCGGTAGTTCCGCCGTCTCAAGACAACTCTTCAGACTCATTCAATCAGGAAGGGCGCTGATCCCATGGCTAACCAGACCCCTCCTTATCCTCCGCCTCCCGGTTCTCCCTATCCGCCTCCCCAAGGCGACTGGCGCCACCAGCGCCGCGTCATGAGAGAGCAGGCCCGGATGCAGCGCGACTATCTTCGCGCTCAGCAGGCGGCCTACCGCGCTCAATACCGCTCGAACCGCCGCACGTCGATCGTCGGACCGCTGATGATCATCACCATCGGCGTCGTCTTCTTTCTCATCCAGACCGGACGTATCTCCGCCCACTTCTTCTGGGCCTGGTATGGCCGCTGGTGGCCCGTGCTGCTCATCGGTGCCGGTCTGATCATGCTGCTTGAGTGGGGATGGGACCAGTACTTTCACTCCGAGGAGCCTCAGTTCCGCCGCCGCAGCCTTGGGGGCGGAGTCTTCGTGCTGCTGCTCTTCATCGGCCTTCTGGGAATGATCTTCAGCAGCTTCCACGGAGGCAGCTTCGCCAAATCCTTCAACCTCAACCCTGACAATATGGACGAGTTTCTGGGCGATAAACATGAGAGCGACCAGGCCCTTAATCAGGCGCTAACCGCCGGAACCTCCCTCAACATCGACAATCCCCGCGGCAATGTCGTCGTCGCGGGCACCAGCGACGACAACCAGATTCATGTCCAAGTTCACAAAGAGGTCTACACCCGCTCCGACTCCGAGGCTGACACCCGTGCGCAACAGCTCTCTCCCAAAATGGAGACCGATGGCTCCGTCTTGCGCCTGACCGTGCCCTCCATCGAAGGGACCCGCGCCGATCTCAATATCACACTGCCGCCCTCGGCCCCGGTCACGGTTACAGCCAATCGTGGAGACATCCATGTCGCCTCCATCAAGGCTCCCGTAACCGTCACAGCCAACCACGGCGATATCTCCCTCACCGCCATCAGCGGCCCCATTATCTCCCGCATCAATAACGGCGATTCCTCGGTCACAGTTCACAGCGCCTCGGGCCCGGTCTCCGTCGAAGGACGTGCTCACGACCTTACCTTCTCCAACATCGATGGTCCCGCTACGATGAACGGTGAGTTCTTCGGGACCACACACCTGGAACACATCACCGGAGGCGTTCGCTTCCACACCAGCCGAACTGACCTGCGCTTCAACCGCCTCGATGGCGAAAGCGAGATCAGCTCCTCCAACATCTCCGCCGATCAGGTCGCCGGCCCTCTCACGCTCGCGACCGGCAATAAAGACGTCAGTCTCGAACGCGTCTCCGGCGATATCTCCATCACCAACCGCAACGGCTCCGTCGATCTCACCAGCGCCGCTCCTCTCGGCAACATCACCATCCAGAACCGCAACGGCTCTGTCGATCTCGTCATGCCCGATAACGCCAACTTCACCGTTCAGGCCGAGACCGTCAACGGCGACCTCGAGAACGATTTTTCTCTTCCCGAACAGAGCAGTGGTGACAGCAATCACAAGAGCTACAACGGCACCGTAGGCAAGGGCGGCCCGCTGGTCCGCATCGACACCACCCAGCAGGACATCAGCATCAAGAAAGCTTCTATCGCCCCGATCCCGCCGAAGCCTCCTACGCCCCCAGCCATCTCCATCCACGGCGAAGACGGCGCGATGGTCGATATCGGCAAAGAAGGTGTCAACATCCGGAGCGGCGATGGATCCGCCGTCATCGTCGGTAAGAACGGCGTACGCATCACCTCCAATACCGACGGCTCCAGCGTCTACGTCAACAAGAGCACACGCCTCACCACCAACGTCGACGGCTCAAAGACCTATCAGGGCCCGGATGGTATGCGTTACATCTCGAATGTCGATGGCTCGAAGACTTACCACGGCGCCGACGGCACCAACATCACCGTGGGTGCCGATGGCACTCGCCAAGGCACAGGGCCGGATGGACACACCCTTTCGAACTCCGAGATCGATCGACGCTTGCGCGAAGCCGAGCGTGCCGTCGCCAAGGCCGCAGTCGAACGCGACACCGTTCGCAACCGCAAATAGAAAAGCAACACCGGAAAATAGAAAAGCGGCACCGGGCTATCCCGATGCCGCTTCACCATTCAGCTCTTAGAAGCTATTGGCCAGCCAGCCACTCGTGCAGGTTCGGCTCCTGCGACGACCGCAGATGCACGCAGTCGTTGATGCTATCCAGCGCCTTCGCCAGAGTGCGCTCCGCCGCATCTACCTGGTGCGTTGCAAAGAAGCTCGCAACCTCATCACGCTTCTCCACCGAGCAGAACGATCCCGCAGCAGCCACAACGCGCGAGCCTGAGTTCGTCGTAAACTGCGCGTGCACCTTGTCCCAGTGGTGCTGAATGTACTCCCACGTCTGCTCGCGCGTGTCGCGATTGCGCAGCAGAATCGAGATCGGAATCCAGCTGTCCTGATTGCGAACCTGTCCGGAGACCACATAATCCAGCGTGCGGGTCACCAGCGCAGGCTCCGTAAAGCGCGCCAGCGTCCGCAGCGCATCTGACTGCTCCCCCGGGTCCGTCGGATCCTTGCTGGCCGCCAGCACCTTGTCATACAGCGCAACGTCACCATTCGCCGCCGTCACGGCAATCGCCGTGTCCGTCAGGATCGGATCGACTCCGCGATTCTTCCGTGTGCCCGCGGCATACGCCTGATCGGTCAGCTCCTTCGCCTGCGCCAGAACCACCGGATCTTTCACCAGTCCCAGAATCGCCATCAGCTCTGCGCGCAATTGCTGCCGGTCATACGACTCTCCCGCCGCAGGATGTCCCAACGCGGTATAGATCGGCTCGAACTCCTGCCGCAGAATAGCTGCCAGCTTTGCGCGATCGGCAGTGGTTGCAATCTTCGAATCGATCGCCATCACTCCATCCAGTGACGTTCCCATCACCAGACCGCTCGAATCCTTCTTGAGCGCCAACACTAGATCCATATAATCGGCTGCCTTCGCCTCGCCCGAGCGCACCAGCGCCCAACGATCGCCCAGCAGTCCAATCCTCTCCGGAGCCGTCAGCCTGTTCTCCGCATTCGCCACAATCTCCTTCAGCTGACCGGCGGGATACACCGTGCGGTAATACCCCTTCGCCTTCGCATTCGCATAAAAGAACGAAGACGCATCCGCAGGCAGAGAGAGCGAAGCCTCCGACGGCGTCAGCAGAGAGCACTCAGGTTTGCCATTCATCGTGGCGGTCTTTACGCACACCGGAATTGTCCAGCTCTGCGCATCCATTCCGGCCTTCGCTCCTGAGACGAAGAAGCGGCTCTGCGCAATCGGCGCCTTCTCTCCGCTCAACGCAGAGAACGTCAGCAGCGGAACTCCCGGCTGCGTTACGAAGCTCTGCATGATCTTGTCGACCGGCTTGTTCGAGGTCTTCGTCTGCGCGTTCCAGAAGTCCTCAGCCGTCGCATTGGCATACAGGTGCGCGGCCAGATAGTTATGTACGCCCTGTCGGAAGGTCTCCTCGCCCAGATAGTTCTCCACCATGCCGAGCACGGCTCCCGCCTTGCCATAGGCGATCCCGTCGAACATCTCGTTGATCTCGCTCGGCGTCTCGGCGCGTGCGCGAATCGTGCGCGTCGTTGCCTGCGAATCGAGGTTCAGCGTGTCGTCCAGATCCATAGCATCGTCTTGCGGAAACTCCCACTCCGGCTTCCACTTCGCCACCGGCTTCGACTCCATCCAGCTGGCAAACCCTTCGTTCAGCCAGAGATTGTCCCACCACTGCATCGTCACCATATCGCCGAACCACTGGTGCGCCATCTCATGCGCCACCACAATCGCAACTCTCTTCTTCGCCGGAATCGATCCGGTCTTCTCATCCGTCAGAAGATCTGTCTCGCGATAGGTGATGCAGCCGAAGTTCTCCATCGCTCCGGCCTCGAAGTCAGGCAACGCCACCATGTCCAGCTTCGGCATCGGATACTTGATGCCGAAGTACTTGTCGTAATACGGCAGAATGTACTCTGCCGACTCCAACGCAAACTTCGTCAACGCAACCTTGTCCGGCGTCGAGCAGGCGCGAATCGGCACGCCATCCGCTTTGCCTTCGGTGCACTTGAAATCGCCCACAAGAAACGCCACCAGATAAGTCGACATCTTCGGCGTCGTCGCAAAGCTCACCGTATGCTTACCCGCCATCGGCCCCGGCTTGTCCGAGACAATCTCCGTGTTCGAAATAGCCGTATCGCCGGAGTCGATCACCAGCGTGATGTCGTAGGTGGCCTTCAGCGCCGGCTCATCAAAGCTTGGGTAAGCTCGCCGCGCATCGGTCGGCTCAAACTGAGTCACCGCATAGTTGCGAGACTTCGTCTTCGAAAGATAGAACCCGCGCAGCTTGTCGTTCAGGATTCCCGTGTAGCTGATCTTCAGCGCAACCTTGCCCGCTGCTAGCTCCTGCGGAAACGTAAAGGTCGCCTGCTCCTTGCTCTTGTCCTCAGAGACCTCCGCAGTCTGCGAACCGGCTTTCACCGAAAGAAACTTGATCTCCGCTGCATTCAACGTAATCGTCTTGCTTGGAGCATCGAGCACAACGTCGATCGTCTCCTCACCGGAAAACGTAGCATCCTTCAGGTCGGGGGTCAGCGTAAGCGAGTAATGCTCTGGATGAACTCCACTCGGAAGACGTTGCGCTTGAAGGGCAGGGCAGGAGGAGAGTGCTAGACCAAAAAATGACAAGAAAAAGACACGGCGAAGGGCGATATTCGGAAACATAGAGTCCAGAATAACCAACATTCGTCGCAAAACTCACCAAAACCCGCGCCAGCAGCGAACTTTTATCCCATTCGTGGGACGAACTGCAGGTCTCCTAGCCTTGGATCGAAACCTCACGCTCCGAAATCCCGCTTAGTTCCGCTGCCCGGGCCTCGGCATACGCCGCAGCGCCCAGCAGAGCGCAGGTATCATCCAGAATGATCCTCACCGGAATCGCCTGCAGCAGCGGCGACATCCGTCCCTTGTCCAGAAACGCCTGCATAAAGAATCCATTCTGCAGCGTCTTCAGACGCTTCGGTGCAATTCCGCCACCCAGATAAATTCCTCCGGTTGCCAGCACCTTGAGCGCAAGATTTCCGGCCTCCGCTCCATAGGCTGAGGCAAAGGTCTTCATCGTCTCAAAGCAGATCGAGCTCGAACCGTCCTCCGCGCACTCCCCGATCACTACATTCGGGTCCTCCGCCGCCATCCGGTCGCAGAGCCACTTCGGCTCGTCGATCTTCTCCACATCACGCAGAAAGCGATAGACGTTCTGAATCCCCAGCCCCGAAACCACGCGCTCGAAGCTCACACGTCCCTTCAACGTGCTGCGCAGATACTCCAGCATCGCAATCTCGCGATTCGACCGCGCCGAAAAGTCACAGTGGCCGCCTTCGGACGGAATCGGATTGTGCTTCTTCCCATTCCAGATCAGCAACGCCTCGCCTAAACCCGTGCCTGC
>DATJJJ010000003.1:0-16718 GCA_035492215.1 Edaphobacter sp. | reverse complement strand
TTTTTGCCGAACGAAGATCCGATCGGGCAGCAGCTGCGCATGAACGATGAAGGGGATCGTCAGTGGGCGACGATTGTGGGCGTAGTGGATGACAGCCCGCAGAAGTCGTTGGGACAAGCACCGCTGCCGGAGATCAATTACAACCTGAATCAACTGCTGCCGCAGGATGATCTTTATACGATTCTCGGCAATTTTTATATGAATGTGGCGATGCGGTCGTCGCTGGATTCGGCGACGGCGGTACAGAGTCTGCGGCGGGTGCTCCATGGGATCGATCCGGATGCAGCACTGGAGAGCGTAGAGAGCATGCAGCAGGTCGTCGACGATTCGCTGGGCAACCAGGTGCTGGCGGCGCGGCTGCTGGGACTGTTTGCTTTCTCGGGACTGGTGATTGCGGTGGCTGGACTGTATGGCCTGCTGGCGTATTCGGTGAGCCAGAGGACGCGAGAGCTTGGCGTGAGGCTGGCTCTGGGAGCGCAGCGCGAGGCGATTGTGTGGCTGGTGCTGCGGCATGCTCTGGTGCTATTGGGGATCGGGTTCGGCGTGGGCGCGGTGCTAATGGAAGGGTCGGGCAAGTTGCTGACATCGTGGCTGGGATACAGGTTCAGCGGCTACGACGTAGCGGCGGCGCTTAGCGTCGCGGTGCTGCTGGCGGTATGCGGAATCACGGCGAGTTATCTGCCAGCGCGGAGAGCATCGCAGATTGAACCGGTGGTGGCGCTGCGAACGGAGTAGGAACTACGCCGCGATGAAACGCATCGAAGCGGAGTTCATGCAGTAGCGCAGGCCGGTCGGCTGGGGGCCGTCGTCGAAGACGTGACCGAGATGAGCCTCGCAGCGTGCGCATTTCACCTCGGTGCGCGCCATGCCGAGGGAGAGGTCCTGCCGCTCGGTGATATTTTCTTTGGCGATGGGCTGCCAGAAGCTGGGCCAGCCGGTGCCGGAGTCGAACTTGGTCTGCGAGCTGAAGAGTGCGGTGTCGCAGCAGATGCAGCGAAAGATTCCCTTGCGGTGTTCGCGCCAGCTGACGCCGGTATAGGGGACCTCGGTGTCGGCCTGGCGGGCGATCTGATAGGAGTTTTTGCCGAGCTGCTGAAGCCACTCGTTGTCGGATTTGAGAATCTTGGAGACCTTCTGTCTGCCGAGGTTCTTGCCGTCGTCGCTGAAGTTGACGAGTGTGACTTCGCCGGGGGTTCCGTGAATCGTCTCGCTGGCTTCGACATGGAAGCGGCTGAGACGGGAGAGGGTGACGTAAGCCGCGAAGGCGGCTCCGCCGATGAGGAAGAGACGGCGGGAGGTCTGCTTCTGCTGCTCGTCGAGCACTTTGTCGGAATCGAACATGAGCACTCCTGATAATGAGATGGAGTTTCCGCAAAAAGGTAACGAGGAGGCGTCTGGGCTAGGTGCGCGTGGTTCCTGCCTGCCCGACAGGCTGCGGAGATGTGGTTTGCCGCACGGCTTCGCGGCGGGTCGCGACGGCTCGGTAGGCTGCGTAGTGTCCGTGGATCATATTGAACTCTGGCTGGATAGCGTTGATTTCCGTATGGAGGATCTTCGCAAGGAAGAAGGTGTGGCTGCCAAGGGGCTGCGCTTTGCAGACCTGAAGTTCGCAGACGCGAATAGCGAACTCAGGGATGGGGAGCCCCAGCTTTTTGGAAGCACGCAGAGAGAAAGGAAGGTGCGCCCAGTCGATGGACTGAATGTAGTGGTTTCCTGCAAGCTTGCGAACCGTCGAGGCGTGATCGAAAGGCACGGTGCTGAGAGCGAGGCGGCCAATCTGCTCGACCAGAGGAGCGGCTTTTTTTTTTCTGGTAAGCGCGAAGGCGAAATAGTCTCCGCCAAGATTGCCGAAGAGGTTCATGGGGAAGATGCTGCCGGAGTCTTCATCCCGAACACTGACCAGTACGACGGGGCGTGGGCAGATGAAGCCGATGGCATTACATGCAGAGTCGAGAGGCGAGACTTTGACCTCGTTCTTGGCGCGATTCTTCCAGGCGACGTACTGATAGAAGAGGTCGTGCGCGGCAAGGTGGGCGCGAGAGATGCAAAGATTGCGAGCGCGGACGGCTTCAAAGAGAGCCATCGTGTGTTCTTCCACCGGAAGGATTGTTTTGAGCCGCACGTCGATCTCGCCGAGCAGGTGGCGGGAACCGGAGCCTTCTTCAAACCGAAGGGTGGCGATGGAACCTTCGACGAGCTGGGGGCGGTCTTCCGGGTCGAAGCCGATGCAGAAGGTGAAGGGCGACGCGCAGACTATGGAATGGCGGAAGGTCACGTCGCAGGGAATGTTTTGTCCATGCAGCCAGACCTTGATCTCATGTTGAGGATGCTCGAGAGCGATGTCGCAGGCGGCGGGGAGATCGGTGTCGCCCAGCAAGAGTCTGCGGAGATGTTGGTGGACTGCCTGCTTAAGAGGCATCGGCCTTCAGGACCTCTCGAACTCAAGAATGACGCAATCGGCCATGGAGCGGATGACGGGTAGAGCTCCGGCACGACGATCGAAGCGTGCAAGAGCGCGGATCAGCCCGGGGAATCGCACCGCGAAGGACTCGGCGTAGGACGGCGGGACAGTGATTCCTGCTCCCTTCCATCGCACCAGCCGGAAGGAGGGAGACATCTGCGCGCGGATGCCGGAGACAGTGGGACGCTGGACTTTGAGACGGGTGTCTTCGTGATACGAACCGGATTCGTTGAGCATACGGGCGAAGGCTCGCTTCGGCTGTCCATGAGCGAGAAACCAGAGCATCTCCACGGGAACGAAGCGTCCCATCATGCAGAGAAGGAAGCGCGATCCCGGCTTGAGAAGCCGCGCCAGATTTTTGCGCACCTCGGAGAGATCTTCAACGCAGTTGAGCCCGGAGAAGTTGGAGAAAGCTCCGTCAAAGGGGCCTTCGGTGAGAGTGCCGAGATGCTCCGTGGGAAGAACGCGAAAGCTGGGAGGAGTTGCCGGGCGGACGCAGTTGGAGTGTTCCTGAGCGAGCTCGATCATTCTGGGAGAGATATCGAAGGCTTCGACCTTGACGCCCTTGTTGCCAAGAAAGACTGCATCCAGCCCGGTTCCGCAATTCAGTTCGAGAATGTGATGGCCCGGCTTGAAGATGCGCTCAAGCTCCTGCCAGACTGCCTGACGCCGTATCTGCCCAACCGTCGTTCCGGTAAACCGATGCTCGTAAGTCTCTGCCGCAGCATCCCAGAAACTGGCTGTGGGTTTGAGCAGATCGGCATTGAACGACATAGCAAGCCTCTCGAGGTGGTGATGAGAGGCTATTCGGTTTTCGGATGCAAGGTTGTCAAACAATTGTCATTTCGAGGACACGCGCTAGTTTCCAGTTCTAGCTAAAAGACTTGCGAGCAGCTTCGAGAAGAAAGGCTACATCCTGCGGACCGTGGGCAGTAGAGATGAAGGCGGCTTCGAACTGGCTGGCCGGGAGCCATACGCCGGAGTCGAGCATGGCGCGGTGAAAGCGCCCGAAGGCCACGGTATCGGAGGTAGAGGCCGTGGCGAAGTCTGTGACCGGCTGTGAGGTGAAGAACCAGGTAAACATGGAGCCGACACGGTTGGTGGTAAGCGCGATTCCCTTCTCGCGAGCGATCGCAGCTACACCTTCGGCGATCTCGGCGGCGGTACGGTCGAGCTGGGGGTAGATCTCCTGCTCGTTGGCGATGAGATGGCTAAGGGTCGCAATTCCAGCGGCCATCGCCAGGGGATTTCCGCTGAGGGTTCCGGCCTGATAGACGGGACCGAGAGGGGCGAGGCAGTTCATTACATCGGCGCGTCCGCCGAAGGCTCCGCACGGCAGGCCTCCGCCGACGATCTTGCCAAGGGTGGTGAGGTCGGGCTGGACGTTGTAGAGGCGCTGGGCTCCGCCGAGGGTGACGCGAAAGCCGGTCATGACCTCGTCGATGATGAGCAGCGCGCCGTGCTGGCGGGTGATCTCCCGCAGGCCTTCGAGGTAGCCGGGCGCGGGAGGGATGGTTCCGGCGTTGCCGACGATGGGTTCGAGGATGACGCAGGCGATCTCGTCGGGGCGAGCGGCGAAGATGGCGCGGACAGCCTCAAGGTCGTTGAAGGGCAGCGCGAGGGTGTGCATGACGGTCTCGGCAGGAACGCCTGCGGAGCCGGGGATGCCAAGGGTGGCGATGCCGGAGCCTGCCTTGACGAGCATGGCGTCGGAGTGGCCGTGGTAGCAGCCTTCGAACTTGATGATGAAGTTGCGCCCGGTAAATCCGCGAGCGAGGCGGATGGCGGACATGCAGGCTTCGGTTCCAGAGGAGACGAAGCGGAGCTTTTCGACCACGGGAAAGCACTTCTGAACGAGCCCGGCGAGCTCGGCCTCGGCGGCAGTGGAGGCCCCGAAGCTGGAGCTGCGGCCCGCGGCCTGGCGAATGGCCTCGACGGCGGGCGGGAAGGCGTGGCCGAGGATCATGGGTCCCCAGGAGCCGAAGAGGTCGAGGTAGCGGTTACCGTCCTCGTCGTAGAGCCACGCGCCCTCGGCGTGAGTGACGAAGGGAGGCTCACCGCCGACGGAACGGAAGGCCCGGACGGGCGAATTAACGCCGCCGGGGAAGACGGCCTCGGCTTTTTGCTGCAAAAGATGGGAACGGCTGTGGGAGAGAGGCATCTTATTCAGTATAGGCGGGAGGAAGAAGTCGATGACGGCGGAGCAGAGAGCCGAGCTGACGGACAGGACGGTGCTTCTTTACGACGGGCACTGCGGGCTGTGTAACGGCCTGGTACAGTTCTGCGCCAAGCGAGACCCGGAGGGGAGGATGCGTTACGTTCCGCTGCAGTCAGAGATCGGAAAGGAACTAGTAGCGCACTACGGGGAGACACCGGATTCTCTGGGTTCTGCGGCGCTTTTTCTGGAGGCATTGACCGAGCGGGAGCGGTTCTATCATCACTCGGACGCCGTGGCCTGGGCTTTTGGACAACTGAAAAGGCCATGGAACTGGGTGGGGCGGCTCCTGCGGTGGATTCCGCGTTTTCTGCGTGAGCCTTTCTATGCGTTTGTGGCACGTGTGCGATATGCGGTCTTCGGACGCCACCTGTCGTGCCCCGTGCCGTCTCCGGAGCTGCGGGCGCGGTTTGTGGGCGTAATGGATCCTGGCTGCGCCTAGGTTTTGCCGGAAGGTTCAAAGGGACTGACCGAAGGCGGGGAACCTCCTGCTAGACTGGAAACTCTGCATTTTTGCTAAAAATCCCTTTGGAGAGTACCTTGCCGGAGACCTTCCCCACGACCGACGCGACTACCCTAGACAGCACGACGCGAAAACAGGAGGAGGTAGCCGGTTCCAAGTTGCATACGGTGACTACACAGAAAAATGCCGCGGCGAAGACTTCCAGCTCATCGAGCCGGAAATCGATCAGCTACGCCGACGCCGGTGTAGACATCACGGCTGCGGAAAAATCGAAGCATCGCATCAAGATGCTGGCCCGCAAGACCTTCAACAAACAAGTCTTGAGCGAGATTGGCGGGTTCGGCGGCCTGTTTGCGCTGGATCTGGAGAAGTTTCCGAACCCGGTGCTGGTCTCCTCTGCCGATGGCGTAGGGACCAAGCTGAAGGTGGCCTTCGAGCTGGGGATTCACCACACGGTGGGACAGGATCTGGTGAACCACTGCGTGAACGACATTGCCGTGCAGGGCGCGACGCCGCTTTTCTTTCTGGACTACCTGGCGACGGGAAGGCTGGAGAATTCGGTAGTCGAGACCGTGGTTCAGGGAATCTCCGATGCGTGCCGCGCCAATGGCTGCGCACTGATTGGCGGCGAGACGGCGCAGATGCCCGGCTTTTACGGCGACGGCGAGTACGATCTCGCCGGGACCATCATCGGCGCAGTGAGCCGCGACAAGATCATTACCGGCGATGGCATTCAGGTAGGCGACATTCTGCTGGGCCTGCCGTCGAACGGCCTGCACACCAACGGCTACTCGCTGGCTCGCAAACTGTTGTTCGAAGAGGCGAAGTACGGCCCTGAACAATATGTGAACGAGCTGAAGGACAAGACCGGTGCGGCGCTGATGAAGATTCATCGCAGCTACCTGGCAATCGTCAAAAAGCTGACGGCGGGCGATGTCGTAAGCGGCATGGCCCACATCACCGGCGGCGGCATTACCGAGAATCTTCCCCGCATCATTCCCAAGGGAATGGGAGCTCAGGTCGATCTGGCCTCGTGGCAGATTCCTCCGCTGTTCGAGCATCTGCAGAAGCTCGGCAATGTGGAGCAGGACGAGATGCTGCGCACCTTCAACATGGGGATTGGGATGATTGTTGTGGTCCCCGCGGAGAAGGTGAAGAAGGCCAAGGCGATTCTGAATCGCGCCAACGAACGGTTCCACATTATCGGGCGAATCGTTCGTGGAGAGCGCAAGGTCAGCTACAACTAGGCTTCATCACAGTAATAATTTTTTATGCCAAGGGCGTCTGCATCTGCGGACGCCCTTATTCCATGCGAAGCGTCGCTATCGGGTCGACGTGTGAGGCGCGGCGGGATGGAATCCAGCAGGCGAAGAGCGATACCGCCACCAGTAATGTGGGGATGAGGGTGAAGGTGGCGAGGTCCCAGGGCCGGATGCCGTAGAGAAGCGACGTCGTGAGACGCGCGGCGGCGAGAGCCAGGGGGAGCCCGATGAGAAGAGCGACGAGAGCGAGCTTCATTCCTCCACGAACGATCATGGCCTGCACCTGAGCGGCACGGGCTCCGAGGGCCATACGAACGCCGATCTCGCGGGTGCGCTGGCTGACGGAGTAGCTCATGACGCTGTAGAGACCGATGAGAGCGAGCAGAAGGCCGCTGACGCCGAAGACGGTGAAGAGAGTTCCGACGAGGCGCGGCAGGAAGAGCGCATCCCGCATGTGCTCCTGCATGGTCTGGACATTGAAGATCGCGAGCGAAGGATCCATGGCGTGGATCTCATGCTGCATCGCGGTGATCAGCGCAGAAGGATCTCCCTCGTACCGAACCATAAAGGTGTAACCGTCCTGCGACGGATCGGAGGCGATGGTCTGATTGATGGAGCGATAGAGAACGGGACGCTGGTTCTCGCCGATCGTCCGCGACTTTGTGTCTTTGACGACACCGACGATCTGGTAAGGAACCCCGGCCCCATTGACCATGTGCCCGACGGGATTGGTCCCCTGAAAGAAGCGGCGCACGAACTCCTCGTTGACGACGCCGACACGGGTTGAGGTTGGGTTCTCTTCGCCGAGGTCGCGTCCTGCGACTCGCGGGATGCCGAGGGTGGAGAAGTAATCGGGACCTGCCATGTAAAGCTCGACGACGTTTTCGCCCTGCGGCTTGGGACGCCCGGGAACGTTGAAGCCATCGCTGCGATGGCCCATGGAGAGCGGAACGCCGTCGGTGGTGCTGGCGGAGAGAACGCCGGGAAGCGCGGCGATGCGCTGACGGGCAACGCTCAGAAGCTGAACGGAACGCTCCGGAGTATAGCGATGGAGTTGTGGATCGACAGCCATCATGACGATGCCGCGCGAGCGGAAGCCTGTGTCGATCTTGGCTGCGGCTTCAAGGCTTCGCAGGAAGAGGCCCGCAGCGCAGAGAAGCACGAGCGAAAGAGAGATCTGCGCGACGACGAGCAGATTGCGCAACGTGATGCGGCGGCCCGGACGCGCGAGAGCCTCTTCGCCCTTGAGCGCGTTGGGCATCACGGGACGCGACGCGGTCCATGCGGGAAGGAAGCCGCAGATGAATCCCGCAAAGAGGCTGAGAGCGAAGCTGTAGAGAAGGACACGCCAATCGATCTGTACGCTGAGGTCGATGGCGACGGGCACCGGGAGCCGGAAGGAGGAGAGAGCGTAGGTGGCCCAGACGGAGAGGAGCACACCGAGGACTCCGCCTGCAAGAGCGAGAACGAGGCTCTCGATGAGGAGATGACGAAGGAGTTGCGCGCGCGTGGCACCGAGAGCAAGGCGCACAGCCATCTCACGCTGGCGCTGCGCGCCCTGAGCAAGCAGAAGATTCGCGACGTTGGCGCATGCGATCAGAAGAACCAGAAGAGCGACTCCAGCGAGTGCGACAAGGAAGAGAACGAGGGTCTGTTTGTCGCGTGCGGGCAAAGCGCCTGCGCGTTCGATGTGGAAGCCGGTATTCTTATCGGTCTCGGGATGCGCCTGATCGAGGCGTTCGGCGATAACGTTCAGCTCCTGCTGAGCCTGCGCCTGAGAGATGCCGGGCTTAAGACGAGCAGCGATGCGAAGCCATTGGGTGGTACGCGACTCTTCGTGAGGAGAGTTGGCAGTGATCTCCTGCAGCACACCGAGCGGCACCCAGAACTGCGGGTCGAGGACCTGATCGAGCCCACGGAAGCCGGGGGGAGCGACGCCAACCACAGTGTAGGAGTGCCCGGAGACGTTAACGGATTTGCCGATGAGTGCAGGGTCTCCATCGAAACGCTGCTTCCAAAGGCGATAGCCAATGACGATAACGGGAGAACGGTATTCGTTGGGGAGAAAGCCGCGTCCTGCGGTCATAGGAAGCTGCGCTACGTCGAAGAAGTTTTCAGTAGTCGCCTGCCCCCACACGCGCTGGGCATCGTTGTGGCTGGTGATGGAGGCCGGGACGAGTTCGTAATAAGCAGAGACACCGGAGAAAGACTTCGTTTGCTCGCGGAGATCCTGATAGACCGGATAAGGAAGATTGTTGCAGCACTGACCGTGGTCGTAAGTTCGATAGAGCGTGATGAGGGTGGCGGGATTCCCAACGGGCACACCTCGCAAAAGAAATTTGCTGACGATGGAGAAGACGGTTGCGTTGGCGGCGATGCCCAGAGCGATCGAAAGAAGCACCACGAGAGCGAGGCCGGGAGTGCGCGAGAGACGCCGCAACGTATAGGTGAGGTCACGCCAGATTGCATCGGCCGTAGACTCCCAGCCGGCGCTCCAGACCTTCTGCCGGACGGTTTCGGCAGAGCCCATCTCGACACGGGCTGCACGGAGGGCGGCCTCCGCACTCATTCCGCGCCGCATCTTTTCCTGAATCGATTCCTCGAGGAAGCTGTCGAGTTCCTGCTCGATCTCGCGATTGCGTGCGCGATTGTCGCGAAGAGCCTGGATGCCATTGCGGATGCTGCGAAGAAGTGCCATTGTGGTTGCCTTCCCTAAGCCTCGAGGATGCGGTTGATCGCGGCGATCTGACGGCCCCAGTTACGGGTCTCGGACTCGAGCGCCTTTCGGCCCTTTGCGTTGAGTACGTAATATTTGGCGCGGCGATTGTTCTCTGTAGAGCGCCACTCACCTTTGATGTGTCCTGCGCGTTCCATGCGAGAGAGCGCAGGCAACAGGGAACCGGGATTGACGCGGAAGGCGCCATCGCTGATCTGCTCGATGCGCAGGGCGATTCCGTAACCGTGCATCGGCTCAAGCGCCAGCGTCTTGAGGACGAGCATGTCGAGCGTGCCTTGAATAAGATCGGTTGGCTGATCGGGCATGGAAGAATCTACTCCTCTTGATTGTCTAGAGGTATAAAGAGATGTTCTCTAGATTGTCAAGAGGAGAGTGACGAAGTGAGGGCTTTCTTGAGATCGCAGAACGGTAAAACGGAATTTGCGCGGCTTACCGCTTAGAATCGAAGCAAGGAAATTATTGTGCACAAATTAGGAATTCTTCTCTCCGGACGAGGCTCAAACTTTCTTGCGATTCATCGCGCTATTGCCGATGGAAGGATTCGCGATGCCGAGATCGCGGTCGTGATCTCAAACAAGCCCGAGGCCCCAGGACTGGAAGCTGCACGTTCGCTGGGACTGACAGCGCTGACGATTCCGCAGGAGGGCAAGGGGCAGGCTGCGAGAGAGCTGCACGATACCAAGATGATTGCGGCGCTGACGGACTATCAGGTCGATCTGGTGTGTCTCGCCGGATACATGCGCATCATCACGCCCGCGTTTGTCGAGGCGTTTCCGAACCGAATCCTGAATGTGCATCCGTCCCTCTTGCCGGCGTTTCCGGGTCTCGATGCGCAACACCAGGCGTTCGAGTACGGCGCCAAGGTGGCTGGATGCACCGTTCACTTTGTGGATGAAGCCGTGGATCATGGCGTGATCGTGCTGCAGAAGACAGTGCCCGTGCTGGATGAAGATACCGCAGAGACGCTGTCAGCCCGAATTCTGGAGCAGGAGCACATCGCCTACCCCGAGGCCATCTCGCGCGTTCTCAGCGGACGATACGGCATCGAGGGCAGGCGTTATCTGCCCAACGCAGAGTAGGGCTCAGCTTCGATTAGGTGTTTTGCGCGCCACGTCCCTGATCACCGGCACCTGCATCGCCCAGCACAACCTTGATGTCCATGCGTTTGCGCCCACGATAGATTGTCACCGTGACGGTGTCTCCGGCGCGATGCGAGTTCATCGCCGCGGAGAGGTCCTGCGGGCTGGTGATCTCCTGGCCATCCATCGCAACGATAAGGTCGCCACCGAGCATGACGGGCATGTTGCCCTGATAGGCCCGCTGGGTTCCGCCGTGCAGTCCGGCCTTATCGGCAGGACCACCAGGAAGCACCCGGTCGATCAGAATGCCGTAATCGGAGGGTAAGCCGATCTGTTCAGCGACATCGGGGCCGATAGGAATGGTAACGATGCCAAGCGTAGGACGACGAACATAGCCGAACTTTGCGTAGTCGTCGAGCATGGCTCGAGCCGTGTTGATAGGAATGGCGAAGCCGATGCCGGAGCTCTGATCGGCACCGTTGCTGGCGATCATGGTGGTGATACCGATGACCTCGCCGTGCGAGTTCAGCAGCGGACCGCCGGAGTTGCCGGGATTGACCGCGGCGTCGGTCTGGATGGCGTCTTCAATGGGATTACCCTGCGGTCCGCGGATGGAGCGCATGGCGGAGATGATGCCACGAGTCATGGTTCCATTGAGGCCAAAGGGATTACCGATGGCGTAGACACGCTGGCCGACGACAAGATTACGCGAGTCGGCGAGTGTGACCGGGGTCAGATTGGGAGCGTCGATCTTGATCAGGGCGAGATCGTGGCCTTTATCGACTGCAAGCACCTGCGCTTTGTACTTGTGCTTGTCCGAGAGCATGACCTCAAGCCGTTGCGCATTCCCGATGACGTGATTGTTGGTGAGGATGAGTCCTTCTTTGGTGAGGACGAAACCTGAGCCCTGCCCCTGCTGCGGAACCGGGCCGTAGAAGAAGTCGAAGGCAACCTCGGTCGAGGTGATGTTGACGACCGAAGGAAGCGCCTTCTTATAGACGGCAATGTTCTGCTGCTCTTCGACGTCAAAGGCGGGCGCTGCGGCAGCTTCCGTCAGATGAAAGCTTCCGACAGGACCACTGATCGCGGTGCTATTGGTTGCTGCGGCGTCGGCGTCGGGCGTGTGCTGGAGCCAGGGAAAGAGCTTGCCCGTGGACGACGAATGAGTCGTCACATAGTAAAAGCCGGTCAGAAGAAGAAGGACTAAAAGGACGGGGCGTAGTTTCATCGGCAAAGATACCCTGAATCTGCCATCGCCGTTGTGTGAAGCGATGACCCCTTCATTGTATCGAGTCGCACAGGCAGGAGCTATCTGCGGGACTTATCGCCAATGTAAAGAAAAGCCGGGCCTCTTTAGGAGGCCCGGCTTCGCTGCAGGTTGTATGTTTACTTCGACTGGGGATAATCCACGCGGACGGAGAGGATTTCGTAGGGAGAGATGTGCGCGGTGACCTTATCTCCCGAGAGGGTGAGCGGTGATCCCTCAACCTTCTCCATCAGGTTGGTTTCCGTGGCTGCCGTCGCTCCCGGCGGCACCGTGAAGGTGACGTCGCTCTGCTTGCCCGCCCACTCCACCACGCGGAAGATGAGGCTGTTGCTGTCCTCAGCCTTCTTGACGGCGGTGAGCGCTACGTTCTGCGGCGCAACAGAGATGTAGGAGTGCTCAAGCGGCATGGAGCCGGCATGCGCAGCAACCTGTTGAGCGCGCAGGGTGTAGTTGTACTGATACCCCAGGCGCTCGGTAAGAGCATCCTTCCAGGTTCCGGCGTGCGGATAGAGCGCGTAGCTGAAGTGCTCGTGCCCCTGGTCGGCAACGGGGTCGGGCCACGTGGGCGAACGCAACAGCGTGAGCCGCAACATGTTATCGACAGCGTCGTAGCCGTACTTGGCCTCGTTCAGCAGGCTGAAGCCATGCTTTCCGTCGCCGAGATCGGCCCAGCGCAGAGCAGGCACCTCAAAGCGTGCCTTCTCCCAGGAGTTGTTGCGAGTGGTCGGCCGCTCGATGCTTCCGTAAGGAATCTCGTAAGTGGCCATGGGGCCAGCGGCTGCCAGCGGGAAAGCTGCCTTCAGCAGAACATGCTTCTCGCGCCAGTCGATATCGTTGACGACGTTGACGGTGTCAGAGTTGGCGTACAGCTCGATGTCCTGAACGAACTTTGAGCTCTGCCAGGTACGGCTGACGCGGATGACCGCGCGCATCGGTCCCTTCTCCACCATTTCGACGGAGTCGACGGCTTCGATCGGGGTCATGTGATCGTACGTGCCGGGATCGATGTTCCAGGCGTCGTAGTCCTTCGGAGTGTCCTTGAAGGTCTGAAGCTGGTTGCCGCAGGCGCCTTTCGCCAGCGACTCAAACTTCGCCTTCTTGTCGTAGAGGCTGGTGATGCAGCCGTTCTTGGGATCGACCGTGACACGGAGAAGACTGTTCTCCATGGTCATGCCCTCGGTCTTCAGATCGGTCTTGAAGGCCTTTTCACCGGGGACAGCGTGCAGAACCTCGTATCCGAGCGAAGGAACATTCTCGGCCTGAACGAGCAGCTTATAGGTATTGGTCTTGGTGTCGCTCGAGAGAATCTTGGTCGGCACGACCTGATTGTGCTCGTCGAGCAGAGAGATGCCATTGCTGCTCGCAGCCGGCATCTGCACGTCCACCGTAGCGACTCCGTTACGAGACCACGCGAGCGGATTGAAGACGAGGACCGGAACATCGCCCGCAGCCTTGGTGTTGATATTCGCCGCGAGCGTGTGCAGGGAGTGACTCGAGATCTCGTTGGTCTCAAGCCGAACCTGATCGAACTCGGCCTGAGCCTCTTTATAGATGACCCCGATCCCCGAACCGGCGGCCAGGTCGTGGAAGCCGTTGAAGGCAATCTTCTTCCATGCATCCGTCAGCTGATCGTTGGGATAAGCGTTGCCGTCGAGCCATGCCAGCGAGGCATATTTCTCGGCGTTGAGGGTCTGCTCTTCGCTCTCGCGCATATTGCGCTTGTGCTGCGTCTGGGTGGTGAAGACACCGCGATGGTACTCAAGGTAAAGCTCATCGTTCCAGGTGGGAATGCTGATCTTTCCTGCATCGGGCGTGGGGAACTTGTAGCCCTTGGCGATCGAGGTGTAATCCCACGTCTGAGAGTTCGAGGCGAGCTTGCCTTCCACATCGTTGAAGTAGCTTTGCGCTGTTCCGAAGACCATTCTGGGGGCAATCATATTGTTGGTTGCCCAGTGGTTGCCTTCATCGAGCATGGCACGGGTAGGGCCGCCGCCGTGATCGCCGACGCCATAGAGGTCCATCATCTCCGTCATGCCGGGCGAACGCTTCCGGGCAGAGGCCATATCGGCAGAGAGCCGGATGGGATTCAGCGTGCGATTGGCATATCCCTGTGGGAAGTAGGTAAGAACTTTGCTTCCGTCGGGAGACTCCCACCAGAAGAGCTTGAAGGGGATCTGGTTGGTGTCGTTCCAGGTCATCTTCTGGGTGACGAAGTAGTCCATGCCGGAGCGCTTGTAGATCTGCGGCAGTTGCCAGTTGTAGCCGAAGGAGTCAGGGTTCCAGCCGATGCGGACATCCACGCCGTACTCTTTCTGGAACCAGCGCTTGCCGACGAGCAGCGAACGCACCTGCGATTCGCCGTCCGGCATATTCAGGTCCGGCTCAACCCACATGCCGCCAACGATCTCCCAGCGGCCCTCTTTGATGCGCTTCTTGATCTCGTCGTTGATCGCGGGATACTTCGTGGCCATCCACTCGTTGTACGCCGCGGCGGACTGCGTATAGGTGTAATCGGGATACTCGTTCATCAGCTGCAGCGCAGTCGAGAAGGTGCGCTTGACGACATCGACGGTCTCGGTGGCAGGCCAGAGCCATGCGGCATCGATATGCGAGTTGCCGGTGAGATGAATGGTCGCCTGTTGCAGCAGTGGCTTCAGGGTTTCGAGCTTCTGACGAGCCGCATCGAGCGAGGCATCGAACTTCGGCTGATTGTTGGAATCGAGCGCAGAGAGATCAACGGTAGCGATCGCCTGTTCCAGCGTCCCCATATCCTGCTTGGGGTCTTTCGAAAGCGAGGGCACCAGAGCGGCGGTGGAGATGCTCTCTTCGCGGAAGTCAGAAGGATTGGGGCGGCCCTTGGCAAACTCAACGCGCGTATCGACCGCGGAGAAGTTTTTGGTGTCTACGGTCTGCAGCAGCTTCACGGCAACAAGGATCTTGTCGCCGGGCTTGGCCTGATCGAAGAGCACGATAGGCTCGAGATCGTCGCCTAGAGCGACGCGGCGGCCATTGAAATAGATGATCTGCGGAATGGGACCATTGGCACTGGCGCGGAACTGAAACCAGATGCGCGCACCCGTGAGGTCGTATCCGTGCAGCGTCTGAGGAACTTCGATCAGGCGGCGATACCAGACGGCATCGTTTGTCGCTTTGCTGTGGGGCTTGACCTCGGGCCAGGAAGAGTCGTTGAGCGCCGGGTCTTCTCCGTGAGCGATGTCGCCGACATGATAGTGCCACTCGTTCGCAGGAAGCTTATCGAATGAGGAGAGGCGCTCCAGCGTGGTCTGCGACTTGGGCGAAAGGGTGTGAAGAATCTCAGAGATCTCTTTCGCGGATTGCGCACGAAGAAGACAAGGGGCAAGAAGAAGGATGAGAAGGGCTTTTCCCGTGGTACGCAGCGCTGGCAAGCGAAGTGAGGCGGTCAACGTGTACGACTCCTTTTGAAGCTGTTCGACAATGACTTTAGTTTAGCGGTAAAGCGGAACAGTGGGAGTCTAACGCAATTTCGCCCTCCACGTAGGAGGGCGAGATCGAAACCCAGCAATTTCGGCGTATTTTTACTGCTTTAATACCGCCTCAAAGTAAGCCAGCGCACGGGGATCCTTCGATTGGGCCAGCCAGAAAAAAGCTTCCTTCCGAATGACAGGATTCTTATTGGTTTGAGCAACATGAATCAATTGCGGCACTCCTTCTTCTTTCGGCAACTGTGTGAGCGCAAACACTGCCTTCTTCTTCACCTGCTGGTCCGGATCGTTTTCAATGGCATTGCTGAGTGCAGCCGTCGCCTTCTTGCCGGCCTTCTGCCCGAGCCAGAAGAGAGCCTGCCCACGAACGCCTGCATTGTCGTCGGACTTCGCTAAATCGAACAGATCATTAATGGCGGCAGGGTCATGGCTGATGGAGAGATCGAAGGCCAGCTTCTCGCGCAGCTTCGGGTCCTGCTCGCTATGGACGATCTTTTCGAGCGCAAGCAAACCATCGTGACCGCGCTCAGCTCCAAGCCAGAAGGCAGACTTCTCTCGCAACCGCACGGAGCTTGACGGCGCGGCAAGGGCAGCCAGAGCCGGAGTGGCCGCAGGAGATTCATGCATTGCAATCGAAGCCAGCGCACCGTCGAGAACTCTGTTCTCCTCCGACTTGCTTGCGAGCTGCAAGAGGAACTGGATGCTGTCGTCAGGCCGCACTCCCGTCAGCCACGTAAACGGAACGCCTCCGGCATCGAGTCGGCAACCGGCATTGACGGGCCTTACCCGGATCACGGCTCCGTGGTCGAGCCGTAGCAGGACATACATCCTGCCCGGCTCGCTCTTCTGCGCAGTCTCGGTCACACCGTTTCGCGAGCCTTCGAGTCGATATTCACCGCAGCATCCATCGTCAGATGTGGACCCGTACGAATCGCCACATGAAGATGAAACGTTTCGCGGAAGAGACGGCACTTCATATCCAATCCATAACTGCTGGCTGGAGCCTTGAAATCGCGTCACCGTCGCGGACAGTCCCGGACCTGCGGCCTCGGTGTTGAACTGCGTGTTGGAGACACGCGGCTGTTGGCCTGAGAAGGCGACAGCAGACGCACTAAGAACGAGAGCGATAGCGAGATGGCTGTTCACGGGGAACCCTCCTTTTGGGGGCGCTGTTACTTGCTGAGAATTTCCATCATGTAGTCGGTGGCTTCTTTGTTGTGCATCGTGCCGAGCTTGGAGACGATGTTTTGCTTGAGCTCAGGATTTTTTTCGGTGCGGGCAAGCGCAACAAGATCGTGCGCGTCGCCCGAGATGAAGAGACCATCGAGCGCGGCACGTTTGGACTCCACGTCGGGGCTGTTCTGATAAGCCGAAACCAGGGACGGTGCTGCAGAAGCTCCACCGCTGACCCCGAGGTTACGAATGGCACGGCGGCGGAGTTCAGGATCCTGTTCCGTCGCGACAATCGTCTTTAGATTCTCTACGCCTTTGGGACCGGCGGCGACCAAAGCGTTAATGATGTCAGCCTTGACGCGCTGATCCTTGCTGTCGCGGTAGAGAGTCGACAAGTCGGAGGTCGCGCTCATGGCTCCCAGCGATCGTACGGCAGACCTGACCAGTTCGGGATCCTGCTCGCTGCGAGCTGCCGCAAGCAACTTATCGGAGGAACCGGTGATGAGATAGGACTGAAGAATCGCCCGCTTCACGTTTTTATCGGAGGAGTGCTGGTAGATGTCGGAGAGAGTATCGACGGAGCCTTTGCCCCCCATC
>DATJJJ010000002.1:0-57020 GCA_035492215.1 Edaphobacter sp. | reverse complement strand
AAGCGCGTGCCGCAGCGAGACAAGAAGATTCAGTATGATCCAGCGGCGTTACCGAAGCTGGATCGAAGCAAGAGTTATAGCGCTGCAGAGATTGTGACGGCAGGCATGAAGGTCTTCGCGCGAGATACGCGCGTTGTCTCTATCGACTCGGACCTGGCCTCGACCAGCGGGCTTGAAGCTGGGGTTGGAAGTGCCGATCAGGCGCGGGCCTTGAATGTGGGTGTGGCTGAGGCCAATATGATGCTGATCTCTGAGGCCTTTGGCGCGCTGGGATACAACGCGTGGTGCAGCACGTTTTGCCCGTTCTTCAACTGGCAGGTTTTGCGGCGCGTCGCTGTTGGACAGCAGGAGAGGCTGGAGGCGATTGCAGCTCAGGATGGATGGCTGAGCAAAGGCCACGGATTGGACATCACCTTTCTTGCTACGGCTGCCAACTTCGAGACGAGAACGAACGGCGCCACCCACATGGGGAACGACGATGCGACGACCTTCGACGCGGTTGCGCAGCTGAAGATTGTCGATGTTTCGTGTCCACAGCAGATGCTGTCGATTATGAAGTGGAGCATGGAAGGGAATCGGGGTCTGGTTTATCTGCGCGTGATGCGTACCGGCTCGGCTGTTTTGTATGGCAGCGATCATGAGTTTGAGTACGGCAGGGGCTATGTGGTTCGTGAGAGCGAGAGCGACAGCGCGATTTTGATCAGCAGCGGAAGGGGCGTGCATGAGGCTCTTGGTGCCGCGGAGGAGTGTGCGAAGGCCGGGATCAACGTGAAGGTGATCGATATGCCTTCGGTGGACGAAGAGCTGCTGGTGAAGCTTTACCGGACGGGCTTGCCGATGATCTTTGCGGAGCAGAACAATGGCTACCTGTGGCAGAACTTCCTGAAGGTTCTTTATCGTCATCGGGCGGATGCAGATATCTCCGGACTGAGCCACGTATCGACGATTAACACGCTGGATGCTGAAGGGAACGAACAGTTTATTCACTCCGCAACTTACGAGGAGCTGGTGGAGGTCTTCGCTCTGACCCCTGCAGCGATCTCGGCCACAGTTCAGAAGGTACTGAAAGCCTAGAAAGCGAGACTTTATGTCGATACCGATGGTGCATGAGACTGCCGTAGAAGAGATCGATCTACCGGGACGAAAGCTGCGCTGGGTGGTCACGCCGGAGAATACCGGAGCAAAATACTGCACAATGGCCGTGATTCGGGTTGCGCCGGGACAGCGGTGCCGTCCGGCACACTCGCATCCAGACGGCGAAGAGGTGATCTATATCCTCAGCGGCCATGGGAGGGTTCTGGTCGATGGCGAGGTAGAGCCGGTGCAGACGGGATCTGCGGTTCTGTTTCCGAAGGGGAAGGTTCACATGCTGCAGAATCTTTCGGATGTTGAGATGAAGGTCGCGTGCTTCTTTGCGCCTCCGGCCAGCCTGGAGAACTATCGCTTCTTCGAGGACATCGATTTCCCTGAGGGACTTTGAGCGAAGAGGATGTCGCCTCGTTGAGATCATCACTGGACAATTTTTGACGGTGTGTGTACAGAAGGTAGACGCACTGGTTTTTCTCTGCACGAAGTTGGCTAGCTTGAAAGAAGAGGTGTCATCGATCGATGAATCGACGGAATGTTCTGTGGGGAGCGATTGCCGGAGCTGCTGCGGGCGTGGCGCCGCGAAGCAAAGCGTGGGGTTTTCAGGTTGAGAAATCCTCGAACTTCAGCACAAACGGTTTAACGCCGCAGAAGATTACAGCGGTGGAGTTGGTCGAGCTGGAGGGGCATTACGAGGCAGAGGCAGGCGTAAACCGCCAGGCGCAAGTGAATCCTCTCGACGTTTACGATGAACTGCGCCCACCGGTTTATGAAGACAAGCCTGCCGGCAATAAGAACGTCAAGACATCGGCGATCTATCTCCGCATCAAGACGGACAGCGGTCTGGAAGGCCTTTATGGGCCGATCGAAAAAGAACCTGCGATTGTGGTGTATGAGGATCTGCGTCCTTTTCTGATGGGAAAAGATGCTCTGGCCACAGAGCTTCTATGGGATGAGATGTATCGGTCGAATCGCCACTCGCGCGATGGCTTCTTCCTGATGGCGATCAGCGCGGTCGACAATACGCTTTGGGATCTGAAAGGGCGTTTCTTCGGTGTGCCGGTGTATCGGTTGCTGGGTGGGCCCACGCGAAAGTCTATCGAGGTGTACGCGAGCTGCCTGGGATTTTCGTTGCAGCCTGAGGCTGTGCGTAAGCGCGCTCTTGCCTTGAAGCAGGAAGGGTATCGATATCAGAAGTGGTTTATCGGCTATGGGCCGGGCTCTGGCGCGGAAGGGCTGGACAAGAACGTTGAGTTAGTTCGTGTTCTCCGGGAGACGGTGGGCAACGATACCGAACTGATGTTCGACGCATTTAGCGGCTGGGACCAGACGTATGCCTTGGAGTGGGCGCATCAGGTCGAACGGTATCATCCGCGGTGGATGGAGGAGATTGCACATCCGGAGAAGATCGGTTCGTTCGTGAATCTTCATCACGGTACGACGATTCCGATTGCTTCGGGCGAACACTTTTATGGGCGTTGGGAGGTGCAGCGTTATCTGCAGGCCGGAGCTCTTTCGGTGGTGCAGGCCGATCCGGAGTGGTGCGGAGGCATCTCGGAACTATTGAAGATCGGTACGGTCGCTTCTCTTTACGATGTTCCGGTGATTCCACACGGGCATAGTCTTCATGCTGCGATGCATGTGATCGCGAGCCAGTCGCCGATGACGTTTCCGCTGGGAGAGTACCTTATTAACAAGATGAAGCATTACTATCACTTCGAGCGGAACCCTCCTTTCCCGGAGCGGGCGCATCTGGCGCTGCCGGATAAACCGGGGTTTGGGATTGAGTTGGATCCGGCGAAGATTGATTCCCAGAAGGTGCTCAATTGGTCCTGAAGTCCCAGAGCTTTGATGCGAACGAGCTTCAAGGACTCTGTGCAGTTGTATTGGGAGGAACATCGGGGATCGGGAGGACTCTTGCTCTCGGACTGGCGCGGCATGGAGTTGCTGTCGTCGCGTCTTCGCGCAATGAAGAGTCTGTCCATGGAGTCGCGGCTGAGATTGGCGCGTTGGGCGTTCGCACTCTGCCGATGTGCAGCGATGTTTCAGATAAGGATTCCCTCGTTCGCCTGCGCGATGCCGTATTGAAGGAGTTTGGCGCGGTGGACATTCTGGTGAACAGCGCCGGGATGACGAGGCGTGTGCCGACTCTGGAGATGGAGGAAGAGGTCTGGCGTCACATTCTGGATGTCAACCTGACGGGGACGCTTCGCGGTTGCCAGGTCTTTGGGGCTGCGATGTTGGAACGAGGGTTCGGGCGGATCATTAATATCGCTTCGCTTTCCACGTTTGTTGCGTTTCAGGAAGTGGCGGCCTATGGGGTGAGCAAGGCCGCTGTGGGTGCGTTGACGCGTTCGCTGGCGGTAGAGTGGGCTCCCTTTGGAGTGACGGTCAATGCCATCGCTCCCGGTATCTTTCCGACGGCACTGAATCGCAAGATTCTCGATAGCCCCCGCGGTCAGGAGTTGTTGTTGAGGACTCCGATGCATCGATTCGGAGAGCCGGAGGAGTTGGTTTCGACGCTCCTCTATCTCGCTCATCCGCAATCAGGTTTTACCACGGGGCAGATCGTGGCGGTAGACGGCGGCTTTTTGGCGAGCGGCGTGAATCAATAATTGCGAAACTTACAACGGGTCTTATAGAGTTACCCAATAAGTTCGAGAACCAAAATAAACGTTCTCTGCCTGGCTCTTCGCCCCCGAGGTGTTCTATGAAGTTCGCATCCTATCTTCTTTCCGTTGTTTTGCTGTCCTCGTTCGGATATGGGCAACAGTCCGGCGCAAAGCCAAGCTACAAGGATGCCTCGCTTCCGATGGAGCAGCGTGTGAAAGATCTGGTAGGCAAGATGACGCTGGATGAGAAGGCTCAGCAGCTGGTCAATACGGCTCCTGCGATTCCTCGTCTGGGAGTTCCGGCATACGACTTCTGGAGCGAGGGACTGCATGGCGTGGCGCGGTCGGGATACGCGACGTTGTTTCCTCAGGCGATCGGGATGGCTGCTACTTTTGACGAGCCGCTGCTAAATAAGATTGGAACCGTCATCTCCACCGAGGCGAGGGCGAAGTATAACGACGCAGTGCGTCACGACGTTCATTCCATTTACTACGGCCTGACGATCTGGTCTCCGAATATTAATATCTTTCGCGATCCACGATGGGGGCGCGGCCAGGAGACCTATGGCGAAGACCCATTTCTAACGGCGCGGCTTGGAACTGCGTTTGTAAAAGGGATTCAGGGGACAGACCCTAATTATTTTCGCGCCATTGCGACTCCGAAGCACTATGCCGTTCACAGCGGACCGGAGAGCGATCGTCATCGCTTCAATGTCGATCCCAGCGCTCATGATCTGTGGGACACCTATCTTCCTGCGTTCCGCGCAACGATCGTTGAAGGCAAGGCCGACAGCATTATGTGCGCCTATAACGCCATCGACGGAAAGCCTGCGTGCGCGAGCGATCTGTTGCTGAAGGATATTCTGCGCGGCGATTGGAAGTTCAAGGGCTTTGTGACGTCGGACTGCGGAGCGATCGACGACTTCTACCATCAGAATGCCCATCGCTACTCTCCAGATGCGGAGCATGCCTCTGCTGCAGGCATTCGCATGGGTACCGATACGAATTGCGGAAACACGTACAAGAACCTTGCGGATGCAGTGAGGAAAGGAATCATTCGCGAAGACGAACTCGATGTTTCGCTGCAGCGGCTCTTTCTCGCGCGCTTCAAGCTGGGGCTGTTCGATCCGCCTTCGCAGGTGAAGTATGCCTCGCTGCCCTTCAGTGAGAATATGTCTCCGGCGCATACGGCGCTGGCGTTGCAGGCTGCGCGAGAGTCCATCGTTCTTTTGAAGAACGATCAGCATGCGCTTCCTCTTGCGAAGAGCGTGCGTACGATTGCTGTGATCGGGCCGAATGCGGCTGAGCTGTCTGCGATCGAAGGAAACTATAACGCTGTTCCCAAGAATCCGATGATGCCGGTCGATGGCATTGTGCGCGAGTTCAAGAATGCGAAGGTTCTTTATGCGCAGGGTTCTCCTTATGCGGAGGGTGCGCCGATTGTGATTCCGCGAACGCAGTTCCGAACGGCGCCCGGCTCAAAGATCGAAGGCCTGAAGGCGGAGTATTTCGCCAACGCGAAGTTTGAAGGAAAGCCTGCTCTGGTCCGGACGGACAAGCAGATCAACTTCGATTGGAACTCCGCTTCGCCCGCACCTTCGATTGATGCAAAGGCATTTTCTGTGCGCTGGACTGGAACTCTTGAGGCTCCGGCACCTGGGGATTACGAGATCACCGCGAACCTTGCGCATTGCTATCCCTGCAATAACGCGGAGAGCTTCACGATTCGTTTTGACAACAAGGATCTGACGTCTTTCCACATTGGCGAAGAGCTGGATCACCACGAAGCGACGACACCTCATATCAAGCTTCACTTTGACGACACCAAGCCGCACAGTTTTGAGGTGAGCTATTCGCACAGTGCGCGCTTGTTCGGCGCAGGGTTGACTTTGGAGTGGGTGGCTCCTGTAAAGCCGTTGCTCGATCAGGCCATGACGACGATCAAGAACGCCGATGTTGTCGTCGCCTTTGTCGGGCTCTCCCCTGACCTTGAAGGCGAAGAGATGAAGGTGCAGATTCCCGGCTTCGCCGGTGGCGACCGAACGGACATTACTTTGCCGGCGGCTCAACAACAGCTTTTGGAAGCTGTGAAGAAGAGCGGCAAGCCTCTTGTCGTAGTGCTGCTCAACGGATCGGCACTGGCGGTGAATTGGTCGCAGCAAAACGCTAATGCCATTCTGGAGGCGTGGTATCCAGGACAGGCCGGTGCACAGGCGATTGCGGAGACGCTGAGTGGTATGAACAACCCAAGTGGACGTCTTCCTGTGACCTTCTACCGGAGCGTTCATGACCTGCCGCCATTTACGGACTATGCCATGTCGAACCGGACTTATCGGTACTACAAGGGCGATCCTCTTTATGGTTTCGGTTATGGCATGAGTTATACGAGCTTCACTTACTCGCATCTGAAGCTGGATGCTGGCCGACTGACTGCGGGACAACCTCTCAAAGTCGATGCGGATATTACGAATGCAGGTAAGGTCGCCGGGGATGAAGTGGCGGAGATTTATCTCACGCCTCCGCAGGATGGGTTGAACCCGAAGTATTCGCTTGAAGGATTTCAGAGGATTCATCTCGCTCCGGGCGAGGTGCGTCATGTTCAGTTCACTCTGGATCCGCGTCAGCTCTCGTATGTCGATAAGAATGGAGTTCGCGCGGTTCGTGCGGGAGCCTATTCTGTGGCTGTGGGTGGTGCGCAGCCGAGCGAGTCGAAAGGCGTGACTGCGCCGTTGACTATTGTCGGATCGAAAGAACTACCACGTTAGGTGAGAGATGAAGATTGTTCGTGCCAGAGTGATTGTATGTTCGCCGGATCGTAACTTCGTCACGCTGAAGATCGAGACGGATGAAGGGATCTATGGGCTGGGTGACGCGACGCTGAATGGCCGCGAGACGGCGGTGGTGGCATATCTCGAGGGGCATGTTCTTCCTTGCCTGATCGGCCGCGATCCTTTCGACATTGAAGATATCTGGCAGTATCTCTATCGAGGTGCCTACTGGCGGCGCGGCCCTGTCACGATGACGGCAATCTCCGCCGTCGATGTGGCGTTGTGGGATATCAAAGGCAAAGCGCTGAAGACGCCGGTCTACAACCTTCTCGGCGGCAAGAGCAGGAATGGTGTTCTGGTCTACGCTCACGCGAACGGTGCGGATGTTCCGGATGCCGTTGCGAGTACAAAGAAGCTTATCGACGCTGGATATCTTGCTGTGCGCGTTCAATCCGGGGTTCCCGGGATGGCCTCTGTTTATGGCGTCCCTAAGGGCGAGAAGCCTTATGAGCCCGCGGAGAGAGGTCTTCCGCCGGAGAGCCTGTGGTCGACGGAGAAGTATCTGACGTTTCTTCCGAAGCTCTTTGAAGAGTTGCGCAAAGAGGTCGGTGAAGATGTACATCTGCTGCACGATGTGCATCACAGGCTTACGCCGATCGAGGCCGCGCGGCTGGGGCGCTCGCTGGAACCCTATCACCTGTTTTGGTTAGAGGATCCGACGCCTGCGGAGAACCAGGAGGGATTCCGGCTCATTCGCCAACACACCGTAACTCCTCTTGCGACGGGAGAGGTCTTCAACTCTTTCTGGGATGCGCACGATCTGATTCGGAACCAGTGGATCGACTATCTTCGCATGACGATCGTTCATGGCGGCGGGATCACAGCGCTGAAGAAGGCAGCGGATTTTGCTGCTCTCTACCAGGTAAGGACGGGCTTTCACGGTGCAACTGATTTGTCGCCTGTGACCATGGCGGCTGCGCTGCACTTCGGAGTTGCGATTCATAACTTCGGTATCCAGGAACATATGCCGCACACCGCTCTTACCGACGAGGTGTTTCCTCATGGCTATACCTTCGATGGAGGCTATATGTATCCTGGGGACGCAGCGGGGCTGGGAGTCGATCTACGGGAAGATCTGGCAGAGAAGTATCCCTACCAGCGTGCATATCTTCCCGTAGCGCGAAAATTCGATGGCACGTTGACGGACTGGTAAGGCTAAGGCCGTATGCCTTGCGTATTCAGATCGATACTGAAAACGGAATCGGTCGCTGTCACGTAGAGAGTTTTTCCATCTTTGCCGCCCCACGCGACGTTGGCTGTATTTTTATCGGTCAGCAACGTGGCTAAGTGCTTGCCCTGGGGTGAAATGATCCATACGCCGCCGGGCCCGGCGGCATAGAGATTGCCGTGGATATCGACCTTGAGGCCGTCGGGCGAACCGGGCCGTTTGTCACTTGAGGCATCGACAAAGACACTGCCCGGACCGACGGTGCCGTCTTGCTTTACCGGGTAGCGCATCCATCGCTTCGGATCGCTATTGCTGACATAGAGCCATTTAGCATCGGGTGAAAAAGCGATGCCGTTGGGTCGCGGCAGATCGCTTACCAGAAGCTGTAGTGCGTTACGGTTTGGTGGAGCTCCAGATTTCTGTCGGAGAGCATTCGGAATTCTGTAGACACCGTTAACTTTCAGCTCTTTGTGGGGATCGCTGTCGCTTTGGGTTCTTAGTCCATAGGGCGGATCGGTGAAATAGAGAGAGCCATCTGCGGCGTAGACAAGATCGTTCGGGCTGTTAAGTTTTTTGCCTTGATAGCTATCGGCAAGGATCGTTACGGCGCCGTGTGGATCCATCGATTCGAAGCGCATGATGTTGCGAGCAGCGTGGCCCGCCACTGTGAGCCTGCCTTGCGAGTCGAGCGTCATTCCATTGGTGCCGGGTTCTATGCCGCCATAGGGCTCCTTGCCGCGATATCCGCTGGGCTGCAGCCAGATAGAGACTTCTCCTGCGGCGTCGACCTTTCGGATGCTGTTGCTTGAGATGTCGGCAAACATCAGATAGCCGGAGTGAATCCAGATAGGACCTTCGACCCATGTAAATCCTGTCGCAACGCGATGCCAGACAGGATGTTGAGGCAGAAGGGAATCTGCAGCGGGATCGAGTCGTTCGATCCGAGCCGGAATTTCCGAGGATCTATCTTTCGATTGGTTGGCTATCGGTTTTGCGTGGTCGGCGTTCATCAGAGTGACAAAAGAAAGAATACCGGCAGCGGCAGTGACTGTGATCGCTCGAAGCATTTTTTAGTCCTCTCAAAAAGAATCATCGTTTTCCGCATTTTTTGTGAAAAAGACTCTCGACAATTGTGCATGAGCCGGTGCTATCATGGCTCCGCTTCAAAATAGGCTATTGCATAGTATGCAAAATAAATTGCGAAGAACGCCTAGGGTGAATAAGTTTTTCAGGGGTCGGTTCCATGTATAGATCTTTCCGATGGCTAGGCGCTTGTCTTTTTGCGTGTCTGGCGCAGGTTGGAATGCACGCACAATCGCCAAGTTTTACGCCCGACGGAACGTTTCAGGGATCTGATTTAGCGGGATGGACCCAGGTGGGTGGGGCCAAGTGGACCGCTTCGAACGGGGAGATTACAGCGACGGGTGCGGGCCTGCTTGTCTTTGGCAAGCCGACGCAGGATACCGGGGTCTATCTGCAATTTCGTTGCGAGGGAGATTGCAACACCGGCGTGCTTTTTCGTATGTCGAAGGCCAGCTCCGGAACGGAGGGGTTGCTTCTTTCCATGCAGGAAGACAAGCTGGCTACCTATCGCGTGACGTTCGACGCATCCGGAAAAGAGACAGGACGTACCAAGTTGCGCAACGCGGGCGGGACGATCCGTTTTGCTCCTCCACCACCTCCGCCGGGAACGCCAGAGCGAACTCTTCGACGGCCCGAGTTACCTCCGATGCCGGGAGGCATTGCGGCGCCTTTGGAACATCCTGCGCATGGTCTTCGTAAGGATGGGTGGAATGATGTCGAGGTTCTTCTGGATGCGGACATTCTTCGCGCGTTCTTAAACGACGGAGGCGATACCGTAAGTGGAGCGACGGACGAGATGAATGGCTTCGGGCCATTTGCACTCTACTCCGGCGGAGGCACGGTCCATTTCCGCGCGGTCGCTTACAAAGATCTCGGGATCAAGTTCTGGCCGAAGGAGCAGGTCGCCTCGAACTACCGCATGCAACGGCTCAATGAGTTCTACTACGGATGGTCTGCTGCCGCTGCCGATTTCAATCATGATGGAAAGCTGGATGTCGTCTCGGGTCCTTTTATTTACTTCGGACCCGATTACACCCACTCCCGCGAGATCTATCCCGCGCAGATCGTCAATGCATCGACGGACTATTCCGGCGAGGATTGGGTTCAACATGCGTCGGACTTTACCGGGGACGGATGGGCCGACATTCTGACGACAAGTCATGCCGGCGGTGGCAAGGTGGGCGCCGTCCTGTATGTGAATCCCAAGGGAGAATCGCGGCGCTGGGAGAAGCACACGGTGGTTACTCCGATCGACAGCGAGGAGACTGTTCTCGCGGATGTAGATGGCGACGGCAAACCGGAGCTGGTCTATATGGGCGGCGGCTACATGTGTTATGCCAAGCCCGATCCTTCGAATCCTACGGGCGAATGGGTGGTGCACAAGGTTAGCGAACATGGACCGTGGCCTGCCCATGGTGTTGGAGCTGGAGATATCAATGGCGATGGACATGTCGACATCGTCGGAGCCTATGGATGGTGGGAACAGCCTGCACACGCTGATGCGGATGCCAAGTGGAAGTATCATCCCGAACCTTTCGGGCGTTGGGGACGTACTTCAGCAGGAGGAGCCAAGATGGGCGTGTACGACATCAATGGAGACGGCCTGGCGGATGTCGTTACCTCGATGCAGGCTCATGGCTGGGGCATCAGCTGGTTTGAGCAGAAGAGATCGGCGAGTGGAGAGATCAGTTTTGTTCCGCACAAGGTAATGGGACACACCGCCAAAGAGAGTGCCGGGGGAGTGGTCTTTACGGAGCCGCATGCGTCCACGATTGCAGATGTGGATGGAGACGGAATTCCCGATTTTGTTGTTGCAAAACGATATTGGTCTCATCTGGACGATTTCTACGATCCTGATCCCTATGGCGAGCCTGTGCTTTATGTGTACCGAACGGTGCGAGACAAGTCCGCTCCGGGTGGAGCGCGGTTTGTGCCGGAGCTGATTCACAACTTCTCCGGGGGCGGTTCGGATGTTCTTGCGCAGGATTTGAATAGCGATGGGGTGATGGATCTGGTGACCTCAACCCGGAGCGGAACGTACATCTTCTGGGGAACGCGGAAGGGTGGCGCGAAAGGTGGCCGCCCATGATTCAGCCCGCGCAGGAAACAGGTTTCTTTTGCGAAGTCTTTGCCTGGTTTATTAATTTTGACCGTCGTAAAAACATAGCTCCAAAACATTTAACTTGGACAGCCAACTCTGTCCTTCCTGGAGGTAAAAACATGCGAGTCTTCAAGCTCGTAACCCTGTCTGTACTTGTCTTGTGCCTGATGGCCTTCAGTCGGAGTATGTGGGCGCAAAGCACGACGGGCTCCGTCGTGGGCACCGTTTCAGATTCCACCGGGTCTGTCATTGGGAATGCGACCGTTTCTCTCACAAACAACGCCACAGGAGATCGACGCAGCGCGACCAGCACAACCTCTGGCGATTATCAGTTCCTGTCGATTCCGCCGGGGGAGTACACTCTCTCGGTCGAAGCGCAGGGATTCCGGCGTTATACCCATAATCCGATTGAAGTGCAGGTAGAACTGGCGACCCGCGAAAATGTGGAGATGTCTGTCGGCAGCGCGACGGAAGAGGTCACGGTGACCTCGACGGCGCCCATCATTCAATCGGAGAATGCCGCTCTGGGACAGGTCGTTCAGGGTAAAGCGGTCACCGATATTCCACTGAATGGACGCAACGTGCTGGCTCTTGTGGGACTGGTTCCAGGAGTCGTGCCGCAGGGCAGCTCGGGAGGCAATCTTACCGGACAGAATGTCTTTGCCGCGGGCAATTATCAGATCGGTGGCGGCACCGCCAACCAGAGCGCAACGCTTTATGATGGCGCTCCGGTCAATATCTCCTATGGCAACGTTACCGCTCTTGTACCGTCCACGGACGTCGTGCAGGAGTTTCGCGTACAGACCAATAACAACACGGCTGAATACGGAAACTACACCGGCGGCGTGATCAACATCACCAGCAAGTCGGGTACGAACGCAATTCACGGAACCGTATATGAGTTTGTCCGCAACACGATCTTCAACTCCACGCCGTACTTTTCCAAACACAATCCCGCTCAGATTCTGGGTAAGAATCCTTATCACCAGAATCAGTTTGGCGGAAATGTCGGTTTCCCGATCATCAAAGACAAACTCTTCGGCTTCTTTGACTATCAAGGATATCGTCAGGCGCAGCAGCGTTTGTACAACTACACGGTGCCGACTCTCAAGATGAGGCAGGGCGACTTCTCGGAGCTCTGCACAGCGGGTCTCAATCCAGCGACGAACAACTGCAATCCTCCTCAGGGTGCCAATGTTTCGAAGGGGATTCCAGGGCAAATCTACGATCCTTGCGGAGGAACCGCTACTGCAGGTCAGGGTTGCCCCAACTACACCGGCCAGCGTACTCCTTACCCGGGTAACGTTATTCCCCAGGCCCGCTGGAGCAGCGTCGCCAGAAACCTCCTCAACTTCCCCTACTGGGCAGCTCCCACTGGACCGGGAGTGACGAACAACTTTGTTCGATACGCCGGTTCCGGAGGCTCGAACGATCAATACAACGGCCGCGTCGACTACACTCTCAGCGACAAGCAGCGGATCTTCGGACGCTATACGCAGTGGAACTCCAAGAACGCTGGTTCCCAACCGTATGCCAACGGTCTGATTTCCGGTGATCCGATCTCTCCCGAGGCATTCAAGACTTATCAGACTGTCGTCGGAGATACGTATCTCTTCAACCCAACCACGATCGGCGATCTCCGTGTGTCCTTCACACGATGGAACTATGTGCGCACCCCAGGAACTCTTGGCTATGACGAGACCCAGCTTGGATTCCCGTCCTACATGGGGTCGATCTCAGGCCTGAATCGGGTTGCGAATTCAACAACGGTCCCGGCCATCGCTTTGTCGAATCCGACGGTCAACGGAATCGGCACTGGATACATCTTCTCCATCAACAACAACTACGTGATTGCTCCCACGATTACGAAGACCATCAAGGGGCATACGATCAAAGCCGGCGCCGATCTTCGGCGTCTGGAGATGAGCTATTTCCAGAACAACAGCCCGGGTGGATCGTTCCAATTCAGCCCATTCATGTCTTCCGGCGTCAACAATGGCACGGGTGGACACCCCTTCGCGTCCTTTCTGATGGGTTATATGGTGGACCAGGCAGTTACGGCGAGCGTTGTGCAGATCGCTCCGCCGACTTACAGCACCATCTACTATCAGGGCTATTTCGTGCAGGATAACTGGATGGTGAGCCCGAAGCTCACCTTGAACGTCGGTCTCCGTTATGAGATTCCCGGCGTATGGCGAGAGCGTCACAACCTGATGGCCACCTTCAATCCAACGGAGGTGAACCCGGTTCTAGGAGGGATCAACGTTGCGGGACGTTCTGTAACCGGCGCCTACGATCTGGTCGATTCTCCGCAACATCCAGATGCCGGCCTCAGGGGCGAGAACTTCTCGAACTTCTCCGCTCGCCTTGGACTCGCCTTCCGCCCGGATGACAAGACGGTAATCCGTGCAGGATGGGGCAAGTTCGTGATCCCGGCTTATCTGCAGTTCCCGGAATCGCCCGTTCAATCGCCTCTGTCGTACATCACCAATAACCCTGTATCTACGATCAATGGCGGTCAATCTCCAAGCGCCACCCTGGATAACCCGCTTCCCAGCGGCATCACACCTGCTCCCGGTCGTGATCCGATCTATCAGAAGCTCCTCTTGGGAGGCTCGGCGAATGCATTATCAGCTAGTGAGGAAAATGGAGCGTCGTATCAGTGGAACTTCGCGATTCAGCGCCAACTTCCTCTCGGGATCGCTCTCGAAGCTGCATACTCCGGCCTGCATGGATCTCATCTGCCGGTTAGCCGTTCCATCAACCAGGTGTCGCAGCAGTATTTCAATCAGGCGCTCTCCGATCCCAATTGCGTGGGCACTACAGCGGATCTCGCAAACAAATGCTTCCTGACACAGCAAGGAGTTCCGAATCCCTTCAACCGTTCCGCATTCACGCAGGGCAACCAGCAGTACGCAACCATCAATGCCGGACAGCTTTATCGTCCGTACCCCCAGTATGGAAATATCAACAATACTGGTAACTACATCGGTAGCAGCAACTACAACTCCCTTCAGGCAAAGCTCGAAAAGAGATTCAATTCTGGTGGCGTGTTGCTTGGTTCCTATACCTTCTCCAAGCTGATGACGAATGCTGAGTCGTTGACCTCATGGCTTGAAGGAGGCGCTGCTGCTCCTGGCTATCAGAACATGAATGATCTGAGCCAGGAGTATTCGCTGTCGGGATACGACTCGCGTCAACGCCTGACTGTGAGCTACGTTTACTTCCTTCCCTTTGGTAAGAATCAACACTGGGGTTCTGGAGCATCGGGCTTCCTCGGTGGCCTGATCTCCGGCTATGGCGTCAACGGCGTCACGACCTTCCAGAAGGGTTTTCCAGTCGGAATGTCGATGGCGCAGAACACTGTCAGCACGTATGCCTTTGCCGGCACAACTCGCCCGAATGTAACGCCGGGATGCACGAAGACGACCTCCGGACCTATTCAGCAAAGGCTTGGAGATCAGTTCTCGACGAAGAAATTCTTCAATTCTGACTGTTTTACAGCACCCGGAAATTTCCGATTCGGTAACGAATCGAGAACGGACAATACCATACGAGCGCCTGGAATCGCAAACTTCGACTTTGCGCTATTCAAAGACACTCACATTACCGAGCGATTGGTGTTACAGCTTCGCGTCGAATCGTTCAATCTGTTCAACCGTGTCCAGTTTGGCTTGAGTAACTTCACTACTCAGATTGGATCGGCTCAGGTGGGACAGATCACGACACAAGCCAACGATCCTCGACTGCTGCAACTGGCAGGTCGTATTAACTTCTAAAAGAGAAGTTAAGGATCGAGAGAGGGCCATTGCCGAACCTGGCAATGGCCCTCTCGCTTTTAAGTGTTTCTACTTGCTTTCCTCCCTTCCGATATTAGAAAAGCCAGTCGGGACAAGGGTTTTTGGCCACATCACATCTTCTTATGGGCAATAAAAATTAGGAAATTTTCAAGCCTGCACATGAGCGGTACCGTGGAAACATGAAGCCGCGAAAAACAATCGTGATCGTAGGTGGCGGAGTGAGTGGAGCCCTGGTGGCCTATCACCTGCTCCGTCGTGAGATTCGAGCCAACGTGATTTTGGTCGATCCGAACTTGAGGATGGGATTGGGGCTGGCATACTCGACGCCGAGCTATCAGCATCTGTTGAATGTTCCGGCTGGAAAGATCAGCGCGTTACCGGAGGAGCCGCTTCATTTTCTTCACTGGCTGCGGAAGAACTACGACGCGCATGCTACGGAATCGGACTTCGCTCCACGCGCTGTCTTTGGCCGCTACATCCATTCTCTTGTGGATTCAGTCGAGGGCCTCGATCATCGCCGGACGATGGTTCTTGATTGCCAGATCTCGAATGGGAAGGCGATTCTTCAACTCGAAGATGGAGGCAGGGTGGTGGCGGATACGGTTGTTCTGGCAACCGGCAACTTCGATCCCGCGATGCTTGCGGGAGTTGATGGGGAGGCTATCGACCGGGGGGTGTACTGCCACTCCGCGTGGGTGGATGGTACCTATGCCGGGTTGCAACCGGAGGCTGCGGTGGCGTTGATCGGTACCGGACTAACTGCAGTCGATGTGCTGTTGCGTCTGCGTGAGGTTGGGCATCGCGGGCCGGTGCTTGCGCTGTCGCGTCACGGGGTCTTTCCGCGGCGTCACGCTGCATACACGCAACTGCAGGGCTCGATCTTCTCTGAGCCATTGCCGATGAAGGCGCGCGAGCTCGTGCGTGGAGTGCATCGGGCGATCAAGGCGGGGATGGATTGGCGTGCGGTGGTGGACAGCCTGCGGGCGCAGACCAATGATCTCTGGCTTGCGCTGCCGCTGGAAGAGCAGAAGAGGTTTCACCGTCATCTGCGCCGACGCTGGGAGGTGGTGCGACATCGGATGGCTCCTCCGATTGCGGACCGGATCGATGCGGAGTTGAAGGCAGGAACGCTGGTTAAGGTTCGTGGAAGTCTTCATGCCGTTCTTGCCGAGAATGAGGGTGCGAAGGTGCGGTTCCGCGACGAGAGAGGAGAGTTGAAGGATTTTTCTGCGGCGCGCGTGATCAACTGCACCGGCCCGAATATGAACTATCGTCGCGTTGGCTCTTCGTTGTTTGAGAGTCTCTTTGCGCAGGGTGCGATGGTGCCGGGGCCGCTGGGGGCGGGGCTTTGGAGCGATGCTGCGGGGGCCCTGCGCGACCGGGAGGGAAACTTCTCCGATATTCTCTTCCATGTCGGCCCTGGACGGCAGGGAACCCTGATTGAGTCGATTGCGGTGCCGGAGCTTCGGGAGCAGGCTGCGGATCTGGCCAACCTTCTGATCGAGAGACTTGCCTCTCGAAAGCACAGGACGGCGAAGGCTTCTTCAACGACCGGAGTGGTCAAGAGTTATGAACTGGCGAGCTAAGCCGGCGTTGTTCCTGAGAGACCTCCTCTGGGCGGCGGCGCTGGGTTTTGTCAGCGGCGCGGCCTGCGTGGGAGTTCGAAAGTTCTTTCAGCTGCTGCAGTGGCTGATGACGGGGCACGCGGGGATGCTTTCGAATGCGGCGGCGGCGCTGCCTCCGTGGCATAGGGTTCTGGTTCCTGCTCTTGGGGCTCTGGCGGCGATGGCGGTGACGGGGTTTGCGCATCGCTATGTTCATCCGGAGCCGTTCGAGGAGTATGTGGAGGCGGTGCAGCTGAACCGAGGGAAGATCCTGTTTCTGCCGACGTTCTGGCGGACCCTCTCCTCGGCTTTTTCGGTTGCGACCGGCGCGGCCATCGGTCGCGAGGGATCGATGATCCAGTTTGCGACGGCGAGCACCTCGTGGGTGGGGGAGCGGTTCCGCTTCTCGCGTCTGCCGTTGGCGACGCAGGTGGCGTGCGGTGCGGCGGCGGCGGTTTCGGCGGCGTACCAGGCTCCGGTCGCGGGAGTGTTCTTTGCAGCCGAGATCGTGATGGGAGGACTGGTTCTCTCCTCGCTTCCTCTGCTGCTGGTGGCGGCGCTGTCGGCGCACGTGATGGGGGTTCTTCTGCTGGGACGAGGGCCGATCTTTGCGGTTCCGGCTCACGCGGTGATTCAGTGGAATGAATCCACGATGCTCCTTCTGCTGGTTCCGGCGCTGATGGGGCTGCTGGGGCCGGTGTATCAGTGGCTGATGCGGAGTCTTCGCTGGACTTCGCGGTGGCCGCTGCCGTTGTTGTGGAGCGGTATCTTTGTAGGGCTGCTGTCTCTCAAGAGCACGCTGGTCTGGGGCAACGGCGATGCTGCTTTGATTCAGCTGACGCAGGCTTCACCGGCAATGGGGCTGCTGGGAGGGGTTCTGCTGCTGCGGTTGTCGTCGTCGGTCTTCTGTGTGGGGACCGGGACGGTGGGCGGCGTCTTTACTCCCACGGTTTTTATCGGGGGAGCACTGGGGTATCTGATGGCTCATTTTCTGCCGGGCAGCAGCGTTCCTCTGCTGACGGTTCTGGGGATGGGCTGCCTGTTGGCTTCGGTGACTCACGCTCCGCTGATGGCGAGCTTTATGGCGGTGGAGCTTACGGGACAGTGGCCGCTGCTGCCGGTGCTGCTGGTGGCGAATCTGATGGCGTGGCAGCTGTCGAGGAGGATCTCTCCACACTCGCTCTATGCGATCGCTACGCCGGAGCCTACGCGGAGCCATAGTCCCACGGGGGTGGGAGTGAAGACCGGGGTGTAGCCCCCCCCTCGTCATTTTTTGCGCAAAGTATTCGAACGAAATACTTTAGGTTCGTACTTCGTGACGATCCACTGTTGTGGAAGACCTTGCGTCAGAAAGGGTCTTCCGTCGAATCGCAGGTCCTTCGACTGCACTGCGCTGCGCTGCGCTTAGGATGACAGGTTCCGTCTGTGAATGATCGTTCTGTTTTACAAAGAAAAGCCCCGGCTTGTGGCCGGGGCTTTTGGTTTGCTTCTACTTCTATTTTAGCGATAGGCCGCGATCTGATCGGCAAGTGGAATTGCTTTTTTTTGTGTTGTTTGCCGCAGCCTGAGGCTTGACAGGTTTTCTACCACTGCAGGAGGACAAGCTCGGAGCAGAAGGCCGGTCCCATGGCGGCGAGGATGCTGTAGGAGCCGGGTTTGCCGGGGTGGACCTTGAGGTAGTCCTCAAGAACGGCGAGGACCGAGGCGGCGGAGAGATTGCCAACCTCACGGAGGCTCTTCCAGGAGGGAGCGAGGGCATCGGGCGGCAGGCTGAGGGTGCTTTCCATCGCCTCGAGAACCTTGGGACCGCCGGAGTGGAAGATGTAGGTGGAGATGTCGTCGGCGGTGAGATTGTTATCGGCGAGAAAGCCGGTGACGTCGCCGAGGAGATTCTTTTCGACGACCTTAGGAACTTCGGGGGAGAGGACGATCCTGAAGCCGGACTCGACGATATCCCAGCCCATGACGCGCTCGGTGTTGCGATAGAAGGTGGAGCGGGTGGCGAGGACGCGCGGACCTGATTTCTTACGGGCGAACTCGGTGTCGGCACCGGCCATGAGGACGGCGGCGGCACCGTCGCCGAAGAGGCCGGTGGAGATGATGTTGGCGATGGACTGATCGTCGTCCTGCCAGGTGAGCGAGCAGAGCTCGACGGAGAGCAGAAGAGCGTACTGATCGGGGAAGGCGCGGAGGTAGTCGGAGACGCGGGAGATTCCGGCGGCACCGGCGACGCAGCCGAGACCGAAGATGGGAGTGCGCTTGATGTTGACGGGGAAGGGCAGCCGGTTGATGAGACGGGCGTCGATGGTGGGGCTGGCGATTCCAGTGACCGAGGCGAAGAAGATGGCGGAGATCTGTTCGGGGGTGACGCCTGCGTAATCGAGCGAGCGGCAGATGGCCTGCTGGCCGAGATCGACGGCGGCCTTGATCCATTCGTCGTTGGTCTTACGGAAGGTGTCGAGGAGGGGGTAGTGCTCAAGCGGAAAGACGGTGTGGCGATACTCTACGCCGCAGTTGGCGTGAAGCCGGGTGAGAAGGCGAGGCTCTTCGAGCTTGTCCTGCCAGCGATTGCGGAGAGCTTCGGAGATGATGCTCTGGTGATAGCGATGGGGAGGATAGGCGGTGCCGACAGAAGCAATATGCATTCGTAGTGAACTCTTGAAGATCGAAGATGAGGAACGGTATTCGAAGGACGCCTTCAGCGTACATGCTTTTGCACCGAACAGGATGCAAAAGTTTTGTAAGCGAGGGATATGAGGGAGATACAGCGATTTAGTGGATGAGGGCGAGCTGTCGATCGTAGAGCGAGTTGAGGGGAAACTCGTGTTTGAGATCGATGAGGATGATACGTGCCTGCTCAGGATGATTTTCGCGCAGGGCGGCCACGGCGAGCATCATGCGGGCGAAGGGAGCGAGATAGTAGCCCTGGCTGGCGGTGAGGCGGAGGAGGCGAATGCCTTCTTCGCGGCTGGTGGAGGCTCCGGTGAGGTTGAGGAGCCAGCGTACGGGAGCGAACTTAAGGCTGAGCATGTAATTTTCAACGCCGGAGGCGAGGTAGGCGTCGTACATGTGCGGATCGGCGGTGAGGGCCTGTTTGCTGTAGGCGCTGGCCTCTTTGCTGTAGTTGAGCGCGGCGAGATCCTTCTTGTCGATCATGAGGGCGTAATCGGAGCGCATGCCGCTGACGCAGGTTTTGACGTAGAGAGCGCGGGCGTCGTGTGGGTTTTTCTGTAAGGCCTGGTCGGCGAGTCTGGAGGCCTGATTGAGACGGTCTTCAAATTCCTGGCGGATTTTGGGGTCGGGGGTGAGTCGTCCGCGGCTGTCGAAGCGGTCCTGATTGGCGAAGAGCTGGACGTCGATGACCTTGAGGCGCTCGAATTCGCTGAAGAGGTAGGCGGCGGCATCGGAGACCGGTCCCATGGGGTCGGTGGGATGGGCCGACATCCATTGCTGAAATTTCTGGTGCGCATCGGCGAAGCGCAGGTTGTACATGTCGCGGTAGCCGTCGTCGAGGGGAGTTCCGGTGAGAGGCTGGCTGGCGAAGAGAGCCGGGGTGATGCCAAGCAGAAGAAGGAGCGGAAGAATGACGCAGCGTTGGAACACGGCACGAAAGGAGATGCCGGAGAGACGACGAAGAGAGATGAGGCAAAGCGACATTCGATTGTTCCTTACGATACTCGGCGAAGGGTTCAAGAGGAAAGCTGCCAGCCACCCTCTGGAGCCTCTGGAGCGAGTGTACTTCTAGTTATTGGACGCTGAAGAGGGGCAAAGCGTGAAAATCGGCGTTCCCTGGAGGGCACTCCCATAGGCCGGAGTGCGCAATCGGTTGCGAGATTCCTGGGAAACGAAGGGGCGAAGTGGTTGGCGGGCCTGAATTTGACTTTGGAAATCTGAGTGCATAAATCCCTCAGGTGGTTCTTTCTTTGCGGTTTTTTGAGAGGTGAGGCGGAGAATTGTGCCTTTCTTCTTCAGTACGTGCCGTATGAGAGGGCTACGCACGAGATGCAAGGTACGGGTGCCGGGACCCGCTGGATGAGTCCCTGTCTTCCGGAGCCAGTTGATTCGAAGGAAGGGCTTATTTCTCCACTTGTACAGCAAAGGTTTGCATGTCTTACGAAATGGTCCCCTTGTAAGTTTTTGAATTGATTGAGTCTGTTTTTGGTTGGTGATCTGCAATACAGCATATGCAAGAAATCCTGATTCGTTTGGGTTTCAGGGCCCCCGTTTCAAATGAT
Source organism: Edaphobacter sp. (assembly GCA_035492215.1). GTDB lineage: Bacteria > Acidobacteriota > Terriglobia > Terriglobales > Acidobacteriaceae > Edaphobacter. Next base: position 36,503 of record DATJJJ010000002.1, on the reverse strand, counting down.
GGAAATTTCTGGACGATGCGGTTTCAGGACCAAATTTCTACACAGCCGTGCGAGGCACGGCATTTGTAAACAGGAGGATTCAATGAAGTTATTTTCAAAGATGTCTGCTCTGGGAGCGGTTCTGGTACTTTCGACCGCCTTCGCAGCCGCAGAGACGATTTCCCTAGGCAGCTATGGCGCAAACGTCGGTAACGGCGGTGTGGCGACTCCGGCTGGAACCTTTAACAATTCGGCTTTGACCTCTGGCGGAAATGCGACCTACAACATCAGTTCCGGCTCGGCCTGGGCTCCTGCGGTGGGCAGCTCAAGCTGGGTTTCGTTTGATCCGAACTCGGGTCCGACGGGCGGCAACGTCGATCCGAATGGCACCTACACCTACACGACGACGTTTACTGCTCAGGGCGGAACCTATAGCGGATCGATGGTCGTGATGGCGGACGATACCACCAACGTTCTGTTGAATGGTGTAGAGATCATTCCCCCGGGAGCGCTTGGCAACAACACGCATTGCGCCGACAATGCTCCGACCTGCCTGATCCAGTTCAACTTCAACCTCGATCCCGTCACTCTGCTGAATGGCTTGAACACGCTTACGTTCAACGTGCAGCAGACGGCGCTGGTTTATCAGGGTCTGGACTTCGCGGGCAGCCTTTCGAACGGCAGCCCTTCTGTTCCTGAGCCTGGAACTCTCCTTCTGCTTGGCACCGGTCTGGTCGGCTCTGCCGGCGCACTGATGCGGCGCATGAAGGCTTCTGCTTTGAAGTAAATCTGTTGGAGCTTGCGTCCGCAACGGTGCCGGGAGCCCTGATGCGGAAGCTAAAAAAGGTTCGAACAGATTCCAATCGCGAGTGAGGAGATTTATTCTCCTCACTCATTTTTTTTGAAGCGCAGAAGGATGGATGGAGCTGGGGTGGAAGGTCCGGCTGGGTTTTGTGCAGGGAGTCAGGCTGCGGTGGATCCGGCTGTGAGCTGCCGGCGGGTGAAGCGATCGAGCAGGAAGTTGATCGGGGTGGCGACTTTGCTGGGAAGAGAGCCGGTGATGATCTTGAAGCGGTCTCGGTCTTCGGGCTCGAGCACTTTGAAGAGATAGGCCAGAAAGAAGAAGAGGGTGGTGGAGACGATGCAGCCGACGATGAGGGCAGGCAGCGCCGAGAGATGGAAGATGACGGCATAGGTTGCCAGTGCGGTGAAGGTGCTGAGGGCGATGAGCTTGGCGAAGAAGCCCCAGGGAAGAGGGATCTGGTAGCGACTGATGCCGATGGCCCACATGAGGCCTACCGCGGTGAACTGAGCGGCTCCGCTGCCGATGCAGGCTCCGAGGGCGCCGTGGGCAGGGATAAGAGCCCAGGCGACGGCGATGTCGATGAACGAGGCCAGGATGGTGGTGTAGATGAAGTATTTCTGCTGATCGACGCTCTCGAAGAGACTCTGGATGACGCCCTGGAAGGCCTTGGGAAGGCAGAGCAGAGGAGCGATGGTGGCGACGAGGAGGGCTCCGATGTATTGCTTGCCGTAAAAGGTTCTGATGACGGGCGCAGCGAGAGGGATAAAGATGATGTGGATGGGGAGCGAGATGAGAGCGATGTAGCGCGCTGAGGCGGCGGTGAGTGCGGGGAGTTTGGTGCGGTCGCGGCCGTACTGGGCGTAGATGCTGGCTCCACTGGCGGAGGCGAAGATGGAAGGGAAGATGAGGAGGCGCTCGGCCAGCGAGAAGGCGACGGAGTAGAAGGCGATCTGACGGATGTCGGGAGTGAGGTGCTTCAGGAGGACGATCTCGGAGCGGTCCCAGACGACGAGGGTGAGGAGCATGCCGGCGAGGCTTTGCATGGCGAAGCTCATCATGCGGGCGCGCAGGTCGGAGGGGGGATGGGCGTGTCCGCTGTCCCAGGAGAGGATGCGGCGCAGGGTGGGAATGAGGCGGACGAGGCAGTCCATCCACTTCATGGCAAAGACGGCGAAGGCGATTCCGTTGATACCCCAGTGGAAGAGGATGGCCGCCAGGGTGAGCACGAAGTAGGTGATTGTGGAGGCGAGAGAGCCGGGAAGATTGGCGGAGAGGGTTTCGGCGGCGACGTTGGCCTGAGCCGAGATGAAGTTGACCATCGCGGGCAGGATGCCGATGACGAACAGAAGCGCGGCGATCCGATACTCCTGCGGAGCGTCGTGAAGAACCCAGAGGATGGCTCCGAGGGTGGCGACGGAGGCGAGGAGGGTCTGGATGAGAAGCGTGCGGAAGTAGATAAAGCGCGCCGTGGAGGAATCGCCGCCTCCGAGAAACTCCGCCATGTATTTGCGGGTGGTGACGGGGATGCCGACGGAGCCGAGCTGTCCCACGATTCCGGTGATCCAGGTGATGTAGACGATGTACGCCGTCTTGGTAGGGCCGAGGGTCCGGGCGATGGCGATGGAGGTGACCAGCGTGCTGACAAAGCTGATCATGTTTTCCAGGCCGTACCAGACCGTATTGCGAGCGATGGTTTTACTGTTCACGCGTTTCCCACGAAGAGGTTAGGCCGGACCCGGTTGAGGGGCCCGGCTTTGGAGCAGAGACGACGACATTCGAAGTACGGTTAGCTGAGCTGTCCGAGAGCCTTCTCGGCGTCCTTTGCGGTCTGGGTGTTGGGGGCCAGGGTGACTGCCTTCTTTAGATGCAGGGTAGCGTCGGAGTTGTCCGAGAGCTTGCCGTACGTCAGACCCAGATGATAGTGGAGGGCGGCGTCGTTGGGGTTGGATTTGACGGCATCTTCCAGCAGATCGCGAGCGGAGGTGTAGTTGCCCTTGTGGTAGTAGACCCAGGCGAGGGTGTCGGCGGTGCTGGGAGAGTCGGGCATGGCGCGACGGGCGACCTGAGCGAGCGAGAGGGCGACGTCAATATTCTGTCCGGTCTCGATCATGAGATAGGAGAGGTTGTTGGCGGAGATGGGCTGCTCGGGATTGATCTGCAGGGCCTTCTTGTAGGAGGCCATGGCCTGGTCGCGCTGACCCTGAGTCTCCTGAAGGGTTCCGAGGATGGTGAAGCCCTGAGCGTCGTTGGGATGATCCTGGGTCCACTGCTGCCACTTGGCGATGGCCTTGGCGGGGTCGCCGCTGGAGACGATGGCGCGGGTGTAGGCCATGGCCGCGACCGGATCGTTGGGATTGATCTGGACGGCCTTCTCGGAGGATGCAAGAGCCCCGGCGGCGTCACCGCTGGCTCCCTGGAGCTGGGAGAGAAGGGTGTACATGTCTCCGTTGTTCGGGGATTTGGCGATCTGCTGCTGGACGCGGGCGATGGCCTTGGCGGGCTGCTTGTCTACGACGTAGGTGGTGGCCAGCAGACGGAGAGCGCGCGAGTTGTTGGGGTCGAGGTCGAGTGATTTCTCGAGGAGCGTGCGGGCTTCGTTGAAGTTCTTCTGGACGATGCGGAGCTGAGCGAGTTCGAAGTAGCCGCCTGCGTTGGAGGGATCGATCTTGATGGCCTCTTTGAAGTCGGCTTCTGCCTTGTCGTAGAGCTTCTGACTTCCTTCGGCCATGCCTCTCCAGAGATAGCCATCGGCGGACTGCGGCGTAGAAGCGATGGTGGCATCGCCGAGCTGGGCAAGCGTGGTGAAATCACGGCGATTGATGGAGATCTGCGCGAGACCCTGCTGAGCCTCGGTGTTGCGCGGGTTGATGCGGACGGCGTCGCTGAAGGCCTGCTGGGCGGCGGGCATATCGCCCTTGGCCATGGCGGCGCGGCCGGTCCAGATCTTGAGCTGCAGGTTATCGGGGGTGGCCTTGGCGGCTTTCTGCAGCGTGTCAAAGGCCTCGGGGAACTTCTTGTCGTTCATCAGCAGCATGCCGTTGAGCAGGGCGACCTGGGGAAGCTCGCTGTCGTTTTTGGCGAGCTCCTGACCGACGACGCGGGCCTTGTCGTACTTCTTGCCGGCCATAAGGATGCGGGCGTAGGCGAGCTTGAGGAACGGGCTCTTGGAGTGCTTCGAGATGAGATCGGAGTAGACCTGTTCGCCGCGGTCGAGCTGATGGGTGCGGAGGTAGTAGGTCGCGAGCAGGTCGGCGGCGGTGCCGTTGTCGGGGAGATCGTCGGCTGTCTTGTGAAGGGTCTCTTCGGCCTGGGCCGGGTTGTTCTGACGGAGGTAGAGATCGGCCAGGCTGGAGCGGGCCATGACGTTGGTGGGATCGGCAGCGACGGCGGCTTTCAGCTGATCGAGCGCTCCGGCGAGGTCACCCTTCTTCTGGAGCATGGCTCCGAGGACGATGTGCGAGGCGACGTTTTTGTTGTCGAGGGAGACGGCCTTGCGAAGCTCGTCTTCGGACTGCGACTGTCCGGAGGCATCGGAGGAGAGGAGCATGCCGAGAGTGGTATGGAAGTTGGCGCGATTGGGATCGATCGAGAGCGCCTTGCGGATCTGGACGAGAGCTTCGTCGTGGTTGCCTTTGCGGACGGCGACGCCGGAGAGAAGAGCATAGGCATCGGCGTTATTGCTGTTGACGCTCAGCACGGTGTTGGCCTGTTCGGCGGCCTTGTCGGGCGCATTGCCGGCGAGCAGAAGGCTGCCGAGATCGATGTGAGCCTGCTGATTGCCGGGGTCGAGATCGACGGTCCGCATCAGCTCGGCGTAGCTCTGCATGGCGGAGCCCTGCTTGAGGTAGACCTTGGCCAGCTCATAGTGGGCGGCGGCAAAGTTGTGATCGACCTTGAGGGCGTTGGAGAACTGGATGACGGCCTCTTTGTATTTGCCCTCGCCGGCGTAGCGTTTTCCGCTCTCGAGATAGCGTTGCTTCTGTTTGTTGGGATCGCGAGAGCATCCGGTGGTAAAGCCGAGAACCAGGCAGGCAGCCAGAATGGCGGCGAAGAGACGAGCGGAAGAATGGATTCGAGTCATTTCATCGTTCCTTGGGACCGTCCATCGAGAGGATATTCTCTGCGATGGATTTTAGGTATCCGGCGGAGCCGGGGTAGAGATCGATCACCTTCGCTCAGTTGGGAATGAACTGAGGAAGATAGGGAGTCATATGGGTTGTAAAGCGAAGTGCCCTTGCGCGGGCATCGGAGATCTGTTCGGAGCGTGAGATAGGAGTAATGACGCGGATGAGCGCGCCATCGGTACGGTTATAGCGAATGGCGTCGGCCAGCATGTAGGCCTTGGCCTTGTATTCGTTGGCGATGCTGCGGCCGTGCGCCTCGTACCAGTAGATGACGAACTGACGCGATTCGCCGTTGCCGATGACGTACTCGCCCACACGGAAGGTTTTGCCGGTGACGTCTTCGAGCGTGGTGTAGCGGGAGGATTCGAAGGTCCAGCCGGCTCCGGGCAGGCAGTGCTGGGGCGAGTGGATGGACTGGCCGCTGCGCTGGGTGGCGAAGTATCCGATGAAGAGGCTGACCGGGTAGGTGTCGGACGGGCGCATCATCACGGCGCGCGAGGCGGGCACGTTATAGATGCGGTTGAGGAACTCTCCCTTGCCGAGGACGGCGAGGACATCGTCGTCGAGGGGGTAATCCTGGGCGACCATGCCGTCGATCTCCATGGGCATGCGGCTGAGGGGCTGGCTGTAGGGGACGTTGTCGGCGTCGCCGCGGTGGACGAGGATGCCGAGGGTGGCGAGCATGAGAGCGAGAACGGTCCAGAAGCGAGTCGATTTCACAGGATCTGCTCCTTGACGGGGGCGATGACCCGCATAAGCCGGTGAACGATGTAGAGGCAGGCCAGAGAGACGACGAACATGACCCATCCGGAGAACTCATGGAAGAAGCCGAGGGCTTTGACGGGATCCCAGTACTGAACGCAGAGGCCGGTGCCGACGATGCGGACGACGTTGGCTGCGACCGCGATGGGGATGCTGGCCAGGGCGAGGATGACGCGGCGGCGCGTGGTGCGCTCGAGGAAGTAGCCGTAGAAGACGGCCAGGGTGAAGAGGCTCATGAGGGAGCGGATCCCGCTGCAGGCTTCGGCGACCTCGAGCTTCATGGCCGGGAGCTGGATGACGTTACCCTCCTGCAGGGTGGGAACGCCGAGAACGGGAAGCACCATGCTGGCGAGCCTGGAGGCCATGAGCTGAAGCGGGAAGGTGATCTGGTTGAAGATGATGGCGGGAAAGGGAATCGCCAGGAGAAGGATAAGGATAGGGAACTGAAGCTGGCGAAGCATGGCGCGCCCGAGGAAGGTCCAGACGAGGCCGGTCAGCAGAATGACGAAGGAGATGCGGGAGGTAAAGAGGTCGACTCCGTAGACGCCGAAGATGAGGGTGATCAACCCGAAGAGGACCAGAGGAAGACCGGCCCAGGTGGAGCGGACGGGAGTCGTTGCGATCTGCTTTCGCTTATCCCACAGCAGAAAGACAGAGAACAGAGGCACGAGAAAGCCGTGGGAGTAGTCGGGGTAGTTGTACCAGTCGACGACGAGCTTGATGCCGATGCGGTAATAGAGCGCAATCAGCACGACGGCGATGAGGAAGAGGGGCCATCGGGCACCGGAGGGGATGCGGATCCGGTCGGGAGCCGAGGGGGACTGATCGCGTGCGGAGGGAATCTCCTGGGAAAGCCGTTCGGTTTGCAAGCTGTCGGTCACCATTTCAAGGGCGTTGTACTTCACCAAGACCTGCAAGCAATTTTCTTGCCGTACTCAAAGGTGCCTGATCAGGAGAATTTCTGTCCGAAACAGGGGGTTGTAGGAACAAACTCGACCATAGTTGTAGGGCAAAGGGAAAATGTTTTCACACTCAGGCTGCCATTCTGCATACGATAAGGGTGCTTCCACCAGACCTGTCCCATCTTTTTTTTCTGAAAATTGGCCTGGGAGCGGGCCGGAAACGGTCTGCGGCTTTATAGGCATCTGCAATTGCAAAAAAAAGTTCTAACTCTATTGGTTTGGCATTGTTTGTGCTTACGGTTAGATTGAAACCTTTTGCGACTGAGTTTTCGGTGAGGAATGTGCTTAAGTTTGCACTCATCGATTTGCCTTCAAAACTTAATAAAAGCCAAGAAGAAGTTCTTATAAATCATTGGGATGGGGATTCAATGCAGGAGTTGAAGCAGAATCGAATGCACAAGAAAGAAAGGGGCCTGACAGAAGACCGCAGGCGAGCTGGGATTAACCCCATGAGATGGTTCCAGACAGGAATTCTGATGGCGGCCTTGTCGGTATCCTGCGTGGCGCAGGATGCGGCGAAGCCAGCCGAGGCACAGAGCAGTGCCGCTACCCCTGCCGCGACTCAAACGGCGAATCTGCCGAAGGGAGTGGAGGGGGTGGATAACGAGCGTTATGTGATCGGGCCGGACGATTCCTTGTCGATCACGGTATGGAAGGAGCCGAATCTGTCGGGAACGATTCCGGTTCGTCCGGACGGGATGATCTCGATGGCCCTGATCGGGGATCTCAAGGCCGCGGGCCGTACGCCGATGCAGCTGGCAGGGGATATCACGACAAAGTTGAAGAAGTATATTCAGGATCCGAATGTATCGGTCGTGGTGATGTCGGTGACCAGCCAGCGAATCTTCATGATCGGCGAGGTGGGGCATGCGGGGCCGATTGCGATGACTCCGGGAATGACTCCGCTGCAGGCGATCGCTGCAGGCGGTGGGCTGAGCCCGTTCGCCAACTCGAAGAAGATCTACATCCTGCGGAACGAGAATGGAAAGCAGGTCAAGATCCCGTTCAACTACAAGAAGGCTCTCAAGGGAGAAGACTCCGAGAACGTAGAGCTGAAACCAGGGGATACGATCATCGTTCCATGAGGCAGCCTATGAAGATCTGGATTCCTATTTCTCTCCTATTGTTTGTTCTTGCGGGCCGATCGTATGGCCAGGCCGCACCGACGGCGACCGAGGTGATCGCCTCGACGCCGGCCGGCACAACGGCTCCTCGCCTCTCCTGGGTCGATGGCACGGTTCACTATTCCTTGAGCGGCTCCGAGATGGTTCAGTATGGCTACTACGGACAAGGAAACTTAACCAGCACGACAGCCCTCTCGGGGACTGTGGGCTACTCCTCGCTGAGCCAGTCGCACCCGACGACGTTTCTGTTTTCGGGAGGCGTGCTGTTTGGCCAGGGAGGCCAGGGAGTCTCGACGTATCAGAACATTGCGATCTCCCAGACGCTGATCAAAGGCCGCTGGATCTTCAATGCGATGGATTCGTTCAGCTTTTTGCCGCAGTCTCCGATCACGGGGGTGGCGGGTGTGCCCGGTATTAATAATCCCGGCAATCCTCCCATCGATGGCCCGGCGCAAGGTCCGGCAGGCGGTGTGTTGACCTACTCGGGCAACCGGCTGAGCAATGTCATCAGCGGCACGGTGGAGCGCCGGTTGACGGGGCGCACGTCGGTCAGCGGCAGCGGAGCCTGGTCGGTCCTGCACTTTCTGGACAAGAATGCAGGTCTGGACTATTCGTCGACGACCGGGCAGGTGGCTCTCAATCACCAGCTGGACGTGAGGAACACGGTCAGCCTGAGTGCGGTGTATTCGACCTTCAACACGACGAACTTCTTCCTGATTCTGCCTCCGGGATTTCCAGCCAACGACGTGACGTATCAGACCAAGGGAGTGAATTTTTCTTACTCGAGGCTCTGGACGCGTTCGTTGTCGACCAACATCTCGGCGGGTCCGTTGTGGATTCAGAGTTCGGCGGCGCCCTACATCCCTAACCAATTGAGCTACTCCATCAACGCGGGAGTCTCGTATAACCGCCAGCTGATGAACTATGCCGTGCAGTATGTGCATGGGGTGAACGGGGGTTCCGGTGTGCAACCGGGTGCACTCTCGGACAACGTCTACGGCTCGGTTTCGAGAAGGTTCGGCCAAGAGTGGTCGGGGTCGGCTTCGCTGGCGTATGTTCGAACTACGGGACTGATCACCTCGACTCCGCAGCAGGGCCCGATCAATTCTGTGACCAACAGCGAGTACGGTGTGGTGCAGGTCAGCCATGCATTTACCCGAACGATCTCCGGCTATGCCAGCTACACAGCACAGAATCAATCGTTGAGTCAGGTCTTTTCGACAAACGCCTTCAATGGCACGTCGCATATTTTTGGAATTGGGATCTCATGGACACCGCAGGCAACGCGCCTCGGGGATTTTTAAGGAGTGAACTATGCTTGGACATCGTGCGCTTAATGTGGACGATTATTTGGGGATTCTGAAGCGAAGGGGATGGATGATCGCGGCTCCGGCTGTGCTTCTGGCCCTGGTGGGATTTGCGGTGACCTTTGTGGTTCCGCCGCAATACGTTTCCCAGACGCTGATTCTGGTCGAGCAGCAGAAGGTTCCGGACGATTTCGTCCGGCCGGTGGTGGTCGAAGATATCACCGCGCGGCTTGCTTCGATGAAGGAGCAGATTCTGAGCCGTTCGCGTCTGGAGCCGATCATCGAGCGCTTTAATCTTTACGGCACCAAGAAGATGTCGATGGATGACCGCATCGAGGAGACGCGGAAGAATATTAACATCAAGCCGATTCATTCGGAGATGGCGCGTACGGGGGGCCTGCCCGGCTTCTTTATCGCCTTCCAGGATTCGGATCCGCATACGGCGCAGCAGGTTTGCGGAGAGATTGCTTCTCTGTTCGTGACGGCGAACCTGAATGCGCGCGCGCAGACGGTTGAAGGCACGACGGAGTTTCTCAAGAGCCAGCTGGCCGATGCCAAGCGCACCCTGGACGATCAGGATGCGAAGCTTGCGGCCTTCCAGTCGAAGTACATGGGTCGCCTGCCGGGGGAAGAGAACACCAACATCAACATGCTGACCAGCCTGAATACTCAGCTGGATGCGTCGACTCAGGCGCTGAGCCGCATGGAGCAGGACAAGAGCTACATCGAGGCGATGATCTCGCAGCAGCAGAGCCTGGCTCCTGTGGGCGATCATGGGGCGGCAGCGGCAAGTCCCGGAGCGCAGGCGACCGAACTGCAGAGGCTGCAGGATGAAGAGACGGACCTGACCCGGCGATATACGGACGATTATCCGGATGTGGTCGCGGTACGGAGAAAGATCAAGGAGCTGCAGGCTCGGATGGCTGCGACCCCTGCGCCGGCCTCTTCGACCGCTTCGGCTTCGTCGACCAGCTCGACCCCGAACCGCAACGATACCGCGGGCGTGCTGCAACTGCGTGCCCAGCTGCGTTCCCTGGAACAGGGAATTCAGTCCAAGCGGCATGAGCAGTCTCTGGTCTCGGGTCAGATCCGGATGTATCAGGATCGCATCTCGTCGAGCCCTGCGGTTCTGGAAGAGTACAAGAGCATCACGCGCGACTATCAGACGGCACAGGCCTTCTACGACGATCTGCTGAAGAAGATGAACGCGTCGAAGATGGCCACCGATCTTGAGCGCCGCCAGCAGGGCGAGCAGTTCAGCGTGATGGATCAGCCGAATCTTCCGGACAGCCCCTACTTCCCCAAACGCGGTGTGTTTGTGGGAGCCGGTTTTATGGGTGGGCTGATTTTGGGAATCATGCTGATTGCCTGGCGGGAATATCGCGACACTTCGTTGCGGAGCGAGCGCGATGTATGGGCGTTTACCAAGCTGCCGACGCTGGGAGTGATCTCCTTTGCGCTGGACAATCCGACGGCTCTCGCGCCTTCCGGCGGAGGCCGCTGGGGGTGGGGACGTCGTAAAAAGACTGAACTTTCGACGAGCAAACCGCTGGTCAATGCGGGTGGATGACGAATGTATAAGAGCTTTTTCAAACTGCACACGAATCCTTTTGGGAACAGCCCCGATCCGCGGTTTCTGTACATGATGCCGCACACGCGTGAGGCCCTGGCCTGCCTGGAGTATGGAATCTCGGCACGCAAAGGCTTCACGGTTCTGACGGGCGAGGTGGGGACGGGAAAGACGACCCTGCTGAAGCGGGCTCTCGGGTCCTTCAACAATCGCCGGATCTCGACGGCGTTTGTCTTCAATCCGCGGCTCGAGGTTCTGGACTTTCTCGAGTTCGTGCTTGCGGACTTCGGGATTCCGTCGGCCGGCCGGACGAAGTCGGGGATGCTGCTGCAGCTGAACCGATGGCTGATCGAGCGGTTCCGCATGGAGGAGACCTGCGTGGTCGTGATTGACGAAGCGCAGAATCTTTCGTGGGAGCTGCTGGAGGAGATTCGTCTGCTGACAAATCTGGAGACCTCTTCGGAGAAGCTGCTGCAGATTGTTCTTTCGGGGCAGCCGGAGCTTGAGGAGAAGCTGCGACATCCGAGCGTGCGCCAGCTTCGGCAGCGTGTGGCTCTGTGGTGCCGCACCCAGCCTCTGACGGAGAGCCAGACGCATGCCTATGTCGCGGAGAGACTGCGGCTGGCGGGAGCGAGCTGGACGATCTTCACTCCAGAGGCTCTGGATCTGATCTATCGCTATAGCCACGGGATTCCCCGCATTATCAACCTGCTGTGCGAACACTGCCTGATTGTGGCTTTTGTGGAGCAGGTGAATCAGGTCAGCGCGGTGATGGTGGAGGGTGTTGCGTCGGAGCTGGAGCTGGAGACGCAGCCGTTTCTGATCTCGCCGGTTGGCATGGGTGGGCGCGGGATGAATGACACTTCAGGACTGATGACAGCGTTTGAAGGCGAAACGAAGGGAAGGCAGGATCGATGAGCCGTATATACGAAGCACTTCAAAAAGCGGAGTCTGAACGGAAACAGGAACGTGCGGAAGGGGAGCCGCCTGCAGTGGAGAGGGTGGAGATTCCATCGTCCACGGCAGTGGCCTATGAGACGATGCCGCGCACCTTTTCTGAATTGCCGGTGGAGGAGATGCGCGAGTTTGCAGCGCCTGCGGCGCCGGGGAACGGCGGCTTGAATCTGGCAGCGATCCCGCGTCTTCCCTGGAATCCGGAGATCAGCAGACTGCCTTCGCTGCTGGACCGCGGTCCTGCGATCGAGCAGTTCCGCAGCCTGCGCTCGCGGGTGTACGAGGCGCGGGACATTCGTCCGATCAAGTCGATTCTGGTGAGCAGCGGTTTGCCGCAGGAGGGCAAGAGCTTTATCTCGGCCAACCTGGCGGTGAGCCTGGCGCGGCATAAGAACAGCAAGGTTCTGCTGATCGACGGCGATATGCGCCGCTACACGCTGCATGAGCTGCTGGGAGCGGAATCTCATCCCGGATTGGCGGATTATCTTGCGGGCAAGGCGTCGATGGAGCAGGTGATGCAGCGTCCTGCGGAGCCGGAGGGCACGCAGAGTCCTGTGCATCAGGCTCTTTCGAACCTGACCTTTATTCCGGGCGGCAATGGCGGCGACAAGGCTGCCGACCTGTCGAGCAATGCGCGATTTGGGGAGCTGCTGCGCGCGGCTGCTCCTTTCTTCGACTGGATCATCGTCGATTCTTCTCCCGTCCTTCCTGTCTCCGATGGCGTTAACCTTGCGCGTGCCTGCGATGCTGTGTTGCTGGTGGCGCGTGCCGGAGTGACGAAGTATCCGGTGGCGCAGCGAGCTGCCGCCGAGCTGAAGGCAGCCAACGTTCTGGGGTTTGTCCTGAATGCAGTCCAGGAGACCACGCAGACCGGAAGCTACTACGGTTACAACGCCAATAAGGAGTAAGCGGGAGCTTCGCCGGCAATGATTCGACTTTTCAATGTGTATTATCCGACCCGCACGATCGTTTTGTTGATGTGCGAGGCACTGATCGTCAGCGGATCGTTCTTGCTGGCGACGGTGATGATTCTCGGGCCGGACACATATATCTGCCTTAATTACGAATACGGAACTCTGAAGATCGCAGCGCTGACGATTCTGACGCTGCTGCTCTCGTATTACTTCGATCTTTATGAGCCACAGCGCATCTCGGAACGGTGGGAGATTTACTTCCGCCTGCTGCTGGTGCTGGGTTTTCTTTCCTTTCTGCTTTCCGCGGTTCTCTACTTTTTCCCTCAGATCGATATCGCGCACTATGTGCTTCTGCTGGGCCTGATGTTTCTGACTCTGGGCCTGGTGCTCTGGCGCGGACTTTATGAGTGGATCCTTGGCCGCAAGGTCTTTCGCGAACGGGTTTATGTGTTGGGAAGCGGCGATCGGGCATGCATGATTGCCGAGATGCTGGCGACGCGCAAGGATGCGGGAATGGAAGTAGTCGGGTTCGAGCCGGGCCTGACGGAGAAGCAGGAGCGCAAGGAGGCCTTCAGCACGGCGCTGGAGTCGTTCCGGGGAAGGAATCCGGGGATCGACCGCGTGATTATTGCGCTCGAGGATCGCCGGGGTGAGCTTCCGCTGCGCGAACTGTTGAAGCTGCGCTTCGACGGCGTGATCATCGAAGAGGCAGGGGCTCTGCTGGAGCGCCTAACGGGCAAGCTGTACCTCGACGGCCTGCGGCCCAGCAACTTTATCTACAGCGAGGGCTTTCGTGTAAGGCCTTCGCAGCAGATCGCACGGCGTCTGGTCTCCACGCTGGCGGCGGCGACGGGACTGCTGCTGTTTCTTCCGTTCTTTCCGTTTGTGGTGCTGGCGGTGAAGCTCTCCTCGACGGGGCCGATCTTCTTTCGCCAGACGCGGGTGGGCCTGGGAGGCCGCAACTTTACGGTGATCAAGTTCCGCACGATGCGGACCGATGCCGAGGCTGCGGGAGCGAAGTGGGCGAGCAAGGACGATCCTCGCGCGACGAAGGTGGGGCGGTTTATGCGCAAGACCCGGATCGACGAGATTCCGCAGCTGTGGAATGTTCTGCGCGGCGATATGGGGTTTGTGGGTCCGCGTCCGGAGAGGCCGGAGTTTGTGCCGTGGCTCTCGGAGAACATTCCCTACTTCGATCTTCGGCATATGATTCGCCCCGGCCTGACGGGATGGGCGCAGGTGCGTTATGGGTACGGATCGACGCTCGAAGAGGCTCGGGAAAAGCTGGAGTACGACCTGTACTACATCAAGCACATGACGCTGGGGCTTGACCTGCTGATCATGTTCGAGACGGTGAAGACGATTCTTCGTCGCCGAGGTGCGCAATGAGAGCACTGTTCTGGGTCTCGTTTGCGGTGATCGCGTACACCTACGTGGGGTATCCGTTGATGATGTTTCTGCTGGCGCGAGTGTTTCCGCGCCGGTGGCGCAAGGCGGAGTACAACGCGCCGGTGAGCGTGGTGATGGCGGTACACAACGGCGTGCAGCGCATTCATGGCCAGATAGAGCACCTGCTTGGGTTGGAGCCGGAGCTGATTCGCGAAGTGATCGTTGTGTCGGATGGATCCAATGACGGCACAGCCGAGGCTCTGGAACAGATGCAGGATGCGCGCCTGCGGACGATTGTGCTGGCGGAGCAGGTTGGGAAGGCGGCGGCGTTGAACCACGCGATCGAATCGGCTGCGGGGGAGATTTTGCTGTTTATCGACATTCGCCCGAAGGTTGCGCGGGGAGCCCTGAAGGAGCTGCTGAGCAACTTTGCGGATCCATCCGTGGGTTGCGTTGCAGGCGAGCTGGTGCTGAACTCCGATGGCCACGACGCGGCGGCCTCGGTGGTGAGCGGAGTGTACTGGCGGTACGAGCAGTGGATTCGCAACTGCGAGGCGGCGTGGGATTCGCCGGTGGGCGTGTACGGCGGGTTTTATGCGGCGCGACGCAGCCTGGTGCAACCGTTCCCAGCAGGCATCATTCTGGACGATATGTTTCAGCCGCTGTCGATTCTGCGCCAGGGCTATCGCAGCGTGCTCGATCGGCTGGCGGTCGTCACGGATGTATGGCCGGGCAAGGTGGCGGGAGAGTTTCAGCGCAAGGTCAGAACGCTGGCGGGGAACTACCAGCTGTTTTCGCTGGCTCCGTGGACGCTTACGCCGCACAACCGTGTGTTGTTTCAGCTGGTCTCGCACAAGCTGATGCGGCTGGTCGTTCCGTACTTTTTTGTGCTGATGCTGCTGAGCGCGACGTGGATGGGAATGACTTCGCCGGTGTGGGCCATTGTGGCCATAGCGCAATGGGGGTTCTGGATTGCCGCGCTGCTGGCGCTGCGTATGAAGCTTCCGCTGATTGATCGGGTCGCTTCGCCTGCGAGTGCGCTGCTGGTGCTGAATGTGGCGGCAGTGGCTGGACTGTACAAATTCTGGTTTACTCCTGGACCGTTGTGGAAGATCTGGTCTCCGGGCGGGCGGGTGAGTCCATCTGCGATTCCACTTAAGGCAGGACAGGAGAATGCGTGATCGAGGGTGCCTGAGAGGGTTCAGGCAATAAAAGAGCCACGACGTTCCTACAGGTTTCACAAACGTTTGATTTGCGATGAAGAGGTCGACCTTAATGCCGGCGGTGGTAAAGCTCCATGTACGACGCGTTCATGCGCTCGAGCGTGAAATGCTCGTGGTAGGCCGTTTGTGCATTCCGGGCGAAGAGCTTTCTCTGCGTGGGGTCGGACGCGATCTCGACGAGAGCCTCGGCCATGGCATGGGCATCGCCTACGGGCGTGGTCAGGCCGCCGCTGGAGTTTTTGACGACCTCGGCCATGCCGCCTACATCGGTGACGACAGAAGGCAGGCCGACGGACATAGCCTGCAGAAGCGACATGGGAAGCCCTTCCGAGGTGGAAGACATGCAATAGACGTCGGCTGCGGAGAAGAAGCCCGCGACGTCGAGGCGCTCTCCCCAGAAGGTGACGCGATCTTCAATTCCAAGCTCCCGAACGAGTGCTTCCAGATGAGGCCTTTCGGCTCCATCGCCGACGATCCAGAGCTGGAGATTCGCAACGCGCGGTGCGGCGAAGGCCACGGCGCGGATCAGCGTGGCGAGATTTTTGACGGGAGCGAGGCGGCCGACGAACAACAGGGTGAAGCCGGTCTTCTGAGGCCTGTCTTCCGGGGCAGGCGGCTCGATGGGATCGACCCCGTTGTAGACGCGCACGATACGCTTCCGAAGCGCGCCCGGCGTATGACGCAGGTTCTCGCAGGTCACGTCGCAGATGCCTACGATCCAGTCGCTAAAGCGGGCTACGAAGTTGACTGCGATCTCTTCGCCGGTGGAGTACGGCGGTGCGACGAGGCTGTGACGGGTAATGACGACGGAGCGGGTTCCTGCGAGACGCGCGGGAATGGCGGCCTGCAGCGCAGGTGCCGGGTTGTGGCAGTGCACCACCTCGGGACGCATGCGGCGAAGTTCGCTGAGGAAGCGGAGAAAGGTTCGAGGCAGGGGAGCTTCGCCGAGGACGCGTACCGGAATTCCGTCGCGAAGAAGTTGCTCGCCAAGAGTGCCAAGGTTGCTGTAGGCGAGGACCGAGACATCATGTCCGTGCTGCCGCTGAAGGCGGCAGAGCTGGGCGACAAGAATCTCTGCTCCGCCCATTTCAAGACTGTAGACGACGTGAACAATTTTCATGCAAGGCAGCGGCCGGATCCCGGATTCGTACAAGACAGCAAGTGGCTGTCGAATTTCCATGATACTAGCCGCTGCGCAAATTCCTTGTGCGTTGAAGACGATATTCTGATGAGACTCCCCGTTCGGTTCCGCCGGTCTCATCGCAAGCGTTCTTTTTTAGAAGGAGAGGTTCGGTATGAGTAGCGAAGCGGTCGTTGCGCCGGCAAAGGCGACGGCAAGCGTGGAGGATGTGCGCGAGCTTCTGGCCCAGAGGTCCCCGGAGATCTGGCAGGCTCTGCGGTCTGCCACGCGCCACGCGGCGGAGTTTTCCGACGTGCTTGCTCTGGCGACGCTGCGCAAGAAGGCGCAGCGGGCTGCGATTGCAGGCGGAGCGGATAAGACGATTCGTCTGGCGATGGCGGGAGGCTCGAGCCTGTATCCGTTACATGAGCTGGTGCAGCAGATGATTGGCGCACGCTCGACCGCGGGATGGTGGGAGACGGAGCTGTGGAAGGGCGATTACGACAACTACATCTCGGAGATTCTCGATCCGGAGAGCGAGCTTTATTCCTTCCGTCCGGATGTGATCTTCCTGATTCCATCGAATCAGCGCTGCGTTTATTCAGGAGCGATGACGGACGCTCCGGAGCTGCAGCGGGCGGAAGCCGCAAAGCTCGCTGAGGACCTGCTGAGCCTTTGCCGTACGGCGCACGAGCGCTCGGGAGCCGAGGTGATTGTCGCGAATTTTCTTCCGGCAGCGGAGTATGATCCGGGGCCGTTCCGCGTGCGTACGCTGGGGTCGAACTGGAGCTTCCGCAAGCTGGTGAATCTGGAACTGGGTTTAAATGCTCCAGCGTATGTGCATGTCTGCGATGCGGAGTTTCTGGCGACGCGCCGGGGAGCGGCCAATAGCTACGATTGGCGCGCATGGTTTGAGACCAAGCAGCTCTACTCGTCGGATTTTGCGGTGGAGATTGCGCGCGAGGTGGCCGGCATGGTGGCTTCGCTGCATCAGTCTTCGAAGAAGGTGCTTGCGCTCGATCTGGACAACACGCTGTGGGGCGGGGTGATCGGCGACGACGGCATGACGGGGATCGAGATCGGCGGAACGCATGCGAGGGGCGAGGCTTTTCGTCAGTTTCAGCTTGCGATTCTGTCGCTGGCAAAGCGAGGCGTAGTGTTGGCCGTTTGTAGCAAGAACGATTACAAGAATGCTGCGGAGCCGTTTGAGAAGCATCCGGAGATGGTGCTTCGGCTGAAGGATATTGCCAGCTTTCAGGCGAACTGGGAGCCGAAGTCGGAGAACCTGCGACGCATTGCGCAGGAGCTGAATCTCGGGCTCGATTCGATCGTCTTTGTGGACGATAACCCGGCGGAGATTGAGATCGTAAAGCAGTTCGTTCCGGAGATCGAGACGATCTGGCTGGGGCCGGATCCGGCTGAGTATGCGTCGCAGCTTTTGAACAGCCGCTTCTTCGAGCCGCGTTCGATTACGGACGATGACCTGAAACGCGGTGAGCAGTATCAGCAGCAGGCTGCGCGGACGCAGGCGATGAGTTCGGGGACGGATATGGAGTCGTACCTGGGTTCGCTCGAGATGCATAGCGTGATCAGCGAGTTTACGCCGGTGGATGTGCCACGCATCTCGCAGCTGATCAATAAGAGCAACCAGTTCAATGTGACGACTCGCAGACGCAGTGAGGCAGAGGTGGAAGCGCTGCTGACGGATGCGGATCACTATGCCTTCAGCGTGCGGCTGGCGGACAAGTTTGGCGACAACGGACTGATCTCGGTGGTGATTGTGAGGGTCGAGGGCGCGACCGCAGTGGTGGACACGTGGTTGATGAGCTGCCGTGTGCTGAAGCGCCAGATGGAAGACGAGGTCGTCAACGAGATGGTGCGGCTGGCGAAGCTGCGCGGCTGCTCGACCGTGGTGGGGCATTATCTGCCGACCGAGAAGAACGGCATGGTGCGGGACCTGTTTCCCCGCATGGGCTTTGAGCTGGTCGAGGAGACGCCGGAGCGTACGGCATGGCAATTAACCACCGAAGATTTTGTTCCAAAAAAGACACACATTCAGATGGACCGGAGAGCTTATGACACAAACTGAAATTCTTGCCAAAATGCAGACTGTTTTTGACGACGTGTTTCTGGACGACGTGAAGGTTTCGCCTTCCCTGAGCGCCAACGATGTGGAGGAGTGGGACTCTCTGCTGCAGATCTCGCTGGTGCTGGGCGTGGAGAAGGCTTTCAATGTGCGTTTCCGGGTGGGTGAGGTGGAGGCTACCAAAAATCTTGGTGAGTTTGCCGATCTGATTCAGCGCCGTATGACCGAAGGTGCGAAGGCTTAATGTTTCCTGCCATCTGGTCAAACCGCCATGCGGCGGCTCTGATACTTGTTCTTGTCATTCTGCTTACGCTTCCGATGCTGATGTCGGTGGCGGGGCTGCCTCCGCGCGACCGCGTGTATAGCGGCATTCGGGTGGAGACGGGTACGGGGCCGCTGGATGAAAAGCAGATCTTCGAAGACAAGGGTCCGGTCGACATTCTCTTTGTGGGCAGCTCGTTGCTGGTGCGCGGCGTCGATACGCAGTACCTCGAGCAGCAGCTGAGTGCAAGGCTGGGACGTCCCGCGAAGATCGCGCGCCTTTCGCTGAAATGGCAGGGGCTGGACATGCAGTACATGCTGATGCGCGACTTTCTCGAACATCGCAAGGTGGGCCTGGTCATTATGGACATGCCGACCCTTGCGCTGATCGGCGACTCGCCGCATATCCAGGCGTATCGCTGGATGCGCTGGGGAGAGTTTCCGCGATCGACGGCGGGGCTTTCGTTCCGCGATCGCATGGCGATCTATGGGGCTGAGGTGTTGGGCGCTCCGCGACAGCTGGTGAACTACCTTCGGCCGAACCTTCTGGTGCAGAACCCGCAGCTGGTGGTGAGCCTGGGATCGCAGTCGGACTATGGCTCGGTGGGGTACTATGGCGGGCCATTTGTGCCGGAGCCGAGGACGCCGCCGCAGATTACGGAGGACAGCATTTTCTGCCATGGGCCGTCGGACAGCAACTTCGACTTCGCCGGGGTTCCGCTGGGACCGTATCATCAACACTGGGCGCGCGAGATCGGGAATCTCGCCAAGGAGTATCACGTTCCCTTTGCGCTGATCCACGTTCCCGAGGATACGGAGAAGGGGATGACGCGGGTTCCGGAGCGGATGTACTGGCCGGATGTGATCGGCATTCCGTCGGCTCCCATCCTGGGGATTCCTTCCGCGACGCTGTTTCGCGACACGCCTGCCTCAGAGGTGAGCAACTACTACTACGATCAACACTTCAACGACAACGGCAAGGAGTTCTTCACGCGCGCGATTGCGCCTGCGGTGATGGATCTCTATGCGAGGGAGGCTCATGGCAGCGCCATCCAGTAAACCCAATCCTGTTCTTGTTGGCGTGCTCTTCGCGATCTGTGTTGCGGCGATTACGTTGACGCTGTTTATCACTCCCGACTCTCTGTCGGTCAATCTCGTCTATCAGGCGTTTTAACTGGAGAGGACCTTACGCGATGCCGCCGGGCCTGACACATTTTCTTTCGAACTCGCTGTTGCTTGTAACTCTGGCGGTTCCTTTTCTGCTGTTCCCTCTGGCGGCGTGGATCGTGCTGCGCCTGCCGTCGGGCAAGCTGCGTATGGCTGCTTTCGCCCTCGTCAATCTGGTCTTCGCGCTTGCGGTCTGCATCTCGCGCGGCACCTATGGCGTGCGTCTTCACGATGTGAAGCAATACTTCATCTTTTCCACGAGCATGTTCGCGGTGTATGTGCTGCTGGTCGCGGTGCAGTATCTGCTGCTGGAAAAGAAGCTGGGCTCATGGCTTCCGCTTTTCTTCCCGATTCTGATTCTGGTTCTGGTGAAGTATGTTCCGCGTGACTGGACGCAGAACTTTGTTCCCGCTCCCTTCTCGAAGAAGGTCTTTGCGGATTTCTTTCTCGGTCTCTCCTATATGGCCTTCCGGCTGACGTACATGGTGCACGAGATTCGCAACGGCGTTGCTCCGATGCCGAGTTTCAGCGAGTATCTGTCGTTTGCGTTCTTTGTGCCGACGCTCTCGATCGGACCGATCAATCCTTACAGCGCCTTCCATAACTCGATCACCTCGCCGGATCGCAGCGTGACGCCGATCGGTCGAAGCTGGGCTCGCATCCTCATCGGACTCACCAAGTATGTCTTCCTGGGAAACCTTGCGAACCAGCTGTCTTATGACGGTTTGCTGGCCGATGGACTTCCGCACCACTTAATCGACTTTCCGATTGCGGTGGCGGGGTACTGCGCGTATCTGTACCTGAACTTTTCGGGCTTCTGCGACATTGCGATCGGCGTCTCGGGTTTGCTGGGGATTCATGTGCAGGAGAACTTCGACCGGCCCTTCAGCAAGCGCAACCTGCAGGAGTTCTGGGCGCACTGGCATATCACGTTGACGAACTACATGCGCGACATGGTTTTTGTGCCGTTGTCGAAGGCGCTGGTACGGCGCTTTGGCCCGGCTTCCGCGCCCGGCTGCATTGCGCTGGCCATTACGGTAGTGTTCGTGCTGATGGGCATCTGGCACGGTGCGGGATGGAACTTTGTGATCTATGGCATGTGGCACGCGGTCGGTGTGGTGACGGTGCACTATTACACGCTGTTTCTCAAGAAGCGGCTGGGTAAGGCGAGGTATGCGAAGTACCGTGAGAATCGCGTGATCTATCACATTGCGAATGCGGTAACGCTCGCATACTTTGCGCTTGGCTTGATCTTTGTCGCGAACTCCATGCGCGGATTGAAGATCATCCTGGGAGCCTTCCGGCCGATGTAGCTCTTCGCTAGTGACCGGTCAGGTGCTCCAGCCGCAGCATGATGTAGACGATGAAGATCAGCCCGACGGATCCGATGGCAGAGTATTGCACCACCTTGAAGGCCTTCATTCTGGGGGGAACCATGTTCTGCACAAGGGCCATGCGGTAGACCACCTGCACCAGACCGCCGTAGATGAACAGCGTCATGACGTAGGCGCGGGAGAGGAACCAGCCGGCCACGAAGTAGCCGACGATCGAGGTGAGCATCAGACGCGCGATGCGTTCGATCTCCTCCGGGTCCGGCACTTCTTCGACTTCGGACTTCTCGGCCAGATAAAGGGGGACCGCGGGTTCTTTTTCGGCACGAATCTCTTCGACGACGGCGGTAGCAGGGGTTGCTGCTCCGGCGAGAGCGGCAGCGGGTTGCCAGCGAAGGTCAGCTGAAGGCTCCCGCCGTACGCCGTAAGCGGCCTGGTAGGAGAAGGCGTCTTCTTCCGCAGGTTTCTCCTTCTTCCAGGTGGTGCAGACGGCGGCGTCGCGTACCGTAGGGAGCACAAACATGACCCAACAGAAGAGTCCGAACATGCCCAGTTCGGCGGCGCAGACGACGATGGTGTTATGGGCAGTGATGTAGTAGTACTCGCTGAAGCGGTTGAAGCCGACGCCGAAGAGGGGATGGCTCTTGATCAGATCGAGGCCGGCGGCCCATGCATCCATGCGGCCTGACCCTGCTTCGACGGAGACATCCCGGCCCCCGGACCAGCCGACGAGACTGGTGATGGCAAAGAATCCGCCGGCGAGGATGGCAGAAGGAACGGTGCCGATCTTGCGACGGAAGGCGAACAGCGTGACTGCCATCAGCGCAATGATGCCGCCGCGGGAGTGGGTGAGGTACATGCCGAAGACCAGAAGAGCCGCGGATGGCAGGACCAGGAAGAGGTTGAGAAACGAGTTGCCCTTCTTCCAGAAGAAGAACATGCAGGGAATCAGGCTGACCATCACCTGCGCGAAGTCGTTGGGGTCGTTGATGAAGCCCATGCCGCGCAGACGATAGAAGTATCCTTCTTCCGCTCCCTGCGGCATCAGGTAGGGGTTGGTGTAGTCGCCGGCGCGGAGCGCGGCATATCCCTTGATGATGGTGAAGGCACTGGCAATGAAGAGCATCATCACGATCAGCTGGAGATGGCTCTTTTTTCTGCAGTTCGCAACGATCAGCAGAAAGGTGAAGGTATTGGGAATAAAACCGAGCACAGCCGGCGCGATGGATCCCAGCCATCCGGTCATCACCATGGAGCAGAAGACGGCGATGCACATGCCGATCAGCGCATAGGTCTGCGGGATGGTGAAGATCTTCGAGTCCTGCAGTCGAGGAACGGTGGCCGCGAAGGCTAATGCCGCGAGAATGAGTTCGATGTGGAACTCATAGATCGGACCCCAAAGCGTCTCGGGACCGAGATACGCTGTCAGAATGTAAAGGAGCGTTAGAAAAAGTCCCATAGAATAGACACCAGGCGTCAATGCAATGTTAGTGCATCTGACATGCCAAAAGAGAGCAGGAAGTCAGGCTTCGCTGGTTAAAGAAAGCCATGCGTTCTGCTTCTGGATATCGTAGGATCACTTTGGCTCCTCATGAAACTTCCGCGTCATGCAGAACTTTGGTTTTCAGGCTACTGCCGCAGCCGATTTCGTCGTCTGGGAGCGCCTTCGCCACGGCGGCTCTGGGTTTCCATTACCGACCATTATGAGCCTCTCTGCCAGAAGGTCCCGATGGAGACGGCTCTTCGCCGCGTAGCGAGATGGCAGGAGGCATGGCCCCGGATTGCGGATGCCGCTCCGCGGGATTTCAAGGGGCGCAGACCCTGTTACAGCTTTTTCTATCCGCAGGAGGAGTATCGGGCCGAGCTGCTCGATCCTCTGGCGGAGATGACACGCCAGGGCATCGGTGATGTTGAGGTTCATATCCATCATCGCGATGAGACCGCAGAGAGCTTCGTCCGGAAGATGACGGATTTTTGCCATGTGCTTCGGAACGACCACGGGCTGTTGCACGACCATGGCGGGCGCATGGTCTTCGGGTTCATCCACGGCAACTGGGCGCTCGACAACTCCCACCCTAGTGGACAGGATTGCGGCCTGACAGGCGAGATCGAACTGCTTCGCGATCTGGGGTGCTATGCGGACTTCACCATGCCCTCGATTCCTTCGCCGACGCAGGGCCGCATTGTGAACGAGGTTTACTGGTGCACGGGCACTCCGGGGCGTCCAAAGGCGTTTGACCGAGGCATTGAGGCTACTGTGGGCGGTGGGGCACGAGGCGATCTGCTGATGATTACAGGCCCGGTCGGGCTGCGCTTTGAGGGAAGACTGATGCCTCGCGTGGAGATGGGCGAGATCGCTCATAACGACGTTCCCACGTTCTCGCGTGTGCAACGCTGGATCGAGATTGCACCTCGGGTCGGCGAGGACATCTTTCTGAAGCTCCATACCCATGGGGCTCGCGAAGATAACGCCGATGCTCTGCTGGGCACAGGAGCGCGAGCAGGCGGTCTGGAGCAGATGTTCCGGTGGCTCCACGAAGAGACGCAGCGCCGCGGCATCGAACTTCACTGGGCGAGCGCCTATGATATGTTTTGTGCTGTTGAATCACTTACGGGTCCCCTTTACCCCGGCACCCGTCTGAGCTCTGACCGGACGGAAGCGCCTGCTGGAGCCCATTGATTTGAACGTTCTGCTGATCACTTTTTCCTTTCCGCCGGCTGGAGGAGTGGGCGTACTTCGCGCTCTCTCGCTGGCGAAGTATCTCCCGGAGAATGGCATACGGGTCGATGTGCTGACGGCTCGCAATGCTCCGGCGGTCGGCAAGGATCAGAGACTGCTTCAGCAGGTTCCCCCAGCGGTTACGGTTCACCGCAGCTGGACGCTCGATCTTCCTTTCTGGTTGCGCAAATCGGTTAAGAAGGCGGTTGCCGGGAAGAAGAAAGCTTCTGCGGCGGTGCAGAAGAGTGAAAATCCGTTTAAAAGGCTGATTGGCAATCTCTTGCTCCCCGACCCGCAGATCGGATGGCTACCGTTTGCGCTGCCCGCGGCTGCCCGGATCATTCGCGAACGGGCAATCGACGCAGTTTTGATTACGGTTCCACCCTACTCGAGTGTGAAACTTGTTCCACAGTTGAGAAAACTTTTTCCCACTTTGCCCATCGTGCTCGACTTCCGGGACGAGTGGCTGGCCACGACGATCGATCTGGTGAGCTTTAACAACAATCCTCGCGCTCGTAAGGTCGCGCTGGAGACGGAGAGAGCGGGCATAGAAGCTGCAACTTCCGTTGTTCTGGTGACGGAGGCCGCGCGCCGCGAGCTTCAATCCCGATATCCGGAAGTCGACCCTGAGAAGTTTCTCTACATTCCGAATGGCTATGACACCCCGCCGCCTTCCGCGATCTCCCTTCCTGCGGCTTCGCGGTCCTTGCAGCAGAAGATCGTTCTGACCTATATCGGAACGGTTTACGGATCGACTGAGCCGGGAAGTTTTGTCGAGGCGGTGCGAGGACTTCCAGATTCGCTCCGGTCGCGGTTACATATTCGCTATATCGGCCACATTGAAGAAGAGGCTTATCGCGAAGAGCTCCTTTCGCTGGGGGAGACGATTGAGCTGAAGGGATTCGTTCCGCAGGCGCAGGCTCTTGCCGCAATCAAGGACACGGATTATCTGTTGCTCATCACGCACGACAGAATCAACGTCGCGGCGAAGTTCTACGATTACCTTGGCGGGGGAAAACCGATCTTTGGCGTGGTTCACCCTGAAGGGGATGTGCGGCGTCTGCTGGAAGAGACGCGTGCGGGTCTGTGGGCGGCAGACGACGATCCCGAGGCCATTCGCAGGATGCTGATTGAGGTTCTGGATACCTCAGCGCCTGCGATCCAGCCGGACTATAGTCGCATCGCTGCGTATCATCGGCGTCCGATTACGACGCGGTATGCAAAATTGCTCAAAGATCTGGTGCAGAAAAAGCAGGCCAGCATATGAGAGTGGCGGTGATCACGCGTTACTTTCCGACCTCGCCCGAGCCGTGGGCGGGACATTCCTCCTATCAGACGCTGCGGATTATGGCGCAGCATTGCGACGTGAAGGTTTTTTATCCGGAGTCTGTGTATCCCTCGTGGCTGACGCCGCGCAGTCGTGCAGGACGCCGGATCGACTTTCAGCATCGCGTCGATGGTGTTGCCGTGGACTATATCGCGTATCCTGCGCTGCCGGCGATCTCACGGCCTTTCAACGGACGCTCCGCTGCGCGCAGCATCCTCTCGCGGGTACGGGAGTATCAACCGGACATCCTGCTGAGCTATGTCATCTATCCGGATGGAGACGCAGCGATGCGGGTCGCCCGTGCGCTCAAGATTCCGTTCGTGGTTACGGCCATCGGATCGGACCTGAATATGATTCCGCCGTCGTGCGAAGGACTGACACGACGAGTGCTTCGTGAGGCAGACTTTACCATCACGGTGAGCGGCGATCTTCTCGGCACTGCGAGGCGTCTCGATGCTCCGGCAGAGCGCAGTCAGGCTGTATTGAACGGCTGCGATACGACAGTCTTTTATCCTCGCGATCGCCAGCAGGCCCGTGCCTCTCTCGGGATTCCGCAGGATGCCGAGGCGATCGTCTACGTCGGGCGGCTGGATATGGCGAAGGGGCTGCAGGAGCTGCTGACTGCTGTCTCGGCGCTGCGAGCACACCGGCCGAAGCTTCATACCTGGATTATCGGGGATGGCACGGCGCGCCAGGCTCTCATGGATCTGATCGCGCAACTGAATCTGGCGGATCAGGTGACTCTGACTCCTTCGTGTCCTACGGAGAGGGTGGCGGAGTGGATGGCGGCCTCGAACCTGGTGACGTTGCCGAGTTATCGCGAAGGCTGCCCAAATGTGGTGATCGAGGCGCTGGCCTCGGGGCGGCCGGTGGTGGCTACCCGGGTCGGTGGAATTCCGGAGCTGATGGACGACCGTTCCGGGCGTCTTATACCAGCGAAGGACGCCGAGGCTCTTGCTAAGGGGCTGGATGAGGTGCTGACTGAGAGATGGGATGCCGAAGTGATTGCGACACGGCATGCACGAAGCTGGGATGATGTCAGCCGGGATGTTGAGAAGATCCTGGAAACCGCTCTGCAGTGGTCAAAGAAAAGCCTCCGACGGTAGGGGTCGAAGGCTGAATGCGATTGAATGAATTAGCGGATCTGTTTAGTAGAGGCGCGTCCGTGGAACCGTGGGCTGAATCGGACTGATGTTGCTCTCAGTCTTCTTGGGGACAGAGCTGCGGAGCGGACGGGGCGGAACCTCAGGCATGCCGGCCTCGCTGAGCTTGTAGAGTAGGGAGCGATAGCTGATCTGGAGCCACTTGGCGGTCTTCTGGCGGTTCCAGCTATTGGCCTGCAGAACCTTGAGGATGATCTGGCGCTCAAGATCGTGCGTGGCCTTACGCGTAATGTTTTTGAGTGAGATGGGCTCACTGAGGTCGATCTCGGCAGTGACGCCATTCCGAGGCTGATCGGGAATCAGTTCGGCGACCAGGGCGTCCTCGCTGCCGATCAGGACATAGCTGCGGATCAGGTTCTCGAGCTGGCGGATGTTGCCGGGCCAGTGGTAGTTCTGCATGAGGCGCATGGCGCTCTTGGAGAGCAGCTCGGGAGTGTGCCGGAAGATGCGCGAGTAATGGTCGATGAAGTAGTCGATCAGGATAGGCAGATCGGCAATTCTCTGGCGCAGGGGCGGAAGATTGATCGTGACTGCGTTGATGCGGAAGAGGAAGTCCAGCCGGAAGGTGCCGGCTTCCACCTGGGAGCGCAGATCGCCGTTGGCCGCAGAGACCAGCCGGGTGGCGATGGAGCGGGATTCGTGGCCGCCCACACGGACGAAGGTTCCGTCCTGAAGCACCTGAAGAAGCTTGGACTGAACATTCAGGTCGAGGCTTCCTACTTCGTCGAGAAAGAGAGTTCCGTTGTGGGCTTGCTCGACTCGGCCCAGCTTGGTGCTGGTGGCACCGGTAAAGGCTCCTTTTTCGTATCCGAAGAGCTCGGTTTCGAGCAGCGAGTGAGGGATAGCCGGACAACTGACCTTGACCAGACCTCCTCGGGAGCGCATGGAAAGGGTATGAAGCAGTTGTACGCAGATCTCTTTGCCGGTGCCGCTCTCGCCCTGAATAAGAACCGGAACGTCGGTGGCGGCAACTCGTTCTATTTTATTGCGTACAGCCTGCATTGCTGCAGTTTTTCCGAAGAGGATATCCATCGGCGGCAGACTAAAGGAGGCAGCGGATTCAGCGTTATGAACCAAAGGTCGTCTTCCCGTCTCTTGGTTTTGAGCAAAAGAGTGCAATGCCTTTCACGTTGCACGTGGCTGGCCAATCTCTCCGAGGCGGGAAGGTTTTCAGAGGCGGGAGTGAAGGGGAGTTATGGGAACATACCGGGTGGGAATTTGCAACCGAGCTTCAACGCGTTATTTACGCGATTTTTTCGAAGTAACGAAAAGTACAGTTACCCTGGTAATCACGCGAGAAAAGAGTGTTTTTCTTTCCGCATCTCAACCGGAGACATCAAACCTGGGGGGAATTCCGGGAAATGAGTGGTAAACATTTTTCTCTTTTATCGGCAAAATTATTAACATTTTTGTTTCGCACTCTGCATGATCCGAACTAGAATCTCGCTAGTAGGGTAGCTCACCGGGAAGTCTCCCCCTTTCACGGATGGTTAGGAGTTACAGTACGAAGGCTGGGTGGTAAGACTTTAGCAAGGCCAGCTGGGCACGCATGGTCCGGACGTAAGTATCCGGGGCAGCAATATCAGGGGTGTTGGTATGTCGGCTTCTCCGTCTTATAGTATGTCTGCTTTGAAACCAGTCGCTAAGTCCCGTCCCCAGGTTCTGATCCTCGAACCTGATCTCGCTGTTTTGGATTATCTCCGTCTCACGCTTGGAGATCGTTATGCCCTGAGCCTTTTTTCGGAAGAGCAGTCGCTTCTGGATCGGCTGGAGCAGAAGGACGAGCCGGATATGTTGTTGCTGGCTCTGCACTCGGGCCGCGATCCTCTTCCGTTGCTGACGAATATCCGTTGTGCCCGCCCCAACCTGCCGGTGATTGTGCTGTCGTGCTCGGCAGAGCTGCGCGAGCTGGAGAATGTGATCCGTCTGGGCGTCCGCGCGATTGTGATGAAGCCTTTTGTGGGCACCGACGTGGAAGAGACGATTGAGGAGCATCTTGCTTCTCCGGATCGCAAGTCCGCGAACGAGTCGCCGCGCGAGATTCCTCTGAACGATACGCACTCTTTCGTCCGCTCCAGCAAGCGGATGCGGGATCTGGAGTCGCAGGCCGCGCTGGTCGCCCGCGCCGATATTCCGCTGTTGATTCTGGGAGAGAGCGGAACCGGCAAAGAGATTCTGGCTCTCTATACGCACAAGATGTCTTCGCGCAGCGCGAATACGTTCCTGAAGGTGAATTGCGCCGCGGTTCCCGCGGATCTGCTGGAGAGCGAGCTGTTTGGCTACGAGCAGGGAGCATTTACGGGCGCTGTCAAGACGAAGCCCGGCAAGTTTGAGGTCTGCACCGGCGGGACGATCTTTCTCGATGAGATCGGAGAGATGCCTGCGATTCTGCAGGCGAAGCTGCTTCAGGTGTTGCAGGACGGAACCTTCTCCCGGCTGGGAAGCCGTTCGCCGATGAAGGTGGACGTCCGCGTAATTGCGGCGACGAACATCAATATGAAAGAGGCGATGGCGAACAAGACCTTCCGTGAAGATCTTTACTATCGTCTCAACGGATTTACTTTGCACATTCCTCCGCTCCGCGAGCGCCGGGAAGAGATTCCCGTGCTTGCCGAGTACTTCATGCGGAAGGGGGCGCGGCGTTATGGCCGCGAGCCGCTTCCTTTCTCCCAACGTCTTCTGGATGCCTTGTCGGCGCATAGCTGGCCGGGCAATCTGCGCGAACTTGAGAATGTCATCAATCGCTATCTGGTGCTCGGTGACGAGCGGGCGATTCTGGATGAGCTCTCTCCGGCTACGGCTCAGGCCCCGGCGGGTGCTCCAGCGGAACCTGCGAATGGCGCTGGATTAAAAGCGCTGGTAAAAAATCTTAAGGGCGGCGCCGAGGCGGCTGCGATTGCACAGGTGTTGGAGGGTACTGGATGGAACCGCAAAGCGGCGGCAAACGATCTGCAGATAAGCTACAAGGCACTGCTTTACAAGATCAAGCAGTACGATCTGTCTCCACAAGATCGCGCGTAGCCTCGAAGATTGCAGCGATGGCCGCTGCGGCTGCCGAAGGGATTCATCGTATCGTCGTCCGGTATGAAGACCGCACTGTCTGTGGGACGGTGAAGATCAGCGACCTCGGTACGATCGACCAGATCCTGCACAACGATCCGCACGCTCCTTTGGAGACGATCAAGCTTACCCTTTGCGATACGGGCGAGGAGGAGGAGCTTCCGACGCAGGAGGCGAAGGCTGTCTTCTTCGTGAAGACCTTTGAGGGCGACCTGCGGCATAAGGCCCTGCATTTCCACGAGAACTCTCCGATCGTTCCCGGCCTTTGGGTAAGGGTTTATTTCTACGACGGGGAGATGATCGAGGGGATCATTCGCAATACTCGGGAGTTTGTCCTCGAGAATGGATTCTTCCTGATTCCGACCGATCCGAATGGAAATAACCGTCTGGCCTATGTGAACAAGCGCGGGCTGAAGGACTTCCATATTCTCGGCATGCGGAATATGCCCAAAAACCTGCACAAGCTGTAAGAGTGGAATGGGATTTCCCACGGGTGCCTGTTCTCGCCCCCGGGGACTCCCCCTGAGCGTACGTTGAAGAGCTGCGGTCAGGCCTGTGCAGCACCGCTCACTGACTATCCGGGAGCCAATCATTCAGAAGCTCCTCGACGGTAAAACTTCGGCAACTCCGGCCGATTCTCAAGATGCTTTAGCGTGACTTCCTTCATGTCAAGCGAACCCATTTGCATGACTGATCGACGCAAATATGTGCGGGCATAGTCAGCGACGAGTCGTGCCAGATGATCGTTGGGGAGGTGTGGGGTGTCACGCAATGCAGTGAGTACAGGCGTAGGATCCCGACTTTCTGCGTTCGCTGAGCGAATCTGCTGCGCTATATACGTCGCAGCTCGCTTGCGTAACTGCAACTCCGCCCCGTAATGATCGGGGTCGGCACCGGCGATCTCTCCGTCGGCAAACATGACAAATTCGATCTGAAACTCGATCTCGACCGCTTGGTAATCGAGAGACGAAGTCGAGCCTGCTGCGATGAAGCCACCGCCGGCTAAGACGCGGTCGATCAGAGCTTCGTCCACACTTCCGGTCTGAGTCACGAGTAGTTTTGAACCAGGCGACATCACAGGCCGATAGACATCAACCCGATAGCTGTCGCTCGAAGCGGTTTTCTTTCGGTCTTTACCGTCAGCATCGATGAATTTCCAACAATAACGTAGAGCAGTCATTTCCTTTTCAGATCGATTTTCGATAATCACTGCTGTTTCTGCGGCTTCCGGAGGCTGGGCGAAGTTTCGAAGTGGGGAGTCATCCCGCACCTCCTCAAAAACTTTCCGAAAGGCGGGAAAATCCCCTTCTCTATAACGTGCGAGCACGACGTAATCATTCGGACTGGGCATGAGCCGTAATCGCATGTGGAACATTATTACTCTGAATCGAACCCTCAAATTTCGGAGACATAGAAAGCAGGCCGTGGCCTCGGCGACCAGATGAAGTCTTTCGAAGCAGGGCAAAGACCTGCTCTGAACCCCAACTCAGTCTTTACCGCCGCAAGGGAGATGTCCCCGGTCCAATGTGCAAGGGATGTTCCGGTCCCCCCTCCCCCGGTACTTTCTTGCGCAAACTATTCAATTTTCATCGCTTGAGGGTGTACCAAGCGCGTAAGGCACCGTGTCCCTTGACGGGCAGATGGTGGGATTCCGGTTTTGGCAGTTACTTAGGCGTTTCCTGTGCTGCTTTTAAATTTTAGCAATCGGGCGGCACGGAATCGGCACTTGTAAGTGAATGATTCGGTGTGGCTTAAAGGGGAAGGAGGCTTGACATGGTCAAGCCTCCTTTTCGTTGTTCTGGCTGAAGTGGAATTTTTAGACGGCGACGGATTCTCGGGACCACTCGATGGTGTGTTCGAGGCCGTAGGCGAGGTCGGCCGAGGCTTTGTAGCCGAAGGCGGACTGGGCCGCAGAGATGTCGGCGACGGAGTGCTTGATGTCGCCCTCGCGCTCAGGAGCGTGATTGATTCCGCCCTGGAAGCCGGTGATGCGCTTGATCTGCTCGAAGGCCTCCAGCAGGGTGGTGCGGCGTCCGGTGGCGACGTTGAAGACGCGTCCGGCGACGTTTTCCGCCGGTGCTTTGGCTGCGAGAAGATTGGCGCTGACGACGTTGTCGATGTAGGTGAAGTCGCGGCTGGTGAGGCCATCACCGTAGATGGTGGGGGTCTGGCCGGCGAGCATCAGGGAGATGAAACGGGCCAGGACGCCTGAATACTGCGAAGAGGGATCCTGACGGGGTCCGAAGATGTTGAAGTAGCGGAGCGAGACGGTCTCGAGGCCGTAGACGCGGTAGTAGCTGGCGAGGTAGTGCTCTCCGGCGAGCTTTTGTACGGCGTAAGGCGAGAGCGGGGAAGGCAGCATGGCCTCGGACTTGGGAAGCTCGGGATCGTCGCCATAGGCGGCGGAGGAGGCGGCGTAGAGGACGCGTTTGACGCCAGCCTTGCGAGCGGCCTCGAGGACATAGAGGGTTCCCGTGAGGTTGGGACCGTTGGTCCCGATGGGATCGTCCACGGATTTGGGGACGGAGGGGATCGCGGCTTCGTGGAAGACGTAGTCTACGTCGCTGCAGGCGTCGGAGATGGCCTGCTGATCGAGAACATCGGCGTTACGGAAGTCAATGCGGGAGCGGATCTCCTCGATGTTTGCGAGGGAACCGGTCGAGAGATTGTCGATTCCACGAACCTTTGCTCCTTCCGCAAGAAGGGCGCGGGCAATGCTTGATCCAATAAATCCAGCGATACCGGTTACAAGGACAGTCGACATAAGCCTCCGGGGAGTCCACGGCTAATTTTGGGTTACTTAAGACTATCGCAGTGCAGGGCCGCTTTTGCCGATGAAACTCTGCATCGAAAGTGTGATCTCGCGAAGATGAAGGAGAAAGGCCTTGAAAACCCAAAGAAAAACCGCGACCCTTCCGTGGCCGCGGCTTTTCTGGTTTTTCTGTTTTTTAAAACTACGGAACGATCAGGCGCCGACGGTCTCAGCAACTTTGACGTTGACGGGCGTGAGCCAGTTGTAACGGTCGGGCTTGAGGCCGTTGACGATTCCGAAGAACTCCGCGTGCAGGGCCGAGGTGATGGGTCCCATGGTGCCGTCGCCGACCAGGATACGATCGACGGAGCGGAGGTGCGTGACCTCGGCGGCGGTTCCGGTGAAGAAGGCCTCGTCGGAGATGTAGAGCAGCTCACGCGGAAGGGCCTGCTCGACGACTTCGATGCCGAGTTGTTTGGCCAGGGTGATGACCGAGTTGCGGGTGATGCCGCTGAGGACGGAGTTGGCCAGAGGCGTGGTGTAGATGACGCCGTTGCGAACGAGGAAGAGATTTTCGCCGGAACCTTCGGAGAGATAGCCGTTGACGTCGAGCGCGATGCCCTCCGCGTAGCCGTTGACTTCGGCTTCCATGCGGATGAG
Organism: Edaphobacter sp.; assembly: GCA_035492215.1. Taxonomy (GTDB): domain Bacteria; phylum Acidobacteriota; class Terriglobia; order Terriglobales; family Acidobacteriaceae; genus Edaphobacter. The sequence goes on along the minus strand of DATJJJ010000002.1, from coordinate 3,744 downwards.
CTGGGAGTTCATGTAGTTGGCTCCGGCTTTGGCGAGCGAGGGCATGGTGTTGGGCGCCAGGCGCGACCAGCTGGAGACACAGACGTCTGCGCCTTCGTTGCCGGGGACATACTTGCCCCACGGGAAGTTGGCGATGTAGACGTCGACGGGGGACTTGAGAGGATTGACGCCGATCTCGCCGTAGCCGCGGAAGGCGATGGGGCGGATGTAGCAGGGCGAGACGCCATTGGCTTCGATGACATCGACCACGGCGGCCGAGAGCTGCTCGACGGTGTAGGGTACCGGCATGCGGTAGATCTTGGCCGAGTCGATCAGGCGCTGCATGTGCTCGTGCAAGCGGAATACGCCGGGGGTATAACAACGGATCCCCTCGAAGACAGAGGAACCATAGTGGACAACGTGACTCATGACGTGAATTTGGGCCTTGTCCCAGGGGATGAGTTGTCCGTTGTGCCAGATGTTCGCGGTGGATTGGATAGGCATGTTCGTTCCTCGTGTGGAAGCTTTCATTATAGCCAGCGTCAAGGGGGCGAATCCAGAGAGAGGCGGCGTTTTCGGGGCGATTAGCGTGAGATTTGTGATGGGCGTGGGAGAATGAGGTGTGCTTTTTGAGCCGCATTCTCCGGTGAGCTTTTACGGGCTGCAGCACTCGGTCTATGTGCGGTTCTCGGTGCTTGCGCTGAGCTCGATCTTTTTTCTGGTGGATCCGTTTGCGGCGCTGCCGACGTTTCTTGCGGTGACGGCGGGTTCGGACGCGAGACGAAGGCGGAGGATTGCACGCAAGGCGTCGCTGACGGCGCTGATCTTTCTGAGCGCATTTGCCATGGCGGGCCAGTACATCTTCAAGATGTTCGGGATCACGCTGCCGGCGTTTGAGATTGCGGGCGGAGTGATTCTGCTGCTGATCGGTCTGGACATGCTGGAGGCGAGGCGTTCGCCGACGCAGGAGACGAGCGGCGATGCGGAAGAGGCGGCGAGCAAGGAGGATGCGGGGATTGTTCCTCTGGGCATTCCGATGCTGGCCGGACCGGGCGCGATTGCCAGCGTGATGGTTCTGGTGGGGCAGGCGCAGAACCTCTGGCAGATGGTGGCGATTCTTGCGTCTATTTTGATCACGGCGGTGATTTGTTATTTTGTGCTCGGCAATTCGGACAAGGTAGCGAAGGCTCTGGGGGAGACGGGGATCCGGATTCTGGTAAGGATCATGGGCTTGCTCCTGGTGGCGCTGGCGGTGCAGTATTTCGTGAACGGAATGGCCGATCTCGGGGTGATCGCGAAGCCCTCCAGCTAAGGGCGCCGATCGGAGAGATCAGGCTGCAGGTGATGTTTGAGCAGGCTTTGCAGGAATTGAGATCCGAGAAGGTGGTAGCGAGATGAAGCGACTGGGACGTGCGGCGCGGCTGATGTTGTGGATGGGACTGCTGGCAGGGACGGGGGTGCAGAATGCCTGGGCCCGGTTCAGTGTTCCGCCGCCGTGCAAGAACGCCTTCAGCGTGGAGCAGGAGAGGGAAGAAGGCGCAAAGGTTGCGGCCGAGGTCTTCAAGCAGATGCCGGTGCTGCCGGACAACTCTCCGATCTCGCAGTATGTGCGGCAGCTGGGAGAGAAGCTGGTGGCGGTGACGCCGGGATATCGCTGGCCTTTCAACTTTCATGTGGTGGCGAGCGACGAGATCAATGCGTTTGCGCTGCCGGGCGGAGCGATGTTTGTGAACCTCGGCGCGATTCGCGCGGCGGAGACGGAGTCGCAACTGGCGGGCGTGATGGCGCACGAGCTTTCGCACGTGGTGATGCGGCACTCGACCTGCAATATGACGAAGCAGCAGTCGGTGGGGACGTGGGCGGCGCTGGGACAGCTGGGCGCGGCGATTGCGCTGGGCAATGGAGCGCTGGGATCGCTGGCGACGCAGGGCATTGGAATGGCGACGGGGCTGGGATTTCTGCGGATGTCGCGTGACTACGAGAAGCAGGCTGACTTGCTGGGCGCCGGGATTCTGTATGACGCGGGCTTCGATCCGCGAGGGCTGCCGCAGTTCTTCGAGACGATTCAGGCGAAGTACGGCGAGGGGGGAGCGCAGATCTTCAGCGACCACCCGAATCCCGGGAACCGCATGCAGTATGTAGCGGCGGAGATTGCGACGTTCCCGCCGCGATCGACGAAGCCGACGGTGACTTCGGCGGCGTTCAACCGGGCGCGGGACCTGGCGACCAAAGAGAAGGCTTATAACGGCAAGGAGATTCAGGCCGGGGCGTGGAAGAGCACAGGGAGGTATGCGCTGGTGTCGGGTGGACCGGCGCAGGTGATTCCGGCTTCGACGGGGAGCGGGGGAGGAGCCGCAGGAGGAGCCAGGCTGGACAAGGCTTCTCTGGGGCTGGACGCGAAGATGGTTTTCTACAACGGCCGGGCGTTTTCGATCAGCTATCCGCAGAGCTGGCAAAAGGGCGAAGGAAAGAATGGCAGCGTGGCGTTTGTGCCGCAGAACGGTGCGGGGCAGTCGGGCATTGCGTATGGAGCGATTGTGGAGGGCGCGCAGTTCCAGAGCGCGGTGACGGATGACAATGCGCTGACGCAGGCGACTACAGCGATTGCGCAGAATCTGAGCCAGCAGAATGGCGGGCTGCAGCAGGTGGGCAATATGGCGTCGCTGACGATCAATGGAAGACCGGCGCGGTCGGTGGAGCTGCAGGGGCGGTCTCCCTTGACGAATGGGAACAATGCGCTGGCCGAGCGGGATCTTCTGGTGACGGTGGCGCGCCCGGATGGAGCAGTGAGCTACATGATTTTTATTGCGCCGGAGCCGGACTACGCGATGCTGAAGCCGACATTTACCTCGATGTTGCAGAGTTTCCGGGTGCGGTGAAGGATTATTTACAGAATTTGAAGATGAAAAACACCGCGTGGTTATTGGGCGAATCGCAGTTTTCGACAGAAAACCGGAGTTATTAACAGGCTTTTGGGTTGCGCCGACCCCCCATCGTTGATACTCTCAGGAAGTCGCAGTGAGCTGACGGCTTGCACAAGAGTGGCAAGCACGATATTCTCAGTGTGGAAGTAACAAACTAGCTTCGCACCTGGATGCCCGAAGGATGGGTGATTGAGGGAGATAACGAAGCGCAGTCCAAGCGTTTGAAACGGCATTGAGCTAAGGGCCAGCCGAATCCAAACCCAAGTCACTGCAAATTGATATTATAGAAGCCCAGGCTTCGCGGTAGATTTTGTGCCGTTACGATGTTTTGAAATTTTGCGCTTAGCGATACGGTCGACTGCTTTATCGTTCTTTGCTTGGCCGATCTCGGAAACCGATGAGATCGGGATCGAGTAAAGAAAGTGATAAAAAGAGTTGACAAGAGATTGAAACTTCGATAATCTTAGAAAGTTCGCTAAAACGTCGAACACTACTGAAACGCGAGAGTCTGAGTGAAGTAAGCGGCTCCAAAGTAGTGAAAAGAAAGACGATCACAGCGCAAACAAGTTCGAGGACACGATCCAGGCTTTGAGCCGGAGAGGTCCTTGATCCAAAGATGCCCGCCTAGTGTGGATGCATTCAGGATCTTTGACAACATAGTTGAACGTGCCAGTCGTGAGATGATACGGAATTTGGTTTAGTCATTCTCACTAGTTATATCCTTCAGCTCTTTCGAGCAGCTGAAGGCGTCTGACTCCCGGACCTCCGTCCTGGGAGCGGACACACCAAGATTAAACGAGAGTTTGATCCTGGCTCAGAATCAACGCTGGCGGCGTGCCTA
>DATJJJ010000001.1:0-4968 GCA_035492215.1 Edaphobacter sp. | reverse complement strand
ATACCTCGCCCTTGCCGTCGCCGCCGCGGCGCCTCCGCTCGCAGCACTGCTTTTCTGGGTTCCGTGGCGTCGCGCGCGCATGCTGGCGTTCCTACATCCCGACCTCGACCCGCAGGGAGCAGGCTTCCACATCAACCAGTCCCTTATCGCCGTCGGCACCGGCGGCTTCATGGGTCGCGGCTACATGGAGGGCATGCAGAAGTTGTTCTACCTCCCCGAAGCTTCGACAGATTTTATTTATGCCAACATCGCCGAAGAACTGGGCTTCCTCGGCGCCATGCTGATCCTCATCCTCTTCGCCGTGCTCGGCTATCGCGGCCTCCGCACCGCCTTCCGCTCCACGGAACCGTTTGCGCGCCTCACAGCCTTCGGACTCACGACCGCCATCCTGCTTCAGGCTTTCTTCAACATCAGCGTCGTGCTCTCGCTCCTCCCCACCAAGGGAATCCCGCTCCCCTTCATCTCCTCCGGCGGCACCAGCCTCTTCTTCACGCTTGCCGGAATCGGCATCCTGCTCAACATATCCAAAAAAGTGGATTGACCTTCCCTGCATCTCTTCTTTTTTAGGGTGATCGCGTTTGGGCCCCGCGGACAAAGTCCGTGGGTAAGCGAAGTGAAGAACCTGCTTTTTGCTTCGGGCTTCGTGCTCCCAATGCTGCGTAGGTCATTTCCGCAATCGAGTTGCGTTTTATATAAAATGTTATATAATGATCTGACATGAATGTCGTGCACGACTCTGGCCCAGCGAACATCGCGTGGGAAGGGAACTCAAAGGAGATATTGAGCAGCTTTCCAGACGATGTGAAGGTGACACTCGGTTTCTCTCTGAGGCAGGTTCAGAATGGAAGGCAGCCCAGGTGCGATCACCGGTCCATGTCTTCGGTGGGCAAAGGCGTCTGGGAATTGAAAGAAGGCGATGCACGCACTTGGTACAGAGTGATGTACCTGACGAGAGTTAACAACGTAATCCACGTATTGCACTGCTTCGAGAAAGACAGCAGAAAGACAGACAAACGCGACATTGAGACAGCCAAGTCGAGACTCAGAGCGGTGCAGCAAAGACTGCGAGATCTCAAGGATCGATAAGCGCCGGCAATCAGGCGAAGGAGTGGTCACGACATGAACAGACCCACACACATAACGAAGGGGGACGTGCTCGACGATCTCGGCCTGTCCCGAGCTGAGGCTTCTGCGTTGAAGGTCAAGGCCACCATTGTGGAAGCTATCCTTGCCGAGATCGACCGCCGCGGGTTCACGCAGCGGGAACTCGTGAGCGTACTCGACGAGTATCAGCCGAATGTCAGCAATCTGATGAATGGACGAATCGGTAAGGTCAGCATCGAAAGATTGCTGCACTATGCAGATCGGCTGCAAATGCAGAGCAGAATCGAATTGCGTCCGACTCCTCGGAAAGTCCAGCGAACCAGCCGAACATCATCCACCCGCGTGCGTGCCTGCGCATAGTCCTCTGGGCGCTGGCCGAGTTCCCCGGTGCCTGCCCTGAGCGGAATCGAAGGACTTTGCTTCTGAGACCTGGGAAGGGCTAGAAGGTAATACCACCTTTCAACCTCGCCCCATCCAATCCAACAGACCCGCGAAACGCAACACCCCTCTCCGGCACTATCCCCGGAGTACAATCCGCCACGGAGGGAAATTTCCTATGCACGATTATGTGATTTACTGCTACCGGCTTCCAGCGGGATCCGGCTCCATGTTCGCGATGGGCATCTCTGTCCCTCAGTTCATCGGCTCTATCGGTCTCTTGAACTACGATGATGAAGCATCTCTGCGGCAGTCGCTGGGCGTCATGGGCCTTTCCGCTGCTCAGCAAAACCAACTCATCGCCGGCGTTGCCGCCACCGGAGCGATGTTTGTCATGTCTGGCGTAAGCATCGACAACAATGTCGCCGCAAATTTTGGAATCCATCTGCACGACGGCGAAATGCCCAACGAGTCAAACGAGATTCAGTTCACAAAGTGCGGCACTGGTCCGGGTTTGATGGTGAATATTCTTCTCAACGATCAAATCATGCCCGCTCCCGTTCGAGGCTGTTTCCACTGGCACAAAGTGCGGCAGTGCCTGATCGACTCCGGCGTTTTCACCGCGGCACAGGCCGACGCAATGAAACAGAAGATCGAAACCACCGGCTCCGACACGGAGGATTGGAAGGGCGTCAGCACCGCAATCCTCAGTTGCCTTGGCTAGCTACAGGGTGCTCCAGAGCCTGTCCTGAGCGCAGTCGAAGGATGTCGAGACTTGGGATAACTCAGAAGCGGATTTCCCACCGAGTTAATCGTGACTTCTGCCTGGATACAAATCGCAAGAGGGTGCTTGAAAACCACGAAGCTGGAAAGCTGAAAACTACAAGCTTGAGGCTAGAAGCTGGAGGCTAGAAGCTAGGAGCTAGGAGCTAGGAGCTAGGAGCTAGAAGCTGGAAGCTGTCTTTCCAAACCACCGCCCCGCCGCCGGCCTGAACAGCACCAGGGCAATGAAGGCGCAAAGCACTACGTGTACCGCCAGCTCCCGCAATGGATGAAACGCGCTCAGCGCCACGTGGAATACGATCCAGGCCAGCGCAAGCCACCGCGCCCAGTTTTGCCCCCTCAGCAGAAAGATTCCGCTCACCAGCGCCACCAGTTCGGTAATCTCGATTCCCCATGCGTCGGGATGTCCCGCCAGCAATTCCTTGAAGTGAAAGACAAAGCCGACAGTGCCCACAAAGATGTAAAGACAGGCAACCGCGAGCACGGAGACGGGACGTTTGTTTTCGTTCATGGCAGTGCCTCCAGTATGCCTCGGGCCAGTCGTTGAACCTGTTGTCTTTTTCTATACACCACAAACTTCGGTGCCCCGTTTCGTGATTTATTAGGTGGGAACCTCAAAAATTTTCTCGGTAGATTTGCAGATTAATTCCATTCACTTCTCCATAATTGGAAATGACAGTTCCGAAAAGAGGTCGGGCAATATCGACCGCAGTCCTTAGGGGGCCGAAATGCGCCGCTCGAGCGGCGTAAGTCCTTTCAGGAGAGGAATCTGCGGCTAAGTTGAAATATAGGAAGATTCTACGGCTACGGCCTTCGCTAAACGCCTGAATCGAAGTACTTTATGCGCAGAGTATGGGGGGACACCCCCAGCACGCGGACATCGTCGATCCCGAACTTCATCTCCTGATTGCGCCCCGCCGCCATCTGCGACCGTACTCGTCGTCTCGTCTAGACTGGGTTCAACGCCGTTTGTTGTGTCCGCTTTCTTCGAGGAGTCGTCCTGACCCCACCTGTCCATGACTTTGCTCGCGTGTTTATCGAGTTGGGCACGGCCACCATTGGTCTCGCTCTTCTCAGCCGAATTGCCAGCCGCTGGGGATTCTCCTCCATCCCCCTCTATCTGATCGCTGGGCTCGCTTTCGGCAACGGAGGTCTCACTCCCCTCAATCTTTCCAAAGATTTCATTGAGATCGGCGCCGAAATCGGCGTCCTTCTGCTGCTTTTCATGCTCGGACTCGAATACTCCGGCGAGAATCTCAAACAGAATCTGCGCGGCGGTTTTCCGGCCGCAGCGATTGACTTCCTGCTCAACTTCCCGCCCGGTTTCGTCGCTGGGCTTCTGCTGGGTTGGAAACCACTTCCTTCGCTCCTTCTTGGCGGCGTCACCTACGTCTCTTCCTCCGGCATCATCGCTCGCGTGATCTCAGAGTTGGATCGCATGAGTTGCCCTGAAACGCCAACCGTGCTCTCGATCCTCGTCCTCGAAGATCTCGTGATGGCCGTCTATCTTCCACTGGTTGCCGTCCTGGTTGCCGGGGGCGGCCCTCAAAAAATTCTCACCTCTGTCGCCATCGCTTGTGCCACCGTCCTTATCGTGCTGTTCGTCGCCATTCGCTACGGCAACTGGCTGAGCGCCTTCCTCGCGCATCAATCCGACGAGATCATTCTCCTCACGACTTTCGGCACCGTGCTGCTCGTTGCGGGCCTTGCCCAGCGGCTGCAGGTTTCCGCTGCCATAGGAGCGTTCCTCGTCGGCATCGCGTTCTCGGGTCCGATCGTCCAGCAATCGCACCGCTTGCTTTCGCCCCTGCGCGATCTCTTCGCGGCGATCTTCTTCTTCTTCTTCGGCCTTGAGATTGACCCGAAAACCTTGCGCCCCGTCTTGCTCATCGCGCTCGTCTTGGCCGTCGCCACCACCCTGACCAAAACCCTGACGGGCTACCTGGCCACCCGGTCATCGCGCCTTGCATCAACCGCTCGCCTTCGCGCTGGCCTCACGCTGGTGGCTCACGGAGAATTCTCGATCGTCATTGCCGGTCTCGGTGTCGCGATTGAGCCCCGTCTGGCCTCGCTGTCCGCTGCCTATGTCTTGCTGATGGCGATTCTTGGCCCCATCAGCGCGCGCATCATTCGGTAGCATGGCTTTGCGATACGATGCTCGTACCGTGGCATTTTTCGTCAAATTGTCCTATCGTTAGCGCAAGTGGGCGTTTTCCGGTCCAATCCCCAGGAGGTTGAAATGGCCACGTCGCTTTCGTCAAGTCAGGAGAAACCCCTCCGTCCAGACATGGAAGAGTGGGACGAATTTCTGCAGGGTCGATACAAGGAAGGGAAGTCGCAGGAGGAGTTCCGCCAGTACGACGAGAAGGCTGATCCGGGCGTGGCGCGCTTCTACCGCCTCAACCACGAGAACCAGACCGTCGACTATGTACTCGCCAAAGAGAAGGAGTACTTTCCGCTGCAGAAAGGGAAGAAGTCCATCTGGCAGGCTGCGGAGTTTCTCAACACCCTTGTTGACGACAGCGATCCTGACACTGACCTGACGCAGATCGAACACCTGCTGCAAACTTCCGAGGCAATTCGCGCCGACGGACATCCTCGCTGGTTTGTTCTTGCAGGATTCGTTCACGATCTCGGCAAGGTGCTGTGCCTGTGGGGTGAGCCGCAGTGGGGAGTTGTGGGCGATACGTTTCCGGTCGGCTG